>UQTU01000003.1 GCA_900544135.1 uncultured Collinsella sp.
CGCGGCGTGGGCAACTCCTTCCAGGCGCTCGAGGACGGCACCGCCTACACCTACCTGGTGGACGCCCACTGGTCGCTCGAGCTGAAGAGGACCTACACCTTCGTGAACCTCGCCGATCCGGAGCTCGCCATCGAGTGGCCCATCCCGCTGGATCAGGCCACCGTCTCCGAGGCGGACAAAAACCACCCGATGCTCAAGGACGTCATCCCCATGGCGCCCAGGCGTACCCTCGTCACCGGCTGCAACGGCCAGCTGGGTCATGCGGTCCGCGCGCTCGCCGAGGAGCGCGGCGTCGCGAAGGACTTCGACTTCTGCGACATCGACACCTTCGACATGTCCGACCCGGACGCCTACGCGCAGTACGACTGGTCGCTCTACGGCACGGTCATCAACTGCGGCGCCTACACGGCGGTCGACAGGGCGGAGACCCCCGAGGGCCGTGTCATCGCCTGGAAGGCCAACGCGACCGGCCCCGCCCTTCTCGCCCGCACCTGCGCCGAGTACGGGATCACCCTCGTGCACGTGTCCTCCGACTACGTCTTCGACGGCACCGCCGAGGTGCATGACGAGGACGAGCCTCTCAGCCCGCTGTCCGTCTACGGCCAGACCAAGGCCGCCGGCGACATCGCCGTGGCAGGGTGCCCGCGCCACTACATCATGCGCTCCAGCTGGGTCATCGGCGAGGGACACAACTTCGTGAAGACCATGAAGGCACTCTCAGACCGCGTCGCCGACCCGGAGGACAAGCTGGAGCAGGTTACCGTCGTGGACGACCAGCTGGGCCGCCTGACCTTCACGCGCGACATGGCCGAGGCGACCTTCCACGTGCTGGACGCGAAGGCCCCCTACGGCACCTATAACTGCACCGGCTCCGGCGCGGTGAAGTCCTGGGCGGACATCGCCCGCGCCGTCTTCGAGGCCGCCAACGGCAACGGGGACAAGGTCGTGCCGGTATCGACCGCCGACTACTACGCGAATGCCGCCGGCCCCATCGCCCCGCGCCCGGTCCACTCCGCGCTCGACCTCTCCAAGCTGGAGTCCGCCGGCTTCCACATGCCCGACTGGGAGGAAGAGCTGGGGGAGTACCTCAAGGCTTTCGCCATACAGGATGGTGAAGCCTGATGTTTGGTCAATATGGTCCTTCCGAGACGTTTAAAAATGTGTGGGCGCTGCTTCTCACCAAGGTGTTGTTCCCTGGTGCGAGACTTGTCCGCCGCCCCTTTTACCTTCGTGGTGGCAAGTGTCGCTTCGTTTATGGTGAGGGCTTCACCTGTGGTTATTCTTGTCGTTTCGACCTTGCTGGTGACGGCACCCCTCTAATTGTTGGCAAGAACTGCAAGATAAACGATCGAGTTCATATCTCTGCGCATGAGAGTGTCGTTATCGGAGATAACGTGCTCATGGCTTCGAATATTTTTATATCTGATAACAGTCATGGGTCCTATGACGACGATCCCTCGTTGCCCGATATGGCGCCCGATGATCGAAAGATCGTTACTAAGCCCGTGCGCATTGGCGATAACGTGTGGATAGGCGAAGGTGCAGCGGTGATGCCTGGTGTGAGCATTGGAAACGGCGTGATTATCGGTACCAATGCGGTGGTGACTCATGACGTTCCCGACAACGTAATCGTTGCCGGGGTTCCCGCTAAACCCATTAAACGATTTGTCGGTGAGGGGTGGCTTCCCAGTGGAAAACGGTAAGACCCCAAAGGTAAGCATCGTCGTCCCCATGTATAACGTGGGCGAATGCGCCGCGGCTTGTCTTCGCTCCCTTATGGGCCAGACGTATAAAAATATAGAAATTTTGGTCGTTGATGACGGGGCGACCGACGATACGGCAGATATCTGTGTCCGTACCATTGCAGATGACGATCGCGTTAAGCTTGTGCACAAGGAGAACGGAGGCCTATCCTCCGCTCGAAACTTCGGCCTTGCCTGCGCCACAGGTGACTTCGTTACATTTGTGGACGGTGACGACGTTCTGGACGAGAGGGCTGTAGGACATATGGTTGCCCTTGCGCAGAAGACCGGTGCGCCCCTTGTCACATGTGAATATAAGAAAATTGACTCGACTGAAGACTTTGGTTGTCAAGAGATTGGTGAAGGCAAGATCGTTTCCGGCGACGAACTTCTTGGAATGTTGCTTCTGCTTAACGGTGAGTCCGGCTCTGCCTGCGCGAAGCTGTACGCTAGGGAACTATTCCCACTCCTTGCGTTTCCCGAGGGGCAACTGTTCGAGGACTTTGGCGTTGAAGCTACTGTCTTCTCTAGCGTTGATAAGGCTTGTATTTCTGGCGCAGAGCTTTATGGCTATCTTGCCCGCGAGGGTTCCATTACTACGAATAAGAAATACGAAGACAAACACCTTGAGGGCATGGAAGCGTCTTTGTCAACTGTGAGAGACGTGGTTGATGATAGACCTGAGTTGAAAGATGCGTTTGCTTGCTTTGAGGCTTTTTGCTCTCTTCGCGTTGCGTCGAGGCTGGATTTGAATAAATGCATCGACAGGCGCAAGGCTAAGGCTTATATCCTTAATGCGAGGAAACGCTGCAGGAAGGTCGCCGGCAACCCTCTTGCGAGCAAGACTTGGCGCTTTCGCTGCGGGCTTTTTGCATCTTCGCCAGCACTTCATAATCTTGTATACAGCCTTTACGGCAACTTGACCGGAAAGGTCGTAGGATGATGGATACACTCGAGCTTGATTTGTCAAACTCGCATCGCATTGCTCCTCGCAAATCTGACGCCGGTGCATATAACAACGCCTATTTTCTCCTCGCCCTTCTATCATGCTTTCTCTTTCCTTTTGCTTCGATTTTCTTCATTATTCTTTATATTAGGTCCGAGAAGCATTCGAGTGTGGGCTTGGCGATTCTTGTTGGTCTTTGCTCTGGCGCAATTGCCTATGGGGTTAATACGACATTAATGGCTGACATTGATCGATATACCAACAGTCTGCCTATCTTTCGTGAGACATCATTTTGGGACCTCCTTTCAATCAAGGGTGTCTATTCCTCTGTGGGGTCTCATGGTTACAACCTTTTTGCTTGGATTGTTTCGAGATTTAATGATGACCATCTTCTGCGAAGCGCAGTTACAGCAACTTTTTACTCAGTCTTGGCCTTTATTGTTGACGATTATGCCGCGCTTCAGGGGTGGTCGTTTAGGAGGACTTGTGCCGCCCTTTTGATTTCAGTGGCAATCCCACCGTTTTTCAACGTTCTCTCTTATGCAAAAAGTACCCCGGCTTTTTCGTTGCTTCTGTTGGCACTCTATTTGGACTTTGGGAAGCGTACCGGGCCGGTTGTATTGATTTTGCTTTACGCCTTTGCCGCCTCTACTCATTCATCTGTTTTACCGGTGATAGCTTTAAGAGTTGTGCTGCTTTTCGTAAAAAATGAGATTGCCATTTACGGCATCAGTCTTGCATTACTTCCTTTATCGAATATGCTTTCCGCCGCCTTACCGGCCTCCTTCAGGACGATACCTGTTCTTTCTCTATTTATGAGCGCTTTGGATAAGTTTTCTGTATATAGCGAGTTCAGCGATTGGGGATGGGCCGCGGCATCTCAACATAGTGTGTTGCTTATGGGGTACCGATATTATTTTGAAGCTATCGCTGTTTTCTGCATCCTTTTGGTGTTTAGGCGTTACGACGTTTCTAAATCCGGTTTGCTTGTTTTTTCAGGCATTTGGTCTGCCCTATGCATTGCAGTTTCAGTATTTTTTGCCGCAGATGTTTTCTTTCGGTATGCGATGCCTTGCTCAACGTTGTTTGTCTTAGCTTCTTTGAGTCATAAGGATGATGCCGTAAATCTATTTATAGATATCGCACTTGCGATTATTGCGGTTATCGGTTTTGTCGTTCAGTGGGCTTATCTTGCAAGCGTCGCCGATATGTCCTGCTTTATTCTTCATGGTTTGTTCGGAGTTTAGTTTTGAGTTCTCAACACAAACATTTCTACAGCAATGTCGTTTGGCAGTACGGACTGCAGATTGTTAAGTACATTTTTCCCCTCATTACGCTGCCTTATCTGACTCGTGTGCTTCTGCCGGAGGGTTACGCGATCTACGCGTATGTTGTGTCGTTCATGACTTTCGCCCAGACTTTCGTCGATTTTGGCTTCAACCTTTCCGGTACTAAACGCATAGCAAAATCCGAGACTGTCGAAGAGGAGAACCGGGCTATCGGCGCTGTGACAGAGGCTCGCCTATTGCTTGGTGTAGTGACCGGCGCTGTCGTTGTTGTTGTGGCCTGGTTCATCCCCATTACTCATTCGAACATGCTATATACCATGCTTGCATTTGTTGCTGTATTCGGTAAGGCACTTGCTCCGGACTTTCTTTTCCAGGGACATGAAAACATGGGTCCATTGACGACTCGCTATTTTGTCTCGAAGGGTGTCTCTACTGCCTTGACGTTCGTCGTTGTCCATTCTATCGATGACATTCTGTGGATTCCTATTCTCGACATCCTTTCGAGCGTTATTGCCCTTGCCTGGTCTTTCATTTCCGCCAAGCGAATGTTCGGTACCACCATTACGTTCGTGCCCCTATGCGAGGCGCTTTCAGAGCTGAAGGTTTCCGCGCTCTATTGTTTCTCGAACATGGCCTCCGTCGTTTTTTCCGGTTTCACTACGCTTTTGATTGGTATCGTGATTACCAACAAGGCGATGATTTCCTACTGGTCCCTTGCTGTGACTGCAATTAATGCCATCCAGTCCCTTTATTCGCCAATTGTGAACAGTCTGTACCCCCATATGGTCAAGGGGGGTGACTACGGTTTTGCAAGGAAGTTGCTCCTTGTCTCTATACCCGTCCTGCTCATTGGCACCATCGCTTTCGCAGCACTTTCCGATGTAGTTATGCTCGTGCTCGGTGGCAAGGACTATCTATCAGGTTCCTGGGTTATCGCCTGGGCTTCACCCGTACTCGTGTTTTCCTTCTATGCAACGATGATCGGCTGGCCGATTCTTGGCGCCTCTGGCAAAGTCACTGAGGTTACCTTCACCACAGTTGGATCTGCTGTATTTTGCATTGTTTCGCTTTTGACCGTGTCTGCAATAGGAGTCGCAAGTTTGCAGGTCATTTGCATCGTCCGTTGCCTTACTGAGGCAATTATGTGCGTGAGTCGCATTTGGCTCGCGCGCGGATACTTGTTTCCGTCTCGAAGTGTTACCGCCGATTGCGAAAGGTAAGGAATAAGAAATGAAAAAGTGTGTCGGTATATTGTCACGCCATGCAGTGCCGAACTACGGTTCCATTCTGCAAGCATATGCCCTTCAGGATGCGTTCGCCTCAATGGGTATCAATGCTGAGTATGTTGACTACCGCATCCCCCGAGACTTTCCTTTAGCAGATGCCATGAGGACCTCTGGCGCGCTCGGTCCGATTCGTGCGATTCCAAAAGCGATTGGTGCCCGTAAGTTCGAGGCGATGAGGAGTGATTTGTTGAGGCAGAGCCGTAGGGTTACCGACTCAGAAGAGCTCGGTAAGCTTCTTGCGGAGTATCCTGTCCTTTGTGTGGGAGGCGACCAAGTGTGGAACATCATGTCTGATGGAAACATCGAGGGCGCCTACCTTTTGGAGAGCGCATCAGACGATGCCTACAAGTTCTCCTTCTCTTCCTCCTTTGGTAAAAATGGCCTCGATCCACGCGAACGCGAACGTGCCGCCAAAGCGTTTGCGCGCTTTGATAGGCTTTCAGTGCGCGAGGAAAGTGGGCAGAAAACTCTTGAGGAAATGGGACTTGAGGCGCAAACCGTTGTCGACCCCGTGCACCTGCTCTCAAAGGAGGCCTGGTTTGATCGTGTTGAGCCTCGTGCTCCCCGTGGGGTGAATGGGAAGTACTGCCTGATCTACAACCTGCATCCAAGCGATGCATTCGACCGCTATTCTGCTGCCGCATGCAAGTCACTCGGCCTCGAGGTCGTTAGCATTCGTCCGTCGCTTCGTAAGACGATGGGGAAGAATTTGTTCTACCCGTCGCTTCATGAATTCCTTTGGCTGTTTGACAATGCTACCTGCGTGCTCACGGACTCATTCCACGGGACTGCTTTTTCGTTGCTGTTCAATACGCCCTTTGTCGATATTCTGCCTGAGCAGTATGCGGAGCGTAACAAAGCAATTCTTTCTCGCTACGGGTTGGATTCCCGCATAAGCACGGAGCTTCAGCCAGAAGAGCTTTGCCTCAACGATTTTGATTGGGCGGGCGTCAATGAGTCACTTGCCGTCAACCGTGAGTCCTCCTTGGAGTTCCTTTGTGACACCGTTGGCGAGTTCTCCGCCTGTCTTGCTCGCTAGAATAATGAATGGAAGGTCGTATTTTGAGTCAGCCATCTGTTTCCATCATCGTCGCTGTTTACAAATCTGAACAATTTCTGCCGAAGCTTCTTCATTCCTTTGAGGTTCAAACCCATAAGAATCTCCAGATTATTCTCGTTGACGATGGTTCTCCCGATGACAGCGGTCGCATCTGTGATGACTATGCTACACGTGACCCTAGGGCTATTGTTATTCACAAGCCTAATGGCGGCACTTGCTCCGCTAGGAATGCGGGACTTGGTGTCGCGACGGGTGACTATCTCATGATTGTGGACGGTGACGACTGGCTGGAGCCCGATTGCGTCGAATATTTGGTCGACTTGGCAGAGAACACCGGCTCCGACATGTCCTACTCGGTGAATCTCTTTACAACGCGCGATAGGGAGCAGATTGTTGAGGATGTCCGAGAGACCTGGTCGGCAGAGCGCGCTACCTCTGCCATCATCTATCCCTTTATGAGACTAGGGCCTTGGAATAAGTTGTACAAACGCTCCGTAGTTGTCGACAACAATATTTCGTTTTCCGTTCCTTGGTTCGGCGAGGGTCTGTACTTTGCTACCGAGGTTGCACAGCACTCTAATCATGTGGGCGTCGGTAGACGTAAGGTTTACAACTACCGTTTGAATAACATGGGTAGCGGTCTTACCAACCACAACGTTCAAAATGGCAAGAACGCCCTTGGAAATATTAAATTCATTAAAGAGAACTTGACTCTGGACACTCCGATGGTTCGCCACGCATGCGATTGGCATATCTGGCGAAACTACGAGTTCCTACTCACTCAGATAATAGGTGCGGATGAAATGGACTCCGAAGGTGAACTCGTGAAAGAATGTACGGCGTACGTTAGGAAGAACTGGCTGTCCGTGTTCAAGAACAGCGAGGTCGGCCGTTCCGAGAAAGTAAAGATTGCATGCTGCGGAATGGCACCCGTGCTTTACGCGAAGCTGGTCATAGATCGAAATCGGAAGGGGCTCGAGGCCGATAAAGGCAAGTTCATGGATGTCGAGGAGTAGGTGCATGGCGAATTTAAAGCACGCAATCAAGCAGGGCATCGTCGCTCTCAAAGCCAAGAATATACAGCCTGTGATGCAGACCGTCGGCGATGAATCCTTGCTCAAGGGGAAGACCGCCCTCGTAGTGGGAGGCTCAGGCGGTATCGGCAAGGCGGTCGCCAAGGCGTTCCTGAAGAACGGCGCGAATGTTGTCATCGCCGGCACTAGGCGCGCGAAGGTCGACAAGGTGGTGTTAGAGCTTGGCGGGAATTGCGCCGGGGTTGTTGTCGACCTTGCCGAGCCAGACACCTTTTCGAAAGTCATCGACGAGGCGGTGGCATTCTACGGCCCCATCAATATCCTAGTCAATTCTGCCGGCGTTCACACCGAGGACGTCTCCATGGGCGGGTTTCTCGATTTTTCAGTTGAGGAATACGATCGCATCTTGGACATCAACCTGCGCGGCGTCTACTTCATGGTGCAGTCTGTTGCAAAGCGCATGATTTCCGATAAGGTCAGCAATGGGCATATCCTTATCGTCTCGTCCTCGGCCGGCAACGAGCCCGCATGGTCTCCCTACCGCGTGTCGAAGTGGGGCCTGAAGGGCATCACTGAGGGCATGGCATCCGCCCTGGTTCCTCATGGCATTGTAGTCAACGCGATTGCGCCCGGCAGTACGGCGACTCCTCTTCTTGACGTCGAGAAGGGCGACAGCATCTCCGCTGAGGACAACAGGCTTGGCAGGTTCGCCATGCCCGAGGAGATCGCAGAGTTCGCCGTGATGTTGGCCAGCCCCATGGGCGACATGGTCGTTGGTGACACTTTGTACGTCTCCGGTGGCCGTGGGGTCTGTGATATCCGGTAGCGGCTTTGCGGGCGCTTTAAAGTATGAGATCGCCTTTACCGCAGAAGCAGCCTGACTGCCTCGGAGGCTTGCGTCGAACCGTCTTCGAGGGAGACTAAGCATCGGAACAGCCTCTTTGCCAAGCCTTCGGTTGCAATGAAACTCATGGTGCAACTTTTCGAGGTGACACCTCCGATTGCGGTGTTGTACCAGGTCCTGCCTCCGTTGTCAGAACATTGCCATTGAAATGCGGCCGCGTGCTCAGCGTCGATTGAGAACGAGGCCTCAATTCCTACGCTCGTTGCGCAGTCTTTCGGCTGCGTGGTGATCCTCTCTTTATTTGACAATAACGAGAGTTTGGCGTTTTGAGTCGCGGCCGTTGTTCCATCCTGGAAGGTGACAACGCACCTGTAGAGACGTTTCGCAAGTGCGGGACTGGCGGTGAACCGCAGCGTAGGCTGCTTTGAGGCGGCATTGCCAATCCCGGTGTCGTACCAGCCCTTTCCATCATTGTCGGAACATTGCCACTGGTACGAGATGGCACCTAGGGCTCGCACGGAGAAAGAGGCTTCGGATCCTGTCGAGGCAGCTGTGTCTCGCGGTTGCCCGGTTATTTGGTTAGCGCTTAGTTTTAGTTGCGCAGTGCTTGAAGCCGAGCTAGTCCCATCAGGGAAGAACGCCAAGCATCTATAGCGGCGTTTTGTCAATCCCGTACTTGCAGTGAACTCGATTCTCGCCTGCGTGGAAGTCTCACCTCCGATTCCTGTGTTGTACCATGTTCTGCCCTCATTGTCGGAGCATTGCCACTGGAACGAAGTAGCCCGCTCTGCTTCGATGGCGAAGAACGCTGTTGACCCTGCGGTAGTTGTGCAGTCTTCGGGCTGGGAGCTGATGGCGTATCGGGCGACAAGGACGAGGCGTGCGGGCTCGCTTGCGAGGGTGCTGCTGTTTGGGAACGAGACTAGGCAGCGGTAGAGCCTCTTCGCGAGCTGGGCATTGGATGCAAACCTCAGGGTTTTCTGCCTGGAAGTTTCGCCGCCTATACCCGTGTTGTACCAACTCGAACCTCCGTTGTCGGAGCATTGCCATTGGAACGATGTCGCGCTTGGTGCCGTTACGGTGAATTCGGCTTGGGCTCCGCTGTATAATTCACAGTCCTTCGGCATGGTTGTTATGGCGTACGTGGTCTCATAGCTTGCCATGAAGTCGTACTTGGCGCTCCATTTGCTGTTCGATTCTTTTGTGACGCTAGATGCTGCCATAAGCTCAACTTTTGCGCCATCAGTCTTCCACTCCCTCAGATTCATCGCATAAGCAACAATCCCATTCTGAATTCCCGAGATGCTCGGCGGGAACGACTGGTTATCAGCATCAATAGAAAAGCTTTCTGCCTTAGCATCCAAGTGCTGCTGAATACGGTCGGCATACTTTTCGGCCCATTCATCAGCCTTGCCGTTTCGCACAAAGTAATTGTTGGATAGGTCGGTCGAGCGGTAGGCGTAGTCGGTCTTCTGGTAGTTAGCCGTGTGGTCGGAGTGGGCGATTGCCATGAGCTCGTCAGTCAGGCCAAAGTACAGATGGCGCTGGTCCAGGTCCCCGTACCAGTTGTCGCTGGTGTCGTCCCAGGTTAGGTCCATCTGGCACCATTTGCCGTCGATCTTTACGGCGTTCCAGGTGTGGCCGTTGCCGGTGATGCGGCCGTTGGCGATGCCCGCGGCGTCAAGGAGCTTGGAGTAGATGCGCTGGTAGCTCTCGCAGGTGCCCTGGTGGCGCGTGAGGCCGCTTTCGGCCGAGCACCAGTTGAGGCTGTGGTCGTACTCCAGCTGGTCAAGAGTCCAGTCGTGCAGCCACAGGGCGCGGGCGTAGTCGGACCCGTCGGTATCGGCGCTGCATTTGTCGACTGCGGACTTCACGATGGCGCTGACCGCCGGATAGGCGTCGTCGTTCGCGCTCGCAAACACGTTTGAGCGCAGATAGTACACGCCGGCCGCCTTATCCATCAGGTAAAAGCGCAGGTAATAGGTGCCGCTAGCGGTCATTTCGAACTGGTAGTCGTGCGATGTGCATTCGCCGGTGTATTGCTGCCACTGGTTACGGCTGGGGTCGGCAACGCTTTCGCTGCTACCGTCGGGATCCATA
Organism: uncultured Collinsella sp.; assembly: GCA_900544135.1. Taxonomy (GTDB): domain Bacteria; phylum Actinomycetota; class Coriobacteriia; order Coriobacteriales; family Coriobacteriaceae; genus Collinsella. Next base: position 10,302 of record UQTU01000003.1, read on the forward strand.
TACGTCGGTGCGTCCATGCGGAATTGGTACGCACCGCTTCCGCCCGTCGTAGTCACATGGAACGTGGTCTCCTGGCCGAGCCTCGGGTCGTTCCATTGGACGGTGAGCGTGATGTCGCCGCTTTGCGCGGTGGTGCTGTGCTGGTAGTTCGCGGCCGCGTTCGCCGGTTTGATTTCAAATGGGATCGCGCAGGTGCCGCTGTAGTTCTGGTCGTCGGCGGTCACAACGGCGGTCGCCTGACCGATGGCTACGTTGTTCTCGTAGGCGACAGTGTACTGGTCGCTCGGCACGGTCGACGACGTGACGGTGGGCATCACGGGATTGCCCGTGTAGCGAATGTCGGTGTCCTCGATACTGAACATGCTGGCGTCGATCGGCTGCGTTGCGTTGGCCGTTACATTGGTGCCGGAGGCGGCGCTGATTTGATCGTTTGCCCGGGCTTGGCCCGACGTGGTTTCGGCTGGGCTCTCGTTAGGTTTGCCGGCGCTTTGCGCGGCGGGTTCTGGCGCACTGGCGATTTCGGCAAGCGCGGGTGACGGGATAAAACCAACCGTCATTACGAGCGAGAGCGCGATGGAAAGGACGCAGGAGGCAGGCTTACGCATGACGGCCCCTTTTCTGTAATCGGAACAGGTACGATTCTGCAAGCGTACCGGCATTTCAACGATTGCAGTATAAACGAAAAACCGCAGGTTGTAGACGAGTTTGGCGTGTTTCAAGGGCGCGGTAAGCATTTGCCTTTCCAAGCGATGTTGCGAACGCAGACTGGTGATTGCTTGCTGGCTTGTGGTGGTGTTTGGGTTGCTAAGCGAGGGCTGCTTGTTGCGTGGGTTGGTTTTATTGGTGTGGGTTTGGACACTGTATGGAGATGACGATGGCTGGAGCGGGGTAGGGAGTTGTGGTGCGGATTGGGGATGCTGGGTGGCTGGCCGATTGCGTGCAACGGCCTAACGCGTTGTTTGCGGTGCACGGCCAATAGATCTCTGTAGGGGGCCTACCCAACGTAAGGCGTCTGAAGGCATTTCCCTGGAAGCTCGGGCTTCCTGGATATCTTGGCGATTAAGATTCGCCCCATGCTCAGCCGGCATATAGAATGGACTGTGGACGTGACGATTGCCTGCTGCTGACATGTTGGTTAATCGACGATGATGGCAGCGACGGAGATTGATTGGGGCAGTCGGCATGTTCGCGAGCGAAAAGGCGGCCCTGCTCGGCGATGTGCCGACTTTTATTGTAGCGAAGGCGTTGGTGACGCCGAGAGGCGGCAAGGCCGACAAAACTATTGCGAAGGCAAGGGATCAACATGGCATTTGAAGCACGTCAGAGTACGGTTGGAAAGCTGCTTAATGACTCAATCTATAGAATCCCTCGCAATCAGCGCGCTTACGTGTGGGATGAGCATAACTGGAAAGATCTATTCGAAGACATCAAGCTTGTGACAGAGGAAGTTGCTACGTCGCATTTCATCGGTTCGATAGTGCTGATGGAGGAAGAAGAAGAAGACAGCCTCGGGGTTTTTACAATAATTGATGGTCAACAAAGAGTTATTACCCTAACGCTCTTGCTGTCTAGCCTCATGTTCGCTTTCAAGAAAAGGAATATGATTAACCACGCTAATGGCACAAAAAAATATCTAGTGGCGATAGATACTAAGGATGTTGAGCACGCGATCGTCGCTCCGGAGAATCATTTATCATTAACGAGGATCGTCGAAGGAGTAATTGCTATCTCTCCTGAAGATGCGGCTGCCATGTCTGCTGTGGCTTTCTCGAAGAGCAAACGCGCGTCCGGATCAAAAGACGAACTGATCGTTAAAGCCTTCCAATATTTCAGTGCAAGTTTCGCCAAGATGAAGGATGAGGAGTTGCTGGCCTTCAGGGATGCGGTCATTTCTGTCGCATATGTAAACATCAAATCATCGTCTGAGGAAGATTCGTACACAATATTCGAAATATTGAATGCGCGAGGTATCGAGCTTGAGGACCATGAGCTTCTGAAGAACTATATTATGCGCTATATCCATCCTATAGAAAAGCGCGATGATGCAAAACAGGTATGGTCGGAAATTGAAGCAACAGTCGGCTCGAACATGAAAGCTTTTTTGCGTCACTATGCAATTCAAAAATATCGCCTAGGTCAAGGCGACAAGGATGGAGCATATAAGAAAATAAGGGATTTTACGGATCCAAAGAAGGCTGCTGATCTTCTCTATGATTTAAGGCTAAAAGCCGGATATTATGCAGAGATTGTCGAGCCAACCAGCGATGACAGAAATGCGGAAATCTTGAGTTTCTTAAGAACACACAATGTCCGCGTCTTCAGGCCGCTTCTTATGAGTTTAATGCACGCTCGCGAAATAGAGCAGCTAACGAGCGAGCAGTATGATGATGCGATTGGATTTATTTACCGGTTCTATATTTGCTATAAGATAATCGGGGGAATGGAGTCGAACCACCTATCGGATTCGATCGTGAAACACTCATACGCAATCGAGTTGAACTGCACCCAGCAAGTGTTAGATGAGTGGAAAAATAGTTTTAACGAAAAACTGCCTTCAGAAGAAACATTTCGAATTAATCTCCTTTCGCTTGGATGGTCTCATTCGTGGCCGTTGTATAGCGAAACAAAGTTGAAGGATCGCTGCAAGTTGGTCCTTGCCTTGCTCGAGGAGCTTAAGTCTGGTGTTAGGGTTTCTGAGGCATTCACAATAGAGCACATTCTTCCGGATTCGCAGGCTCAGGAAAACTCGATTATTGGGAACTTGCTCATGCTAGAAGAGCGACTTAACGCGAAATGTAAAGACAAATCGCTTAAGGAAAAGCTGCCCATATACGCTGAATCGCGTTATGCCACTACAAGAGCTTTTGCTAAACGCTATGCGAATGGTTGTTTTGACGTTAAGAAGCGCGTTGATTTTATCGCGAAAGATTTGTTTGAAATGGTCATCCACTAGCTTGCACCGCGCGGCCGCGGCGCTTGAGCTCGTCAAGAAGTGCATCGACCCGGCGATAAGGCGGCAGGCCGAAGGGTTCGAATGGGATCCGAAAGCGCTGGAGTAGGCTCTCGCGTGGCCATAGGAAAGGTAAGGGTGGAAACCGATGGCGGACAAGGAGCGACCAAGGTGAACGAGGATGACATCATCGGCGTCGTGAGGGAGTACCTCGAGGACAAGGAGAACTCGTACGCCCTCATGCTTACCGGGGAATGGGGATGCGGGAAAACCTACTTTGTCGAGCACGCACTGACCGAGAAGCTGGAGGAGGATGAGAGCCGGCATCCCGTCGTGGTGGCGTCCGCCTACGGCGCCAAGGACTTAGCGGAGCTCTGCGGGGCGATTGAGTCTGGTTTCATCTCGAAATACGCCATAGGGTGCGCGGCCGGCGGGGAGAGGGGCAGGTGGGATTCACTCGTCGGGTTCGCCAAGGACACGGGAATATCGTTCCTCGGGAAAAAGATCAGGGAGCTGGAGAAGAAGGCGGGCGTCGATCTCAAGATGGCGCCGCTGAATGCCGTGAACCTCATCATCGGCCCCGAGACCCTCCTCGTCATAGACGACGTGGAGAGGTGCGACATGGGCATTCGCGAGCTGCTCGGGGCGGTCGACCACCTCGTCGTCGGCTGCAGGAAGAAGGTCCTCCTCGTCTGCAACGAGGATGAGTGGAGGAAAGGGCTAGGACCGAAGGGGGAGAAGGGGACGACCAGGGAGTACGAGAGCCTCATCGAGAAGACCGTCTGGCGGAAGTGCCGGTTCAGGCCCTCGGTCGGCTCGGTTGTGGAACGCGTTCTGGGAGGCGTGCTGGGCGGCATCTACCCAGGCGCGCTCGAGGACGCCGTTTCGGCGATTGAAGGAAGCGAATCGCCGAACTTGCGATCCCTCAGCAAGATGCGCCCCGTGCTGGTCGGGATGAAGGAATCCGGGTTCTTCGCTGAACCCACCGACCCGGAGTCTGCCAGGGCAGTTTTCAAAGAGGCTTTCGGCTTTGCAGCGGGGGCGGCGAAGGGGATGCGCATCGGGCCTCCGTCAAGCCGGGAGGATTCCATCCTTAGGGGTGGCATTTTCGAGTCGCGCCGGCTCAAATACGCCGCTCTGGACTTCATCCCCCGCTTTTTCGAGAGGTGTGAGGGGGTCGATTCCAAGCATGTTCGTTCCTGCCTGGAAGATTACCTTGCGACCTTTCATCCCGACGGGCCGGCCGCGCGGAAAGCTATTGAATGTATCGACGGCATCAGACACGCCACTTTCCGCGATGCCGATGTCCCTGGCATGGTGGAGACTATAGTCGCCGGGATTGTCCCCGGGGACGGGAGCCGCGGCTTGTCGTTCGACGTCTATCCCGACGTCCTGCGTGCCGTCAAAGGCATTGCGGGGGAATTTGCTGACGCCTTTCCCGAAGGGGTCGCGCCGCTCGTCAAGGCGATGGAATCCTCCATTGGACGGGATCCCGAGTCTGCAGTGAGGTCAATCGGAAAGAATCGAGTCGAATGGCAGGAGATCCCTTTCGACTCGAGCGAAGCGCATGAGATTCCGGCTTTGGAGGAGGTCGACAGGCTGAGGGAGCTCGCCTTGACGACGCTACGCGAACGGGAGTCGGAGTCTCTTGGCAACGTCCTGAAAAACGCCCCCGACCAATTCGCGACGAAGCTCTATCTGGCTTTCTCGAAATCAGATGACTGGTCGGAACCCATCCTGTCGCTCATTTCCCTCGACACTTCCCTCCTCGCGAGGGCGATGGAGAAGATGCCTCCCGAAGATATTCGGCTTGTGCACAGTGTCCTTTTTCCGGGCGACCACATGAGGTCGTGCACGGCCTCGCTCGAGGGCGAGGACAGGAAGGCCCTCGTAGCTTGGGCCAAGAGGCTCGGATCGGAGATCGGCAAGGTCGAGACCATGGAGTATTACCAAAGGATCTATTTCGACGCCATATCCAAGAGTCTCGAATGTCTTGCCGATATTTAGGATCCGCAGCTTTTGCCAAGTTGAAACGTGGCTTAGGATTTGCAGAAGATCTTCTAATGGCAGTCTTACGACAAGGACGAGGATGCCCTAATGCCTTGCCCAGGCTCCATCCAGCTCCGCCGCGCAGCTCTCGAACACGCACCTAACGGCGGCCATTTCCGACGGGGTCACGCGCCCTCCGCTCGCCTTATCCGAGGGCCTATGCGGCGGGGCTTGACTTCGAGGACGTCGTCGACTCGTCCCTCGAGCTTGTAAGGCTTGCTTAGGTAGGCGGACTAGAGTAAGAAAAGAGAAATCAAAAGGCGAATTTATCGCGAGGAGCAAAATGTCCCAAATAAATCAGATCCAAGAAGAGCTAAGGCAGATCGAAGGCGGGCGTTTTCAAACACTAGCAAATCAGTATCTATATAGGAGATATTCGCTTAACAACATCATTGAATTAGGATCCCAATGCGGCACGGATAAAACCACGACCGGAGTGCCAGACATGTACTCCGTAGGAGAGAATGGACACTACCTCTTCGCGGCATACACAACCTCTAATTCCGACATCCACAATAAGCTGCTAAATGATGCTAAAGACTGCCTCGACAGGAGCAAAACCGGAATCAATCCGCAACTCATAGATCGAATCATCCTGTGCCACACATACTTTCGCCTTTCACCTCTGGTACTCGAGGAGGTCCGTGCCATCGATCCACGGATAGAAATAATCGGGCCAGAGACAATTGCGAGCGACCTTGATGGAAAATACCCTGCGCTAGCGCATACGGTATTGGGCGTTCCACTCGGAAAGGGATCATTCATCGCCCCAGACCGCTTCATCGAGCGAAGCCTGAACGACCGTTTCTCAACCGACCTGTCGAAGCTCCTCATGCACAGGGATTCCGAGTTTTCAGTCATCGTCGAATCGATAGAGCAAAACAAGGCAGTGGTGATTCAGGGGCAGTCTGGATCGGGGAAAACCAAGATCGCCCTCGACGCATGCCTCTCATTCAGCAAACGGCATCACTGGGATCTTCTTATCTTGGACTCTAGGTATTCATCGCATCTCGACGATGATATCGAGCTGATTTTGTCGGAGTCGGAAAACATTATCCTTCTAGTCGATGATGCAAACGGCAACCTGTCACTTGAGCACTTGCTGGGAATCTGTTTGGAAAACAAAAAGCTAAAGATTGTCCTCACCTGCAGGAAGATGCACCGAAGCGAGTTGACCGCAAAAATCGGCAGTTATCTAAATTTCAGAGAAATAGAGCTGGAGCCTCTAACCGCGGAAAATATAGAAGCGATACTCGAGACCGAATACAACATAAAAAACATAGCACTGAGGGAGAGAGTATCGGCAATCGCAAACGGAAACCTGCGCTTGGCTATCATGGCAGCAAGCCTCATAGCAGACGGCAATTTCGAAGCCATCCAAGAGCCATACGATCTTCTGAACATCTATATGAATTCCGCCTTAGCTGGGTACTCCAGCAGAGAGCAACGTCTCGCAGAGATCCTTGCAATCTACGACTGCTGCGATCTTATTGAAGGAGACCCTTGTTATGAGGATCTCTTGGGCTTGGGGTACGACGACGCCGAGATTCGGGATTTTGCATCCAGATTGAACGACCAGGAAATCGTCACGATCCTTACCTCAGCCGGTGGCGTGCTAGCCATAAGGATGGAAGAGCAGAATCTTCGCGACTTCTTGATATGCCGCCACTTCGCAAAAGAAGGGAACGGCAGTTTTGCAGATTTCATTCTGCATACCGCAGAAATGCCGAACGCGCCGTATCTCAAAGCCGCCAAGTCAATGGCTGAAGTATGCGGAAGTGCGAGCGTGTACGACTATCTTCGAAGGGAATGCGAGAAAGCTTGGGATGAAATAAAGAATCGGGATGAGCGAATTGCCGATCAGTTCATAATCACATTCAATCAACTCCTCCCCGTACAGGCGCTCGCCTTTGCCTCAAACCGCATCGAAAGTGCTGCTTGCGCTGACGTATCGGAAGAAATTCTCGGCATGAATTCGACATCGGACGGATCTATGCCCCTGCATATTTCCGTATCCCTGATGAACTCGAGCGAGTATTCGCAAACAGCCTCCGAGTTGTTCGTGAAGTGTGTAGAAAGAGGCACAGAGCGGGCGGCCGAGTACAACTGGGCATGCGGGCAAGACGGCGCTTTCGCTTACGATTTCGATCGTACGGGATTCGATTTGGAAAACAGCAAACTCGATGCCCTCGCTCAAAAATATCAACAATCGCATTCCCGCAATGTTGCAGCATGTCTGATCGTCTTGACGAGTTCATACCTCTCTTCAAGGGTCCAGCGCGTTCGGCAAAACGGCATAACGTACACATACAACACCCTGATCTTTAATTTCACATCAGAGCTGGCCGAGCTCCACGCCCATTGCTTCCGGGCGCTCTCCGTTCTAGTCGAAACCGAATTCAGCAGGCAAGTTAGATCCACCTTTCGGCAGCACTTCTCGTTCTATGGCAAAGAACCTGAAGCGGAGCATGCAGAAAACATGCATTCGGTGCTCTCGATGATCGAAGATCTATTCCCCAAATATATAAGCGAAGACTCGACAATCGATCTCTCATGCAGCTTAAGCATCAACCAGATTTACGAAACATGCGCGCAGAATCCCCCTCTGAGCCTCGATGGGTTCCGCCAGAGCACATTCGACGCACTTGGCCTGGAGAACTCCGAGTCTCTCGTAGAGAAAGAACCGAGGATATCCGCGGAAGAGTTACCGCTAGAACGACTGACCGAAGCCCTGGGAAAGCTAGCCGAAGATTATGAGATTTCCGATAAAGAGTGGGAGTCGGGCAGGGCTATCGGAAAAGTCCTTCTGGAAATCGCCAAAAGGACCCCAGATACTGCCTCAAGCATAATCGCACGCAATATCGCTTCGTCGCCCTCGACGATCCCCGTCTCGTACGAAGCACTTGACCATCTTGCTGAAACCATCGGCAGGAAGGTCCTTAGAAACGAGCTGGGCGCGGTGATCGACGTGAGTGACCATCCGGCCCTGTTTGACTATCTTGATTTGCTAGCAATAAAGAACGGGCCCGACAAGGAGGAGCTCGACGAGATCCTCGCAAGACTCGATGACGGCAGAACGCATCTCTGCTTGGAAGATTTGGAGATAGTCGAGCCAAAGCATCCTGGCTATATCCTCAAATATGCTTCTAGGTTTTCCGAACGCACTCACAATGATGGGGTTTGGCGGTTTTTCGGCAACTGCGGAGACGAAAAGCGCGTCTCCGCTCTAGATTCGTACTTCGGATCCAATCCCTTACCGGCTATCAACCTGTATTTTCTCGCACTTGAAGGACGCCCTTCTTTCGACTATAACCTCGCTTTCCTACGCTGCCTTTTACGCCTTGACAGTTCAATGATTGACCGTTTTTTGGAATACGCTGCCAGCCTCGACTACCGACAAAGGCACGATCTCCTGCGAAGAATCAGCTCGTTTTGGACCGTCCAGGACAATCGTGCTTGGAATCTGCTGAAAGCATTGATCGATGAAGTGCTGAGCGAACCACTCGGTAGGTTTGAAATAGCCGCTTTGTTTCCCGTTCGTGACGCAAATGCGCTCTCGAGCGATATTTTTTGGGAGCGCCTGGAATATATCATCCGCGAAAGGATCGCCGACGCAAATAGTCTCGATAGAATTAGCTGGGCCTTGTCCGATTGCAATGACGAGGCGAGGGTCAGGGCTATCACCCTCATTCTGTCGCTCGATAAAGACGGGATATCGATCAACGATTTGGATCTCCGTCGATCTTCAATGAGCGGGTCTCCAGAAAAAGGCTTTATTCCAGCAAAGCTCAAGGAGATTGAGGCGATTGAATCGATTGCTGCTCAGCTGCCCGTAGGTGTTGAATATTTAAAACACAGAGAATGGCTGTTAAAAGTGAGGTCTTCAATTGAAAGAGACATCGAAGACGAAAAGTGGAGGCTATTCCACGGCAGGCAGTAATCGACTTTAACACCTAGAATTAGGAAAAGCCTCGGGGGGCTCCTGCCTAGCCCTTCGACCTGCACTGCGTGCAGAAGACAGTCGAGGACGAACCGTGGTGCAGCTCCATGAGCTCGAGCTGCATCGCCCTGATCAGGTCGTCGAGCTTGTTCAGCAGCCACTCGTCGATGTTTGTGTCAACGGCCAGCTGAATACTGTTCAGTTTTACGCTACCACTGACAGCGAGGCCGAAGTGGCTCGTTGCCATTTCGAAGCCGCGCGCGCGGCGCGGAAGGGCGGCGTGGACCCCGAGTCCACTGCCTGCAAGCTCGACAAGATGATTTGGTTGCTCTGCACAGGCGACTTCTACCGCGAAGGGGGTCTAAAGCTCTTTTCAACCAATGCACTTGTTGAATCGAACCTGAGCGCCTATTCGGGGGATGGCATTTAAATTGGAGCCACTTTCAGAAAAGCGGCGCTGCAAACGCATGCCAAAACTGGCAAATTATTATGAAAGGTAATCTTATGGTAAACGCAGAGGAATCAACTAAGGCCGGTCTATCGCGCTTGCAAGACGACGCAAGGCCGACTATTTGCAGCGACTCTCTCGAACTTATTTCGAATATCGCAGAGGTTGGCCTGGACGAAATTCTCCAAAACGAGTTCTTGAAGGACATCCCCGTCATCTCAAGCCTAGTGAGCATCTACAAAATCGGAAACAATATCCACAATGCGCATCTGCTGAAGAAGTATGCGTGTTTCCTCGATGAGTTCAACCGCGACTCTTTTGAAAATGGCTCATGGAACAAGTACAAGCAATACTTTGAAGAGTCAAATAGGAAGCGCGATATTGAGTACCTGCTTATCCTGCTCGAAAGATACATTGAGGAGGACAAAGCGCGGCGACTAGCAAAGATTTATGAGGCCTACCTAGATAAAGAAATTAGCTGGGACGATCTTCGTTTGTTTGCAGAGACTTTGGACAGATTTCTACCTGGAGACTACGAAATGCTTCGAGAAAAGGAAACTTTTCAGACGCTCAGAGGCAGAGATGCAGAAGTTCTTCTTCGATTAACCGGGCTGGGATTGCTGATTGAGGATATCCATCGGCAGCAGTGGGACGTAGTAGATACGACGCTCATCTTCGACGATCCCGACGAAATTGAGAAAGAAGAAAGGGTTTATCGTAGGACCGAATTTGGAAACAGGATGGTATCTATACTTGGCTAGCTACTGCAGACAACAATCTGAGCGCGCTCTTGTCGTCTTGGTTAAACTGCTCGGATCTACCAGTGATTTTTACTGCATTAGGCATTCGGAAAGGGAATCGGTTCTTCACGATTCGCATCCTTTCTAGTGCTGCCTTTATTTAATGATCGAGATATGCTCGGCGACTGCGGTGTTCTGCCCCTTAGGTTACAGACGGTTGTTTCTATTGAGCTTCCAGAGGAAATACATGGGGTTCTCTTTTGCCTTGGCTTCTCGCAAGAAATCTGCGGATTGAGATGCAACGGCCCCTATGCCGGCAGCCCCGAGGAAGGCCATGGCATCAGAAGGTGATGCGATTCCGTATTGCCCCAATGTAAAGCTCGCAATTCCGATAGCGGCTTCAATGCCTGCGGAGGTGACTAATCGGGATCGCTCGTTTTTCATCACTAAAGATATCTTGTGAAGCTCGGGCTCTATTAGGTCGTTCTTCAGGTCAGCTAATGTCGAGGTGTCGATGGGCCTTTCGCTCAGGCCTTTGGACAAGGTATCCCTAAACACAAGAAACGACTCTTCGTTTCTAATGCGGCAATCAAGGATGCTACGCAACGTTGCATTTTCAGCAATGGGGAGGGGGCAAGATAACCGGCGAATGGGTATGGTCTGATCTTTTCGAGGATAAAGGGTGGAAGTTGCGGACTCGAGGAACTCAATCTGAGCTGGACGAGTGGTTAAATACGAGCTATTCGAAAAATAGGGATTGACGAGGGCTTGAAAGCAATCGTCCAACAAAGGCAGTAGGATAGTCGAGATGCCGCCTTTCTCCAGCATGTCTCTATCCAATCGCGTTTCGCCTTGGCTTGCATAGAGCGATTCGTATTCAGACGGGATTACCAGGAAATCGACATCCATCTCATCATGGGACCCATATGCATCCATTCCCTCAATCGCTACACACAGATTCCCATCTGGTGCTTGTTTTAAAGTGCACGAGGTAGAGGAACAGAATTGTCGTACGAGTTCATCCCAATAACTCGATATCAATCCTTTTGCTTTTGATTCTCTTTCGATTTGTCGCGCTAGGCAATCTTTGCAAAGAGGAATGTAATTGCTCGAAAATCCGAGTATTCCAGCTTTGACTATGTCTTCGACTCGCATGGTCAAATAGATCCCGAATGCAAGTTCATCGACTGAGGCATAATCATCGTGCCCCATTTCGAATGCCGATTCTATAGGGCAATGAATCAGTGTTTTATCTGCATACAATGCTGAGAACTTTGCCAAATGGTAAATGTTTTGCTCTCGACAGGCATAGTCAGTGCAGGGGAATTTGCCTCCTTCAAGGGTGGAGTCAACAGAAAAATTGAACAGGGATTGATTTTCGATTTTTTCGATTGGGATAAGGGGTGCAAGGCCCCTAATAAAGGCGTCGAACCTCCTTTGCCCCAGTTCTTCTAGGTACGCAATTATTTCGGCAAGAGAGCTGTTCTTGAATGCGGCTAGATAAGAATAAAGGTCATCGTATGCATGAGTCGCCATTTCGCTCACCTACACTTTCGGAAAGAGTTTTGCGTCGTTATTTCCGAGGCGTCGTTGGGCTCGCAATCGACTCTAGTGTGCAGCTGCTTCTCGACGTACTCCCTCATGTTCTGCCTCCACATGTAACTAATTGATTTGCTATGTGCCATTATGAATGGTATATAGCAAATCAATTAGTTACATTTAATGGAGCATTGCGAGCGTGGCGCGCGCAAAGAAGAGTCGTTGTATGGAGGCTTCCGGCAACGGCCTTTTGTACGTCCGTGACTGTTGGGTGCTATCGCGGATGACGTCATTGTTGCCTGTACTCTCGATCCAAGGATGTAATTACGGAAGTGCGGGGAAAATCGAGAACCTTCGAGCACAACGCGATTTCTAGCACCAAAACCGCAGTTCGCGGAAGCGAAAACTGGGGCCTGGTTAGCATTTCTTCGATTTTCCCCGCACCTCCGAATTTGACCCCTTGCCGCACCTTGATCACGTCTTCAAGTGGCTGGTTCATCGCTAATGGAGTTTTCTGCGGTGCTTGAATTGCGGTGTTGTGATTAGGGCAAAAGGCTCTTGGCTCCGGGGAGGCTCATCGCACGAAAATTCAAGTTGCTGCTGAAGTAGGGCTTGCTTCGGCAGCGCTAACAATAAGGGCGGCTCTGCTAGTCTCGGGAGACCGCGGCATTCGGCGGGCCTGCCGAATGCCGCGGTCAGTAGCGGTCAGTAGCGGTCAGTAGCGGTCAGTAGCGGTCAGTAGCGGTCAGTATATTCTTCGGAGCCGTTTCTCTGGGCTTCGACGGACTTGCCAACTCGCGCTTGGGCACTACTCAGTAGATTACTCAGCAGTGCCCAGTAGATTACTCAGTAGTGCCCAGCAGGGGGAGGGCAGCAAACGCAATGGGCCTGTTTCCCGGCTAGGACCTGCAGCCTCAAACTTCGCTTGGCATCCTGTAGAACTGGTGCGGGTCTTTCGGGCTTTTCCCTACCCATTCCAACAGGCCTCGACCGGCAAGGTCTTTCAGAGTCTTCGAGGCCGTTTTCCTACCGACATTGGACTCCCGCGCGAGGTCGGAGGTCGTGATTTTCCCCTGAGCGGCGGCAATTGCCATCGCTGCTCGTTCGCGCTCGCTGAGGAGCGGTCGGTTGTCGGCCGCGGTTCTCCTGAAGGCCGCTTTCTGCAACCCAGGACGCTCGAAGACGACGACGGTGCTGTTGACGGTCTGCTCGAAGCGGAACCTCACGCCGGCTGCCTCGCAGGCCTCCTTGATGCGCGGTATGCCCGTGCCGTACTGCTCGATGACGCCGGCGCGGAACAGGGTGCGCGCGATCGCGGGGTTTCGGAGGCCGAACTCGCTCGCGGTACCGTCTAGGTGCTCTTGCGGCGAGTCGCCCTCGGGGAACAGGCCCGGGCTCACGATCTGGACGGTGTCCATGAACACGTTGACCTCGACGGCGGTGCCGGTGGTGTAGTCGCGGTGGCACAGCGCGTTGGCAACCGCCTCGCGGATGGCCTCGGCCGGGATCTCGGGGATCTCCTTGCGGTACATGCCCGTCTCGCCGATGACGAACTCGCGCCTGATGTTCGACGTCACGAAGTACTCGGCGAAGTCGAGCAGCTTGAGCATGGTGCCGCTCTCGCGGCGCAGGTCGAGGATCTTGGCCTTGGTGTTGCCGCCCAGAAGCCCCAGCTTCATCCTGGGGTAGGTGTCGGATCCCTCGCAGAACAGCTCCACCGCGGCGTTTCTTAGGCTGCCGTCGGGCGCGACGAGGTCGAGCCTTGCCAAGGTGTCCTCCACGCCGGCGAACCCGCCGCCCACGCGTCCGGCCCTGCCGCCGCGCGCGACGAAGTCACGCACCGCCTGCTCGTCGGCGTCGGAGACGGGCCTGCCGGACGGCAGCGAGTCCCACGGGCTACGGGCGCGCTCACGCTTGACGACCATGGCGCTCAGCTCCGAGGCCGACAGCGCTTTGTTCGAAGTCCCCACGCGGGTGAAGTAGCGTCCGTCGGCGGAGTAGGGGGCGTCGGCACCTGAGAAGGCAATTTTGATGTATCGCAGCCCATCATCGGCGTCGAGGCACTCGACCGTCGGGAACACCGCGGGCTCGATCTTGTCGGACACCCACGACGTCACCTGGCGCAGCGTTGCGTCGCTGACATCCTGGCCGATGACATCGCCGTTGTCCTTCACGCCGAAGTAGAGCTCGCCGCGGCCGTGCTTGTTCAGCATGGCGCTGATGGCTTGCAGTGCTTCTTTATGCTCGCCAGTGGACTTCTTGAACTCGACGGTCTCGCTCTCGCTGCCCAGGTTCATCCGCGCTGCCTTTCCCGTTCGTTGCTTGTCTCGTTGGATTATACCGTGGTCACCATGGGCGAAAACGTGGAAGCGCGCTTGCTTGCCTCTACCATGTTCTCATGCGCCTTAATGCCCTTTGTGAAGAATCATCCCATTGGGAAACGGGTCCCTATGGAACGATTTTGGTATCAGGCATAGGGGGGCGCTATCGTGGATGTCGTCACCATTGCCTGCGCCCTCGATCCAGAGATGTAATTACAGAAGTGCGGGGAAAAATCGAAAACCTTCGAGCACAACGCGGTTATTTTGTATCAAAACCGCAGGTCGCGGAAGCCTAAAACGGGGGTCTGGTCAGCATTCCTTTGGTTTTCCCCGCACTTCCGAATTTGGCCTCTCGCCACATCCCGATTACGTCTTAAAGTGGCGCAAAAAGCCGTGTGCTCTGCTTGATTTTGCTCAGGAATTATGCCTGAGGGGTAGTGGATTCGCCTTTCTCCGCCGTGCAGCGGCACGTGTAGGGCTCTCTGGCTCAGGCGCGAGTCGCTTCCCGTCTGAAAAAGTTCTTAAAACAGCTTTAAAGTTGCCTTTGGCCTACATTGACAGCGTACAATATGCATGTTTACCATGGCAAAAGCTAAATTTGGGGAGGGGGAGCGCACGGTGGAAGTGCTGGTTGTTGGCAATACCGTGTATGTCGATGACGACTTTTGTGCCAAGGCGTTTCCCGGTGACCATGTTCAGGTCGTGGCGGCCAACGAGGCGCGCCGCGACGGGTCGTCGCTCCATGCGTCTTGGAAAGAGCTGCTGCAGCACCTGGACCAGGCTTACGAATTCGACCGTGTGGTCTACCTCTCTACCTATCTCACGCCGCATACCGAGGCCGTTGGCGACATCGAGCTGCTGCGCTCCGTCTTTCGAGCTTGCATGGGTCGCCAGATTCAGCTGCTGTTTGTGACTGGTCCCATGGGAGCGGACGGTGCGGTGGACGCTGCGGGGCAAAACGGCAAGGGCATCATTGCCCGTGCGGCCAACGACCTGTGCCGCTACTATGCGGTCCGCGACGGCATTCAGGCCAAGATCTTGCGCGTGCCGTATCTGTACACCGCCTCGCCCACGCTGGAAGACCCGATTTTGACCCCGCTGTTCGAGGCGTGCTCGCAAGGCTCTGCTGTCATGAGGGCTGGGGCGGACTCACCGCTCGGTGCCCTCTGCGCCGAGGAGCTGGCCGTTCTGGTGCGTCGCATCTTCGACAGCTGGGATGCCACATTCGAGGAACTCGAGGTTCCGGATAGCTTTGCCCACACCGTGGGAGACCTGGGCGAGGCGCTCAAGGGCTTGTTCCCGGGGCTCGACATTACCTACGACGGGGACGCCGTCGTCTCCATTGCTCCGAGCGATACCGTCCGCACGCGCTACGGGTGGTTCCAGCGCTATGACGTGCTGCGCGATCTTTCGACCATACACGCCCGCTGGGAGCAGACCCTCGCGGGCAAGCGCCATCCGCTGCGTGCCGCCATCGACCGCATGCGCGGGCGGACACTGCCCATCAAATGCCTGGAGACCGCGCTGGCCTGGGTGCTCTTTGAGGGCCTGGAGCTGGTGTTTTCGCAGTCTGCTCAGCTTAACGTGCTCGACTACCGCCTGCTGTACGTGGTACTGATCGGCACGCTGTATGGGCTCGATTTTGGCCTGGTTGCGGCGCTGCTGGCGTCGGTGGGTTTGGCCGCGAGCTACTTTACCCAGTATGGCTATACCTTCCAGGGTCTCTTTTACGAGCCGTCTAACTGGCTGCCGTTTATTGCGTACTTTGTTGTGGGTGCCGTGTGCGGCTATGTGCAGCTGCGCAACAGCGAAGCCATTAGGGCGGAGCGCGATCAAAACGAGCTCGTGCGCAACCGCAATACGTTCCTTACGCAGCTCTACCACGACGCGATCGAGGACAAGCGCGCGTACAGGCGCCAGATCGTGGGTCGCCACGACAGCTTTGGCAAGATCTTTGCCGTGACGCAGGAGCTCGACGTATTCAACCCACGCGACATCTATCGCAAGTGCTGCGAGCTTTTGGGCGAGATCCTCGAGAACGATTCGGTGGCGATCTACCATGTTTCGGGCGGGGCATTTGCACGCCTGGTGGCAGCAAGTCCCGCGATTGCCGAAGATGCCGCGCGCTCGCTCACGCTTGAGCAGCTTGCACCTCTTTTGGGCGACGGGGGTCGTTCGAACCTGTGGGTGAACCGCGAGCTGACGCCGGGGCTTCCCATGTTTGGATACACGATCGAGCGCGACGGGGCACCCGCTGTGTTGATCTTTGTGCGTAGTGCGGCCGAAAACCAAATGACCCTCTATTATCAAAACCTGTTCCGCATCTTGTGCGGGTTGGTCGAAAGCGCGCTGGGCCGTGCCTTTGACTATGAGGCGGTGGCGCAGGATAAACGCTGCGTTGACGGCACTTGCGTGCTCAAGCAGGCTGCCTTTGGCCAAGAGCTCGCGGCGGAGCAGGCGCTGGCAGATAGCAAGATGGGGAGTTTTTTGCTCCTGCGCGTGGTACCGGGCATGGAGCCTGTCGGCGAGCTGGTGGGCGCAATTGGGTCGGCAATCCGCGAGAGCGACGCGGCGGGCTTGGTCGACGGCGACGTGCTCTACCTGCTTATGCGCCAGGCAAAGGCATGCGATCTGCCCATTATCCGCGAGCGCCTGAGCGCAAAGCAGATTGCGGTGGAGCCCGTCGACGGCGAGGACATCGTGGAGCTGCTGCAGCACATCTCTTACACCGGTGACGGTGAGGGGGGTGCCGCTTGATCTCGCTTGTCGTTGCTGCCGTCTTGCTGCTGATTCATGCGCTGGTTTGCCTGATGCTGTGGACGCTCATGAAACTGGGCCTGCTGCCGGTGCGCGGGCACATGCTGGCTGTGATAGTGCTGGTGCCGCTGTGGGGCCCGTTGCTGGTGGTTTTGCTATCAGTGTGCAGCGCGGTGTTTGGCGAGGGGCTGAAAGGGTCTGCGCTGGAGTCGCTGCGCTTCAACGATGACCTGCATCGCAGTATGTCGGTACCGAGTGGTGAGGACGATTCAGGCGTAGTGCCGCTCGAGGAGGCACTCATCGTCAACGACCCGGCATACCGGCGCCGCCTAATGCTCTCCATGCTCACCGAGGAGCCCGACGCGTACCTGGCGCAGCTGCAGGCGGCTAAGCTTAACGACGACGTTGAGGTGGCGCACTATGCCGCGACGGCGGTGGCGCAGATCTCCAAGGAGTCCGACCTTAAACTGCAGCAGCTGGAGCGTGCCTTTAAGACGGACCCGAGCGCTCAAAACCTCAACGAATACTGCGATTTTCTTGGTGAATACTTGTGCTCGGGCTTGGCTGAGGGGCGCGTGGCTCAGATTCAGCGCCAACAGTACGCGCGCCTGCTTGCGCGTCGCTGCGAGCGCGAGGATACCCTTGAGCTGCGCATTCGATACGCGACGGCGCTGGCCGATGTCGGACAGATCGACGAGGCGCAGGCCGTGACCGACCAGCTGGTGATAGACGTGCCCGAGGAGCAGGAGGTTTGGATGCTTTGCCTGCGCCTGGCCGTGATGCGCCGCGACGGTGACGAGGTCCACCGTGTGATCGATGCGATTGACAAGCAACATGTGTATTTGAGCGCCGACAACCGCGAAAAGTTGGCGTTTTGGCGCGACGGGGAGGAGGCCAGATGAGCGTGGCGCAACATATCCGCGACCGTGCAGGGCGCTTTCGTTGGATGGGACTCCTCGTGGTGTGGGCGGTCTTTATTGTCATGGCCGCTGTGCTGCTGGTGGAGCGTGCCGGCGTGCAGTACAGTGCGGGCCAGCATAAGCTGGGGATGCTGGCCGCCAACGATGCGGTGCCGGCCTCCTCGGCAATCTTTGGCCAAAAGCCCACGTGCCTGGTCATTACCGATTCCGATCAAGCTGGCGTCGAGGACGTAAAGGAACAGTTCGACCAGATCCTGCTCGACATGAAGATCGCCCATCGCGATGTTGATATTGCCACCGACGGTGCGGACGCGATCCCATCGCTCACGTCGTTTGATCGCGTGATTGTGCTTATGCCCTCGCTTGACGGACTGGGTACGCATCTGACCGATCTGATGAGTTGGGTGAGTGTGGGCGGCTCACTCATGCTGGGCATGACGCCAGATAACTCGAACTGCCTGCAGGCTATTGCTTCCAAGCTTGGGATCGAATCGGCCGGATATGACTATGCGAAAGCCGAAAGCATTGTGCCGAGCGATGACTTTATGTTGGGCGGAGGAGAGCGCTACGAGTTCTCGGATCCCTTCGATTCTTCGCTTTCGGTTTCATTGCGCGAAACGGCGCACGTATGGGCAAAGACCGGTGACGCGGGCACGCCGCTCATTTGGTCTAACGATTGCGGCAGTGGTCACACCGTGGTGTGCAACATTGGTATCTACGACAAGGTCATGCGTGGGTTCTATGCTTCGGCCATAAGCTTGCTGGGTGATGCCTCGGCCTATCCGGTCATCAACAGCGCCGTGTTCTATTTGGACGACTTTCCTAGCCCCGTGCCCTCGGGCGATGGTACTTATATCAAGCGTGACTACGGCCTTTCCATTGCGGATTTTTACACCAAGGTCTGGTGGCCCGATCTGCAAAAGCTTGCGCAAAAATACGGCATTCGCTATACCGGCGTGATGATCGAAAACTACGAGGACGCGGTCAACCAGACCGAGCCCGCGCGCCAGGCCGATACCACGCAGTTCCGCTATTTTGGCGGCATGCTGCTGCAGATGGGCGGAGAGCTGGGCTTTCACGGCTACAACCATCAGCCTCTGGCGCTCTGGGATACCGACTATGGCACGCTGTATGACTACAAGACCTGGAAGAACAAGGAAACGCTCGTCGCTTCGCTCAACGAGCTTATAGCCTTCCAGGACGAGGTGCTGCCCAACGCGCACGGCTCGGTCTACGTGCCACCGTCGAATATCCTTTCGGCCCGCGCGCGCCAGCTTATCGGCACCGATGTTCCGCGCATTAAGACTATTGCCAGTACGTATTTTGAGGACGGTACCGACCTGCCGTACGTGCAGGAGTTTGGCGTGGCGAGCGATGGTATTGTGGAGCAGCCGCGTATTGTCTCGGGCGGCATGGTCGACGATTCCTATATGCGCCTGGCTGCCGTGTCCGAGCTCAACATGCACTACGTGAGTACGCACTTTATGCACCCGGACGACCTGCTCGATCCCGATCGCGGCGCCAAGGAGGGCTGGGAAGTCTACAAGGGCGGCCTGACCGACTACCTGGACTGGCTTACCAAGTCTGCGCCCGACCTGCGCCGCCAGACGGCGTCGGAGTGCTCCGGTGCCATTCAGCGCTTTTCGTCGGTTACGGTGAGCGTGGATACCGGTGCGGATGCCTGGACGCTCAGCCTGGACAATTTCCACGACGAGGCGTGGCTCATGTTCCGCGCCAATAAATGGCGAGCCGGGTGCGGTGACGGGTGGCGAACTGACGCACCTTACGGGCGATCTGTATCTGCTCAAGGCAAATGATAATACCCTGACGATCGAGCGCAAGGAGGGTGGCGACAGATGAGAATCTGCTTGGTACTCGAGGGTTGCTACCCTTATGTGCACGGCGGCGTATCTACCTGGATGCATGGCTATATCCAGGCCATGCCCGAGCACGAGTTCGTGCTGTGGGTGATTGGCGCGCATGCTGCCGACCGCGGCAAATTTGTCTACGAGCTGCCCAGCAACGTGGTCGAGGTGCACGAGGTGTTCCTGGACGATGCCCTGCGGCTTTCGGGCGAGCAACATGAAGCCAGTTTTAACGACCGCGAGCGCGAGGCGCTACGCCGCCTGGTGTCGCTCTCCAATCCGGACTGGGACGTGCTGTTCGATATCTTCCAGCGCCGTCGCGTGCATCCGCTCTCGTTTTTGCAGAGCCGCACGTTTATGGATATCTTCCGCGACGTGTGCCTTGCCGAGTACCCCTACACGCCCTTCGCCGACGCATTCCACACCATGCGCTCTATGCTGTTGCCGGTGCTCTACCTGCTGGGCAGCGAGGTGCCGGTTGCCGATGTGTACCACGCTATCTCGACCGGCTACGGCGGCCTGCTCGCCTGCCTGGGCTCAAGCGTTCACCATGCGCCGGTGCTGCTCACCGAGCACGGCATCTATACCCGCGAGCGCGAGGAAGAGATCATTCGCGCCGACTGGGTGGTGCCGTCGTTTAAGGACCGCTGGATTCGCTTTTTCTACCTGCTTTCGGAGGAGATCTACCGCCGCGCCTTCCGCGTGACGAGTTTGTTCCATAACGCCCGCAAGACGCAGATCGATATGGGTTGCGATGCAGACAAATGTCTGGTCATCCCCAACGGCATCCAGTTCGACTGCTTTAAGGACATTCCCTTAAAGCCCGATGACGGCTGGGTGGACATTGGCGCGGTGGTGCGCCTGGCGCCCATCAAGGACGTCAAGACTATGATCTATGCCTTTTTTGAGCTGCACGAGCGCCTGCCCAAGGTGCGCCTGCACATCATGGGCGGCGTGGACGACGAAGAGTACGGCGCCGAGTACCACGCGCTGGTCGAAACCCTGGGCGTGCGCGACCTGATCTTTACCGGCCGCGTCAACGTGGTCGAGTACATGGAAAAGCTCGACTTTACCATTTTGACGAGCATCTCCGAGGGCCAGCCGCTCAGCGTGCTGGAGTCGCTTGCCGCGTGTCGTCCCTGCGTGACGACCGAGGTGGGCTGCTGCCGTGAGTTGCTCGAAGGCGCTCCGGGCGATGACTTTGGCGTGGCAGGTTTTGTGACGCCGCCTATGTATCGCAAGGGCTTGGCCGATGCCATGGAACGCATGTGCACAAGCCGCGCCCGTCGCATTGAGATGGGGGAGCGAGGCAAGCGTCGCGTTGCCACGTACTTTTTGCACGAGCAGATGCTCGCCAACTATCGCGCGCTGTACGACGTGACGGCGCAAGCGTTTGACCTGCCCAGAGAGGGGGAGTAGCCGGTGGCCGGAATCGGTTTTGAGCTCAAGCGCCTGTTTAGGCGCAAGGGCCTGTTTGCCACGATGCGCGCCTATGGCTACGCCGGCATTGTGTGCACGGGCCCGATGCTGCTGGGCGTGCTGCTCCAGGTGGGTATCTTGGTGCTGTGCGGTCTGTGGGGCGTGGGACGCGCCAACCAAGACCTGCTGGTGTGCATGGTGACCTATACGCTGCTGGCGTCGCTCACGCTCACGAGCTTTTTCTCCATGCCGGTCACGCGCTTTTTGGCTGATATGTTGTTTGCCGAGCGCGAGGACGAGATTCTGCCCTCGTTTTGGGGCTCCAATGCTGTCATGCTCGTTGCGGGCACGGTGCTCTACGGCGTCTTCCTTCTGTTCTCGGGCGCCACGCTGCTGCAGGGGCTGCTGTGCCTGTGGCTGTTCAACATTATGATCGTCAACTGGAACGGCATGAGTTACCTCACGGCCATCAAGGATTACCGCGGTATCCTATGCAGCTTTGCGGCTGCCATTGGCGCGGCGTGCCTGTGCGCCCTGGCCGCGCTGGCGCTGGGACTGCCGCCGGTCGAGGGCCTGTTGGCGTCAATTGCTCTGGGCTACGGCGTCATGCTCGCCTGGGACGTGGTGCTGCTGTACCGTTATTTTCCTCAGAGCGACCGCAGCCCCTGGCTCTTTTTGCAGTGGCTCGATCAGTTTATGCCGCTGGCGCTCACGGGCTTGTTTACCAACCTGGGTCTCTTTGCGCACTTGGTGATAATTTGGGCCGGTCCCATTGGCGTGCAGGTCAAGGGCTTGTTTTATGGTGCGCCCTACCACGATGTGCCGGCGCTCATCGCGTTTTTGACGATCCTGGTCACGTCCGTCAACTTTGTGGTCTCGGTCGAGGTCAACTTTTATCCGCGCTATCGCGACTACTACAGCCTGTTCAACGACGGTGGCGTGGTGGGCGACATTGTGGTGGCCGAGGAGGAAATGCTTGCCACGCTCAATCGAGAACTGCGCTTTTGTGCGCTCAAGCAGCTGTTTGTGACTGCTGCGGTCATTTCGCTCGAGACCACGGTGCTGTCGGCCCTGCCGTTGGGCTTTAACAACCTGATGCACGGTTATTTTCGTACGCTGTGCGTGGGCTATGGCCTGTATGCCGTGGGCAATACGGTGATGCTTATCTTGCTGTACTTTACCGACTATAAGGGGGCCGTGCTGGCTTCGGGTCTGTTTGCCGGTGTGGCTGGGCTGGCGACTGCGGTGTCGTTGCTTTTGCCGCAGCAGTTTTACGGCTTTGGCTTTTTGTTGGGTGCGGCGGTGTTTTTTATCGTGGCGCTGCTGCGACTCGATACCTATACCGCCAACTTGCCGTATCGTATCCTGAGCCAGCAGCCCATTGTGGCGACCGACAAAACGGGTCGCTTTACACAGCTGGGCCGCTTGCTCGACCGTGCCGAGCAGCGCTATGAGGAACGCCGTCAGCAGGGCGAGCCGCATGGCGCGTTTGAGCGCGCGGTGGTTCGCTTGTACCAAAAGCATTGGGGAGGTCCTGATGACCGATAGAATGATGTCTCGCCGCCGTCTGTTTGAGGCGGCTGCCGGTGTGCTGTTGCTTTCGGGCTGCTCGGTGCAGGAAGACTCCTCGACCAAAAAAGTCAAAGAGCAGGACGAGATCAAAAAGGCCGAGGCCTCGGACGGGACTAAGCACCTGCGCGATAAGGACGAGCTGTACGAGGTCTACGACGACTCGGGTATTGTGACCATGTACCTGACGGTCTCGCGCGGCAACAGCTCCGAGAACACCGACCACAGCTGGGCCGAGATCAACACGTACTCGGTGTATGACTATGCCGGCATGGGCGTGACGCGCTATCAGGTTATGGGCCTGCTGCGGCCGGGCGACGAAGACGGCCCGGTGGCCGGCGAGGTCGGCTATGGCGAGGAAGCGCCCAATGCCACCGTGCAGGTGCGCGGCCAGACGTCGAGCGGCTACGCGCAGAAGAATTATAAGGTTGAGCTCAAGAAGGGTAAGGGCACCTGGCGTCAGCAGCGCGCGATTGCGCTCAATAAGCATATGGGCGAGGGCATGCGCTTTCGCAACAAGATGGCCTACGACCTGATTTGTGGGATTCCCCAGATGATGGGCCTTCGCACGCAGTTTGTGCACCTGTGGGTGTGCGACCAGACCGAAAAATCTAACGACACCTTTGAGGACTACGGACTGTTTACGCAGGTGGAGCAGCTCAACAAGACGGCGCTTAAGGCACATGGCCTGGATAAGAGCGGGCACCTGTATAAGGTGAACAGCTTTGATTTCCATCGCTTCGAAGATACCATTAAGCTGGCGGATGACCCCGACTATAACCAGACGGCGTTTGAGGGCATGCTCGAGATCAAGGGCGATTCGGACCATACCAAGTTAATCGAGATGCTCGATGCGCTCAACGACGATACGCAAAAGATCGACGATGTGCTCGACACCTACTTCGATACCGAGAACCTGGTCTATTGGATGGCGTTTCAGATCTTGACGGGAAATTGCGATACGCAGAACCGTAACTGCTATCTGTACAGCCCGCTTAACTCAAATACCTGGTACTTTTTAGATTGGGATAACGACGGCATGCTGCGTAAGCTGGAGCTTTCTCTTACCGGGTTTTCGGACTACGCGAGCTGGGAGCGCGGCGCAAGCAACTACTGGGGTAACGTGCTGTTTAACCGCGCGTTGCGCAGCAAGTCGTTCCGCAGCGAACTCGACCGTGCCGTCAAGGACTTGCGCTCGTATTTGACCGAGACTCGCCTGACCAAGATGATCAAGCACTACCGCGAGGTGACTGAATCCCTGGTCTTTGCTTCGCCCGATATCGACAATCTGCCTGTCACCAAGGACCAATACGAGCAGATCGCCGCGGCGATTCCCTCCGAGATCGAGGAGAACTACAAGAGCTTTCGCGAGAGTTTTAAAAAGCCCATGCCGTTCTACATCGGCGTGCCGCAGATCGATAACGGTAAGCTGCGCATTAACTGGGATGCGTCCTACGACTTTAAGGCGCGCGACATTCGCTACACTGTAGAGCTAGCGCGCGACTATGCCATAAGCGACGTTGTCTTTAAGGCCGAGGACGTGCTGCTTCCCGAGGTGACCTGCGATGCGCCCGATGCCGGCCAGTATTTTGTGCGCGTGCGTGCCACCAACTCCGACGGCTTTACGCAAGATGCGTTTGACTACTATGTGACTGACGACGGCAAGCACTACGGCATGAAGTGTTTTTACGTGCAAGACGGCGGTAAGGTCGTGGAGGACACGTATGAGGAGGGCTAGCGCGCTGCTTGAGCGCTTGGCGGCTCCGCCTGTGCGTACCACGCAGGAGCGTTACCGCCACGAGCTCAAATATCTCATTAACGAGGGCGAGCACGCCGCGCTTGCCTGTCGCATGGCGCCGGTATTTAAACTGGACAAGCATGCGCGGGCGGGCGGTTACACCATTCGCAGCCTGTACTTTGACGACTACTGCAACTCGGCCTACGAGGAAAAAGACGCCGGCATTCTCATGCGCAAAAAGTTTCGCGTTCGCATCTATAACGGCAGCGACAAGGTGATTAAGCTCGAGCGCAAAAAGAAGTACGGTAGCTGGATCTATAAGGAGGACGCGCCGCTCACACGTGGCGAGTTTGAGCAGATTCTGGCTGGCGACTACGGCTTTTTGCTGAGGAGCCCCTATCCGATCTGTCGCGAGTTCTACATCGAGTGCATCTGCAACATGATGCGCCCGCGGACCATCGTGGACTACGAGCGCGAGCCGTGGGTGATGGATGAGGGCACCGTGCGCATTACGTTTGACATGAACGTGCGTGCCGCGGTGGGAAGCTTCGATATCTTTGACGCGACGCTGCCCGCGCTGCCGGTCCTGGAGCCCGGCAAGCTGGTGATGGAGGTCAAGTTTACGGAGTTTTGCCCGCAGCTCGTGCGCGATATGGTGCCGCCGGGCGCGGCCGAGCTTACGGCGGTCTCCAAGTACTGCCTGTGTTACGAAAAGACCGCCTACCTGCGCGGTTTTAACTACTGGGAATCGGATTTTGAGAACCGAGGGGATATTTAGACCATGAGCACCAGGGACTTTTTTAAGAACTCCGTCTTGGAGGCGTTTGGCCAGGTCGATCCTGCCAAGATCGGCCTTTCGCTGCTCGTGGCGCTCGCCATGGGCATCCTGATCTATTACGTGTACAAGCGCTTTTTTACCGGCGTGGTGTATTCGCGTAGCTTTGCCGTGACGCTCGTGGGCATGTGCGTGCTTACCTGCATGGTCACGCTCGCGATCTCGACGAACGTGGTCATCTCGCTCGGTATGGTCGGTGCTCTGTCCATCGTCCGCTACCGTACGGCGGTCAAGGACCCGCTCGACCTGCTGTATCTGTTTTGGGCCATTACCACGGGCATTACGGCCGGCGCCGGCATGTATGCGCTCGTGGGGCTCACGGCGGTGGTGATCGTGGTGATGATCGCCGGCTTTGCGAGCCACCAGGACAAGTCGCGCGTGTACATGATGGTCATTCACTACACGGGCCAGACCACCGGCGACGATATCGTGCGTGCATTTGGGCGCACCAAGTTCACCGTTAAGTCCAAGACTATGCGCGGCGACAAAGTCGAGATGGCCGTGGAGGTATTCTCGGACGGCGTGGACATGCCCTATGCCGACGCGATTCGCACGCTCGATGGCGTTGAGGACCTGACCCTCATCCAGTACAACGGCGAGTATCATGGATAACTATGTTCCGGTGTTCTAACGAACGCCGGACCGCTCGATGCTGCGCGGGCATCTGCCGGGCGATCTGCCGCTCAAACCGTCGCTCGCGTACATGAAGTACGCTTCGCTCCTCTTTCGCGGCACCTCGCCACGGCAGCTGCCCGCTCGCTGACGTTTGCTCGACCTGGGTGATATTGATTTATCCGAAGCGCCGTCACGGGTATCATGGTGAAAGCGATTTCAATGACAGGGGTGCTCGTGGTAAAGATGAAAGATGTGGCCGAGTTGGCTGGCGTTTCGAGCGCCGCGGTCTCGCGCTACCTCAACGGTGGATATATCTCGGCGGACAAGGCCGAGCGCATTAAGCAGGCGATTGAGCTGACCGGATACGTGCGATCTAGTCAGGCTCGCGCGCTGCGCACCGGTTCCACCAAGCTCATCGGCGTCATCGTGCCTAAGATTAACTCGGAATCCGTGAGCCGCATTACCGCCGGTATTGGCCAGGTGCTCGGTCGCCGTGGCTACCAGATGCTGCTCGCGAATACTGATAACGTGGCCGAGCGTGAGCTCGAGTATCTCGACCTGTTCCAGAACCACCCGGTCGATGGCATCGTACTCGTGGCGACCATGATCACCGACGAACATCGTGCGGCCATTGCGTCTTGCCGTGTGCCCATTGTGCTGATCGGTCAAAACGTCGAGGGCGCGGCTTGCGTCTACCATGACGATTACGAGGCCGCCTTTGAGCTGGGCCAGGCGCTCGCGAAGCATGTTGAGGGCAAGATTGCCTATATCGGTGTTACCGAGGAAGACCGTGCCGCCGGTTACGACCGTCGTCGTGGTTTTGAAGCGGGCTTACGCGCCGCGGGTGTTGCGCTCGATCCCGAGCTGATTCGCCGCGGGTCCTTTACCCTCGATTCCGGCTATCGTGCGTCGCGCGAGCTGCTGGGCGAAGTGCCCGATGTTTCGTTTATCGCCTGCGCGACCGACACCATGGCGGCGGGCGCCTTGCGCGCGCTTGACGAGGTGCGCGGTATGGGCGAGGGCGTGCACCGCGTGAGCGGTTTTGGCGACAACGCATTTTTGAGCGCGCTGACGGGCGGCATTCCCACCGTGCATTACGGCTACCTGACCAGCGGCGTCGAGGCGACCAATATGCTGCTCGACGCACTCGATGGCGAGGAGGGGGAGAGCGGTCTCAAGACGCTCAAACTTGGGCATCAGCTCATGAATGTCTAGGCCTTGGACGCGTCTGCCTGCCTTTGAGCCCCTGTTTTTTGTCCTAAAACTACCATTCGCCGGCTTATTTCTACCGTTCACCCTACTGTGAAAACGATTACAGACATATGAGACTGAAAACGATTACAGTGTAAGTGTCAAAGATGGCCGGGTGCAGATGCGCCCGTTGGAGGAAAGGGAAGTCATGGACTACCGCAAATCAGCCCAAGAGGTGCTCGACAACATCGGTGGCGCCGGCAACGTTGTTTCGGCCGCACACTGCGCCACGCGTCTGCGCCTTGTGATTGCCGATAACGCCAAGGTCGACAAGGAGGCCCTCGAGAATATCGACGGCGCCAAGGGCGTCTTTGAGGCCCAGGGCCAGCTCCAGATTATTTTTGGCACTGGCACCGTCAACAAGGTCTACGACGAGTTCATTGCGCTCAGCGGCGTCGAGGCTGCCACCAAGGCCGAGGTCAAGGAGGCAGCGGCGCAGCAGCAGAACATCTTTATGCGTGCCATTAAGGTGCTCGGCGACGTCTTTGTCCCCATCATCCCCGCCATCGTGGCTTCGGGCCTGCTGCTGGGCATTATGAGCGCCCTCAACTTTATGGCCTCCAACGGCTTTATCGCGCTCGACACCAATAACTTTATTTATAAGATTGCCGACCTGGTCTCGGGCACGTCCTTTGGCATTCTGCAGATCCTGATCGGTTACTCCGCGGCTAAGGCCTTTGGCGCCAACCCGTACCTGGGCGCCGTCGTCGGTGGTGCATTCATCAACTCCTCGCTGCAGAGCGCCTATACGGTTGCCTCCGAGGGCGTGCAGACCATGGTCAACGTCATCCCCGGCGTGTACAGCTTTGAGTGGGTCGGCTATCAGGGTCATGTGATCCCCATCGTCATCGCCTGTGCCATTCTCGCCTTCCTCGAGAAGCGCCTGCACAAGATCGTTCCCGAGATGTTCGATCTCTTTGTGACTCCGCTTGTCTCGGTGTTCGTGACCGTGCTCGTGACTCTTGTTGCCGTCGGCCCCATCTTTGTCTGGGCCGAGAACGCCATCCTCGGTCTGATCCAGACCCTGCTGACCCTGCCCTTCGGCATCGGTTCCTTTATCGTCGGCCTGTTCTATGCCCCCACGGTCGTTACCGGTATCCACCAGATGTACACCGCCATCGACCTGGGCCAGCTCGCCCAGTACGGCGTGACCTATTGGCTGCCCATCGCCAGCGCTGCCAATATCGCCCAGGGTGGCGCCGCACTTGCCGTTGCCTTTAAGACCCGCGATGCCAAGATCAAGGGCCTGGCGCTTCCTTCCGCTCTGTCCGCCTTCATGGGCATTACCGAGCCGGCCATCTTTGGTGTGAACCTGCGCTTCTTTAAGCCTTTCATCGCCGGCTGCATCGGCGGCGGTTGCGGTGCCCTGGTCTGCGCTCTCACCTCGCTTGCCGCTTCCGGCACCGGCGTTACCGGCATCTTCGGTATCCTGCTGTGCCTGGCACAGCCCGTGCAGTACGCGATCATGTTTGCGGTCGCCGCGGTCGTGTCCTTTGCCATCTCGTTTGTCCTGTACAAGGATGAGCCCAAGGCTTCCGAGCAGGCCTAAGAGTTTTTGATTGAGGGGTGCCCGCGGGTTGTATGCTCGCGGGCGTTTCCCGTATCTGGTGCCGATCTCTGGCGCCTTGTAACTTTCGATCCGTTAGGACTTTGATATGTCTAATGCACTTGGCCGCGACCTTGCAAAGTTGGTTGCCGCTGTTGACGCCGCCGCCTCTGAGTGCGGTCATGGCGTGTATGGCCAGCGCTTCCATATTATGCCGCCGGCTGGCTGGCTCAACGACCCCAACGGTCTTTGCCAGGCGGGCGGCGTGTTCCATGCCTATTTTCAGTATGCGCCGTTTGATGTCGAGGGTGGCGTTAAGGCTTGGGGTCATGCGACGAGTCGCGACCTTATGACGTGGGACTACGTTGGCGCTCCACTGCTGCCCGACGAGCCGTTCGATTGCCATGGCGTGTATTCGGGCTCCGCGCTTGCCGAAGACGGTCGCATTCGCGTACTGTACACGGGCAACGTGAAGCTTTCCGATGCGGACGGCACGTACGACTACGTCAATACCGGCCGCCGCGCCGATACTGTTTATGTCGAGAGCGTTGATGGTCTTGCCGGTCGGGAGTTCAGCCAAAAGCGCGTGGTGTTGGCGTCCGAGGATTATCCCGAGGATTTGACCTGCCACGTGCGTGACCCCAAGGTGTGGCGCGATGATGATGGGCGTAATCACATGGTGCTGGGCGCGCGTCGTCGCGTGGACGGGCCGCATGTCGAGAGCCGTTTTTGTGCGATGCACGGCGAGGGTGCCGGGCGCGATGTGGGCGAGATCCTGGTGTATGGCTCGCCCGATATGCTGAGCTGGGAGCTCGAGAGCCGTGTTTCTACGTCCGAGCGCTTTGGCTTTATGTGGGAGTGCCCGGGGTATCTGGAGCTTGAGGCGGATGGTGGTGTGCCGGCGAAGTGGCTGTCCTTCTCTCCCCAGGGGCTTGAGGGCGGCCGTTGGGACCGCGGCAACGTATACGCTGCTGGCTACATGCCTGTAACGGGCGACATTACCGGTGGCAATGACGCTTATGAGCTGGGCGAGTTCCGCCTGTGGGACGCCGGTTTTGACTTCTATGCTCCGCAGGAGTTTACGTCCGAGGATGGTCGCCACATTTTGATCGGCTGGATGGGCATGCCCGATGAGCCGACCTATGACAATGCGCCCACCGTGGCGTGCGGCTGGCAGCACTGCATGACAGTGCCGCGCGAGCTTACGGCCGGTGACGGCGGCGTGGTGCTGCAGCAGCCGGCGCGCGAGATCGAGCTCCATTATGCCTCGGTGCGTGTGGGGGAGGGCTCTTTGGAGGTTGCCGGCGATACCTGCTTTGACGTTGTTGTTGACGGTGTCGACGGCGCGTTTACCGCGACCGTTGATGGCGAGCTAAAGCTGGCGCTTGTGCCCGCTGGGGACGAACTGCCCTCGCGCTTTGAGATGCGATTTACCGATGAGGGTCGCGCTTCTGCCGGCTGCGGTCGTACCATGCGCTGGGAGCCCATCGACGAGGTTCGTAATGTGCGCATTGTTGGTGATGTCTCGTCGGTCGAGGTGTTTGTGAACGATGGCGCGCTCGTGTTTTCGACGCGCATCTATCCCGAGGCCTATGGCGTGACCGTTGACGCTCCGGGTGCGAGCGTGAACTATCACACGCTCAATATCTAGGCGTTTCGTCGCATATCGGCGCTATACTGCAGCCGTTGCCCACGATGAGGGGAACACCCGCATCGTGGGTTTTTGCTTATGAAGGGGCGATGCCTTGTGGATGTACAGCAGCTAGAAGAGGCCTGGGCTGTAAGGACCGGCGCGCGTGAGGCGCGTCTTGTTGCGGCCCCGCATGTGCCGGCGGCTCTGTCGCTGCTGGGTATTGTGCGTCCCGGTGACCGCCTGGTGGCCTTTGCGGACGACTTTGTCGATGCGTTTGCGCGCGGCTTTGATGGCTGCGATGTCGCGCTGGTGGGCTCGGGGTCCGCCGATGCGTTTGCTGCCGCGTCCGAGGGCTTTGATGCTTCGTTTGATGCCGAGGGGTCGCACCTGTGGTGGTTTGTTAACTCAATCGGTGGCTTTGGTCTGCGTGTGCCCGATCTGCGCGCTCTGGGCCGCGCTGCTCGTGAGGCCCACGCGCTGCTGGTTGTGGACAACATCGTGGCGTCGGCTTTTGGCTGCGATCCGCTGCGGCTGGGTGCTGCGCTGTCGCTTGAGGCGCTCGATCGCGTGTGCGCCGGCAAGGCTCCGTGCAAACTCGTTGCCGCTTCGGTGGCGCGCTCGCAGCTCAAACGCCATCATGTGGATGCTGCTGCCGAGTGCGCGCATGCCCTGCTTGAGGGCTGTGGCTTGGCCAAGCTTGATTTGCCTGCTGACGAGGCCGCTGTGCTGGAGCGCGGGTTCGACTCGCTCGACGCTCGCATGCAGGCTCACTTTGACCGCGCACGTGCGCTGGCCGAGTATCTGGCCGCCAACGAGATGGTGCGCAACGTGCGCTATCCCGGGCTGAGCTCTCATCCCGACCATGCGGTTGCAACGGGAATCCTCGAGCATGGTTTTGGCCCGGCAGTTGAATTTGACCTTATCGAGCGTAGCGCGGGAGAGCTGTTCGACGCTTTGCCGGGGGAGTTTCGCACATCGCCTGCCGGCGGCGCAACGACGCGCCTCTCGGCCACGCGCGGCAAGCAGGGGAGCACCATCCGCCTCTTCGCCGGCACCGACAACCCCCTGGTCGTAGCGTCCGCCCTAGATAACGCCCTCCGCAACTAGCTAAATCATCCTCGACTCCATAAGTTGCGGTGAAATAGGGATTGATTTACGGCTTTAACCGCATAAACAGTCCCTACTTCACCGCAACTTATGAGAAGGGGTTGGGTAGCTAAAAGCCCCGTCCCAAATTGGCTACTCTTTGATGCTGGCGATGAGGTCGTTTGCTTTGGTGGCAATGACGTTGTTGATGTCGGTCTGCAGCTCCTCGTAGGCCGCTATGGCTCGCTCTCCGGCGGGCGTGAGCGTGGATCCGCGGGCGCCGTCGCGCTCGATGAGCTTGCAGCCCAGCTGACCTTCTGCCTCGTTTACAATGCGCCAGGCCTTGGAATACGCCATGCCCATGCTCTTGGCGGCGCGGTTGAGCGAGTGCTCGCGGGCGATACCCTGCAGCAGCAAGACACAGCCGTGTCCAAACACGCCCGGCAGATCTTTGTCGCACGCTTGAATGACCAACTTTGCCGTCGTCTTGTACTCCATACGCTCCACGTCTCCCCGCTAAAGTGTTTGCTGGGCAAACGCAAAGCCTGCGTCAAACCCTCGTGTGCTCTTCTTAAATCATGCATTGTAGCAGTCAAAGTGCGTTAAGATACTTCCCCAGTATTGGGCGCCCAAGGTTGGGCTGGGTCCTACGAGGCCTGCAGCCGACCGGTCGCATGGAAAAAGGAGAAACATGGCTACGTTCTTTCCCGGTGAGTCCCACACGTTTTCGGAGTATCTGCTGGTCCCTGGTTACTCGTCCTCGCAGTGCATTCCCAACAACGTCTCTCTTAAGACGCCGCTAACCCGCTTTAAGCGCGGTGAGAAGCCGGCAATCACCCTGAACATCCCCATGGTTTCCGCCATCATGCAGTCCGTCTCGGGCGTCGATATGGGTGTCGCGCTCGCTACCGAGGGTGGCCTGTCCTTCATTTACGGTTCCCAGAGCGCCGAGTCCGAGGCCGCCATGGTCAAGGCCGTCAAGGATCACAAGGCCGGCTTCGTTCAGTCCGATTCCACGCTGACCCCCGACATGACCATGGAGCAGGTCATCGAGCTCAAGGAGAAGACCGGTCACTCCACCATGCCGGTTACCGACGACGGCACTCCCAAGGGTAAGCTCCTGGGCATCGTCACCAGCCGTGACTATCGTCCCAGTCGCGATGACCACCAGACGAAGGTCTCCGAGTTCATGACCCCGCGTGAGCAGCTCATCGTGGGCGACAAGAACATCAGCCTCAAGGTCGCTAACGACGTCATCTGGGACAACAAGCTCAACGCCCTGCCCATCGTCGACGATAACGATCACCTCATGGGCATCGTCTTCCGCAAGGACTACGATAGCCACAAGACCAACCCCAACGAGCTGCTCGATAACGACAAGCGCTACATGGTCGGCGCCGGTATCAACACCCGCGACTATGCCGAGCGCGTGCCGCTGCTCATCGAGGCCGGTGCCGACGTTCTGTGCATCGACTCCTCCGAGGGCTTCAGCGAGTGGCAGAAGCGCACTATCGAGTGGATCCGCGCCAACTACGGCGAGGACGTCAAGGTTGGTGCCGGTAACGTCGTCGACGCCGAGGGCTTCCGCTTCCTGGCCGACTGTGGTGCCGACTTCATCAAGGTCGGTATCGGCGGCGGCTCCATCTGCATCACCCGTGAGACCAAGGGTATCGGCCGTGGCCAGGCCACCGCGCTGATCGATGTCTGCCGTGCTCGCGACGAGTACTACGAGGAGACCGGCGTCTACGTGCCCGTGTGCTCCGACGGCGGCATCGTCTACGACTACCACATGACGCTCGCCCTTGCCATGGGCGCCGACTTTATGATGCTGGGCCGCTACTTCGCCCGCTTTGATGAGAGCCCGACTGAGCGCGTCAACGTGAACGGTCAGTACATGAAGGAGTACTGGGGCGAGGGCTCTGCGCGTGCCCGCAACTGGCAGCGCTACGACCTGGGCGGCGCCGCGAAGCTCAGCTTCGTCGAGGGCGTCGACTCCTATGTTCCCTATGCCGGCTCCCTCAAAGACGGCGTGGGCGGCACGCTCTACAAGGTCAAGTCCACGATGTGCAACTGCGGTGCCCTCTCGATCCCCGAGCTTCAGGAAAAGGCACGCCTGACCCTGGTGAGCTCGACCTCGATCGTCGAAGGCGGCGCCCACGATGTAGTCGTGAAGGATTCTCAGCAGTCCGTATCTTATCGATAAGGTAAGAGCCTCACATAAAGGTTGAGTTTCAACCACGTTATTTAGATAAAGCGAGATGCCCGCAAGTCGCAGGCATCTCGCTTGTCGTATTTGCTATCATCAGTCAAGTTAACCTTAGGGTCGGGCGGCTTGGCTTTGTTCGCTACAAGTTCCGCACGCAAAGAAGAGCACTTAATGTGCTCTTCGTCTTGCGCAGGACTGTCCGCAGTAGCGAATAAAGCCAAGCCGCCCGACCCCAGCTAAGATTAAAGGAGCTGATATGTGCGATTGCACAGATCATAAGGACGAGATCCCTGCCTACGACGCGCAGGCCATTGAGTCCAAGTGGATGAAGGCCTGGGAGGACTCCAACCTCTTTGCCGTCGACACCGACGAGAGCAAGCCCAAGAAGTATGTGCTCGAGATGTTCCCGTATCCGTCGGGCGACCTGCACATGGGCCACGCGCGCAACTATACCATCGGCGATGCCATGGCCCGTCAGGCCCGCATGCGCGGCTACGACGTGCTGCACCCCATCGGCTTTGACGCCTTTGGCCTGCCTGCCGAGAACGCCGCCATCAAGCACAACACGCAGGCTGCCGCCTGGACGTATAAGAACATGGACCAGGCGCTCGCCACGATGAAGCGCATGGGCTTCTCCTACGATCTGGATCGCATGGTCAAGACTTGCAGCCCCGACTACTACCGCTGGGGTCAGTGGATCTTTGAGAAGATGTGGGAAAAGGGCCTGGTCTATCGCAAGAAGAACCCGGTCAACTGGTGCCCCACTTGTAAGACCGTTCTGGCCAACGAGCAGGTTACCGAGGGCAAGTGCTGGCGCTGCGGCACCGAGCCCGAGAAGCGCGACCTTGAGCAGTGGTACTACAAGATTACCGAGTACTCTCAGGAGCTGCTCGACGACTTGGAGAAGCTCCCCGGCTGGCCCGAGCGCGTCAAGCAGATGCAGGCCAACTGGATCGGTCGCTCCGAGGGCGCCGAGGTCGACTTTACCCTGTGCGACCAGGATGGCGAGCCCATCGAGGGCGACGAGGGTAAGATCACCGTCTTCACCACGCGTGCCGACACGCTCTTCGGTGTCTCCTTCTTTGTCCTGGCTCCCGAGTACGCGCGCCTGCACGAGCTCGTCGAGGGCACGGAGTACGAGGAGGCCGTCACCAAGATCGTCGAGGACTCCAAGCATATCTCTGCGGTCGAGCGTGCCCAGGGCACCCTCGAGAAGCACGGTGCCTTTACCGGTCGCTACGTGGTGAACCCCGTCAACGGCGAGAAGGTCCCCGTGTGGGTTGCCGATTATGTCGTTGCCGACTACGGCACCGGCGCCGTCATGGCCGTTCCCTGCGGCGACCAGCGCGACTTTGAGTTTGCCCGTAAGTACGACCTGCCCATCGTGCCGATCATCCTGGACGATGACGACCGCGCTGCCGTCGAGGCCAGCGGTGAGACCATCGATACCTTCCATGCCGAGACCGTCGACTGGGATTGCGCCCACGCTGCTGAGGGCACACTCGTCCAGTCCGGCAAGTACACCGGCATGCGCGGCGGCAAGCACTCCGAGGGCGAGGCTGCCATCGTGGCCGACCTCGAGGCCATGGGCTGCGGCCGTCGCAAGGTCGAGTTCCGTCTGCGCGACTGGCTCATCAGCCGCCAGCGTTATTGGGGCAACCCCATCCCGGCCATTCACTGCGAGCACTGCGGCATCGTGCCCGTGCCCGAGGATCAGCTGCCGGTGACGCTGCCCGAGAACCTGGACTTGGGCGCCGGCGAGACCCTCGCCGAGTGCAAGGAGTTCTACGAGACCACCTGCCCGGTCTGCGGTCGCCCAGCCAAGCGCGAGACCGATACCATGGACACCTTTACCTGCTCCAGCTGGTATTACCTGCGCTATACCGATCCGCACAACACCGAGCTGCCCTTCTCCCGCGAGGCCGCCGATCGCTGGATGCCCGTCGATAACTACATCGGCGGCATCGAGCACGCCATTTTGCACCTGCTCTACAGTCGCTTCTTTACCAAGGCACTGCGCGACCTGGGCCTGCTGAGCGTTGACGAGCCCTTCACCAACCTGCTGTGCCAGGGCATGGTCAAGGACGAAAACGGCGACACCATGTCCAAGTCCAAGGGCAACGTCGTGCCCCCGAGCTCGGTCATCGAGCCCTACGGCGCCGACACCATGCGTCTGGCGATCCTGTTTATCGCCCCGCCCGAGAAGGACTTCGACTGGGATCCCAAGGCCGTTGAGGGCGCCAACCGCTTCATTAAACGCGCCTGGCGTATCGTGTGGCAGCTCGTCCAGTCGGGTGACGCCAGCGTGGCCTTCGACAAGTCCGCGCTCGACGAGACCGCGATGAAGCTCTACCGCGAGCGTCACCGCACTATCGCCAAGTGCACCGAGGACTTCGATCGCGGCCAGTTCAACACCGCGATCTCGGCCGTCATGGAGCTCGTCAACGCGGCGAGCGCCTACCTCAACGCTACCGAGGGTACCGCCCGCGACAAGGCGCTGTGCTACGGCGTGGCCAAGGATATCGTGAGCGTCCTCGCCCCCATCTGCCCGTTCTGGGCCGACGAGCTGTGGCACGAGGCACTCGGCTGCGAGGGCAACGCCTACACCGCCGCCTGGCCCGAGTTCGACCTGGCCGAGTCCATCGAGGACACGGTGCAGATCGTCGTGCAGGTGCTCGGCAAGGTCCGCGGCCGCGTCGACGTCGCCCGTGATGCCTCCAATGAGGATATGCAGGCTGCCGCCGAGGAAGCCGTCGCCAAGTGGCTTGAGGGCAAGACGGTCGTCAAGGCCATCTGCGTGCCCGGCAAGCTGGTCAACCTGGTGGTCAAGTAAGCATTGCGCGCTTAACTGACGCATAAAAGACGAGGGGCGATCCGGTTGGGTCGTCCCTCGTTTTTCATGTACCTGCCCTGATGTCTGCGGTCAATTGTCCTATTCTTGTGGAGAAGCTGTGCGCACGCTGACCTGCAGATTCGTACTGTGCTTGCACGTTTCCGCAGCTATTGTTATAGTTTGCTTGCAAATGAAGTTGTAATTGAAAGAAGTGGGGTTTCGGCCCCGCTTCTTTTTTGTATGGATGGAGGTGCCGCAATGGTCAAGACCAAGACCGAGCAGGCGATCATCGACGCGCTCGAGGCCGTCGCCCCCCAGCACGATGTCGACATCGTCGACGTCGAGCTCGTGGGTGCCACCAAGGCCCCCTGCGTGCGCGTGCGTATCGAGGGTGCCGAGGGTCAGAGCCTGTCGCTCAACGACGTCACGGCCAACACCAAGTGGGTCGGCGATGTAATTGAGGAGCTCGACCCCATCTCTTCGAGCTATACGCTCGAGGTGTCGAGCCCGGGTATGGCGCGCCCGCTGCGCCGCCCGAGTGACTTTGCCCGCTTTGTGGGCGAAAACTGTGAGCTCACCTCCACCGCCACCGAGGGCCGTCGCAAGTACGCCGGCAAGATTGCCGCCGCCACCGAGACGAACGTGACCCTTGAGCTCGAGGGCGGCGAGTCCGTTACCCTCGATTTCTCTGATGTTAAAAAGTGCAAGTTGAAGCCCACCTACGACTTCAAGCCCGCGAAGGAAGGAAAGTAAGATGGCAGCATCCGACATGATGTCCGCCCTGATGGAGCTTTGCCAGGAGAAGCACATCGACCAGCTCTACCTGATCGACCGCCTGGAGCAGTCGCTCGCCAAGAGCTATGCCGAGATCCTGCATCTTGAGTGGGGCGCCAAGGTGACCATCGACCGCACCACCGGCAAGATCTACGTCTACCGCCTGGAGCCGATCGACGATTCCATGGACGAGGAGGGCAACTTCACCGAGTTCGAGGAGATCGACGTCACCCCCAAGAACACGAGCCGCATCGCCGCCCAGCACGCCAAGGCCGAGATCAACGCCATCGTGCGCAACTCCGCCCGCGAGCAGATCTACGAGGAGTTCTCCGGCCGCATCGGTGACCTCATCAGCGGTACCGTGCTGCAGTCCACGCCCGACTTCACGATCGTCAAGATTCGCGAGGGCGTCGAGGCCGAGCTTCCGCACTTCGACCAGCGCCGTTACGAGAACGAGCGCAACGAGCGTCCGATGGGCGAGCGCTACCTGCACAACCAGCACATCAAGGCCGTGATCATCGACGTTCGCGACCCCAACTCCAACCTGCAGCCGGTTCGTGGCGAGCACAGCCGTCCGCCGATTGTCATCTCCCGTACCCACCCCGAGCTCATGCGTCGTCTGTTTGAGCAGGAGGTGCCCGAGATCTATGAGGGCACCGTCCAGATCAAGTCGATCGCCCGCGAGCCCGGCCAGCGCTCCAAGGTCGCCGTTCACTCGCTCGACGACCGTTTGGATCCCGTGGGCGCCTGCGTCGGCCCCAAGGGCAGCCGTGTCCGCGCTGTCGTGGGCGAGCTCCGTGGCGAGCGCGTCGACGTCATCCTGTG
The DNA here is from genome assembly GCA_900544135.1 of uncultured Collinsella sp. Lineage (GTDB taxonomy): Bacteria > Actinomycetota > Coriobacteriia > Coriobacteriales > Coriobacteriaceae > Collinsella. The sequence continues at coordinate 48,161 of UQTU01000003.1, forward strand.
GGATGCCGATCCTGCCGTCTACGTCGCCAACGCCCTGTCGCCCGCTAAGGTCACCCGCGTCCTCATCGACGAGGAGAAGGCCTACGCCGGCGTCATCGTGCCCGACGACCAGTTGTCCCTCGCCATCGGCAAGGAGGGCCAGAACGCCCGCCTCGCCGCGCGCCTGACCGGCTGGCACATCGACATCAAGTCCGAGACGCTTGCCGCCGACATCCTCAAGAACGTTCCCGTTCACGAGGAGCCCGCCGCCGACCTGATCGGTGACGAGGAGGACGAGGACGTCCGCCGCTGCGAGTACGTGTCCGAGGACGGCATCCAGTGCCGCAACCAGGCTCGTCCCGGCTCCCGATTCTGCGGTGTCCACGACACCGACGCCTTCGATGATGCGGAGGACCTGATCTAGCGCGCACTTGCGCCGGGCGGGTCCCGGCGCGTCTCCCACGCTCGTTCAGTCTCTAGGCACCCAAGGTGCCAGAAAGGGTAGGTGAAGTCATATGGCAAAAGTCCGTGTGTCCACCCTGGCCAAAGAGTTCGGCATGACCTCCAAGGAACTGATGGGTCATCTCGCCGATATGAAGATTCCCGCTAAGTCCGCTTCCTCCACCTTGGAGGACGCTTATGTCGCCATGGTCCGCAAGCAGCTCGCCTCGGTGATCGAGGCCCGCGCCCAGGAAGTCGAGGCCGCCAAGCAGGCCGAGGAGCAGGCAGCTGCCGCCGAGGAGGCCGCTCGCGCCGCCGAGGCCGAGCGCGAGCGCATCGCCGCCGAGAAGGCCCGCGAGGAGGAGCGTCGCCAGTTTGCTGCAGCCCAGGCTGCCGAGGAGGCTGCCCGCGCCGAGGCCGAGGCCAAGAAGAAGGCCGAGCAGGAGCGCCTTGCCCGCGAGAAGGAGGAGGCTGCCCGCGAGGCCCAGCGCCGCGCCGTTCCCGCTTCCGACTCCGGTTCGCGTTTCCGTTCGCTGCTCGACCAGATCGCCGCACAGGAGACCGTGCTCAAGGAGAAGAAGGACGCCGAGGACAAGGCCAAGGCCGAGCGCGCCGCCGAGCGCGGTAACCGTCGTGGCGGCAACAACGACCGCCGCGGTGGCCGTCGTAACGATCGCAACGCTTCCGACAACAACTCCGAGCGCAACGCCTCCGAGAGCCGTCCGCACAGCCATCGCACCAACGCCAGCAACAACGTCGCTGCCGGCATGGACTTCCCCAACCCCGACAAGCAGGGCAAGGGCAAGAAGCGCAAGGGCGGTCACAACAACGAAGAGGACCACTACAGCCGCATGGCTCGCGAGGCCGAGGAGTACAGCCGCGAGAAGGTGCTCGAGGAGGCTCGTGCCGCCGTCGAGGAGGCCTCTCGCGAGTCCACCGGTCGCCGCAAGAAGCGCAAGGAGAAGCGCGAGCGCGAGGCTGCCAAGGCTCAGGAGGAGCGCAAGATAGAGGAGGCGCTGGCCCAGGGCGTGAACCCCGAGGACCTCGACGCCATCAAGGTCTCCCAGGGCGTTACCGTTCAGGAACTTGCCGAGGCGCTCGACGTTCCGGCCAACGACATCATCAAGCGCCTGTTCCTGCTGGGTACTCCGCTCACGATGACGCAGTCCATGTCCGACGACCTTGTCGAGCTCGTTGCCGACGACCTGGGCCGTCAGATCAAGATCATCACCCCCGAGGAGGAGAACACCTTCTCGTTCTACGACGATCCCGCCGACCTCAAGCCGCGCGCCCCGGTCGTCACCGTCATGGGCCACGTCGACCATGGCAAGACGTCGCTGCTCGACGCCATCCGTCACACCGGCGTTGCTGCCGGCGAGGCGGGCGGCATTACGCAGGCCATCGGCGCTTCGCAGGTCATGATCAACGACCGCAAGATCACCTTCATCGATACCCCGGGCCACGCCACCTTTACGGCTATGCGTGCCCGTGGCGCCAAGGTGACCGACATCGTCATTCTGATCGTGGCTGCCGACGACGGCGTCATGCCCCAGACCGTCGAGTCGATCAACCACGCCAAGGCCGCCGGCGTACCCATCGTCGTCGCCGTCAACAAGATCGATAAGCCGGGCGCCAACCCCGACCGCGTGCGCCAGGAGCTCACCGAGTACGGCATCATCCCCGAGGAGTGGGGCGGACAGAACATGTTCGTCAACATCTCGGCCAAGCAGAAGATCGGTATCGACGACCTGCTCGAGACCGTGCTGCTCCAGGCCGACGTGCTCGAGCTTAAGGCCAACCCCGACACCTTTGCCTCCGGTAACGTCCTCGAGGCTAAGCTCGACAAGGGCCGCGGTTCTGTTGCCACGGTTCTCGTGACCCGCGGTACCCTGCACGTGGGCGATACGCTGGTCGCCGGCCTTACCTACGGCCGCGTCCGCGCCATGCTCGACCCCAAGGGCAACGCCGTCACCGAGGCTGGCCCCTCCGACGCCGTCGAGATCCTGGGCCTGCAGTCCGTGCCCAACGCCGGCGACGAGTTCCGCGTGTTCGAGGACGAGCGCGAGGCTCGCGCCCTGGCCGATGAGCGCTCGCTCAAGGCCCGTATCGAGGAGCAGAGCCGCGTGAAGCACGTCACGCTCGAGAACCTCTTCGAGACCATCGCCGACGCCGAGGTCAAGGAGCTCAACCTGATCATCAAGGCCGACGTCCAGGGTTCCATCGAGGCCCTTCAGGACTCGCTCGACAAGATGGATCAGTCCGAGGTCCGCATCAACACGATCCACTCCGCCGTCGGTGCCATCAACGAGACCGACGTCGTCCTGGCCGACGCCTCCAACGCCATCATCATCGGCTTTGGCGTGCGTCCCGACGGCAAGGCCCGCTCCGCTGCCGAGCGCGAGGGCGTCGAGATCCGTTGCTACGACGTTATCTACAAGTGCCTCGAGGAGCTCGACGCCGCCCGCATCGGCATGCTCAAGCCCACCGAGGTCGAGGTCTCCACGGGTACCGCGACCGTCCTGGACACCTTCAAGGTGCCCAAAGTCGGCATCGCCGCCGGTGTCCGCGTCGAGGAGGGCGAGATCGCCGCGACCGATTCCGTGCGCCTGGTGCGCGACGGCATCGTGGTCTTCAATGGCAAGATCGCCTCGATGCGCCACTACAAGGACGAGGCCAAGGGCCTCAAGAGCGGTTCCGAGGGCGGTATTGGCCTGGAGAACTTCCAGGACATCAAGCCCGGCGACCAGATCGAGGGTTACCGCATCGACCAGGTTGCCCGTACCGAGTAGGGGGTAGCGCTATGAAGCAAACGCAGGCGACCCGCCGTCTGGGCGAGCAGCTTCGCGAGAAGCTCGGTTATATCCTGCTCTTTGAGGTTTCCGATCCGCGTCTCGACCTGGTTACCCTGACCGCGGTCGAGGTCGCGGTGGACCGTTCGTTCGCGCGCGTGTACGTGTCGTGCGACGTGAGCCGCTACGATGAGGTCATGGAGGCGCTTGCAAGCGCCAAGGGCCGTATTCGCAGCCTGTTGGCTCGCTCGCTCGATTGGCGCGTCACGCCCGAGCTCGATTTTCGCATCGATCGCTCGACCGATGAGGCCGAGCGCATCACGCGTGCGCTGGAAAACGTTCCGGCCACGCTTGCGATCGAAAAGGACGAGGACGGCTACCCAATTGCGGATTCCGCCCAGGAGGCAGCTTTAGATGACTAATTCCGCCGATCTCGCCTCGTGCGAGTCTGCAGATATTAAACGACGCATCCTCGAGCTTATCGAGGGTGCGTCCTCCATTGCGATCTCGGGTCACACCTCTCCCGACGGCGATGCCCTGGGCTCCGTGTTGGGCCTGGGCCTTTCGCTTATGAAGGTGTTCCCCGACAAGGACATCGCCCTGCTGCTGGCAGACGACGATCCCGTTCCGCGCATCTACCGTTTTATGGAGGGTGCCGATCTGCTGGTGCCGGCCTCTGCCTACACTGGCAACCCGGACCTGTTCATCTCGGTGGACGTGCCGGTCGTCGAGCGCCTCAATAATTCCGCCGAGGTGCTGCGTCGTTCGGCTCACGTGGCATGCTTTGACCATCACCCGGCACGCGAGGAGTTTGCCGAGGTCAGCCTTAGGTGCGTCAATGCCGCTGCTTGCGCCATGATTATCGACCGCTTTTTGGCCGATTGTGGCATTACCGCAAGCGACAGCATCGCGACCTGCCTGCTGTGCGGCCTGGTCACCGATACCGGTCGTTTTCAGTATCAGAACGCCGACGCCGCCGCGTTTCATGCCGCCTCGCGTCTGGTGGCGCACGGTGCCGATCCGGCGCGCGTCGCGCTCGAGGTCTATCAGAGCATGCGTGTCGAGTTCTTGCACCTCAAGTCCATCGTCATGGGTCGCATCAAGACGGTTGCGCACGGGCGCGTGGCGTATAGCTACGCGTACGAGAGCGACCTTAAGGACTGCGGCGTCACCTCGGACGAGTGCGACGGCCTGGTCGATGTGGTGCGCGCGGTGATGGGCGTCGAGGTCTGCTTGTTCCTTAAGGGCATCGAGGGCGATACCAAGGTGCGCGGCAACCTGCGCTCCAAGGGCGATCTTGATGTTTCCGAGATTGCGGCCAACTTTGGCGGAGGTGGGCACCACGCTGCCGCCGGCTTTACCAACGCCGGAACGATTTCCGAGACGCTCACCGCGGCACTTCCCATGCTGGCCGAGCTGGTAGGGGAGGATCCCGCTTCGGTGACCGTCGAGCTCTAACTTTTTGGATGGTACATGGCTCGTCGTACACCTTCTCAACTTAATATGCTGCTCGCCGTCGATAAGCCGGTGGGCTGCACGTCCCACGACGTGGTTTCGCAATGCCGACGCGCCCTCCATGAGCGGCGTGTCGGTCATGCCGGAACGCTCGATCCCATGGCATCAGGTGTCATGGTGGTGGGCGTGGGCCAGGCAACGCGTCTGCTGGGCATGCTTACCCTCGATACCAAAAGCTACGTCGCCGACATCTCGTTTGGCGTCGAGACCAATACCGATGATGCGGAAGGCGAGGCCGTCCGCACGGTGCCCATAGCCGCCGAGCTGCGCGATCCGTCCTATGCCCGCGAGCGCCTGTGCACCATGTTGGGCCCGCAGATGCAGGTGCCGCCGGCGTTTTCGGCCATTTCGGTCAACGGCGTGCGCGCCTATAAGGCTGCGCGCGAGGGCAATGCCGTGTCGCTGCCCCCGCGTCCGGTCGAGGTGTACTCCGCCGACCTGATTGCCGTGAGCGGCGAGGGCGATTCGTGCGTTTGGACCGTGGCGTTTTCGGTGAGTAAGGGCACCTATATCCGAGCGCTCGCTCGCGACCTGGGCCGCGCCTGCGACAGCGCCGCGCACATTTCCGCGCTGCGCCGCACGGCCTCCGGTGTTGTTTCCATTGGCGCTTGTCATGCGATCGAGGAGCTTTCTCCCGAGTCCGCGGCTGGCTTTGCCCTGGATCCCATTGCGGCCCTGGGCGCCACGCGTGTTGACTTGCCGGGCAATCTTGCCGACGACCTGCTTTGCGGCCGACGCATTCCCGTTGAGCGTGCGCTTGCCGATTTCGATGCCTCGAAGGCGCCGTTTGCGTTGGTGCTCGATGGGGGACTCAAGGCGCTCGCCCGCATTGAGGGTGGCCGCTTTGTCATGGAGCACGTGTTTCCGCAGGCAATCGGCGGTGTTCGATGATGTTGTCCGTTCGCGAGCTCGCGCGTATCTTTTTCGCGGGCGAGTCGGACGAGGCTCGCATCGTTACTGCCGATGTGTTTGATAAGTGTGAGCACCTGGGTGCCGCATCGATTGCCATCGGCGTGTTCGACGGCGTTCACCGTGGACACCAGGAGCTCATTGCGGCGCTTGTCCGTGATGCCCGTGCCCATGGCTGCAAGGCGGTCGTAGTTACCTTCGATCCCGACCCGGACGTCGTGGTGAGCCCTTCGCCCGCTCAAAAATTGATGACGACGGCCGACCGTCTGCATGCCCTGGCTCAAACTGGGGTCAATGCGGTGGTGGCCGTTCCCTTTACGCCTGAGGTTGCGGCGCTTGACCATGTTGCTTTTCTCTCGCTGGTGTCGCGTCTGGTCGACATTCGATCGATTCGCGTTGGCAGCGACTTTAGGCTGGGTCGTGGCGGTGCTTCTGGTGTTGACGAGATGCGCGCCTGGGGTGCCGAGCGCGGCGTTGACGTATACGGGCACGACTTGCTTTGCGAGGGCGGTGAGGCCATTTGCGCCACCCGCATTCGTCATGAGCTGGGACAGGGCCATGTGGAGCTTGCTGCTGAGTTACTCGGCCGTCCGTATATGGTGCGTGGCGGTGTTATTCGCGGCCGTCACGAGGGTTCTGGCATGGGCTTTCCCACGGCAAACCTGCAGGTTCCCGACGGTATTCAGGTGCCTGCCGATGGCGTGTATGAGGGTCTGGTGCTGGTCGATGACACCGCGTGGCCCGCTGCCGTGAACGTCGGACTGCCGCCGACGTATGCCGACGATGTCGCTTCGGCGCATCTCGAGGCTAATTTAATTGGTTATACGGGCGACCTGTACGGCTCTTCTGTTTCGCTGGCGTTTACGCGTTGGCTGCGTCCGTCGCGCGTGTTCGATTCGCTGGATGAGTTGATCGCGACCGTCGAGGGTAATATCGAGGACATTCGTCACAACTTGGGCAAGCAGGGGGTGAGCATCCGTGATTAGCGATGAGGAAAAAGACCAGGTACGCGCTGCGTCTGACCTGGTTGCCATTGTGCAGGAAACGGTCGAGCTCAAGCCCCGCGGTCATGAGTTTTGGGGTTGCTGCCCCTTTCATGGCGAAAAGACGCCGTCCTTCCACATTATCCCCGCCACGCAGGTCTGGCACTGCTTTGGCTGCGGCGAGGGTGGCGACGTCTTCACATATATCATGAAGCGCGAGAATCTGAGCTTTCCCGAGTCGATCCGTTATTTGGCCGATCGCGCGGGTATTGAGCTGCATGACACCGGAGATCGCCGTGAGCGCGGTACCAAGCGTGCCCGCATCTACGATTTGTGCGCCGAGACCGCCCAGTTCTACCACACCATGCTTATGCGCGGTAAGGACGGCCGTCCGCGCGAGTACTTTGCCAGCCGCGGCATGGGTGGCGACGTCTGCCGCCGCTACTGCCTGGGCTTTGCGCCGGGTCGCAACGCGCTGGTATCGCACCTGTCCCAGGCGGGTTTTACCCCGCAGGAGATGATCGACGCCAACGTTGCCGTGAGCCGCGGGCGCGGGCAACTAGCCGACCGCTTTTACGACCGCGTGATGTTCCCCATCTTTGACGAGCAGGGTCACAACATTGCCTTTGGTGGTCGCATCATGGGTGACGGCCAACCCAAGTACCTCAATACCGCCGAGACGAGCGTGTTTCATAAAAAGCGAAACCTCTACGGCTTTAATTGGGCCAAGGAGTTTATCGTCGCGCAGGATACCGCCATCGTGGTAGAGGGCTATACCGACTGCATCGCCTGTTGGGAGGCGGGGATTAAAAACGTCGTCGCCACGCTGGGCACCGCGCTCACGGAGCATCACGTCAAGACGCTCACCCGCTTTGCCAAGCGCATCGTGTATATGTTCGATGGCGACGCCGCCGGTCAAAAGGCCGCGCGCCGTGCGATTCAGTTTATCGAGCAGGATTCGATGGACCTGCGCTGCGTGGTACTGCCCGACGGCAACGACCCTATGGAGTTTATTACGGCACACGGCGGCCAGGAGCTGCAGGCGCGCATTGACGCTGCCGAGCCGCTTATGGACTTTGTCTACCGTTCGCTGCAGGAGTCGAGCGACATCACCACGCCGGGCGGACGTGCCAAGGCGTTGGAGGATGCGCTGACGCTCATCTATCCGTTGCGCGACAGCTACATGATCGATACGTACTTTATCCAGATTGCCGATCTGCTGGGTTTGGATCTGGAGACCGTGCGCGCGAGCTCAGGCCGCGTGTTTCGCGACGTCGCCAAGCGCGAGGATGCGGAGCGCCGCCGTGAGCAGAACTATGAGCGCCAGCGGGCACAGGCTGAGCGGTCCGGTAGCGCGGGCGGTCGGGCGTCGGGCTCTCGCGATGCCGGTCGCGGAGCTTGGGCATCGGGCGCGACGCCGCCGGTGTCCGCACCGGTCGAGGAAGAGCCGTACGACTACGTCCCGCTCGATGCCTACGGTGCCGCGCCCGCGGAGGTCGTCGACGACCTTCCGCCGATCGATGTGCCTGATGGTATGGGCGCTGTGCCTGTGACTGACGGTTCGGGCGCACCGGCTGCGGCTGCGCCGATGGTTCTTACCGATCTTGAGCGCAAGTCCTTGGCAGGGGAGCGCGAGCTGCTGACCATGCTCACGAGCTACCCCGACCTGTTCCGCACGTATGCCGACCGCATCTGCTCCATCGAGTGGGTTGACCCACGTCACGAGTCCATCGCATGGGCTGTTCTGGCAACGCCGCCGGGAACCGATCCTGCAGCCTGCATGGATGCGGCGCGCTCGGTGTGTCCCGATGCGGCAACGCTTGTGAGTGCCGGGCGCATCTCGGCGACGAGCAAGCACCCCACCGAGACGAACATCGTGTTCATGCTCGATACGCTCGAGCTCTACACCATCAAGCGCCGCATGCGTGCTGCACAGGCCAGGCTGCGCCAGGACCGTTCACTCGATGATGAGGCCCGTCGCGCGCTGACCGTTCAGGCCGCGCAAGATTCGCAGCGTCAACGCGAACTGCAAAAGTCGATCGGCGGCGTGGCGGACCCGTTCCGTTTGATCGGCCTGGAGGCCGCAGGCACCGAACAAGCCTAGATGTTGTGGTCAACCAGCGTATTCTCGCCTATATCCAGTCCTCTTTTTGGGTATAGACGTCAATGTGTGTGCTAAAGTATTGAGTCCTGTGGACTATGAAGGGAGAATCTGTGCCAAAAAAGACTGAGAGCACGGGTACTGGGCTGGAATCCTACGTTGCAAAGCTTATGGGCAACGGCTCAAACAGGACTTCGGTAACCGAGGACGAGATTCAGGTCGCCCTGAAGGATATCGATGTTTCTGACGAGCAGCTCACCGCGGTGTATTCCGCGCTGCGCAACAGCGGCATCCAGATTATCTCCGCGAGCGGTAACGACGACGCCCCTATGGACGTCGACGATGACGATACCGATACCGATACCGACGATTTCGATGACGACGACGAGCACGATTCCGGCTCGCTCGACGATCACGAGCTCAAGATGGCCCGTCAGGCCGACGCCGAGATGGGTTCTTCCAAGAGCAAGAAGAAGCGCACCGTGCGCACGTCCCGTTCACGCTCCCGCGTGCGCGGCATCGATGCCTCCACGGTGATGCTGACCGGCGACCCGGTCCGTATGTACCTCAAGGAGATCGGCAAGGTCGACCTGCTGACCGCCTCCGAAGAGGTCGATTTGGCCATGAAGATCGAGGCCGGTCTTGAGGCCACCGAGAAGCTCGAGGCTGCCGATGCTGGTGAGCTCGAACTCACGCGTGCCGAGATGCGTCGCCTTACGCGCATTGAGAACGTGGGCCTCGAAGCCAAGCAGGCGCTCATCAGCGCAAACCTGCGTCTGGTCGTCTCCATCGCCAAGCGCTATGTCGGTCGCGGCATGCTGTTCCTGGACCTGATCCAGGAGGGCAACCTCGGTCTGATCCGCGCCGTCGAGAAGTTCGACTACCAGAAGGGCTTTAAGTTCTCCACGTACGCCACGTGGTGGATCCGTCAGGCCATCACGCGCGCTATCGCCGACCAGGCCCGTACCATCCGTATTCCCGTGCACATGGTCGAGACCATCAACAAGCTCGTCCGCGTGCAGCGTCAGCTCCTTCAGGACCTGGGCCGCGACCCGACCCCCGAGGAGATCGGTGCCGAGATGGACATGAGCGCCGACCGCGTCCGCGAGATCCAGAAGATCTCGCAGGAGCCCGTGTCGCTCGAGACCCCCATTGGCGAGGAAGAGGATTCCCAACTGGGCGACTTTATCGAGGACTCCCAGGCCATCGTTCCGCCCGATGCCGCCAGCTTCTCCATGCTGCAGGAGCAGCTCACCCAGGTGCTCGATTCGCTTGCCGATCGTGAGCGCAAGGTTATCGAACTGCGCTTTGGCCTTGTCGACGGACATCCCCGCACGCTCGAGGAAGTCGGTCGTGAGTTTGGCGTCACGCGCGAGCGCATCCGCCAGATCGAGTCCAAGACTCTGGCCAAGCTTCGCCACCCGAGCCGTAGCAGTAAGCTGAAGGACTATATCGAGAGCTAGTCAAGCAAGAGGCGCCCTCAAGCACATCCGCTTGGGGGCGCTTTCATGTAGACATTGGGGACGTTCTTGAATGACTGGTCGTTTAAGAACGTTCCCAATGACTAGGTCGGAAAATTTCTTAAAAAAGTTCTTGCCCTGAGCTGATTCGTCCGTATAATAAACTTCGTTGCTTGAGAGCACGCACCTATTCCTCGGTAGCTCAATGGTAGAGCACGCGGCTGTTAACCGCGCTGTTGTAGGTTCGAGTCCTACCCGGGGAGCCAGGTTGTAAAACCCGTCGCTTATGCGGCGGGTTTTTTCATGCCGCGATCGCCGTTCGCGAACGTTACCGTATCAACATTTCGTGTCGAGGATGTAATCCCGAGGCCCGCCACCTCAACATGGCGCGGTCGTTGTAGAATATTGCAATGATTGCTCCCACGACATGGTGCCGCGAGCACCAAGAAAAGGAGATTCTTGTGTCTGAGACCATTAACGGCAGCCTGAGCGTCTCGAACGACGTTATTGCCGATATTGCCGGTTATGCCGCGATGACGTGCTATGGCGTTGTCGGTATGGCTGAGCAGCTCCAGGGCGCCGAGAGCGTGCGCCTGCTTGCCGGTCAGCGCCTCCGCAAGGGCGTGCTTGTCTCCGCCGACGAGAACGGCCTTACGGTCGATCTTCACGTCGTGCTCGAGAACGGCGTCAACATGAAGTCCGTCTGCCATAATCTTTCGAGCTCCGTTGCCTTCACCCTGCAGGAGATCGCCCAGATCGATCCTGCCAGCCTTAAGATCGGCATCCATATCGACGCGCTCAAGAGCCGTCTGAACTAGCATCCGAAAACGGAGATTCAAATACCCATGATTGCAAAGACCATTCGCACCTGTTTTCCGATCGCTGCGGCTGCCGTTTCCGACAAGGCCGAGGAGATCAACAAGCTCAACGTCTTCCCCGTACCCGACGGCGACACCGGTACCAACATGTCGCTCACGCTTGCCTCGGTGACCAAGGAGCTCTCCGCCCTTCCTGCCGACGCCGACATGGAAGCCATCGCCGGCGCCATCACCCACGGCTCCCTGATGGGTGCCCGCGGTAACTCTGGCGTTATCACGTCGCAGATTCTGCGCGGCGTGGCCGAGGGCCTTGTCTCTGCCGACGAGCCCATTACGTCTGCCAACATCGCCTTCGCCTTCCGTCGTGCCGTCAAGGTTGCCTTCCAGGCTGTCCGCAAGCCCATCGAGGGCACGATCCTCACGGTCCTGCGCGATGTCTCGACCAAGGCCGATGAGTGCGAGAAGAAGAAGTTCTCGGCCGAGGATGCGCTCGATGCTATCGTCGTCGAGGCGTACCAGTCCGTCGCCCGCACGCCCGACTTGCTGCCCGTCCTCAAAGAGAACGGCGTGGTCGACTCAGGCGCCTTCGGCTTTGCCATCTTCCTGGAGAACTTTGTTGCCGCCGCGCTTGGTCGCAGCACCGTTGTCGAGGATTTCTCCGCTACGTTTGACTCCGCCGGCTCTGCCCGCGATGCCGCTCTTGGCCGTGTTGAGATCGAGGCTAACGACGACTGGGAGGGCTCGGAGTTCCGCTACTGCAACGAGTTCCTCTTTAAGGCTGACGCCCCGTTTGACGAGGACGAGTGCCTTAAGTTCCTAGGCTCCATGGGCGACTGTGAGCTGCTCGTGGGCGCCTATCCCGACTACAAGATCCATGTGCACTCCAACACCCCCAACCTGGTGCTCGAGCACATGCTGCAGCTCGGTCAGATCTATGAGGTCTTTATCCACAACATGGAGATGGAGGCCCACGACCGTACCGCCAAGATCCACGAGGATCAGGAAAAGGCCGCCGAGCCCGCCAAGGCGCTGGGCTTTGTCGCCGTTGCCGCCGGTTCCGGCGAGGCCGACATCCTCAAGTCCCTTGGCGTCGACGTGGTCGTCTCCGGTGGCCAGACTATGAATCCCTCGACCGCCGACCTGCTGGGCGCGGTGGACCAGGTCAACGCGACCTCGGTCATCATCCTGCCCAATAACGGCAACATCCGCATGGCTGCCGAGGCTGCCGCTTCTGCCTGCACGGACAAGAAGGTTGCCGTCGTTCCCACCAAGACCGTTCCGCAGGCGTTCTCCGCGCTGTTCGCGGTCCTACCCGATTCCGAGCTCGAGGACGCCGTCGCCGCCATGGTCGACGCCATCAGCGAGGTCCGCGATGGCGAGGTCACCCGCGCCGTGCGCGATTCCAGCGCCTCTGACGGCTCTCCGATTCACTCCGGTGACGTTATGGGTATCATCGCCGGCTCCATCGACGTGGTCGGCTCCGACGTGAAGCAGGTCACGCTCGACTGCATCAACCGCATGCAGGAGGAAGAGGAGGGTGACGCGCTGACGATTCTGGCCGGCGAGGAGCTGTCCGATGAGGCCTTCCAGGAGATCGTCGACGCCGTCGAGGAGGCTCAGCCCGATCTGGAGATCGACGCCCATCGTGGCGAGCAGCCGCTCTATCCCGTGATCTTCTCGATCGAGTAGGCAACTGCCCATGTCCGAGCCGTGCTCCGTGCCGCGCGTGTCGGAGCGCTTTGCCCAGAGCAATGCGCTCGACGAGGATATCGCGCGGCTCAAATATGTTTCGGGTAAACGTGAGGAGGCCCTTCGCCGTCTGGGAATTCAGACGGTGGGGGACCTCCTTCTCCATATCCCTCATCGATACCTCGACTTTACCCGTTCTTGGTCTATCGAGATGGCGCCCATCGGTACCGTGTGCACCATCATCGCCACGGTCGACCGTATCGTCCAAAAGCAGCCGCGCCCGCGTATGCAGGTGACCGAGGTCTCACTTGTTGACGAGACGGGCGTGCTGCAGGTAGCCTTTTTCCGCCAGCCCTGGATTGCCCAGCAGCTTAAGCAGGGCGACCGCCTGGCCGTGATGGGCAAGGTCGAGTTTGCCTACGGTTTTAAGCAGATGGCCTCGCCTCACTTTGAAAAGCTCGAGGACGGGCGCGCCGCAGGCACCATTCTGCCGGTCCATTACGTGAGCGATGGCGTGAGCCAGGCGTGGATGCGCCGCATCGTAAGCGGCGCGCTCGAGGTCGTCGGCAATCCGTTCGATCCGATTCCCGCGCCGCTGCGCGCAAAGCGGAAGCTCATGAGCAATGCCCGCGCGTTGCGTTCGATCCATTTTCCATCGAGTATGGCCGAGCGCGATATCGCGCGCGCACGGCTTGCCTACGAGGAGTGCCTCTGCCTGCAGCTGGCGCTGCACCTGCGCAACGACGGCGGCCTGGTCGATGTGGTGCCCTATGCCCACACCGCGGGCGAGCACCTGGCCGTGCTCAAGCAAGCCCTGCCGTTTTCGCTGAGCGACGAGCAGGAGGCCGCGTTCCAAGATATCCTGCACGATATGTGCGATGGCGGGCGCGTGATGAACCGTCTGCTGCTGGGCGATGTCGGTACCGGTAAGACCGCCGTTGCCGCCTGCGCGTTGGCTGTGGCTGCCGATAGCGGCACGCAGGCCTGCGTTATGGCGCCCACGGGCGTGCTGGCGCGCCAATATGCCGATAAGACCGGCCCTCTGCTCTCGCAGGCGGGCATGTCCTGGGCGCTTCTGACGGGTGCCACGCCGGCCTCAGAGCGCGAGCAGATCCATGCCCAGCTTGAATCGGGCGAACTCGACGTTCTCTTTGGCACGCATGCCGTGCTTTCCGAAGACGTGAATTTTAGGCACTTGTCGCTTGTGGTCATCGATGAGCAGCACCGGTTTGGCGTCGGTCAACGCAACGCCCTGCGCGCGAAGGGCCCCGGTGCCGATCTGCTCGTTATGACGGCGACACCGATCCCGCGTACGCTGGCGCTTTCGGTCTACGGCGATCTGGACACGAGCATCATCCGCCATCGGCCCGTCCCTGGCGCTGGCGTGTCGACACGCGTGCTCACCGAGTCGAGCCGTGACCTCGCCTATGGAGCCATCCGCGAGGCGCATGAAAAGGGTCAGCAGGCCTACGTGATTTGCCCGCTCGTGGAGCCGAATGACTCGGCCGATGAGTTGGAGGACGTGCCCGGTATCGCCCGCGACGACGAGGGCCGCGTGACGGTCCCCGTGCCGCTGCACGATACGGCGACCGAGCTCGACCGACTGCGTCTGGCGTTGCCGGGGCTTGCCATCGAGCGCCTTCACGGCCGCATGCCAGCGGGGGAGAAGGATCGGGTCATCGATGCCTTCAAGCGTGGCGAGATCGACGTGCTCGTCTCGACTACGGTGGTCGAGGTGGGCGTCGACGTGCCTAACGCCACCGTTATGGTCATCGAGAACGGCGAGCGCTTTGGCTTGGCGGCTCTGCACCAGCTGCGCGGCCGCGTGGGCCGTGGCAGCGTGTCGGGCACCTGCCTGGTCATGACGCACTCCAAGGGCAACGGCGGCGCATCGGCGGCGCAAGATCGTCTGCAATCGCTCGAAAAGACCTCGGATGGCTTTACGCTCGCCCAGATGGACCTGCGCCTGCGCCATGAGGGCGAAATCCTGGGTTATCGCCAGCATGGTGGTGTGACCCTGCGCTTTGTCGACCTGGATGCCGACGAGGAACTGATCGAGTGGGCCCATTTGGACGCGGTCGAGCTCTTGCGGTATGCTTGCACCCTTGACTCCGTGGCGACGCGCCCCCTGCGCGATGCGGTCGCCATGCGATATCGACACATTTTTAAGGAGGTCAGCGGAGGATGAGAATCATCGGCGGCGAATGGCGCGGTCGTAAGATCGAGGAGCCCCGTGGTCGCGATGTCACCCGCCCCACGACTGATCGCGTACGCGAGGCGTGCGCATCTATGGTCATGTCGGCATTCGACTTCGATCTGGACGAGGTCCGTGTGCTGGACGCCTTTGGCGGCTCCGGTGCCTTAGGGTTAGAGATGCTCTCTCGTGGGGCTCGCTCGCTCACGACGTTCGAGATCGATCGCAACGCCGCGCGGCTCATTACCAAGAATATCGAGTCGCTCTGCCGTGACCGTGCGCGTTGGCGCGTGGTCACGGGCGACATGCTGGCGAGTGCCTCGCGCGGTCGTGTACCGGGGGGTCCCTTTGATTTGGTCCTGCTCGACCCGCCCTATGCTTTTGGTGCCGAGCCGGTCGAGGAGCTGCTGCAGGACCTGGCCCAGCAGGGTTTGCTTGCACCTGGCGCTTTTGCCCTGTTTGAGCATGCCGCCGCCGATGCGGGCGCGCATCCGGCAGACTTTGAGACTGTACGTGAGAAGCGCTACGGTATTACCTCGGTCGACCTGCTCCGTTGGGTCGGCGATGACGACGGTGAGGGCGATAGTGCCGTCACCGATGCTGATAACAACGATGCCACGACGTTTCAGGAGGACGCCCATGAATGACACCATCAACCGCGTGATCGTCCCGGGCACCTTTGATCCCATCACGTTTGGCCATATCGATGTGATCCGCCGCGCCCGACGCATCTTTCCCAGCGTGATCGTCGCTGTTGCCGAGTCGCAGGGTAAAAACGGTGTGGGCACCACGTTTATGCTCGATGAGCGCGTGGCGCTGGCCCGCGAGGCGCTCGGTGATATCGACGGCGTCGAGGTCCTGCCCTTTACCGGCCTCTTGGTCGACTTCGCTCGTGAGCAGGGGGCGGGGGCCGTGGTCAAGGGTCTGCGCGCCATGACCGACTTTGAGTATGAGCTGCAGCAGGCCGACCTTAACTATCGCCTGGATAGTGAGCTGGAGTCCATCTTTGTCATGAGTGCGCCGCAGTACGGCTATATCTCGAGCTCGGTCGTTCGCCAGATCGCCTCGCTCGGCAGTGACGTATCGACGTTTGTCCCGTCCAACGTGGTCGAAGCGCTCAAACATCGCTTTTCGTGACGTTTCTTATTGCCTGGTGGCATGTGGTAAACTAGCACGATGATATGTTACCTATGAAAGGAGACCGGATGCCGGGCGAGAATTTTCCTGGCGATAGGATCGTCAGCTTGGTCGATGAGCTCGAAGGGCTGATCGAGGAAGCCAAGCCGCCTTTCGGCAAGAACGCTCAGTTCAAGGTCATCGACGCCGACGTGTTCTTCAACATCCTCGACGAGATCCGCATGAGCTATCCCGAGGAGTGGCAGAAGTCCCGCCGTATCCTTAAGGAGCGCGAGGAGCTTATGGCTTCCGCCGCCGCTCAGGCCGATTCCATCATCGCCGACGCTCAGCAGCAGGCCCTCACCATTGCCGGTGAGCAGGAGATCGTCCGCCTTGCGCAGCAGCAGGCCGACGACATCCGCGATCGTGCCCAGCAGTACGAGCGCGAGACGCGTTATGCTGCCGAGGACTACGCAGAGCAGGTCTTTACGCACCTGGAGGAGAACCTCAAGAGCCTGACCGGCACCGTTACCCGTTGCCGTCAGCAGCTCAACGAGGGTGCCGCCCAGCAGAATGGTCAGTGGTAATGGCTGAGTTCCCGAGCGTTACCGTCGATCTTTCCGAGCAGCTCGAGTTTCCTGGAGATTCGTATCCGCTGACCGGTAAGGTCGATGTCGCCACCTACACGGTGGGCGAGAAGGGGTACCAGCTACAGGACGGCATCGACTACGACGTTGTCTTTACCAATGCCGGTACCGGTGTCTTGCTCACGGGCATGGTTCGCGCGCACGCCACCGGCGAGTGCGACCGTTGCCTGGAGCCCGCCTCGTTTGATATCGCCGGCGAGATCGAGGAGTTCTACCTCTTTGAGGAGCCCGAGGATCCCGAGGCCTACGAGGACAGCTACGAGCTCCTGGGTGAGGACCGTATCGTTGATCTGGGTGAGCCTATCAATGACGCGGTCGTTATGGACACGCCGTTTGTGGTGCTCTGCAAGCCCGATTGCCGTGGTCTGTGCCCCACATGCGGTTGCAATCTCAACGTCGAGCAATGCGATTGCGCCGCCCAGGCAGAGGCAGAATGGGCCGCTGCCACGGAAAATCCATTTGCAGCATTGAAGAATCTCAAGCTTGATGAGTAAAACTGTGGTAGTATCGCTACTTGCGCGTAATCGCCACACTGGATAGTTCATAAGGAAGGTCACTATGCCCGTACCTAAACAAAAGCAGGGTCGTATCCGCACTCACACCCGTCGTTCCGCCAACATGAAGATCTCGGCTGCGACTCAGTCCACGTGCCCCCGTTGCGGTGCTGTCAAGCTCCCGCATCACGTGTGCCCCAGCTGCGGTTTCTACAAGGACCGCGAGGTTATCGTTACCGAGTAACGGTATACTCTGGATGCGATGCCGTTCCAAATGGAACCACAATGGCCGGCTCAATGAGTCGGCCATTTTTGTATAAGGAGCATGTATTATGAGTAACGTTCGCGTTTGTGTAGACGTTGTGGGCGGAGACGAGAAACCTCAGGTTGTTCTTGATGGTATCGAGGCTGCGCTTGCCGCCGATCCCGATATCGAGGTCTTGGCAGCTGGTCCCGCCGAAATCGTCAATCCCTTTGCAGCTTCCCATGCACGTGTTGAGGCCCTTGAGGCGCCTGACGTTATCGCCATGGATGACGATCCCATTCGCGCCGTGATGACCAAGCGTAAGTCGTCGATCGTGCTTTCTTGCCGCGCCATTAAGAAGGGCAACGCGGATGCGTTCTTCTCCGCCGGCTCCACCGGTGCCATGACCGCCGCCGCCACCGCCTATGTGACGCCGTTTAGGTATCAGGCCGAAGGCAAGAAGCAGCCGGTGCGCCCCTGTCTGACCAATGCGCTGCCCAATCGCGCCGGCGGTCTGACGGTGCTGTGCGACATGGGTGCCAACCCCGATGTGGAGGTCGATGACATGGTGCGTTTTGCCCAGATGGGTAGCGCCTATGCCCGCGTCGTCCTGGGCATCGAGCATCCTCGCGTGGGCCTGCTTGCCAACGGCACCGAGGATGAGAAGGGCTCCAACTTTACCAAGGCCTGTTTCCCTGCTATGAAGGCCGCCGTTCCCGGCTTTGTTGGTAACTGCGAGGGCACCGACCTCACCTCAGGTAACTTCGATGTCGTCGTTGCCGATGGCATGTCGGGTAATATCGCTCTCAAAGCTACCGAGGGCGCTGCCAAGTTTTTGCTGCAGGAGCTCAAGGGCGCCTTTATGGCCTCGCTCGGCACCAAGATCGCCGCGCTGCTCATTAAAAAGCAGATGCGCGAGATTAAGGCCAAGCTCTCTGGCGACGCCAAGGGCGGCGCGATTCTTCTGGGCCTGCGCGGCGTGGTCCTGATCGGCCATGGCGCCACCTCAGTCGAGGCTGTCAAAAACGGTACGCTCGCGGCGGCCGAAGCCGTGCGCGCCGGGCTGGTTGAGAATGTCGCCAACTCTATGGACGGTATCGTTTTATAAGAGCGAGTTAGGGCGCTGTTATGTGCTTCGCGGCGCACGTCGTGGGGTAGAATCAGAACCGTGTCTTGGTACCGCCCGGGCGGTACCATTCTTTTGGTATTCATGCACTATGAGAGGAAGCGCTATGGACCGCTCCGAAATCTTCGACAAGATCGCCGAGGTCGCTGCTGACGTTCTGGGCGTCGATGTTGCCGAAATTAGCGAGGAGACCACCTTTGACGACCTCGATGCCAACTCGCTCGAGCGCCTGCAGCTGGTTACGGCTATCGAGGACGAGTTCAACCTCGAGATCGATGACGAGACTCTGCTCTCGCTCAACTCTGTCGCCGACGCCGTCGACGCTATCGAAGCTGCCAAGGAGGCCTAAGTCTTGGCTTTATCCGAACGACTTACGCGCGCCCAGGAAATCTTGGGCCACGAGTTCAACAATAAGGTGCTGCTGCGCGCGGCGCTTACGCATCCCTCGGCAGTCGAGGGCCAGCCGGTTTCTGCCAGCTATGAGCGCCTTGAGTTCTTGGGCGATTCCATTTTGGGCGCTGTGGTCGCACGCTCCCTGTTTGAGTCCTATCCGGAGTTTGACGAGGGCAAGCTCACGCGCCTGAAGGTGTCGCTTGTCTCGGGCGCTACGCTGTCCGAGGTTTCTCACGAGCTGGGCATTGACGACATCATCATCTTTGGTGCCTCCGAGACCGGTACCGGTGCGCGCGGCCTGCATTCGGCCCTCGAGAACGTCTATGAGTCGCTCGTGGGCGCGCTGTACCTGGATGCCGGCTGGGATACGGCGGCGGAGTTCATTCACCGTACGCTTAAGCCGCACCTGGCCACCGAGCGTGCCGAGCACCCCGCGAACCCCAAGTCGTTTTTGCAGGAGTGTGTGCAAGCCGACGGTCACGAACCTCCGGCGTACAAGCTCGTTGGCTCCGAGGGCCCGGCGCATGCGCCCACCTTTACCGCTGTGGTTTTGATCGATGGTATTCGCCAGGGTCGCGGCTCCGGTTCCTCTAAGAAGGAAGCCGAGGGAGCCGCCGCGCTTGAGGCGCTCGACCGTATGGGTTACACCACCAACGGCGTGATTCTCAATAAGAAGCACGTGTAAGCGAGGAACCGTGTATCTCAAGTCCCTCACGCTCAAAGGGTTCAAGTCGTTTGCCGACCGCGCCCATATGACGTTTGAGCCGGGCCTGACCGTCATCGTCGGTCCCAACGGCTCGGGAAAATCGAACATCTCCGACTCCATCCTGTGGGTCCTGGGCGAGCAGAGCGCCAAGCAGTTGCGCGGCCAGGCCATGGAGGATGTCATCTTCTCGGGCTCGTCAGCGCGCAAGCCGGTGGGTGTCGCCGAGGTCACGCTTGTGCTCGATAACTCGGACCATATGCTGCCCGTCGATTTTGACGAGGTCGCCATCACCCGTCGTATGTATCGCTCGGGCGAAAGCGAGTACCTCATCAACTCGAGCCCGTGCCGCCTGATGGACATTCAGGACATCTTGCACGATTCGGGCCTGGGCAAGGATACGCATTCCATCATCAGCCAGGGCAAGCTCGACGCCATTTTGCAGAGCCGCCCCGAGGAGCGCCGCGCCCTCATCGAGGAGGCCGCCGGCATCTCCAAGCACAAGCGCCGCAAGGAGCGTGCGCTCAAAAAGATTAAGTCGATGGACGAGCACCTGACGCGTGCCCGCGACATCAATAAGGAAATCGCCCGTCAGCTGCGACCGCTGGAGCGTCAGGTCGATCGTGCGCGCAAGTACAAAGAGTTGTCCTCGCGCGCGAACGAGCTTACGCAGATGCTGGCTGTCGACGAGCTGCGTTCGCTGCAGTCGCAGTGGAACGACCTGGAGAGCCGCTCCAAGGAAGGTGCCGCCGAGCTGGAGCTTGCGCAGTACCGCATGGGCGAAAAGGAGCGCGAGCTCGAGAAGCTCCAGGTCATGCTCGAGGAAAAGGGCCTGTTTGTGGGCGATCTGGGCGAGCAGCGCCGCCATATGCAAGATGTGGTCGGCCGCATTAACTCCGACATGCGCCTGCTCGAGGAAAAGGGCCACAACATGGTGTCGCGCCTGTCTGACATGCGCGGGCAGATTTCGAGCTCCGAGCATCAGCGTCGTCGCGTGGTCGAGGAGCTCGAGGACGCGCGTGCGCAGCTTGAGGAAGTGACCGGCGCGCACATGCAGGCCCAGGAGGACGTTGACGCCGCTGGTCCTGCCGCCGCAGAGCTCCACGAGCGGCGCGTGGCGCTCGACAATCAGATTTCGCAGCTTACGCGTGAGCAACGCGATGTGCAGCGCGTGGCCGACAACGCCGCGCTCGAGCTCGCCAAGGTGAAGGACTCGCTGAGCAATGCCGAGGTCGAGGACAACATGTATGCCTCGCGCCTGGAGCAGATTGACGAGCAGCTCGAGGAGGTCACGGCCTCGCTCGAGAGCCGTCGCAACCGCGCAGAGGAGCTTGAGGGTGCTCTTGAGGAAGCGCGCCAGGCCCAGGCCGATGCGCGTGAGGCCACCGAGGTCGCCCGTGCAGCCCTGAAGGACTTGCGTAATCGTGAGAGTGAGGCGCGCAACAAGCTGTCCGAGGTGCGCTCGGAGCTTGCCAGCCAAAAGAAACTCGATGCCCGCATGGCCGACAGCTCGCCGCTCGTGAGCCGTCTGGTGGGTGCGCTGGGCGACGATGTCTTGGGTCGTCTGGGCGACGTGCTGGAGGCCCCGCGCGAGCTTGAGGGGCTGGTTGAGCAATTGCTCGCCGGCGATATCGATGCGCTGCTGTTTGATGACGCCGCCACGCTTGAGCGTGCCGGTCGTGCGGCTCTGGACCAAAAGAAGGCCTCGGGCGAAGCACTGCTGGTGACGCGCGGCGTGAGCGGCTCTACCGCCGCTGAGGGCGCTGCCGGTACCCGCCTGGTTGATCGTCTGTCCGTGCGTGCAGGCTACGGACCCGTCGTCGAGGCGCTGCTCGGCGGCTATTACGTGGTCGATGACTTGGCTGCCGCGCTGGCTGCGCCTGTCGTTGACGGTGTGACCTATGTGACTCCCGATGGCGCCCGCGTAAGCTGTGGCGGCCTGGTGCGTGTGGGCCTCGATGCCGGCGAGGCGTCGGGTGCTCTGGAGCGTAAGCGTCGCATTCGCGAGCTGGAGGGGCTTGAGCCCGATCTGGCTGCCGTGTTTGAGCATGTGTCGGATCAGGTCGTCGAGGCCAACGTTGCCGTCGAGGAGGCCCGTGCCGCCGAGGGCGATGCCGCCGGTGAGATCGCCCGTCTTGAGGGCGAGCGCCGCTCGCTGCTCTCCGAGATCGGCCGCTTGGAGCAAAGCGCCAACAATGCCGAGGTCGAGCGCGTGCGCATCTCCAAGCGCCGCGAGCAGGCTGCCGAGGCCGTTCGTGCCGCGCGCCCGCGCGTTGACGAGCTCACCCGTTCGCGTGACGAGGCGCGTGCACAGGCAAGCGACCTGGGTCTCCAGATTGCCGAGGCCAACGATGAGCTCGATCGCGTTCGCCGTGACGATTCCGAGGCCGCCGGTAAGCTCGCCGATGCCAAGGTGCGCCTGGCCCAGACGAGCGAGCGCCTGCGTTCGCTGAAGGGCCGCGTGCCCGACCTTGAGCATCGTCTTGAGGGCATCGACCGTCGTATCCGCGGAACACGCCAGGCTTCGCGCTCGCTCGAGCTGCTGCGCCTGCGCGTCGACCCCATGCACGAACGCTATTCTGCCCTGTTGGAACGCGCGTCGGATTGGGCAGCGCGCCTGCGTGACCAGGCCTCTCTGGAGGAGGCGGACTCCGCTTCGCTCAAGAAGACCATCGAGGATGCCAAGGCAGAGGTTGCCCGCGCTAAGGAGCGAGTCGATACCGCCTCCGCCGCGCAAAACGAGTTCAAGGTCGCGCGTGGCAAGCTCGAGGTGCAGGTAGAGGCCGCCATTAAGGCCATTACCGCCGATGGCACCACGGTACTCGAGGAAGCGCTCATGCTTCCGGCGCCCACGGACCGCGATGCCGCCGAGCGCGAACTCAACCAGCTTGTGCGCCAGATCAACAACCTGGGCCCTGTGAACCAAGTTGCCATGGAGGAGTACGAGCAGCTCAAGCGCCGCGCCGATTACATCGAGGAGCAGCTGGCCGATCTGGAGAGCGCGCGCAAGGCGCTCACCAAGATCACCGTGGCTATCGACCGTAAGATGCGCAAGGCGTTCCTGGTGACGTTTGAGAAGGTCGATGCGAACTTCCGCGAGATCTTCGCCATGCTCTTCCCGGGCGGTCAGGCTCATCTGGAGATGACCGATCCCGAGCATCCTGCCGAGACGGGTATCGAGGTCGTGGCGCAGCCGCGCGGCAAGCGCATCACCAAGATGATGCTCATGTCGGGCGGCGAGAAGAGCCTGACGGCGCTCGCCCTGCTCTTTGCTGTGTACCGCACGCGCACGGTGCCGTTCTATGTGCTGGACGAGGTCGAGGCGGCACTCGATGACGCCAACCTGTCCAAGCTCATCGGCGCACTCGACGTGTTGCGTTCCGATACGCAGCTCTTGGTTATCTCGCATCAGCGCCGTACTATGGAGGACGCTGACGTCCTCTACGGCGTCTCGATGCAAGCCGACGGCGTCAGTCGCGTCGTCTCGCAAAAACTCGATCGCGAAACCGGAAAGGTCGTGAATGCATAATGGGATTCTTCGATGCTCTCTCGCGCGGACTTGAGCGCAGCCGCGAGGCCCTCAACGAGGTCTTCTACTTTGGCGGCGAGGTCGACGAGGATTTTTGGGAGGACCTGGAGGACACCCTCGTCATGGGTGACATGGGCGCCGAGGTCGCTATCAAGGTCTCCGATGACCTGCGCGATGCCGCGGCCAAGAAGAACCTCAAGACCGCTCCGCAGCTTCGCCGTGCCCTGGCCGAGCAGCTCGAGCAGCACTTTGTGCCCATCGAGCGCGATCCGTTTTCCGATACGCCGAGCTGCGTGCTGTTTGTGGGCATTAACGGTGCCGGCAAGACCACGACGGTCGGTAAGATCGCGAGCGCCATGGCCGCCCGCGGCAAGAACGTCGTGATCGGTTCGGCCGATACCTTCCGTGCTGCCGCTATCGAGCAGCTCGATGTGTGGGGCCAGCGCGCTGGCGTCCCCGTCATCAAGCGCGACCGCGGCTCCGACCCGGCAAGTGTTTGCTACGACGTGCTCGACGAGGCCGACAAGCGCGGCAGCGACCTGGTGCTTATCGATACCGCCGGCCGTCTGCACACGAGCCCTGAGCTCATGCGCGAGCTTGCCAAGGTGGTTAACGTGACGCGTAAGCGCGCCGCCAATATGGCCGCCGGCCCCATGCCCGTCTCAGTCGTGCTCGTGATCGATGCCGCCACCGGCCAGAACGGTCTGAACCAGGCGCTCGAGTTTAACGAGGCGCTGGGCCTGGACGGTATTATCATGACGAAGCTCGACGGCACGGCAAAGGGCGGCATCGCCATGGCCGTGGCCGAGAAGCTCAAGCTCCCGATCCTGCGCGTCGGCGTGGGCGAGCAGGTCGATGACCTGCAGGAGTTCAATGCCAAAGATTTCTGCCGCGCCCTGGTGGGCGAGTCCAATTAAGGAGTGACTAGTGTTTGATTCCCTGAGCGATCGCCTCAACGACACATTTGACCGCCTGCGCGGCAAGGGCAAGCTGACCGAGGCCGATATTACTTCGGCCATGCGCGATATTCGCATGGCGCTGCTCGAGGCCGACGTTAACTTTAAGGTCGTCAAGGAGTTCGTCGCCAAGACCAAGGAGCGCTGCATGACCGCCGAGGTCATGGAGTCGCTGTCGCCGGCGCAAAACGTCGTCAAGATCGTGCTCGACGAGCTCACCGAGATGCTTGGCTCAACCGAGAGCAAGCTCGTCTTTAGCAATCGCATTCCCAATGTCATCATGCTCGTGGGCCTGCAGGGCTCCGGTAAGACCACGGCGGCCGTAAAGCTGGCCTACCTGCTCAAGAAGCAGGGCCGCTCACCGCTGCTCGCCGCGTGCGACGTCTACCGTCCCGCCGCTGCCGACCAGCTGGCCACGCTTGGCGGAGAGATTGGCGTGCCGGTCTTCCGTGGCGATGGCGAGCACCCGGTTGACATCGCCAAGGGCGCCATTCAGGAGGCCGTTGACCACCTGCGTGACGTGGTCATCGTCGATACCGCCGGTCGTTTGCAGATCGACGAGCAGATGATGCAGGAGGCCGTGGACATCAAGAAGGCCGTCAAGCCCGATCAGGTGCTGATGGTCGTCGATGCCATGACCGGCCAGGACATCGTCAACGTCGTCTCGACCTTCGCCGAGCGCACCGACTTTGACGGCGTGATCATCTCCAAGCTCGACGGCGACGCCCGTGGCGGCGGCGCGCTTTCCGTGCGCCAGGTGACCGGCAAGCCCATCAAGTTTGTTAGCATGGGCGAGAAACCCGATTCGCTGGAGCCGTTCTATCCCGACCGCATGGCCAAGCGCATCTTGGGCATGGGCGATGTTGTCGGCATCATCGAGAAGGCCCAGGAGGCAGCCGACGCCGAGCAGCTCGAGGCTGCCGAGCGCATGCTGCGCGAGGGCTTTACCATGAACGACATGCTCGACCAGATGAAGGCCGTCAAGAAGATGGGCGGCATGAAGGGCATTCTGGGCATGCTCCCCGGTGGCCAGCGTGCGCTTAACCAGATGGGTGGCAACCTGGACGAAGGTATCTTCGATAAGAACGAGGCCATCATCATGTCGATGACCAAGGAGGAGCGCCTTCGCCCCTCCATCATCAACGGCCAGCGCCGTGCCCGCATCGCCAAGGGCGCCGGCGTGACCCCCACCGAGGTCAATAGCCTTATGAAGCAGTGGGGCGAGATGAACAAGATGATGGGCCGCATGCGCACGATGGCCAATCAGGCACAGGCCGGCGGCAAGAAGGGCAAGAAGGGTAAGAAGGGCAAAAAGATGCGCATGCCCAATATTCCCGGTCTGGATGCCATGGGGCTGGGCGGCATGGGCGGCCTGGGAACGGGCGGCCCCAAGTCCGATATGGACCTGCTGCGCCAGATGGAAGCGCAGATGCGCAACAAGAAGTAACGACTAGTTGAGTCGTGTATGGCGAAGGCCGCCTGGATGGTATTCCAGGCGGCCTTCGCCATTTGTTCGCTGGTTGTCGCACGCGTGGAAGCGCGTTCTCGACGAGGTGCTTGCCGCTAGTGGCAGCCGCAGCCTTCGTGCCCGTCATGGTCGTGGTGACCGTGGCAACCGCAGGACTCGCCATGCTCGTGGATGTGCTCGTGATCATGTCCATGGCAGTCGCAGGTGGCCTCGCCGTTCTGTGCGAGCGTGCCGGCAATGAGGGCCTCGACGCAGGCATCGCAGCTGCCCTGGGCGCCCGCATAGACCGTGATGCCGGCTTGGGCAAGCGCGTTGATAGCGCCGCCGCCGATACCGCCGCAAATGAGCGTGTCAACGCCACCGTTGGCAAGCAGGCCCGCCAAGGCGCCGTGGCCGGTGTCGCCGGTGCCTACGACCTGCTCGTTGAGCACCTTGCCATCCTGGATGTCGTAGATCTTGAACTGCTCGCTGCGGCCAAAGTGCATAAAGATGTTGCCGTTGTCGTACGTCGTTGCCACCCTCATGGTGTCGACCTCCTTTGCTGGCCATGCGGCCGTTGTCGTGGTGATGGGGGAGTATGCGATATTGCCGCCCTCGATAACGAGCGCCCGTCCGTTGACCAGCGCATCGGCCACCTTGCGATGCGCGCGGCTGCAAATGGCCGCCACCGTTGCGCGGGCGATGCCCATCTGCTGGGCGACCGCCTCTTGGTTGAGACCCTCCAGGTCGCACAGGCGCAGCACCTCAAGCTCGTCGACGGTCATGTCGATGGCATCACCGCTGGCCAGGCCATCGGGGGTAAAGCCGCGGTATTCGGGGATGATCCCGACGCGGCGCAGTTTTTCGCGTCTTCCTGCCATGCACACTCCAAATCTGACATATGTCAACAATAGAATAGCGAACGTGCGGATTTGCGCAAGGAATTTCTGGCATATGTCAGAAAATGAGGGCTTATGTTTGGGCTGTGGGGCCGCGCGCGCCTGGGCTACAATAAATCTCGCTTATAGGCGACTGACAGGAGGGTCAATGAGCAAAGCTGATCAACAGTTTGTAACCATGTGCCGCGATATCTTGGACCATGGCACCACCACCGAGGGCCAAAAGGTCCGCCCGGTGTGGGAGGACGGCACCCCTGCCTATACCATTAAAAACTTTGGTGTCACGGCGCGCTATGATCTGCGCGAGGAGTTCCCCGCGCTCACCCTGCGTCGTACGGCGCTTAAGTCTGCCATGGACGAGATTCTGTGGATCTATCAAAAGAAGTCCAATAACGTGCATGACCTCAACAGCCATATCTGGGATGAGTGGGCCGATGAGACCGGTTCCATCGGTAAAGCCTACGGCTATCAGATTGGTCAGAAGAGCCATTACGCCGAGGGCGACTTCGACCAGATGGACCGTGTACTGTACGACCTTAAGCACACGCCGTATAGTCGCCGCATTATGACCAATACGTACGTGTTTAGCGATCTGTCCGAGATGCACCTTTATCCATGCGCCTATAGCGTGACCTATAACGTGACGCAGCGTCCTCAGGACGACAAGCCGACGCTCAACATGATTCTCAACCAGCGCAGCCAGGACATTTTGGCCGCGAACAACTGGAACGTGTGCCAGTACGCCATTTTGCTGATGATGGTCGCGCAGTCGGTCGATATGATTCCCGGTGAGCTGCTGCACGTGATCGCCGACGCCCATATCTATGATCGTCATGTCGATATCGTCCGCGAGCTTATCGAGCGTCCGCAGTTTGCGGCACCCAAGGTAACGCTCAACCCCGATGTGCATGACTTCTATGCGTTTACGACCGATGACCTGATTGTCGAGGGCTATGAGCACGGCCCTCAGGTCAAGAACATCCCCATTGCGGTGTAGGTGACGCGCATGACGTGTAAGCTTTCTGCCATCGTCGCCGTGTGTGACGACTGGGGTATTGGCTGCGAGGGCGATATGGTGGTGTCCAATCGCGCCGATATGCGCCATTTTGTGGCCTGCACCAAGGGCTGCCCGGTTATCATGGGACGCAAGACGCTGCTGAGTTTTCCCGGCGGGCGTCCGCTCAAGAACCGCCGCAATATCGTGCTTACGCGCGATATAGGCTTTACCCGCGAGGGCGTCGACGTGGTGCATAGCGTTGACGAAGCGCTCGCTGCGGTTGCCGATGAGCCCGTTGCCTGGGTGATCGGTGGCGGCGATGTCTATCGGCAGTTTTTGCCGTACTGCGTGGAGGCCGAGGTCACTCATAACCACTGCGTCCATCCCGTGGACACGTACTTTCCCGACTTGGACGCCGATCCCGCGTGGGAGATTGCGCAGCGTAGCGAGGTCGCGACGATTGCCGCCGGTGAGGGTGACGAGGGCGTCGATTATGAGTTCGTGACGTATCATCGCGTTGAGGCGTAAATCGTCTGGCGTGAACGGTATCATCGGGTTGATTGAATGCATGGGGCGGCGCTTAGCGTCGCCTCGTTTGGTATAGATGTGCTGTAAAGAAGGGTGCGGGCTGGCTGCTATGACTGATGCCGTTGAGGTTCTGCGAATTGATTCGCTCGATGACGAGCGGCTCGATGCCTATGTGCGACTGACCGAGCGTGAGCTTCGCTGCGTGCTGGAGCCGCAGAAGGGCATTTTTATCGCTGAGAGTGCCAAGGTCATCGAGCGTGCGGTTCGCGCCGGATATGAGCCGGTGAGCTTTCTTTTGGGCGAGCGCTGGCTCGACCAGATGATGCCGCTGTTTGACCAGCTTGTCGTGCGCGAGGGAGCGGGTCCGGTTCCCGTGTTCGTGGCCTCCATGGAGCTCATGGAGCAGTTGACGGGCTTTAACGTGACGCGTGGTGCGCTCGCGGCGTTCCGTCGCCCGCGTCAGATTCCGGTTGATGAGTTCTTGGGCGGTGTCGTCGAGGCGGCGGGGGATCGTCCGGTGCGTGTGTGCGTGCTTGAGGGTATTGTCGATCACACCAATGTTGGCGCTATTTTCCGCTCGGCTGCCGCATTGAACGTTGACGGTATTTTGGTCAGCCCGACGTGCTGCGACCCGCTGTATCGTCGCTCGGCCCGCGTGAGCATGGGCACCGTGTTTCAGGTGCCGTGGACGCGCATTGGCAGCGAGGCTCGTGTGTGGCCGCATGATGGTCTGAGCGCGTTGCACGATGCCGGTTTTTCGTGTGCCGCTATGGCGTTGACGGACGATTCCGTATCGCTGGACGATCCCGTGCTGCAGGAGATTGGCCGCTTGGCAATCTTTATGGGTACCGAGGGTGCCGGCTTGGGCGCCAAGACCATTGCCGGCTGTGACCACGCGGTGCGCATTCCGATGGCGCACGGGGTCGATTCGCTTAACGTGGCCGCGGCGAGCGCCGTCGCCTTTTGGCAGCTGTGCCCGCACGTGAGCAATGAGTATCACTACCAGCCGGGTTTGTATCACTAGGCAGATATTTCGCACCTGGCTCTGATTCGGGGTGTTTCGGTCGACGCCAGTCGGTGCTAAGCTGATATTGGCTTTGGTCTTAAATTGCCGTTTTGCTGTTTGACGTATGCGTGTGGGGAGGGCGTGTGGCTAAGAAATCTACGGCGATCGATGTAACGCAAGGTGTCATTTGGCAGCAATTGCTGTCGCTGTGCGTTCCCATCTTTTTTAGTTCGTTTTTTCAGCAGGCCTACACGCTTATCGGTACGTATATCGTCGGCCAGTTTGGCGGCAAGCTCGCGCTGGGTGGCATTCAAGCCACGATGGTGCTCACCGAGCTCTGCATTGGCTTTTGCGTTGGCGTCGGCGCCGGCTGCGCGGTCATTACCGGTCAGTATTTTGGCCAGCACGATGATGAACGACTGAGTCGTTCGGTTCACACGGCCATGACGCTCGCGCTGGTGGGCGGTATCGTCTTCTCCATTCTCGGCATAGTGTTCGTTGAGCCCATGCTGGTGCTTATGAACACGCCGCATGAACTATTGGCCGAGGGCGTGGCCTATGCTCGCTGTTATTTTGCCGCGATGGTTGCGGCACTGCTGCTAAATATGGGAACCGCACTGCTGCGTGCCGTGGGCGACACGCGCGGGCCCGCCGTGATCATTGCCTCTGGCTGCCTTGTTAACGTGGTGCTGGATATCATCTTTGTCGCTGTGTTGCATATGGAGGCGCTGGGCTGCGGCATCGCAGTGGCGCTGACCATTTGCTCCAATGCAACGATGATCGTGTTGCGCATGATGCGCGCTCCGGGTGCATGGCGTCTTTCGCTGTCTAAGCTCGGTATCGATCGCGGTATTTGCAAGAGTATGATCTCGTGTGGTCTGCCACTCGGTTTTCAATCGGCTGCCTATTCGATCTCGAACGTGCTGATCCAGGTGTCGGTTAATTCGTTTGGCGCCGATGTCACGACTGCTTGGGGTCTATCTGGGCGCCTGGATGGCATTATCTGGATGGTGACCGAGGCGCTCGGCGTATCGATCACTACGTTCTCGGCGCAGAACTTTGGCGCGCGCAACTACGAGCGCATGCGCAAGGGCTACCATACGTCGCTCGTGCTGTCGTTTATGCTCATTGGTGGCCTGTCTGCCGTGCTGCTGGGGTTTTCGGGCCCGCTGTCGCGTTTGTTTGTCGACGATGCTTCGATTTCGGCGTACACCACGACTATCCTCCATTTCATTGCGCCGTTCTATGCGATCTTCTCGATTATCGAAAACGCGTCGGGTTCCATTCGCGGTGCCGGCGTGAGCTTGCAGCCCATGCTGCTCACCATCTTTGGCACTGTCGTGCTCAGGGTGATCTGGGTGTTTGCGATTATGCCGTTCGATCCGTCGCTTGAGCACCTGCTGCTTGTCTACCCCGTAACCTGGGTAATCACCGCAACCATGTTCATCGTCTACCATCACAGCGGAAACTGGCTCGGCCGCGCCACCGCCTAGCCATTCGGGACGTCCCCAATGGCTAGTATTCGATGCCTTGGCGGGCTAGGAGTCCTTCGTCGAAGTAGTGTTTGATGGGGCGCATTTCGGTGACAAGGTCGGCGAGGTTCGCGAGGGGCAGCAAGCCCCGGCCGGTGAGCACGAGCTCCGTGGTGGCGGGCTTTATCGCGATCAGCGCTTCGACATCCTCGCGCGTCACGAAGCAGCCGTCGTCTTGCCCTTGCCGTCGCCTGTATAGATTTGAACCTTGCCGACTTACAGTGATGCCATCTCTGTCCTTTCGTGCCCGGCGTCGGTTTATCGTCGCTCGGGTTGGGTATTCTAGAAACCATTATCAACCCCAGTAGATGGAGTTCAAGCAGATGGAGATGGATGACAACAAACGTAGACGGAATATGATCCTCTACGTGCTCATCGCCTTCGTCGTCTACCTCGTGCTCTCGACCGTTCTGTTCCCCAACATCGGTCACACGCAGCAGATTACGAAGACCGATTATTCGACGTTTGTCAAAGCGCTCGATAAGAAGAGTGTCGACAAGGTCGAGTACAACACGGACGATTACTCGATTTATTACACCAAAAAGGGCGAGGACGAGAACATCGCTTACAAGACGACCGGTGTGCCGAATGATGCGGGCTTTACCGATCGCGTGCTTGAATCCGGTGCGTCCCTGGAGTCCGTCGTTCCAGATAAAAACTCGGGTCTGATGACCTACTACCTGCTCACACTCATCCTTCCCATGGCGATTTTCTTCCTCATCGGCTGGTGGCTCAACCGCCGCATGAAGAAGGCTATGGGCGATGACGGCCCGTCGATGAACTTTGGCGGCGGTGGTTTTGGCGGCGGCGGACTGGGCAAGTCCGGTGCTCGCGTTATCGCTTCCAAGGATGTGGGCGTGACCTTTAAGGACGTTGCTGGCCAGGAAGAGGCCAAGGAATCCCTTAAGGAGGTCGTCGACTTTCTGGAGAAGCCGCAGCGCTACGAGGAGATCGGCGCCAAGCTGCCGCGCGGTGCTCTTCTTGTCGGCCCTCCGGGTACCGGTAAGACCCTGCTTGCCAAGGCTGTGGCCGGCGAGGCCGGTGTTCCGTTCTTTAGCATTTCGGGCTCGGAGTTTGTTGAGATGTTTGTCGGTCGCGGCGCTGCTAAGGTGCGTGACCTGTTTAAGCAGGCCAAGGAAAAGGCCCCGTGCATCGTTTTTATCGATGAGATCGATACCATCGGCAAGAAGCGCGATGGCGGCGGCTTTAGTGGCAACGACGAGCGCGAGCAGACGCTCAACCAGCTGCTGACCGAGATGGACGGCTTCGATAACCACAAGGGTATTGTCGTTCTCGCTGCTACCAACCGACCCGACAGCCTTGACCCGGCCCTGTTGCGCCCCGGTCGTTTTGACCGCCGCATCCCCGTTGAGCTGCCCGACCTGACCGGCCGTAAGAACATCCTTGAGCTGCATGCCAAGAGCGTGAAGACTCAGCCGCCGATCGACCTGACCGCGATTGCCCGCGCCACGCCCGGTGCCTCGGGCGCCGACCTGGCCAATATCATCAACGAGGGCGCCCTGCGTGCCGTCCGCGAGGGTCGCAAGCGCGCCACGCAGGACGATTTTGAGGAGTCGGTGGAGGTCGTCATCGCCGGTCAGCAGCGCAAGTCCACGGTGCTGTCCGATCACGAGAAGCAGGTCGTTTCTTACCACGAAATCGGCCATGCCATCGTTGCCGCTCGCCAGAAGGGCTCTGCGCCGGTCACGAAGATTACCATCGTACCGCGCACGAGCGGTGCTCTGGGCTACACCATGCAGGTCGAGGAGGATGAGCGCTTCCTGACCACACGCCAGGAGGTCCTGGACAAGCTCGCCGTCTATTGCGGTGGCCGTGCAGCCGAGGAGCTCATCTTTGGTGAGATGACGACCGGCGCAGCCAACGATATCGAGCAGGCCACCAAGCTCGCCCGTAACATGGTGACGCGCTTTGGTATGTCCGATGAGTTTGGCATGATGGCACTCGGTACCGTTCAGAATGCGTACCTCAACCAGGACACGTCTCTCACCTGCGCCCCCGGTACGGCCGAGCGCGTGGACGCGATTGTCGCCAAGCTGATCGAGGATGCGCATGACCGCGCCCTGCAGATTCTCAAGGAGAACAAGTTTAAGCTCCACGAGCTGGCTCGTTATCTGTACAAGAAGGAGACGATCACGGGTGAGGAGTTTATGAATCTCCTCACGCGCGAGAACCCGCTGATGCCAAAGCAGCAGTAATACTAGTTGCACAGTGTCAATCGCCCCATTTGAGTGTCCATCTCAAATGGGGCGTTTTGCGTGGGGAGAGTTGTATATGAAGATCGTGGTAAGTGCCTGTTTGATGGGCGAGAGCTGCAAGTATAACGGGCTCGACAACTACCATCGCGAGCTGGTCGAGGCTTGCGAGCGTACGGGGACCGAGGTCCTGTTGGTATGCCCTGAGGTTTTTGGTGGCTTGCCTACACCGCGCAAGCCGTCCGAGATTGTGAACGGCGAGGTTCGTACCTGCGAGGGCGTGTCGGTTGATCGCGAGTTTCGCCAGGGTGCTCAACGTGCGCTCGATATGTGCGAGCAGGCGGGCGGCCCGTCCGAGATTGTTGCGTGCATTTTGCAGGATCGCAGTCCGTCGTGCGGCGTGGGCCATATCTACGACGGATCCTTCAGCGGCACGCTCACAACGGGTAACGGTGTCTTCGTTGACCTGCTCCTGCGCCACGGCTACCGCGTGATCCCGGCAAGCGAATTCGATCCCAGCATGCTGGAACATTGTCCATAGCACTCGAACCCAACACTTCCTCACGGGTGACCGTTTTGGCATCATCCGTGAAGTTGATATTGAGTACGACCCGGTCATCAAAGACGTAGACCGAGTTGACAGGCGCCGTACCCAGGCAGCCCCTCCCCGCGGCCCTCACGCAGGAACGCGCACACGGCCTTCCCGTCTCTTGCGCCCCTCCCGGAACTGTCCACATCAGTGTAGCCAATCCAGTCCGCCAAGGGCTGCAGCCCGGACAACGCCGCGATGGAGGGCTTCTTCGGCCTGCTCAAGAGGGAGTTCTGGCACGGCAGGGACTGGTCGGGCTGGGCCCCCGCCCGCTTCATCGAGGAGCTCGGGGCCTGGATCGGCCGCTACAATACGGAGAGGCGCAGCGATGCGCTCGGCGGCCGCACGCCGGCCGAGTTCCGCGCCGCGCTGGGAAGGGCCGCGTAGCGGTCCAAGAAATCGTCCGCAGTCCCGAATGTGACAAAGGGACAGTCCCTTTGTCACATTGGGTGGCTAGCTCGTTTTGCCCATCAATGTGATACGGATGCTTGGATGGGTGTACTCGTCAAACTCGTCCTCGGGCTCCGTGTCAAACGAATAGTACGTTTTGATGGGGTTGTCACTCGTCCTGATAGAGATTCTCTCGTAGAGCGAACCGTTCAAAAAAGCCTGCCTAAACTCTTCGGGGAGCTTTTGCGGTGCTAGGAGCTCGGGACTCATGGTCTTGACATCTACGGTTTGGACAACAGAGGAAAGCTCGTCCAAGTCGAGCTCGATGCGGGCGAGGTTGTCCTCAAGGCTCGCGTCGGGGTCGATCTCTGCTATGTAGCTCACTTCCTTGAGCGTTCCCTTGTTATCGAAATCCAGGTACGTATAGGTCTTCTGGGTATCGGAGTCGCCTTCGTGCAGATAGCCGCGGACGTGATAGCCGTAATCTTGATATCGCTCGAAGGGGTCATCGGCGGACACGTACTCGCATGCGGGCTCTAGCGCCTTGCGGGCGATGGCGATCTGCTCGGCCGCAGCCGCGGCGTTCTCTTGCATCTCGATGTTTCCCTGCGCCAGCTGCGGGATATAGGCACCGCACACGATTGCGAGGGGCAGCACCACAAGTGCGATGATCCACTTTTTTGCACGGGGGATAGGCACGCCACAGGCCTCTGCCATGGCCTTTGCGTTGGCGAAACTCTCGGTAAGCACGTCTGCTGCGGTGGCGACGGCGCCTACGGCAGCGGCGACTTCTGCCGCGCCACCCAAGTTGCGCGCGGTCTCGTTGTCGCTGTTCTTGAGTAGGCGCGCGGCGGCCTGCGTGCCAATAACGCCTGCGATTTGTGCCGTGCGGTCTTTCTCGGACTGCTCGACGGCGAGTCGGTGCTGCATTTCCTTCCACTGCTTGCCGCGCATGCCAAAGCGCGGCGCGAGCGCGCAGTAGCAGAAGATGACGAGCTCGATGGCGGTGAGCACCAGGGCGGCCATCATGCCTGTCTCCTGGAAGCCTTCGTGATGGAAGACGATGTCGTCGATCATCTCGAAGGGAATGATCAAAAATGGCAGCACGAACGCCATGGCAAGCGCCGCGCCGGCAACCTTGGGGCAGATGCAGTATCGCTGGATGCGCTTGCGTTCTTGTTCGGAAAGTGTAGCCATAGCTGGTCCTTGGTGTCGTGGCGGTCGTTGCGGCGCATGGGGTGCGGGGCGCATCAGTTTGAGCTAGCGCTGGATAAGAACATAGAGCAAGATGCTCATCGCGATGAGCAAGAAGCCTGCGATGTTAAACATCAGTGTGGCAAAGTTGCCCACGATGGGGCGTTCGACATAGCTTTTGTCTGGGTTGCTGGGGTTGTAGTACACGGTCATTTGGCTACCGAGGGGCCAAAGCTGCTCCGCGAGGGTGCCTAGGCGGGCGATGGGGCCTGTCTGCACGTGCAGCCAGCCCTTGGCGTCTTCGTGGGCGGTGGCTTGCGTGCGGATGGGGAGTCCCGACAAGCTTTTGGTCTTTATGCCACGGAATTGTTTTTTCGCGCGGTATTGCGTGCCGTCGACGGTGTATTCCAAAACGGGATACATCCTGCCTTCGCCCGTAAAGCGATGGTCGATGACCGTTCCCATGGTCACGGCGGTACAGGCCTTGGCTTTCTTGCGAGCGACGGCTTTCATGAGCGCGCTCACCCCGATAAGCAGGATGCCGATGCCCCCAACCAAGATGAGCGCGAGCAGGGATATCTGCGACGTGGTCACGGCGTTCTCCTTTGGCGCGATACCGTCATATGTGACTCAGTATAGAGAACCCCCGCCCTCGGTGGGCGTATTATGTGACAAAGGGACAGTCCCTTTGTCACATTGATTTGAGAATGGATGTTGATGTATTTATCGCTGGCCCCTATGGAGGGGATTACCGGGCATGTGTTCCGTCGCGTGCATGCGGAGTGTTTCGGCGCGCTCGATTGTTATTACACGCCGTTTTTGCCGCCGCCGCGGGTGGGCAATCGCTTTGGCGGCAAGGCGTTTAAAGAGGTCGATCCTGCCAACAACCAGGGACTTAACGTGGTGCCCCAGCTGATGTCCAAGAATGCGGACGAGTTTGTGTGGGCGGCGCAGGTGCTTGCCGATATGGGTTACCGCGAGGTCAACCTCAACCTTGGCTGCCCTTCGGGTACGGTGGTCGCGAAGGGCAAGGGTTCGGGCTTTCTGCGCAATTTGGATGAGCTCGAGGTGTTCTTGAGCGACGTGTGCGAACGCTCGCCCTTGCCGGTGTCGGTCAAGACCAGGTTGGGGTTGGAAAGCGACGACGAGTACAAGCGCGTGCTCGACCTCTACTGTCGCATGCCGTTGGCGGAGCTGATTGTGCACCCGCGCGTGCAAAAGGACCGCTATACGGGATCGCTGCGCAAGGAGTTTTACGGCGAGACGTTGGAGCGGGCACCGTTTCCTGTGGCATACAACGGCGATATTTTTGATCTTGAGGACATGGATGCGCTGGTGGAGGCTTATCCCGGCACGCGCCATGTGATGTTGGGGCGTGGCCTGCTTGCGAACCCCGCGCTGGCTCGCATGGTTAAGGGCGGCCCTGCTGCCACGGCCGCTGAGCTGCAGCGCTTCCACGACATGCTGTTTGCGGCCTATGCGGACGAGATTGGGGGCAACGCGGTCTTTCGCATGAAGGAGTGGTGGTTCTACGCCAAATGCGCCTTCGCCGATCCCGCGACCGTTCACAAGCTCGTTCGCAAGACCAAAAAGGACGATGAATACCGCGCTGCTGTCGAGCGCGTCTTTCGCGAGCAGCCGCTTGCGCCCGTTGCCCGCTTTCACGGCTAATTGATCCGAAGGGGACGGAG
Source organism: uncultured Collinsella sp. (assembly GCA_900544135.1). GTDB lineage: Bacteria > Actinomycetota > Coriobacteriia > Coriobacteriales > Coriobacteriaceae > Collinsella. The sequence goes on from UQTU01000003.1 coordinate 84,733, forward strand.
GAAAACGGATCACCTGCGCGATGCCCATGTAAAAAGTTGTGCACCAGCATCCGAAGATGTCGAAAAATGTCGTTTTTGGATGCTGGTGTACATGTTTGGGTCGTATGGGTTGGGGCCTTGGACGGACGGGATGCGCGTACTAGAGTAGGTTCTCCTGCACCCATGCGATGATGTCGCTCGACTCGTAGAGCGGCTTTCCGTCGATGAATAGGCAGGGAACCTGGCGTTTTCCTCCGACGGCGATGAGCGTCCGCTCGGCATCGGAATCGGTCGAGATATTGCGCTCGGGGATGGTCACGCCGTTATCGGCCAAAAAGCGCTTGACCTTTATGCAATACGGGCAGCCGGTCATAACGTAGAGCACGAGTTCGTGATCAGTAGCCATGGTGTCTCCAATCGGTTGAGGTTTCGGTTGAGATACCCAAAGCCGCCGCAGTCTATGCGCGATCCATTGATGACTCGATGGCATGGACCAGAAACGCCGTGGCTCCGGTGCCGCAGGGCTTGTCGTAGTAGTCGATAAAGCGCTGATCGGCAAGATAGCCGTGGGCGAGGCCCAGGTATGCTTCGTCTTGGGGCTCGTGTCCCCAGTTAAGGCCAATCCATCGACGGTGCATTGCTACAAGCTTGCGGGCCTCGCTGCCTTCCGGTTCGCCATCGCCCATGGCAATCGAGAGCTGGCCCAGAACAGCGCGTTCAAGTTCCTTCATGTCGTTCCATGTCTCGGGGTCCATGCCCAGCAGTGCCTCGTTTGCTGCATCGACAGCCTCGTCGCCATAGCGCGCCCGCGCCTCGGCGCCGAAGCGCTCCTCGTTTTCCTGCACGGCGCGCCAGCGCTCCAGCTGCGGCAAGACGGCACCCATGAGTGAGACGGCCTCGTCGAGCGACATGCCGGTGTTTTGTGCCAGGCGCGGGGCACAATCCTCGATCATTGCCTCCATCGTGGTGTCGTAGGTGTACTTGCCGTGCTCGTAGCACCACTTGCAGTAATGGTCGGTCGTGGCGCCCGTGGCGTCGGTGCCGCAGTCGTTGGGCGTGAGTATCATGCCGCAGCTCTGACAATAGTGCTCGGGCATTTCGAGCAGGTGGGACAGCGGTTCTCCGGTTATGGCGGCAATGAGCTTCATCATGTCGATGCCCGGTGTGACTTCGCCGCGTTCCCAACGGCTGACGGCTTGGCGTGTGACGAAGAGCTTGGCGGCGAGTTGCTCTTGGGTAAGATGATGGGCGCGACGGACAGCAATGAGCTTTTCTGCGAAGGCCATAACGGCTCCTTTCTGCTGGTTGTTGGCTTTAAGCATACGCGGCGGCAGGTGCCCTTCCAAGCAACCGTTGGTTGCGCGACGGGGGCTGCGGCGAAGAATTGCGTACAACGTCCCACGCCTCCATGCCGTACAATGACCGGCATGGAACCTATTGCACACATACATACCGATCTGCCGCAGAAGTTCGGCATTCCGCGCAACAGCTTTTTGGCGCCCCATTTGCAGGGACGCATCGTCTTTGAACCGGAATTTGCCTCCAACGCAGCAGTTGAGGGTCTGGATTCCTTCTCTCACCTATGGTTGCTCTGGCGCTTCGAAAACGGCACGCCCGGCGGCACGGCTAAGGACATAGCCGCCGATGCCAAAAAGCAGGACAGGTCCGGAACTAATGCCAAGTGGTCGAAAACCGTGCGTCCGCCGCGTCTGGGCGGAGCCGAGCGTGTGGGCGTCTTTGCCACGCGCAGTCCGTTTCGCCCTAATCCCATCGGTCTCACCTGCGTCAAGCTTGATCGTGTCGAGCTCACCGACGATGGTCCCATCATCCATGTGTTGGGGGCCGACCTGCGCGACGGCACGCCCATCTACGACATTAAGCCCTACATTCCGTTTGCGGATTGCCATCCGGATGCGACCGGCGGCTGGATTGAGGATGCGCCGTGGCAAGAGCTCGACGTCGAGTTTCCGCAAGCGCTGCAGGATATGGTCCCGCCTACAAAGCTTCCTGGCTTGGTTGAGGTTCTTCGCCAGGATCCGCGCCGCGCGGGCAGCAAGCACGAGCCAAACCGTGTTTATCACTTGGCCTTCGCCGGGCTCGACATATCTTTTACGGTCGATGAAACCCGGCTAACCGTAGTCGCCGTCAACGACGCGCAAGACTAATCAGCCATTCGTCCGCACCCGTCAAATTAAGAGCCAAACCCCATGCCAAAACCGCCCATGCTGGTGGACAATAACGCCTACCAAAACAATCCGCTTTGCATGGGAGCCCAGGATGAAATACGACTTTACTTCGCTTATCGACCGCCACGGCATGGACTCCATCGCCGTTGATTCTTGGGGTGAGATCCCCGGCATGGCTCCAAACGCACCCGACGAGGGCTTCGATCGCATTCCCATGTGGGTGGCGGACATGAACTTCGCCACGGTGCCCACGGTCCAGGAACACATCATTCAGCGTGCCCAGCACCCCATGTTTGGCTACTTTGATCCGCGTGCCGAGTACTCTGACCGCATCATCGAATGGCAGAGCCGCCGCAATGGCGTCGAGGGTCTGCGCCCTGAACATATCGGTTACGAAAACGGCGTGCTGGGCGGTGTTGTGTCGACGCTGCGCGCGTATGTCCAGCCGGGCGATGCGGTGCTGGTCCACAGCCCCACCTACATCGGCTTTACCAAGTCTATCGAAGCCGCGGGCTATCGCATTGTCCACAGCCCGCTTAAGCTCGACGACCAAGGCGTGTGGCGTATGGACTATGAGGACATGGAGCGCAAGCTCGCCCAAAACCACATCCATGCCGCGGTGTTCTGCTCGCCGCACAATCCCTGCGGGCGCGTATGGGAGCGCGACGAGATCGAGCGCGCCATGGACATCTATCGCCAGCATGATTGCGTGGTGATCTCGGATGAGATTTGGTCCGATATCATCCTGCCGGGTCACAAGCATATCCCGACGCAGTCGGTGAGCGAGGATGCCCGCATGCGCACGGTTGCCCTTTATGCGCCCAGCAAGACGTTTAACCTGGCGGGCCTGGTCGGCAGCTACCACATCGTCTATAACGAGACGCTGCGCGACCGCGTGTGCGCCGTGTCCGACAAGACTCACTACAACGAGATGAACGTCCTCTCCATGCATGCGCTTATCGGTGCCTATCAGCCTCAGGGCTATGAGTGGGTGGACGAGCTCAACCAGGTGCTTGCCGGTAATATCGAGTGCTTCTGCGATTACGTTGACGAGCATTTTGCGGGCGTGTCCTATTCGCGTCCGCAAGGCACGTACATGGTGTTTCTGGACTGCACCGAATGGTGCCGCGAGCATGGCCGCGATATTCAGTGGCTGCTCGACGAGGGGGCGCGCGTGGGCGTGGGGTATCAGGACGGCCGCCCGTTCCACGGGCCCTGCCACATTCGCGTGAATCTGGCGCTGCCGCTTTCGCGCGTAAGGGAGGCGTGCGACCGCCTGGACCGCTACGTTTTTGGGGTATAGGGGGCGCTCGATTCGAGTGCTGCCCCATGTGCCCACGCCGTCAAAATGTGTGGGCACATGGGGCGCAGAGGGTAGCGAGCGCGTTTTCCGCATTCGCTACTTTTCATGAATCTGCTTGCCGCAAAGATGTTCAATCGAAATCTCGTAGAGCTGGACGCCCTTTATGTCTTTGGCGATCTCCTCCTCGACTTCTTCGGCAGAAGGGTAGTACTTAAGCGCGAGCTGACGGACTTTGTCCTCGATAAACGCGGGCGCTTCATCTACCAGGCGACAACGACCAAAGACAACGGTACTCATAACGTAGGGAGCCCAGTCGCCGTCCTTGTACCACACGTTGCCGTAAACGGTAAAGCAGACTTTATCATCATGCCTGAGTGAATCGACCTTGTGGCCAGCCTTGGCGCCATGGAAATAAATCTTGTCGTGCTCGGCGTCAAAGAAGTAGTTGACGGGAATGGCATAGGGGTAGCCATCATCGCCGTTGACGGCAAAGACGCCGCGCTTGCAGGTAGCGAGCAGTTCGCGCGCTTTCTCGTCGGTGATGGCGCGTTTCTTTCGACGTAAGGGCCTAAACATCGTTGGCTTCCTTTCTACTGCGCATGGTGGTTGAGCACAAACTATAGCGAAACAGCCCCGTTTTTCTTGATACAGGCGAGTATGTTTTTGAGCTTGCTAAAGTCGAGCGGTTTGGGCAGATGGGCGTTCATACCGGCATCGTGTGCCGCTTTGGCGTCCTCGTTGAAGGCGTTGGCAGTGAGCGCGATGATGGGGATGTCGGCTGCATCGGCCTTTTCGCTCAGGCGAATCGCGCGGGTTGCCTCGTAGCCATCCATGCCCGGCATCATGATGTCCATCAGGATCGCATCGAAGCTGCCGGCGGGACGACTAACGTATAGGTCGACTGCTTTGTTGCCGTCGGCGGCGCGCGTTACGACGATGCCTTCGCTTTCGAGTAGAGCCTGGGCAATTTCGGCATTGAGCTCGTTGTCTTCTGCCAAAAGGACGTTCATGCCGGCAAGCGAGCAACTGTATGTCTGCTTGGACGCACGTTCTTTTGCCTGAGGGTTCTTGTCGATATCGAGCGGTATCTGGACGTTGAACGTGCTTCCCGCGCCAACCTCACTCGAAATCTCAATCGTGCCGCCCATCATATCGATGAGCGATTTGACGATAGACATGCCAATGCCGGTTCCTTGGAACTTGCTGCGCGCATCGTCGCCTTCCTGGGCAAACGGCTCGTAAATGTGCGTCAAAAACTCGGGCGTCATACCAATGCCGGTATCCGAGACGCTAAAGCAAAACACGGCGTGCTCGTCGTCGACCGGTTTGATGGTCGATGAGAACGTGACGGTGCCTCCGTGCTTGTTGTACTTGATGCTGTTGTCGAGCAGGTTGACAAGGATCTGCCGAATATGGGTGGGGCTGCCGATCATATATTGGTCGACAGCGTAGGGCTCGCTGGTGTCGAGCATGGTTATGCCGCGGTCCGATGCGCGGAGCTTGCACAGTACGAGCGCATTGTCGCACAGCTCTTTAAGGTTGAATGATTCGTGCTCGAGCGTCACTTTGCACTCCTCGATCCTGCCCATCTCGAGGATGTCGTTAATCAGTGACAGCAGGTGATTGGCGGCAACGCGCGCCTTGGCGCGGCTTTCGCGGGCGACCTGCATGTCGCCTTCTCTCAATTCCTCAATTTCGATAAGGCCCAGGATGCCGTTGAGCGGCGTGCGGATGTCGTGGCTCATGCGCGTGAGGAAAGCGGTTTTGGCGGCGTTGGCGGCGTCAGCTTTCTGCCGTTCCTCCTGTGCGCGGTAAAGCGACCAGACAAGGATGGCGATGCTGGTGAGCAAGATGCAGATGATAACAGTCGCAATGGCGGTGCGGTTACGATAGAAAAACTGGAACGTGTCCGATTCTTGCGCCGAGTACGATGTGGGAAATAGCTGTTTGCAGAGAGCGATTCACCTGCATTGACGATGCCCTTATTGATGATTCCCAGCAGCTCGGGCTTGCCGCGCGAAATTAAACACGATAGCTGCGCCGTGTTGGTGAGTTCCTGTGTTTCGAAATCCTCGATGTCGTAGGTGTCGCGGAGAGTTTCCAGGCGCGTGCTGGGGACAATGATGGAACGTGCCTTCCCCTCATTGAGGGCTTTGAGCACCTCGCCGTCATTCGAGTACTCGGTTACTGTTGCGTTCGGGAAGAGACTCTCGAGCTCAAAACGGTTAACGATTGTGCTCTTTGTACAAGCGATGTTCTTAAGGTCGCTGTTCAGGTTTTTGCCACTGTGAATGGCGGTCAGCGAAACCGTTCCCATCGAGTTTGACTGGATGACTCCTGTCTGCTCGGCGAGCCAGTAGTCGCGAAACAATGGCAGGGCGACATCGATGGTTCCGTTGGAAAGGGCTTTGATCATTTGCCTGTTGTTCGAGAGTGCGATTGTTTTGACCGTAATACCAAACTTGTCGTGCAACGTCGTTGCAAGCGAGGCGAGCGATCCTTCCATCTCGCCGTCGTCATTTTGCGTGCAGTAGGGAAGTTGGTTTTTAAGATAGCCGAGCGTGATGGTATTGCCGTTTGCTTTGATCCAGGTGGTCTCGGGGCCGGTGAGCGATGACGAGCCACTGTTTTGGGTCGAGTAACTCGATTTGACTTCCTCGTTATAGCGCGGGTTATCGCGGGCGATGGTCGTCATGGCGGCGTTGATGTCGTTCATCAGATCGGGGCGGCTTTTGGGAACGGCAAAATAGTAGTCGCTCGAGCCTACGTAGAACATGGGTGACGCATCGGGCGACGAAATGGTATCGTTCATGATGACGGCGTCGACCTCGCCGTCTGCAAGCGCCTCAAAGAGGGCGCTGCCGGTGTCGATTTCTTTATAGGTGCAGGTGACGCCTTCGTCGGCGAGCCACTGCTGGCCGACGATAGTTTGCATAACGCCAGAGTTGCAGCCGATGGTGAGGCCTTGGAGCGCCTGGGGGTCACCCTTGGCCAGATCGTCGCGGTCGGGCCTGGCGTAGATGTAGTAGCGCTCGGTGCCCTCGGGGTTCGAGGAAAAGAGCAGCTTCTGCTCGCGTTCTGCCGAATACGAGATGTTGGGCATGAGGTCGATTTCGCCTGCTTCGAGCATGTCCATAAGCTCGGAGAAGGTGCCGCTAACGTATTCGTATTGCCAGCCCTTTGTGTAATACGAGAGGGTCTGGAGGTACTCGTAGCCCCACCCCGAGAGTCGCTCGCCCGGCATGCCTTCCTGGAAGCCTTTGTTGTTGACGAGCCAGCCAACGCGGACCGTCTTGACCTGCTGGTCGGAGTCGGCGGCAAAGGCGGGGGCGGCCATGACGGCGCTCAGTATGGCGAGCGCGGCAAGCGCGACGGCCAGGGTGCGATATAGAGCCAAGCGAAGGACGGCGGAAGGTTTCACATGAAATCCTATCGAGTTGAGACAGTTTCGCATAAGGATACCAGCTCAGCCTGCCCATTCAGCCGCCGCACCGCTAAACGGTTAGGTAGTCATTGGGGACGTTCTTAACTGACTAGTCGTTTAAGAACGTCCCCAATGACTAGTTCCGTTTGCGGGGGAGGCGTGGGACAATACCGAGCGAATGTGATTGGGCGTCTGGAAAAGGGGTCGCGATGAACAAGTTGAGGACGCTTGCCGACGTGTTGCGCCAGGCTGGCTTTGCACGCATCACGGGCCTGTTTCTCGTCTTCTATCTGCTGTGCTCGACGGCCGTCTGGCTGTCCGAGCCCACGACCCTTACGTTTGGCGACGGCCTCTGGTTTAGCTTTGAGACCGTATCGACCATCGGCTTTGGCGATATCCCGGCCGAGACGCCGGTTGCCCGCGCTATCACTGTCGTTTTGAGCGTCATCAGCATCTTCTACATCGCCATGCTCACGGGCGTGGCGGTGAACTACTGCAATACGCTCATCAAGATGCGCCAAAAGGACACCATGGCGCGCTTTATGGACGATCTTGAGCATTTGGAAGAGCTCGATCGTGACGAGCTTGCCGACCTATCGCGCCGTGTGCGCGAATATCGCCGACGCCAACGCTAGAACGGGCGCCGCGCGTCACGATGAGGGGGACAAAAATATGAATATTACGGTATACCTGGGCGCCAGCGTCGGTAACGACCCGGCGTTTCTGCCTGCGGTGCGGCAGCTCGGCACATGGATTGGCTCCAACGGCCACGCGCTGGTATACGGCGGGTCCAAGTCGGGACTGATGGGCGCGCTCGCCGATAGCGTGCTCGAGGCAGGTGGACACGTGACGGGTGTTGAACCGAGCTTTTTTATCGAGGCGGAGTATCAGCACGACGGTATCGATGACCTTATCGTGACGAGCGACATGGCCGAGCGTAAGGCCAAGATGATCGAACTCGGCGATGCGTTCGTCGCCTTTCCGGGCGGTACGGGCACGCTCGAGGAGATTGCCGAGGTCATGTCCGCCGTGTCGTTGGGGCACTTGAGTGCGCCGTGCATCCTGTACAACCTCGGGGGCTACTACAACGATCTTAAGGCGCTGCTCGAGCACATGATTGATAAAGGGCTTTCGAGCCCGAGGCGGCAGCACGGAATCTACTTTGCCGACGATTTGCGCGAGATTGCCTCGATTATCAACGGATAAGTCTTGAGCCTGCCCCACTATGACTCCCAATGGTGCCGTTTGCAGCGCAGACGGTTGGCTCGTTCGGGCAACGCTCGCTCTACAATAAAACGTATCCTTGTCGATTTTGACCGCGGGAGGACCCGATGGATAGCCTTGCAAAGCCCAAAAACCGAGCACTGTTTTTAGTTAGCGTTGCCGTGACCGGTGCGTTCGCAGGCGCCGCGGTCTGGCTGTTCTTTTTTGCGATGGAGCACGGTATCGACTATCTATGGACCGAGATTCCGCACGCGCTGGGCGTCACTTCGCCCGAGCTTGCCAGCGGCCCGTTTGGCTTTCTGCCGTACCCGTTTTTCGTCTGCTTACTGGGCGGCCTGTTAATCGGTCTGTACGAAAAGCTTACGGGCACCAAGACCGACGACCTCAACCAGGTGATGGCAAAGGTTAAGCAAGACGGGCGCTACCCGTACGACAACCTGGGCAAGCTTTCGCTCGCGGCATTGCTGCCGCTGCTGTTTGGCGGAAGTATTGGACCGGAAGCCGGCCTGACCGGCGTTATCGCGGGCCTGTGCAGCTGGGTCGGCGACCGCATGCGCCGCTTTGGCGCCGAGTTTAGGGAGCTCACGCTGCTGGGCACCCAGGCCGCGCTGACGGCGCTCTTTACCGCGCCCGTCTTTGGCTTTGTGGCGCCGCTTGCCGGTAGCGCCGACGGCCAGGGTGCCAATGACGATGAGTCCGCGTCCGACGAGATCACCATCAAGCTTCCCAAGGCACAGAAGACCATGGTCTACGGCATTGCGATTGCCGGCGGTCTGGGCACCTATCTGCTGCTCGGCCAGCTCATGGGCGGCGGCATGGGCATGCCCAGGTTCGAGTCCGCCGAGGTGGGCAGCCTGGAACTTGTCTGGCTCATTCCGCTGGCGTTGGTCGGCACCGTATGCGGTTGGCTGTACTTTGTCTCTGAGCATGCGAGCGAGGCCCTAGCGCACGCGATGGGGGAGCACCCTGTCGTTAAGGCAATGCTGGCCGGTCTAGCGCTCGCCATTTGCGGCACGGTCCTGCCCTACACCATGTTTGCCGGTGAGACCCAGGCCGATGTACTTATGGAGACCTACCTCACCATTCCCGCCGGCGTGCTTATCGCGACCGGTCTGGTCAAGGCCATGCTGACGCCCGCCCTTATCAACCTTGGCTGGCGCGGCGGCCATTTCTTCCCCGTCATCTTCTCGGGCGTAAGCCTGGGCTACGGCTTTGCCATTCTTACCGGCGCCGATCCGGTCTTTTGCGTCGCCGTCTGCACGGCCTCGACGATGGGCGCCGTTATGCGTCAGCCGGTCATGGTCGTGGGCCTGCTGCTTATGTGTTTCCCACTCAAGGGTATCGTCTGCATGATCATCGCCGCCGTTATCGCCGCCGGCATTCCGCTGCCCAAGCCACTGCGCAAGTAGTACGGTGGCGCACGCCGGGGACATGCCGTTTGCCATGGATTTACGGGGAGGGGGCGATCACGCCCTTCGTGGATTGAGACACGCGTGGTTACAGGTCGCGTGCCCGGTAGACCTTGGTGCTGACGATGCAGCTAAGTGCACATAGCGCGAGGGCAAGCGCGGCAATTCCTGCGCACAGACAGCCAAGAACGGCGGGATCGGAATTCGCCCCGGCAATCGACATGAGCCAGTTGCTAATGGGGCTGGAGGAGCTCAACGTGGCCATGGCAAGGCATCCGAGCAGGGCAAACAGGCCAACAGATAGGCGTAGCGCCTCCATGTGTCCAAATCGAAAGAACAGCGGCTGTGCCAAAAACACCATCATGAGGGAGATGAGCATCGATGCGGCGGAGGCTATTGTGCTCTCAAAGACGATCTGTCCCGTCGAGGGGATACCCGCGCTGTTGAAGAGCGGGATAGAGACGATGCTCAGAAGCGCGGCGGCGCACGCCATGACAGCCGAGAAGACAATGATGCTCAGGTAGCGTGCACAGATGATGTCTTTGCGCGAGATGGGCAGCGTTGCCCGATAGCGCTCCCATCCGTTTTGATTATCGAAGCCGGCCAGCGAGCTCATGACCATGATGGGCGACATGGCACTGACCGCGCAGGCGCCGGCGCTCATACCGGCATCGCCATCCGATGCGTTGGCGAGGGTCAGTACGACGAAGATGAACAGGCCGACGCCCGCGATGCTCGGGACAAGCGTACGGACGATGGCGAGCTCAGACATAAAGGCGCGTTTCATTTCGAAGCCCCTTTCAGTATGAGGCGAAGATAGTCATCAATGGTTGCCCGCTCGCAGGGAATCTCGGGGAAGGCCTCGAGCGCCTCGCGACGGTTGGGTACGAGCACGTCCACGCTATAGGCGTGGTGGGCGGCACGGGCGCCTTCGACGCAAGCCATAAGCTCTGCGGCCTGTGCTTGGGTGCAGTGGGCGATGCCGGCTCGGTCGGTAATGTCCTCGCGCGGCAGGTCAAACACAATCGAGCCGTTATCGATGCAGATGACGCGGTCGGCAGCGCGATCGAGGTCGGATGTAATGTGGCTCGAGAGCAGCACGCTGTGCTGGCCGTCGGCGACAAAGGCAAGCAGCTCATCAAGCAGTTCCTCGCGCGCCATGGGATCGAGGCCCGCGGTGGCTTCGTCCAAAACGAGCAGCTTGGCATTGTGGCTGAGCGCACAGGCGAGCTGCAGCTTCATGCCCATGCCGCGGGAGAGGTCCTTGACCTTCGTCTTGGGATCGAGGCCAAATCGGTCGATGAATCCGGCGAACGTTTCGCAGCTCCACGTGGGGTATGCCGGGCCTACGAGCTTCTCGACCTGGCCCACCTTGAGCGTGGAGGGGAAGGGACACGTGTCCAGGACAAGCCCGATGCGGGAGCGCAGGTGGCGCTGCGTCTCGTCGGGCGCGTTGGCGTCGCAGCGCTGTCCAAGCAGATGCACCTCGCCGGCATCGGGCTTTATAAGCCCAAGCGCGGCGCGAATGGTCGTCGTCTTGCCGGCGCCATTTGCGCCCACAAAGCCAACGATCTGGCCGGGCTCCACGGCAAGCGTGACGTCGCGCAGTGAAAAGCGGTCGCTCACGCGGCGCGATACACCTTTGAGTTCTAGCAACTTTTGCATGGTATAGCCTTTCTTGCAGATGGCTACTGCATGGTTTCGGGGGCTACGAGGTCGAGCATCTCGTGCAGCTTGTCGCGCGTGACGCCCAAGGCTTCGGCTTGGCTCGCCGCTTTCGCAAGCAGCTCTTCGATATGGCAGAGCTGGTTTTCGCGCAAGAGTTCTTGGTTGCCCTCGGCGACAAAACAGCCCTTGCCCTGCACGGTGCAGATAAAGCCGAGTTGCTCCAGGTCGGCGTAGGCGCGCTTGGTGGTGATGACACTCACGCCAAGATCGCTCGCGAGTGCACGGATGCTGGGGAGTTTGGCTCCCGCAGCGAGCGCGCCCGAAAGGATCTGAGCTTTGACTTGCGAGGCTATTTGCTCGTAGATGGGCTTGTCGCCCGAATTGGATAGGATGATGTCCACAGCGGCTCCTTAGCTGTTGGGCTACACGTGTATATAACCGGTAAGCACAGTATATATACACTATGTACAGTTACGCAAGAGACAAATTCGGATTGGGCCGGCTACCCAGGCCCCAACTGATGAATTTGTCCTGATAGGTGCCCTGCGGCGAGGTTTCGCGGCTACAATGGTGCGGTTACAACGACGTAATGCACTCAATGCAAGAAAGGATCCGCATGGCAAGCCTGTCGGATGAAATCTCGTCGCGCCGCACATTCGCGATCATCAGCCACCCGGACGCCGGTAAGACCACGCTTACCGAGAAGCTGCTGCTCTATACCGGCAGCATCCAGACCGCTGGCTCGGTCAAGGGCAAGAGTTCGGCCAAGCATGCCGTCTCGGACTGGATGGACATCGAGAAGGAGCGCGGAATCTCCGTTACTTCCTCGGTACTGCAGTTCACCTACAACGGCGCCTGCGTCAACATCCTCGATACCCCCGGCCACCAGGACTTCTCGGAGGATACCTACCGTACCCTTATGGCCGCCGACGCCGCGGTCATGGTCATCGACGGCGCCAAGGGCGTCGAGGCCCAGACCAAAAAGCTCTTTAAGGTCTGTACGCTGCGCCATATTCCCATCTTCACCTTTGTGAACAAGCTCGACCACGAGGCTCGCGATCCGTTTGAGCTCATGGAAGAGATCGAGAACGTCCTGGGTATCAATACGTATCCCATGAACTGGCCGATTGGCAGCGGCCGCAACTTCCGCGGCGTGTTCGACCGTCAGACCCGTCGCGTTATCGCCTTTGAGGGCGACGGCCACGCCAATGCCACCAAGAAGGTCGCCGAGGTCGAGGCCGAGCTGGGCGATCCTTCCATGGACGAGCTTATTGGCGAGGAGAACCATAAGAACCTGATGGACGACATCGAGCTGCTCGATGGCGCCGGCGACGAGCTCGACTTGGATGCCGTGGCCTGCGGCAAGCTGAGCCCGGCGTTCTTTGGCTCGGCGCTCACCAACTTTGGCGTGGAGCCCTTCCTCAAGGAGTTCCTGCGTCTGGCCCCGACGCCGCGCGCCTATACCGATACGCTCACCAGCGAACCGGTCGATCCCTGCCGCGATGACTTTAGCGGCTTTGTGTTTAAGATCCAGGCCAATATGGACAAGAACCACCGCGACCGCATCGCCTTTGTGCGCATTTGCTCGGGCAAGTTCGAGCGTGGCATGGACGCCTTCCACGTGCAGGGCAACCGCAAGCTCAAGCTTGCCACGGGCACGTCGATGATGGCCGATGACCGCGCCATCGTGGACGAGGCGTACGCGGGCGATATCGTGGGCCTGTTCGACCCGGGTATCTTTAGCATCGGCGACACCGTGTGCTCCGGCAAGCGCCACGTGCAGTATCCGCAGATCCCGACGTTTGCCCCCGAGATGTTCGCTCGCATTACGCAGGTCGACACGCTCAAGCGCAAGCAGTTCGTCAAGGGTATGGAGGAGCTTGCCCAGGAGGGTGCCATCCAGATCTTCCGCGAGCTGGGTGCCGGCATGGAGAGCGTCATCGTGGGCGTGGTCGGTGTGCTGCAGTTTGAGGTACTCGAGCGCCGCCTCAAGGCCGAGTATCGTGTTGAGGTTCGTCGCCAGCCGCTGCCCTATACGGACATTCGCTGGATCCAGAACGACCCTGATACCATTGACATTCCGGCTCTTTCGCTCACGCGCGACACCCTGCGCGTCGAGGACATGCGCGGCGGTAAGCTGCTGCTGTTCACGAGCCCGTGGAACGTGGACTGGGCAACCGACCACAACCCCGACCTTATCCTGTCGGAGTTTGGCAACGTAGCGTTTTAACGCATCGGCGCGGTGGCCCTGCGGGGCTGCCGCGCCGGTTGCTTGCCTGATGCCGTGTGAGCGGCTATCATACCCACCGTCGTCTCAAGACCGGGGCGTCCGAGCAGTTCGGGTCCGATATCCTGCTCGTTAAACCTAAAACCAAAGGAGTACATAATGATCAAGAAGGTCATGGAGGACTACAAGGTCCTGTTGCGGAGCATTCCCGCGGCAACGGTTTCGCTGTTTCTCGTGAGCGTCATCATGATGAACCTGCTGGCCAACAAAGAGCTCATCAGCCTGCCGTATCTGGCGCTCGACTGCGGCTTTGTGGTGAGCTGGGTTTCGTTTTTGTGCCAGGACATGATTTGCAAGCGCTTTGGCGCCAAGGCATCCATCAAAATCTCTATCCTCGCGCTGCTGGTCAACTTGGCCGTGAGCCTGTGCTTTTGGGCATGCTCGCTCACGCCCGGCATGTGGGGCGCCTACTACGACACGGGCATGATCGAGGTCAACACTGCCCTTAACGCCACCATCGGCGGCACCTGGTACGTGGTGCTTGGCTCTTCGCTGGCAATGCTCGTTTCTGCCGTGGTTAACTCCACGCTCAACCAGTCGCTCGGCCGTATGCTCAAAAAGAATAACTTTGCGAGCTTCGCCTTCCGCTCCTATGTGTCCACGGGCATCGGTCAGTTTATCGACAACCTGGTCTTTGCCATTGTGGTGAGCCACACGTTCTTTGGTTGGACGTGGGTACAGGTCCTTATGTGCTCGCTGACCGGCGCTGTTGCCGAGCTGCTGTGCGAGGTCTTCCTGAGCCCCGTGGGCTACAAGGTTGTGCGTGGCTGGGAGCGTGAGAATGTGGGCGCCGAGTACCTCGAGCGCCACGCAACCGCCTAAGGAGCAAGCATGCGGGTTTTGATCACGGGTGCTTCGGGTGGTATTGGAGCCGCGTGCGTGCAGCGCTTTTTGGACGAGGGTCACGAGGTCGTGGGCTTTGATCTGCTGCCGGCGGCGGTCGAACACGAGCGCTACCGCCATCTGATCGTTGATGTATGCGAGCCGGACTCGTTTCCAGGCGACCTTGAGCCTCAGGTAATCGTGAACGTTGCCGGTGTACAGGATTCGGCCGACGACATTGCCGCCAACCTGCGTGGCACCATCAACGTGACCGAGCGCTACGCCTTTGTGGGAGAGGGGCTTGCCGCCAAGCCGGCGCCGGCTATCAAATCCGTGGTCAATGTGGGGTCGGCGAGCGGACATACGGGATCGGAGTTTCCTGCCTATGCTGCCAGCAAGGGCGGCGTTATCGCCTACACCAAAAACCTTGCAAACCGCCTGGCGCCGCAGGCCATCGCCAACAGTGTGGACCCGGGCGGCGTTATCACGCCGCTCAACCGTTGCGTGATGGAAGACGAATACCTGTGGAACCAGATTATGGAGCTCACGCCGCTTAAACGCTGGGCCACCGCCCAAGAGATCGCCGAGTGGATCTACTTTGCGGGCGTGACCAACCGGTTTATGACCGGGCAGAGCCTGCTGATCGATGGCGGCGAGGCCGGCCGCACACAATTTATTTGGCCCGAATAGGAAACGCGCCCGATGGAAAGCTGTCGGGCGCGTTTTTGATGTATCGATTTTTAGCCGAGGCAAGTCCAGTTGACGGGGGTCGAGCCGTGCTGTTCGAGTAGCCGATTGGCTGCCGAGAAGGGACGCGACCCCATAAAAGCGGGGAGTTCTGCCGTGGCACGGTTTGCCGAAAGCGGCGAGGGATGCGTAGAGGCCAGGCAGAACTTGCCGCTTTCCCTGCCCGCGCCGGTCGCGGCGAGCTTGCCCTCGACCATCTGCTGGGCAAAGCGGCCCCATGCCAAAAAGACGACCGGCTGGGGCAGCTGGCAGCAGCGTTCGATAACGTAGTCGGTAAGGGTGCTCCAGCCCAGCTTGACGTGCGAGTTCGCGGCATGCTCGCGCACGGTGAGCGTAGTGTTGAGGAGCAGGACGCCCTGTTGTGCCCATGGCGTTAGATCTCCCGTGGCCGGAATGGGGCAACCCAGATCGGCTTTGAGTTCCTTATAGATGTTGCGCAGGCTCGGCGGCAACTTGGTTTGCGTCGCAGGCACCGAGAACGACAGTCCCATGGCCTGGTTGGGTCCGTGATAGGGGTCTTGGCCCAAGATGACTACCTTGACCAGGTCGGCCGGCGTGTAGGCGAGGGCATTGAGGATATCGTCTTGTGCTGGGTAGATGGTCTGCTCGGCACGCAGAAGGGCGATGCGCTCGAGTAGCTGGTTCGTAGTGTCACGTACCGGCTGCGGCGCATCGCCCAACCAAGTTGCTATGTTGCGGTCGCGGGTCGCGGCGTCCATGGGGCTCCTTTACGTCAGATGCTCTGTTTGCATCTATTGTAAAGGCGCACCGGTTGCCTTTATGCCGCGGCTACATGAGGAGTGGGGCCTACGAGACATGCTCGGGCGCTCCTGCCATGCGAGCGTGTCCAAGTGCGCGAAGGCGCGGAAGCTCGACGGTTGCCACCATGACGCCGGTGAGGATGAGGGCGGCGCCAAAGAAGGCGATGGGGCTCAGGACCTCGCCGACCAGGAAGAACGAGAAGACGGCGGAGCAGACTGGCTCGAGCGAGAAGGCGAAGCCGGTGGTCTCGGCAGGTACGTGGGGCTGCACGAGTGTCTGGGTGATAAAGCCGTAGGCAGAGCAGATGAGTGCGAGCGCAACGACAACGACGATCTCGTTCGGCGTGTTGGGAAGCGTGAAGCCGCCAAAGGTGAACGCGGCGATACCCGAGAACAGGCCGCCGAAGCCCAGCTGCCAAACGCCCAAGGCCAGCGGATCGACTTCCTCGACAAAGCGCTTGGCTACGATAATGTGGCCAGCATAGATAAAGGCCGAGAGCAGCATGATGATCGCGCCGGGGTTTAGGCTGGTAAAGTCGGCGCCCGAGAGCAAAAGCATGCCGCAGGTGACGATGGCGGTGCCGATGAGCACCTTGCGCTCGGGAGCGCGACGCAGCAGGGCCGCGTTGGCAAACGGCACGATCACGACCGTCAGGCTCTGCAAGAAGCCGGCGGTGGAGGCGGAGGTGAGGCTGGAGCCCAGGCACATGCAGGTGATCTCGGTTGCCATGATGGCGCCGATGATGGCGGCGCGGACCATCAGGTCACGGTTGATGCGCACCGCGTGCTTGTGGAAGAGCACCAGGCAAGCTGCAAAGGCGATGATGCAGCGCAGCGCAACGATGCTCGTGGCGTTCATGCTGTCCATGCCGATCTTCATGAGGGGGTACGAAAAGCCCCATGCGACGGGAACGGAAAATGAGAGCGCGATTGCTTTTTTGCGATCCATGGGACTCCTTTTGTTACAGAACGGTTTCGCAAAAAGGATTCTGCTCCCAGATATGGATGTAGTAAAGCGAATGTATCTTCAGTATGATTAAGAAATACTAATGTAGGTAGAAAAAGCCCTGGCAAAACGTTTTACAGCTACATCGATGTGGAGGCACGATGGCATCGCGGTATCAGATTGTTTGTATGGCGGTCGATTGCGGCAGCCTGAAACGTGCGGCCGACGAGCTGGGCTATACGCAAAGCGCGGTGAGCCAGGCCGTCAAGGCGCTCGAGCGCGAGCTGGGCACCACGATTATCGAGCGCGGCAAGCAAGGCGTCTCGCTTACGCGCGACGGCAAACAGTATCTGCCGTATCTGCGCCAAATCGTAACGGCCGAGGCCGAGCTCGAGGGCAAGCGCCAGGAGTTGTTGGGGCTTTCGTCGACCGACATTCGCATTGCGACGTTTACCAACGTGAGTCGTACTGTGTTACCGCGTGTGATCCGCGACTTTGGGGCCCTGCATCCGGGCGTGCACTTTACCCTCAAGCAGGGCGATTACACGCGCAACGCCCAGTGGGTACACGATGGCGTGGTCGACTTTTGCTTTACAGCGCGTGGATTTACCGAGGGGCTCGAGAAACGCGTGGTCTATCACGACAAGCTGGTGGCGCTGTTGCCAGCCGTCCATCCACTGGCGGCAAAGGAAAAGGTGACGCTTGCCGACCTGGCGTCCGAACCGTTTGTGCTGCTGGATGAGGGCGAACAGAGCCTGGTGCTCGATGCATTCGCGGCGCATGGGCTGTCGCCGCACGTGACGAGTGAGGTGACCGACGACTACACCATCATGGCGATGGTGGAGGAGGGCCTGGGCGTGAGCATGCTCTACCGTCGTACTGTAGAGGGCATGCAAGCCGATATTCATGTGCGGCCCATCGTGCATGCCCCCTCGCGCGACGTAGTGGCAGCCTGGCGCAGCTGGGATACCATGCCTATCGCCACGAGGCGCTTTATCGACTATATGAGCTCGCATATCGTCAATTAATGACTAGCGTGGCGTTGAGTGTGGTGATTAGCGGGCTGTCGCTTTGGCTTGCGTCAGACGGTAGGTGTGTGCCGGATGGCAGAGCAATACCGCCACGACCATAAAGAACGCCGTGGTGCCCAGGCTGATGGGGTAGACCATCATGATGTTCGCAAAGTTGCGGAAGTGCGGGAACACGCAGAACACCCAATAGAAGCGGATGCCGCAGACACAGATCATGGTGATGAGGGCGGGCGTGAGCGAGATACCAAAGCCGCGCAGGTAGCCTGACATGTTTTCGTAGAACATGCTAAAGGCGTACGCCGGGAAGATCGAACACACGCGGATATAGCCGATCGAGACGATGTTGGGATCGCTGTTGAACAGCGATAGGATCTCGCGTCCCAGGCCGACAATAACGATGATCGTGGTGAGTGCAACGATACCGCCTTCGACCAGGCAGACCTTGAGCGTCTTGGTGCAGCGGTCGATCTGGCGGGCGCCGTGATTTTGTCCCACAAAGGTGGTGCAAGCCTGGCTAAAGCTGTTGAGCAGGTTGTAGCACACGTACTCCAGGCTCATGGCGGCGCTCGAAGCCGCCATGACCTCGGTGCCCAGGCTGTTGATGGCAGACTGGATGATGATGTTGGCGACGGCAAAGACGGCGCTTTGGATGCCGGCGGGCAGGCCGATCTTGACGATGCGCTTGAGGGCGACGGGGTCTAAGCCTAAGTCGCGTGGGGTGACGCGGACGACGGAGTCGGTCTTGAGCAGGCGGATAAAGAGCGTCGCGGCGCTGACGGTGTAGGCGATGGCGGTGGCGATGGCGACGCCCGCCACACCCCAGTGGAGTACGGGGACAAAGACGAGGTCCAGGCATATGTTGAGGACGGTGGACACGGCAAGCGCCTGCAGCGGCATGCGGGTGATGCCGACGGAGCGGAAGATCGCGGCCTCAAAGTTGTAAAGCAAAATCGAGGGCATGCTCAGCAAAAAGACGCGTAGGTAGAGTGAGGCGAGCGGCATGGTCTCAGCGGGAACGTTGAGCGCGGCGAGCATGGGCTCGGCAAAGATCTCGCCCAGGGCGATGACGACAAAGCCCACGAGCGCCATTAAAATCGAGGTATGGACGGCGCGTTTGACCATGTTCTGATCGTTGCGGCCGATAGCGTTGGCAATGACCACGTTGGAGCCAAGCGACATGCCGATAAACAGGTTGAGCATAAGACTGGTAAGCGGAACATTGGAGCCGACCGCCGCCATGGCGAGGGTTCCCTGGTCGCCTGAGAAGTTACCGATGATGACCGTGGCGATGAGGTTCGATAGCTGCTCCAAGATGCTCGTGGCGGCCACGGGGAAGGCGAACAGGGGAATATTGCGCCACAGCGAGCCGGTGGTCATGTCAATGTGCTTAGATGCGGTGTCTGCCATACGCTCTCAATCTCTAATATGCTCTTTCGTGCTTATTTGCGCAGACGATGATACTCCTAATCGACTAGTCGGCACTTAGGGACGTTCCTTTTCTGCCGGCAGTTGGGGACACTCCTTCAGACTAGTCATTGGGGACGTTCTTAAATGACTAGTCGAACAAGAACGTCCCCAATGACGAGGCGGGGGAGGCGTGCGACAATGGTGGGCGTTGTGTTGTTCGCGCTAAGGAGTTGCCATGTTGTTGTGTCCCGTTTGCCATAAGCCATTGGTGGACGACGAGCGCGGTGCTGCATGCGCGGGCGGACATCGATTTGACCGTGCGCGCGAGGGCTATCTGTATCTGCTGCGCTCGTCCAAGAGCGGCGACTCCATGGGCGATCCCAAGTCGCAGGCGCGCAGCCGTCGTGACTTTCTGAACCGCGGATACTATGCGCCGTTGCGCGACGCAATGGTCGAGCTGGTGCGCGAGCAGGTGTCTGGGCGTGCAACGTCTGCGAATGGCCCCATGACGCTGCTCGATATTTGCTGCGGCGAGGGCTACTACACCAGTGCCATGGGCGCGGTACCGGGCGTGGATGCTTATGGCTTTGACCTGGGTAAAGAGATGGTGCGCCTTGCCGCCAAGCGCGGCGATGCGACCTACTTCGTGGCCAACATGAAGGATATCCCCGTGGCCGATGGTGCCTTCGATATGGTGACCGAGCTCTTTGCCCCCTTTAACGAGCGCGAGTTTGCCCGCGTGCTGGCACCCGAGGGCTCTCTCTACACCGTGGCGCCGGGTGCCCGTCATCTCTTTGGGCTCAAGGAGGTGCTCTACGATACGCCGTACCTTAACGACGAGAAGCTGCCGCAGACCACCGAGCTCGAGTTAATCGGAACGCAGCGGGTGACAACTTCTATCACCCTCCAGACGCAGGCCGATATCGAGGCAGTGTTCCAGATGACGCCCTACTACTACCGCACGCGCCCTGCCGACAAAGAGCGCCTGGCAAACCTGGAAACCCTTCAGACCGATATCGACTTCATCATCGCCGAGTACCGTCACAGCTAACACCTACCAAATAGGGACAGGTTTATTTTGGCAGGTTTTATCTGGGCAAACGTAAAGGGCCGACCGCGGAGATGCGCGATCGGCCCTTTTTAGTTGCTTGGCTGCAGAGGTTATGAGAAGCGAGCGCTTACAGGCGGTCCTTGTTTTCGGCCTTAACGGCGTGCGCCTGCTGAACAAAGAACAGGTCGTACACCACGATGACAAAGGCGCCAAAGTTGATGGCGTCGCCGCCAAACGCGGGAAGCGTGAGCACCGCCTGGGCAAGCGTGGCGACTGCAGCAACGATACCGAGTTTAAACGCGCCGTCAACCTGCGAAGGCTTGTTGGCACCCTTGATGCCCGCAACGCCCGCGGCAAGATCGATGAGGCCCTTGGCGATAATCACGGCCGCGGCGAGCATGGCGTTCGATCCGTAGGTGGACTCGAACTTGCCGGTCGCGATGCCGGCGATTCCAATGACGAGACTGGCGATGCCCAGAACAAAATAAATCAGGGCAAGGATTTTGAGAGTCTTGCGAGTGAAGCTCATGGCTGGTCCTTTCGATACGAGTACGCCAACCTGGCGCGCCCTATGTGCTGCACATATGGTGAAGCACATTGTAGTTCAACGCGGCGATGCATGCGCCTGAAAGCGTCTCTTGCCTGCACGGTTCAACCTTTCAAAAAGGAAAGCTGGACGTAAGTCAAATCGATGGCAGCGCATGCGCGGCGCTGCGATGATGAGGCCATGGTAAGAGCTGGACCGAAGGAGGAGCCATGATGTACGGAGTCAAGCAAGTGGATGAGCCGCGGTCGCTGGGAAGGCGCATGAGTGATTCTGTGATCGCTGCCGTGTGCACGGTATTGATGGCTGTGCTTTGCATTGGGATGCTGTGGACCATGTCGCATGTGGGACAATAACGGACGGTTGGGTGCCAACTGAGGTGGCGCTCACGTATTCGTTTTGTTTGCTAAGGAGTGTCCATGGGCGTCGTCGATCCCTTTTCTGTTGCTCGGGCTGCTGGGCTCGAGCTCGTGCGGACGTCCGAGGGCCTTACGCTCACCGACGGCACGATGGAGTTGCGTGCCGATTTTGGCCGCATGCTTCCACGGCTCAAGCAGGGTCGTCTGCAGCAAGAGCTGTTGGTAAAGGCTGCGCGCACAAAAGGCATCGAACAACCATGGGCGATTGATGCCACAGCAGGCTTTGGCGAGGACTCGCTGCTGCTGGCGGCCGCGGGCTTTACCGTCGATCTGTATGAACAGGATTGCGTGATCGCGGCGCTTCTCAAGGATGCCTTGGATCGCGCGACAGATGATCCGGCGCTTGCGACAGCCGTGGCACGAATGCGCTTGCATGCGGGCGAGGACAGCATCGCCGGCCTTCGCCATGTAGCTGAGCTGATCGGGCAGGGCGAGCTCACCGCTCCTGACGTGGTATATCTGGACCCCATGTTTCCCGGGCGCACCAAGAGCGCGGCGGTGAAAAAGAAGTTCCAACTCTTGCATCATCTGGAACAGCCGTGTGCCGATGAGGAGACGCTGGTCGAAGCCGCGCTTGCGGTGCACCCGCGTAAGGTCGTTATCAAGCGGCCGGTGAAGGGGCCGCTGCTTGCCGGCGTTAAGCCGAGCTATCAGCTTGCGGGCAAGGCCGTTCGCTACGATGTTTTGGTGCCGCCGCGCCCGTAGCTTGCGTGCGATGGCCGGCGCTTCGCCAGCGCCGTGCCGATGCGGGGTCTATTTCCAGGGGTGCGACGTCAGATGCCATCCGCCGCAGTATTCGCATTTGTAGCAGGCAAGGCCGCGCCGCCCGCGGTTTTCGCAGTCGGCCATAACTGCCTCGGCCTCGGCGCGCGTGTCGTAACGGTTTTTGCGTTCGCACGACTTGTAGCGCCAGGCTTCATCGCGCTCGGCGTCTAGTGCGTCGCGGCGCTCGTCTTCGCGCGCAAACAGATCGCTCATATCGCCGCCGGTGGCAGCGCCCAAAAACTCGCTCTTTGCCTTTGACCAGGCGGCTCGCTTTTTGCTCCCCATCTGCTTCGCGCCCCTCTTCAAACGCTGGTATCATTGCTCAATCAAAGTGATACCAATAAACGTGAGGTCGCCGCGTGATGATCAGAAAAACCCTCGATACCGACATTCCCGCCGTCATGGCTATCTATGACGCGGCCCGCGCTTTTATGCGCGCGCATGGCAACGCCACGCAGTGGCCCGAGGGCACGCCTTCGGCCGAGCAGCTGGCTGCCGATATCTCCGCTGGTGGCAGCTATGTGTGCGAAGTTGACGGTCACGTGGTAGCGACGTTTGCCTTTTTACCGGGTCCGGACGAGTGCTATGACGTAATTGAGGACGGTCGGTGGCGCAGCGACACTCCGTACGCCGTGCTGCACCGTGTGGCATCCGACGGCACCGTGCACGGTATCGCGGCTGCGATGTTCGCCTTTGCCAAAGAGCGTGCCGATCACCTGCGCATCGACACGCATCAGGACAATCTGCCCATGCAGCGTGCGAGCATCAAGGCGGGATTCGAGCGTGCCGGCATTATCCATGTGTCGGACGGCACGCCGCGTGTTGCGTTCGACTGGCTGCGCGAGGCATAAGCGCCCAGGCGCATACCAACACTCCATCTAAATGAAAATGGCCCCGGGTGGGGCCATTTTTTGGCAAAACGCGTTGTTGTGGGGCTCGCGTCGCTGCCGTTCCAGATGAACCCGGGCAGACAAAAAGGGGAGGTGCCGGCTTTCGCAAGGCGCGAACCTACGAAAATCGCTGCGCGGCAACGCGGGGCGATGAGCTCGGTCGGGGGATAGGGCCCGCTTCGCCCGCCGGCCCGTAAATTGTATCATCCAGTGTGGAACGAGAGCGCCCGTTGCCGCGTGCGATGGGCTTGCAATAAGAGGAGAGCCATGTCGAAGCAAGCTGTCGTTGGAATCTTGGCGCATGTCGATGCCGGCAAGACAACGTTGGCCGAGGCCATGTTGTTCAACGCGGGTCGCATTCGCAAGCGCGGCCGCGTGGACGATGGCGATTCGCATCTGGACACTAACGCGATCGAGCGCGAGCGCGGCATTACGATTTTCTCGTCGCAGGCCGTGCTCGACCAAGGCGATACCCACGTCATGCTCGTGGACGCTCCCGGCCACGTCGATTTTTCTGCCGAGGCGGAGCGCACGTTGCGCGCGCTCGACTACGCGATTCTGGTGGTGGGTGCCAACGATGGCGTGCAGGGGCATACCGAAACCCTGTGGCGCCTTCTTGCGCGCTATGACATCCCGACGTTCATCTTTATCAACAAGATCGATTTGGAGAATCCCGGCCACGACGTTTTGCTGGCACAGCTTGGACAGCGTCTTTCCGAGGGCTGCCTGGATGCCAACGAACTGTTGGCGGGCGGTGCCGTTCAGGAGGACGCCGCCGCGTTGGACGAAGCTGCGCTCGAGGAGTTTCTTGAAGCGGGCGAACTTTCTGTTGCAACGCTGTCGCGCATGGTTGCCGAGCGCAAATTGTTTCCATGCTTTGTCGGCTCGGCGCTCAGGGACCAGGGCGTGGACGAGCTACTGGATGGCATATGCGCGCTGATGCGCGAACAGGCATGGCTCCCGGAGTTTGCCGCGCGCGTCTATCGTGTCAGCCGCGGAGATCGTGGCGAGCGCTTGGCTTGGGTTAAAGTGACCGGCGGCACGCTACATGCCAAGCAGATGATTAACGGACGTTCCGGTGCCGAGATATGGGAACAGAAGGTCGATCAGGTACGCATCTATAACGGCGAGAAGTATGAGCTTGCCCAAGAAGTTGCTGCTGGCGGTATTTGCGCCGTGACGGGTCTTGCGCACGTTCGCCCAGGGGACGCCCTGGGCATGGAGCCCGCGGGCGATGCGCCCGTCATCGCTCCGGTCCTCACCTATACGGTGCTGCCGGGCGAACACGACGTTCATGCGGTGTTTAAAGCGCTGAGTGAGTTGGCGGACGAAGATCCCATGCTCGGCGTAAGCTGGAATACGCATCTTGAGCAGATCCATTTGCAGTTGATGGGCGCCGTGCAACTCGAGGTCGTGCAGCGGGTGTTGGCCGATCGCTTTGGCCTTTCGGTTGCGTTTGAGCCCGGCGGCATTCTCTATAAGGAGACTATTTCGCGGCCGGTCGAGGGCGTGGGCCACTTTGAGCCGCTGCGCCACTATGCCGAGGTGCATCTGCGCCTGGAGCCGTTGCCGGCGGGTTCGGGTGTGCAGTTTGGCACCGTGACCTCGACCGACGAGCTCGATCTTAACTGGCAGCGTTTGGCACTCACCAACGCTATGGAGCGCGACCACCTGGGCGTGCTGACGGGCTCGCCCATCACCGATGTGCGCATTACGCTCACGGGCGGCCGCGCGCATGCCAAACACACCGAGGGCGGCGATTTTCGCCAGGCCACGTACCGCGCGATTCGCCAGGGTTTGATGCAGGCGCGCGAGGCCGGCGCGGCGGTGTTGTTGGAGCCGTGGTATCGCTTTGAGCTCGAGGTGCCGGGGGAGTGCGTGGGCCGGGCGCTCTCGGATGCCACGCGCATGAGTGCCGAGTACGAGCCGCCGACGATGGCGGGAGACCGGGCGAAGCTTGTGGGTCGCGTTCCGGCATCCGAGGTGCAAGATTATGCGCTGGAGGTGGCTGCCTACACGAGCGGTCGCGGGCATCTGTACCTGGAGTTCGCCGGTTATGCGGCTTGCCATGATGGCGAGCGCGTAATCGAGGCTGCCGCCTACGAGCCCGAGGCCGATCTGCCCAACACGCCCGACTCGGTCTTTTGCGCCCACGGCGCCGGCTACACGGTCAAATGGTACGACGCACCCGCTGCGGCGCACGTAAAGGTCGATCCCGCCACCTTCCGCCCCTGGCGAGCAGCAGACGCCGAGTTTTTCGGCCACATGTGACAAAGGGGCAGTTCCTTTGTCACATGCTATTGGTATAACTCGGTATAAGTTGGTATAACTGTTACCAGGGTTTGCCAATCCGAGGAGGCCGATATGAATCCAAATCCCTTTAAGCCCACAGCTGGTAAGCGGCCTCCGATACTCATCGGTCGCGAGTCGGTCATCGAAGATTTTGAGGAAGGGCTCGACAACGGCGCCGGAGCGCCGGGCAGGCTCATGCTCATTACGGGAAACCGCGGCTATGGCAAAACGGTTCTCCTGCGGGAGCTGCAACGTCTAGCCAGCGAGCGCGGATGGGCGGTTGTCTCCGATTCCGCTTCGCTTGGCTTATGCGACCGCTTGGCCGAGGCGCTTCGCTCGAATAAACCCGTTGTGACGTCAATGGAGTTCGGTCCGTCGTTTGGTCGGATGTCGGTTGAGGCGGCGCGAGCAAAAGGCGAGACGTTGCGAGGGCTGGTCAACGAGCGCCTCAAGAAGCTCGGGCCGGGAAAGGGCTTACTGTTTGCGATTGACGAGGCCCAATCTGCGTCTATCGAGGAACTGGCGGCGCTGGCCGTTCTCTATCAGCAAGTGCTTGGAGATCAAGATGCCACGGGCTTGCCCGATAGCGACCAGCGCGGTCTTGCGCTGGTTTTTGCCGGCTTGCCCAGTATGGTTGATGACTTGCTCGAAGAGCCGAGCGTAACGTTTCTGCGCCGCGCCCAGCAGCGTACGCTGGGGGCGATTTCTTTGCCCAGGGTGCGGGATTCATATATCCAGACAGTCGAGAGTACCGGTCTCTGCGTCGATGCGGAGACGGCGGACCTTGCGGCACACAAGAGCATGGGGCATCCCTATATGGTTCAGCTGGTGGGCTATTACATGTGGCGCTCTGCCGTCCGGCGCAACTCGCAGGTCATTGAAAGGTGCGATGTCGAGGCTGGCCATGCGGATGCCATCTCTGAGTTCTACGAAGCGGTCGACGCGCCCCTGTATTATGGATTGCGCAGTCCGCAACGCCTCTTTATCGAGGCCATGGCTGCTGACGAGGGTAAGCCGACGCGCATGGCGGACATCATTGAGCGTTGCGATCGCACCCAGAGCTGGGCGAGTAAATATCGTGCAAGCCTAATTCGCGAGCGCGTCATCGAGGCCGCCGGATACGGCCTCGTCCGGTTTACCGTGCCCATGCTGGGCAGCTACATTCGCGACCGCGTTTTATGGCACGAGTAATGTGACAAAGGGACAGTCCCTTTGTCACATTCGATCAACAGGAAGGGGAGCGATGACGGTGTCGCAACAACCAAGTGCTATCGAGGTACGTGGCGCGCGCGTCCATAACCTCAAGGACATCGATATCGATATTCCGCTGGGAAGGCTCGTGGGCATTGCCGGCGTGTCGGGGTCGGGCAAGAGTTCGCTGGCGCTGGGCGTTCTTTACGCCGAGGGCTCGCGTCGCTACTTGGAGGCGCTCAGCACCTATACCCGCCGCCGTCTGACGCAGGCCGAGCACGCCCAGGTGGACGAGGTGCTGCACGTGCCGGCGGCGCTCGCGTTGCATCAGCGTCCTAGTGTGCCAGGCGTGCGCTCGACCTTTGGCACCATGACCGAGCTCAACAACAGCCTGCGCCTGCTCTTTAGCCGCTGCGCCCATCACGTGTGCCCGCATTGCGGGACGCGTGTGGAGCCGAGCCTTAACGTGGCCGCGGGCCTGTCGCTCACGTGCCCCGCGTGCGGCCGCGAGTTCTATGCGCCGGGGGCCGAGGACCTTGCCTTTAACAGTGGCGGCGCGTGTTCTACCTGCGGCGGCACCGGCGTCATGCGCGAGGTGGACGAGGCGAGCCTGGTGCCCGACGAGTCAAAGACCATCAACGAGGGCGCGGTGCTTCCCTGGGGCACGCTCATGTGGGACCTGATGAAGCAGGTGGCCGGCGAGATGGGCGTGCGTACCGACGTGCCGTTTAACCAGCTCACGCCTGAAGAGCGCGATATCGTGTTCCATGGCCCGGCAGTTAAGAAGCACATTCTCTACGTTCCCAAAAATGGCGAGGGCGCCACGCCGCTCGACTTTACCTATTACAACGCCGTCTATACCGTCGAGAATGCGCTCGCCAAGGTTAAGGACGATAAGGGGCTCAAGCGCGTTGCGCGCTTTTTGCGCGAGGGACCGTGCCGCGATTGCGGCGGCACGCGTCTTTCCGACGCCGCGCGCCAGCCCCAGGTGCGCGGTATCAATCTGGCGCAGGCGGCAGCCATGACGCTGGGCGAGGTGATTGAGTGGGTGCGCGGGGTGCCCGCATCCTTGCCGACCGAGATGCGGCCCATGGCCGGGGACAACTGCGATTCGTTTTTGAGTACGGCCCGCCGCCTGGTCGACCTGGGCCTCGATTACCTTTCGCTCGACCGCGCCGGTGCCACGCTGTCTACGGGTGAGCGCCAGCGCGTGCAACTCGCCCGCGTGGTGCGCAACCGATCGACGGGTGTGCTGTATGTGCTGGACGAGCCTTCGATCGGCTTGCATCCTGCCAATGTCGACGGTCTGGTGGGCGTGATGCGCGATCTGGTGTTCGACGGCAATACCGTGGTTGTTGTGGACCACGACACGCGCGTGCTGGCAGAAGCCGACTATCTGGTCGAGATGGGCCCCGTTGCGGGAGCAGGCGGCGGCCATGTAATCGCCGCCGGTACGGTAGACGAGGTCGAACAATCGCAGGGCAGCCGCATCGCGCCGTTCTTGCGCTCGGACCCCAAGCGTCTGCGCCCGCAGGTGACTGACGACGAACTGTTCGACCAAGGTCATATCCGGATGGCGACCGATGCCATCCATACCGTCAAACCGCTCGAAGTCGATATCCCACGCGGCCGCCTTGTCGCGGTGACGGGTGTTTCGGGTTCGGGCAAGACGACGCTGGTGCTCGAGACGCTCATCCCGGCACTCAAGGCGCAGGCAGCTGGCGAGCGCCTGCCAAGGCACGTGCGTTGGGTCGATGCCGAGGGCATCGCGCGCGCCAACTTGATTGACGCCACACCCATTGGCGCCAACGTACGCTCGACGGTAGCGACCTATGCCGATATCCATGATGAGCTGCGCCGCGCCTTTGCCCGTACGCCTGAGGCCAAGGCGGCAGGGTATAAGGCGGGCGCCTTTAGCTACAACACCGGCGCCTTGCGCTGCCCTACGTGCGACGGCACGGGCTCGATATCGCTCGACGTGCAGTTTTTGCCCGATGTCGAGATCGTCTGTCCTGCATGTCGCGGCTCGCGTTATGCAGACGCGGCCTCGCGTATCCATCGCGAGGGCAAGGACGGGAGCCTGCTTACGTTGCCGCAGCTCATGGACATGAGCGTGGACGAGGCCCTCGATGCCACACTGGGACTCAAGAAAGTTCAGACGCGTCTGCAGACCCTGCACGACCTGGGGCTGGGCTATCTCACACTGGGCGAGCCCACGCCGGCGCTCTCGGGCGGCGAGGCGCAGCGACTTAAGCTTGCGAGCGAGATGGGTCGCGTGCAGGACGATGCCGTATTCGTATTCGACGAGCCCACCATTGGCCTGCATCCGCTCGACGTTCAGGTGCTGCTGAGTGTGTTTGACGGCCTCGTTGCCAAGGGCGCCACGGTTATCGTGATCGAACACGATCTCGACCTTATCCGTAATGCCGATTATGTGATCGACATGGGCCCGGGCGGTGGCGACGCCGGCGGGCAAATCGTCTGCGCCGGCACGCCGGCGGATATCGTCGCTTGCTCCAAGAGCATTACCGGTCGCTACCTCTAACCGAATGTGACAAAGGGACTGTCCCTTTGTCACATCGATGCCTATTTCACGCATTGAGCGACTAGATAGTCGCGGAAGAACGGTAATTCAAAAGCGACGATTCCACGCCCGCGTTCTCCAATGATGCCGGCGTCTATCATACGGCGTCGGTAGCGGGAGACCTGTTGCGGCGAACGCTTAAGGCGCTCGACAAGGTCAGCGGTGGTGGACTCTTCCTCGTCATCGAGCATGGCGATGAGGAATCGCTTGTCCTCTGCAGTGAGTTCCCGATAGGTTGCCGCGAGGATCCGGTCGTCCATTTCATCGCGTGCGATTTTGATTCCCTGATCAAAGTCGCGAGATGATATTTCCCTCGAGTTGCTCGTGAGATCCCAGGCGCGGTAACCCACAAGCTGCAAAAGGAAGGGAAAGCCCGAAATCGAGCGAACGGCCTTATCGATTCCCTCGGCATCTGCCAAGCGGTCGTTTTCCTGGATCGTTCGGATCAAGGCCTCGCGCACATCGTAGTCGGCGATACGCCCCAGATGATATTGCTGGGCGCGGCGAAGGAACGAGACCGTCTTGTGGTTCAGCAATGTCGAGACGTTGTTGGGAAGTCCCGCCATGAGTAGGGCGACGCGTTTCCCATCGGTCACAAAGTGTTGATACGTGGCTGCGAGCTGGATCATCTCGTCGAGCGTCGGGTCGACCTCATCAACCGTGACGAGCAGACCCGTGCCCGCCTCGTTGAGCTGGTCGATGATGTCGCTCATACGATACCGCCAGGTCGAGGCATCGTGAACGCGATTGACCTCGATACTGCCGAGCGGTGCAATTCCGAGACCGGTGACTTCGAAGTTGTTAGACGGGTCGATGAGATGGCCTGCAGCTCGTTTCGCCCCGAACTCGATTTCCTCAAGCATTCCTGAGAGCGCGGTCGTCTTTACTGCTATCCAGCCGTGGGATTCCGCCCTTGTCGCGAGCGACGACATGAGAGCAGTTTTACCGGTTCCACGCGCGCCTGAGAAGATCGAGGTCAATTCCGGGCGTCTGCGCTGGCTCGAGAAGGCACGGTCCAAATCCCGAATAATCTGTTGTCGGCCGGCGAGATGGGCAGGAACCTCACCAAAACTGGGGGTAAAAGGGTTCTCGAGATATTCCACAAGGCTCTCCTTTCATATCGCCGTTTAACTTCATTTTATTCTAGTAAATTCTGATTAAAAGCGATGGTCCGTTATTTAGAGCATCAATTAGGCGTGCGTGCCATCGGCGTGGCGCTTGAATGTAACAAAGGGAAAGTTCCTTTGTCACATTCCCGGAAAGCCTGTTTGGCGCAGAGCCTCGTAGAGGACGATGGCGGCGCTGTTGGAGAGGTTGAGTGCGCTGATGCGGTAGTCGTTCGGATTGACGAAGTTGCCGCAGATGTCCTGTTGAAGGATGGCCTCGTGGCTGTCCTCGGTATGCCCCAGCGATTCCTCGTGGGTTTCCCAGGCCTCGGCGTTGTCAAGCGAATCGCAATCGCGCAGCATCGGGATGCGCTCGCAGCACGTGGGCGCTGCAGCGAGTAGCTCCTCGGGAATGCCCGAGCTCTCGCTGCCAAAGACCAAGTAGTCGCCATCGCGGTAGGTACTCTGCGCATAGGTGCGGCGTGCCTTTTTGGTCAGCAGATGCAGGCGTTCGTCGGCAGGGGAGAGGTCATTGCGCGCAAGGAAGTCCTCCCAGCCGGCATAGGTCGTCACGTCCAAGTTTTGCCAGTAGCCCAGGCCGGCGCGACGTACCGTCTTGTCGTCGAGCGAAAACCCCAGCGGCTCCACCAGATGCAGGCGGGTGCCGGTAACCACGCAGGTGCGGCCGATATTGCCCGTATTGGCCGGAATCTCGGGCGCATACAGCACAATGTTGAACATGAATCTCCTTGGCTCAGAACGAAAAACCACCACGAAGGGCACCTTCGTGGTGGTTTGGCAGTTACATAGGCGGAAAAATGCCCGCTTGGATAAACCTAGGCGCGGTGCCAGTCGGTCAGGCAGGCATCGAGGGAGGCGATGAGCGCGTCCTTGTCCATGTGACGGCCGATGATGCACAGGCTCGTCATGCGGTCGCCCGTCTCGTCGTCCCAAATTTGCATGATCTCGGGGTTCTCGTCGATGATCTTCTGCTTCTCGCCCTCGGGCGCGGAGTCAACGAACAGGCCGTTCTCCATCAGGCGCATCTGGTGGCCGGCCTGCTCAAACATGTAGCACATGTCCGGATCGCCGGTCTGCCACAGCGGACCCTTGACGCGGATGACCTCGTCGGGCCACTCCTGCTCAACAAAATCAGTGAACTTCTGCAGGTCAAACGGCTTGCGGCGCGAGTACACAAAGGTCTCGATGTCGTACTCGAGCACTTCGGGGTCGTCGTGCTCCTCGGGATGCTCCATGGCCTCGATCCAGGCGGCGGAGTTGTAGGCGCGCATAAAGTCGAAGCGGTCGGTATCGAGCAGCTCCTCCATGGGGACCTCGCCGTTTTGGGCCTCGACGATCACGACGTCCTTCTGCAGGCTGCGCACGATGGCCTTGAGCTCGGCGATCTGCTCGGGCGTCACGGTATCGGTCTTGTTAAGGATCAGCGTGGAGCAGAACTCGATTTGCTGGATGAGCAGGCTTTCGATGTCGTCCTCGTCGATATCCTCAGCCAGCAGGTCGCGACCGCCGTTGAACTCGTCGTACATGCGGGCGCAGTCGACCACGGCCACGATGTTGTCGAGCGCGAGCTTGGGCTCGCCGCCCACCTTGGCCTCGTCGCAGAAGCTCGAGATGGTGTAGGCGATGGGGATAGGCTCGCAAATACCCGATGCCTCGATGATGATGTAGTCGAACTTGCCCGAATCGGCAATGCCCTGCAGCTGGTTGGCCAGGTCGTCCGAAAGCGTGCAGCAGATGCAGCCGTTGGTGAGCGGGATGAGGTCGTCGGTCTCGGAAAGGCCGCCGTCGGCGATAAGACTGGCGTCGACATTGATCTCGCCGATATCGTTGACGATCACGGCGGCGCGGATGCCGCCGTCGTTAGCGAGGATGTGGTTGAGCAGCGTGGTCTTGCCGGCACCGAGGTATCCGGTAAGCATGATGATCTTCACGGGTTTGTTGGGCATGTGCCCTCCTTTGTTAGACATGGCTTACAGTTGAATCTTATGTCAAACGCCTGCTCTTATACCCACGCGCCGGCAAATAACACAGGCTACTCCCAGGCTCCCCATACATCGGGGCAATAACCGACGGTGGCCTTTTTGCCGTTGCGCACGATGGGTTCGGCTAGAACCTGCTGGTTTTCGAGCAGTTTGTCGAAGCGCTGGCTAGGGGTAAGGTGCTGGATGAGCGCGAGCGTCTCCTCGTCCTTGGCCTTGGGGTTGAGCAGCTTGTCGATGCCGCCGACCGCCTGCATCACGCTCGTGAGCTCGCCCTTGCTCATCTCCTTTTCCCTAAGGTCAATAAACTGCACCTTAATGCGGCGCTCCTTAAAATAGCGCTGGGCCTTCTTGGTATCGAAAGACTTTTTGGTTCCAAAAATCTGGATATTCATGCTCCGCCGCTCTATCGAATGAAGTTGGTCGTTGCTCGATCTGCCTCGGGTGCGTTGATACCGGCGGCCTGTCCTGCCTCGATACAGCGCAGGAGCCAGGCCATGTTTTTGCCGATGTTTCGCATGGTGGCCAGGCCCTCGGCGTCCTGGGTGGCCTCGCCCGGCATGGCACCAAAGACGTTGTTCCAGTACGTGGAGGCCACCACGGGCATCTGGTTGATAGTGAAGTACTTGTTGAGTACATCGAAGGTGGTCGACGTGCCGCCACGGCGGGCGACGGCGACCGCGGCACCCGGCTTGTGCGCAAAGGCCTTGCTGCCAGCATAGAATGCGCGGTCGAGAGCCGAGAGGATGCGTCCGCTGGGATGCGCATAGTAGACGGGGGAGCCAAAGACAAAGCCATCTGCCTGCTCGGCGGCAGCGATCAGCTCGTTCACCACGTCGTCGTCAAAGGTGCAGCGGCAATCGAGCTTGCCGCACTGGCCACAGCCAATGCAGTCGCGAATGGGCTTGGCGCCCAGCTGGAACACCTCGGTATCGATACCCTCGGCGTTGAGTTGCTCGGCGACTTCGGCGAGTGCGCGGGCGGTGTTGCCGTTTGCCTTGGGACCGCCATTGACCAAAAGAACCTTCATCACAAACTCCCTCTGCTGTTGGTGACTTCTGCAGAGGATTATCGCACGATGGGGGAGGCGGTGCGGGCGCGGTGCTAATCCAATTTGGTACCTGGAACCTGCACGGCTTTACCGAGCAACGCTTTGAGCTCGTTCAAAATGGAAACGGGCTGTCGGTCAACGCTGTTCAGATGGAGCGTGGCCACGCGAATGGGCGGCTGATATTCAAGCGAGCCGATGAGCACGGGAGAACCCAGGAATCGTTCGATTTCGTTTGCGAGCTCGTCGATTGCCTCGGGGCCGAGCTCATCGAAAAGCGCCACGAACATTGGTCCCGTCGAGCGGAACAGGCGACCCTTGCCGCGCGAACAATCCATGAGGCAGGCGGCACTTTCGGCGAGCACGCGGTCGCCTGCATCGAATCCAAAGCGGGCATTGACTTCGGCGATATCGTCGACCTTAATGGCAATAAAGCCTGCCTCGCGCGCCACGCGGCGCATCTCTCCAATAGCGTTGACCAGCGCGTGGACATCGCCCAGGCCCGTTACCGAGTCGGTCGTATCTGCCAAGCTTCGGTTGATGATAGTGCCCACATACATGCTGGGCTCGGTATCGGTGCCGTCCAAGCGGTAACCTGTGCAGTCGCAAAGCACGTATTTTCCGGTGGCATCCATTACGCGATACTGCATGTAGTGGAAGTGCCACGTGCCGTTTGTCACCATGTCGAGCTCGGCGCGTACGTTGTCGCGGTCCTCGGGATGAACGCGGGCGAGCCACATGTCGAGTGAGTTAAAAGGGTGCTGGGAGGGCAGGTCAAAATCGCGCACGGCGTTAACCGACCATTGCGATTCTCCCGTATCGAGGTTAAGGATGAACGGATAGCGCGTCTCGGAGCTCATGGAGATCGCTTGGAACACCCGGTCGTTGCGGGGAAGCTGATCGACGATTGGGCGTTGTGGTGCGTCATTGTCTTTCGGTTGCTGTACACGATGCATAAGCTTATAGCGATACATCTTGCGATCGGCATCCATCGTCATCTGGCGACGCGTGTCGCCGGCAAGTGGATCGACGCGCGAGCAGCCAAAGCTAAAGCTGGCGATCATGGGCGCCTTGCCACTTGAGCTCGCCTCGATCAGCCCGGCACGTACCCGCTCCAAGCGCTGCTCGAGTTCGGTCTCGTTTGCGGAGAGCGAGATGAGCACAAACTCGTCTCCACCGATGCGGAACAGCATCTCATCGTGCTCCATGGTTTCGGAGAGCGTGCGGCAGATGCTCAGAATATAGCGATTGCCTTCGGCGTGGCCAAACCTATCATTGCAATGTTTGAGATGGTCGATGTCAATATAGGCGCAGGTGAAGGGGTCACCTTTGTGCCAGAGTTGCTCGACGTGACGGTCGAGTCCGCCGCGGTTGCCCAAGTTGGTGAGCGGGTCGATATAGGCGTTGCTCTCAAGCAGCCGGCGCTCTTGTTGCAGGATGGCATGCGTCTTTTGCAGTTGCTCGCCAACGGCGCGCAGCTCAGCAGGCAGCGCGGCAACATCGAGTTCGGCGGTCGAGATGCCATTCGCAAGTCGCTGAAGATAGGCAATAATCGATTGCTCACCCAGGCGATATGACTCGTTCATGATGGATAACCTCCTTGGGCGGAACAACGGTTTGTATCATATCCCCAATTCGGTTTGAATTGGGGTAATAAGTTAGCTAATGGAGACAAATGCCCCCTTCGACGGTGGCGTTTTGCGCGCGAGCGTATCAGTTGTTATTGCCACCATCGAGCAATGCCTCAAAATCCTTCGCCGGCATGGGGCGGTAGTAGAGGAAGCCCTGAGCGTAGCGGGCACCCATGTGGCGTAGCATGTTCGCCTGCTCATCTGTCTCGACGCCTTCGATTACAATGGGCAGATGGAGCGACTGCGCCATCTCGAGCATCGATGACACGATCTGCGCGCTGCGGCCTTGATCGCGGTCGGTGGGCACAAAGGTGCGGTCGAGCTTGATGACGTCGACGTTGACGTTCTTGAGCATCGCGAGCGTGGACTGACCGGTGCCAAAATCGTCCATATAGGTCGAGAAGCCGCGGGTGTGCAAGTCGGCTGTCAGTTTGTCCACGGCTTCGGACTCTCCCGTATAAGCCGTCTCGGTGATCTCGATGCGCATGAGCTCGGGCGGCAGGTTGTATTGGGCGGCAAGCGCCCCCATATGCTCGGCAACGTCGCAGGCAAGAATGTCCACGCGAGACACATTAAGCGAGACCGGAACCACGCGAAGACCGCGATCGAGACACCCGCGAAGCCATATGGCGACACCCTGCCAAATGTACTTGTCGAGCGTCACCACAAAGCCGCTTTCCTCGAGTGCGGGAATAAACGTTGCGGGCGAAATGAGAGAGCCGTCCTTGTCAATCCAGCGCGTAAGTGCCTCGGCGCCAATGATCTCGCCGGTTTCCATATCGACCTGGGGCTGCAGGTAGTACGTGATGCGGCCATTTGAGAGCGCGTACTGGAACTCGGTCAGCGTGCGGTGGAACGCAATCTCGTGTTCATATTCTTCGGGGCGGAAAATAGCAATGCGCTCCTTGAAGTCGTTTTTGGCGCGTCGATTGGTAAACATGGCCTTTGCCTGCGCATCGATGGTGATCTCCTCATTGGAGTCGATGGGGTAAATGCCCATGGACGGCCAAAAACCTACGCCGTCATCATGCCTGGCTACTGCCTCGCGAACGCGGTTGTAGATTTGATGGACGGTGATGTGCTTAAAGGGGATGAGTACGCAAAAGTCATCTTGGCCCCAGTACCCTGCGACGCCCATATCGGCATTCTCGATGTCCTTGAGGACCGTGCCCACATCGGCGAGTACGCGGTCGCCCTCGGCCTGGCCGTGCCATTCATTAAACAGGCGCATGTGACCCATGTCGACGGTGGCGATGCACCAGGTGTCGTCGCGCCTTGCCTCGAGAAATGCGTTGGCGCGCCGCATAAACTCGCTGGGTCGATAGAGGCCCGTGAGCGAGTCGATACGTTCGGCGATGGCGCTTTTGCGCTCCGCCTCGGGTATGGGGAGGCTGTCGTTGGGAACAAGCCCGCCGGCCGTGCGAAGGCGACGGTCGAGTTCGCCTAAAACGGCGGTCGCTTGATGGGTTAAGTGCTCGTAAAAGGCCGGGACGACAAGGCAGACGGGAGTAATGGTGTCGCCTGCGATTTGAACAGGAGCGAAAACGGCCTCTTTAAGGTGGCGGGTCAGTTGCTCGAATGCCTCGTGGTCCAAGTCGTTGCTGAGCACGACGAACTGGACGCTTCGTGAACGGTAGACCCGGCTCCTGCCGCGGGTGATCGACAGCATGCGGCCTGCGTATTCGGCAAGCATGTTGTCGACAGCCTCGGCCCCGTAGAGCTCGTTGAGCTTTGTCGTGCCACGAACGCGCACCGCTATAAGCCCTGTCTCGCAGCGGTCGCGACGGCAGGCATCGATAGCGTTGATCAGCATACGCTGCGTTCCGAGGCCCGTGGCGGCGTCGACGGTTTCGGCAAGTGAGTGGTTGACAAGTTCGCCGACATAGAGCGAGGGGGCATTTCCGTCGCCGTCGATGCGAAACCCGCGAGCACGGCAGAGAACGTAGTCACCCGCGGCATTGCGCATGCGGTACTGCATGACGCGGCGGTGTTTGGAGCCGTTAAAGATCTGGTTGATGTCGTTGGCGTAGGCCTCGAGGTCATCGGGATGGACACGCGTTTTCCAGAAATCGCGGCAGCTGTCTATGTGCTCCGAAGGAAGACCGAGATCGCGCAAGGCACCTTGCGACCAAAGGGTGCGGTCCTTGTCCAAGTTCTCGATAAAGAAATAGCGGCCTTCGTTGAGCATCGAAAAGGCGTCGAAAATACGGTCGCTTATTTCGAAGTCGTCGGTGTGGACTTGCGCGATATTACGTCGATCAAGATGCATGGCATGACGTAGCTTGTAGTCGTACATGCGATGGTCGGCATCGAGCGTCATGCGATTGGAGGCTTCGCCCAGGGCGGGGTCGGCGTGTGCCACTCCGTAGCTAAACGAGTGGGGCATCTCGGAATCGTTGTTTTTGAGCAGGATCGTTCGGCAGTGTTCCAGACGTTCGGCGAGGTCGTCCTCGGTCGCAATCGTAGATAGGATGGCAAACTCGTCGCCTCCCAGACGAAATGCCGCCTCGTCTACCTTCATATACAGCTTGAGATAAAGGCTTACCTGCAAGATATAGCGGTTGCCCTCGTCATGGCCAAAGACATCGTTGCAGTGCTTGAGATTGTCGATATCGATGAACGCCATGGTAACGGGAGCGTCCTGCTCCCAGAGCTCCTCGAGGGAACGGGCAAAGCCGCCGCGGTTGCC
The DNA here is from genome assembly GCA_900544135.1 of uncultured Collinsella sp. Taxonomy (GTDB): domain Bacteria; phylum Actinomycetota; class Coriobacteriia; order Coriobacteriales; family Coriobacteriaceae; genus Collinsella. Next base: position 122,137 of record UQTU01000003.1, read on the forward strand.
AAGTCCGGTAAACTGGTCGGTAAAGGCGGTCCTAATCAGATCATCCTGACGCTCGAGAAGGTCGCGGACGGTCTTTTCGAGCGTTTCGGTGTAATTGCTGACAGTTTCCATGTTCTAAGCGGCTTTCTGAGGTCGGGGCGGATTGCGTCGGGCGAGCTCGTTGTGTACACGTATCGTTGTTCGGCGTTTTGCGTGCATCCAGGCCCCCGCCTTGCTGCGTTGTTGAGTTACTTTGCCGGCTAATGTTCGCTGTTGATAACAGCTGGGTAGTGTAAACAACAATACCCAATTATATATGGGTGCACATGCTGTGGGCGGCTATTGTTCGACAAGCGGTAGCGCGACGATGCGATGCTTGATAAAAATGCGACTGGGGCGGTATATGTTGACGGGTATACTTGTTCCGTTTGAATTTGCGGGGACGGAGATGGTCGCATGGCACAGTCAAATATGATGCGCACGGTGGGGCTGGCGCTCGAAGGAGGCGGCTACCGCGGTATGTATACGGCGGGCGTGCTCGACGTTTGGATGGAGCACGGTTTGACCTGCGACCATATGGTGGGTGTCTCGGCGGGCGCGGCGTTTGGCTACAACTTTAAATCGCGGCAGATTGGACGCGCCATTCGCTACAACAAGGCATATTGTGCCGATAAGCGCTATGCGGGTGTAGCAAGCTGGCTGCGGACTGGAGACATGTTCAATGCCGATTTTGCCTATCATGAGGTGCCCATCGAGCGCGATCCCATCGACCTGGAGGCATATCGCGCCTGCCCCATGCGGTTTACGTGCGTGTGTACCGATATCGAGACGGGCAAGGCCGTCTATCACGACCTGCCTTATGGCGATGAGCGCGATATCGAGTGGATCCGGGCGTCGTCGGCTATTCCTGTGGCGACGCGTCCCGTTGCTATTGACGGACATAAGTATCTGGATGGTGGCGTGGCTGATTCTATTCCCAGCGCATGGCTGTTTGCGCAGGGGTATGACCGAAACATCGTGGTACTCACGCAGCCGGCGGGCTTTGTGAAGCAGCCCAACAGCGTGATGCCCATGCTGCGGCGCGTGTTCCGTCACTACCCGGAGTTTGTCGCAGCGCTTGAGCATCGGCATGAGGTCTACAATGCCACGCTCGATGACTTAGCACGTCGCGAGGCTGCCGGCGAAATCTTTGTGGTGCGGCCGAGCGAATCGGTGAAGGTACCGTCGCTGTGCCGCGAGCCCGATGAACTCGAGCGCATCTATCAGATCGGCCGCCGCGATGCGGAGGCAACCTTGCCGGCACTGGAGACATATCTGGCAGGGTAGAGGCTGCTGCCGCCATCTCGGCGGGAAGCGCATCCCGGAATGGAGGTCCAAACTGGGATGCGCTTTCCATCGCTGAAGATATGAGGCTGCGAATCGGCTGCTCGGCTTGAGCCTATGCCTGCTGCCAGGTATCGACGAGCTCCTTGGCGGCGGCGTAGGGGTCGTCGGCACTGCAGACGGCGCTCACCACAAAGAAGCCATCGACGCCGGTGGCCTTGAGCTGTGGCAGGTCGGCCGTCTTGACGCCGCCGCCCACCACGATGGGCACGGGGCTTGCCGCGTGGAGTGCGGCCAAGTCCTCAAAGCTCTTGGTGATGATAGAGCCGTCGGCCGCGCGTCCGCAGTCGCGCTTGGTCTCGGTCTCGTGGAGCGGGCCGATGCCCAGGTAGTCGACCAGGCTCATGTCGGCGGTCTTGACGTACTCGAGCATCTCCTCGCAACGGGCCGAAAGGCCCACAATGGCATCGGGGCCCAAAAGTTTGCGGCAGACCTCGACGGGAATATCGCTCTGGCCAACGTGCACGCCGTCGACAGCGATGCCCTGCTCGCGCGCGGCGAGTACGCAGTCCAGGCGGTCGTCGATCAGCAGGGCGACCTGACCGGTCTTGCCGGCCTGTGCGATTGCCTGCGCGGCGTCGCCCGTCAGCGCGATGATCTCGCGGGCACTTGCCACCTTGGAGCGCACCTGGATGCAGGTAAAGCCTGCGTCGAGCGCCTGGGCCACCACATCGCCCACGGGACGCCCGAGCGTGTTTTCGGGGCCGAGTACCAGATAGGCCGAGATATCAAGGTTGTCGCGGATGCTCATCGTGCTTCCTCCTGCTTTTTGATCTGTGCTTCCATGCGCTCGAGCTTGCCGGTCATGGTGTCGGTAAATCCGGGTCGAATATCGGCTTTGAGCACGACTTCGGTACGGATGCCCTTGCTCGCCAACACAAAGGTTGCGTCGCGCACGACCTGCATGACCTCGTCCCAGTCACCCTCGATCTCGGTGAACATCGAGGTGGTGCGGTTGGGAAGGCCGCTCTCGCGAATGACGCGCACGACCTCGGCGACCTCGGCGGACAGTTCATCGCCGGTGCCGCACGGGGCGATGGCCACGGCGACGAGTGTGTTCATGCCGGCATTGGTTGCGGGCTCGGACATGGCTTATGCCTCCTCGAGCTCGAGTCGGTTATCGGCGATGTCCTGGGCGGTCGCGCGGTAGAGCTCGTCGATAAAGGCGACCTTAAAGCTTGCCGGGGCGTCGGCGACGGCGGCGGCACGCGTGCCGGCAACGTTGTAGACGGCGGTGCCGCAGACGGCTGCCGTAAACGGGTCGGCGGCGCAGGCGTACACGGCCAGCACGCCGCCCTGCGAGCAGCCGCAGCCGGTGATCTTGGACATGAGCGGGCTGCCGCCGTGGGACTTGGCCACGGTCGTGCCGTCGGTAATCAGGTCGACTTCGCCCGAGACGACCACGGCGCCGCCGGTGTAGCGGGCGAGCGCCACGGCGGCATCGCGGGCGGCGTCGACCGTGTCGGTGGTATCGACGCCGCGTACGCGGCTCAGATCGGCCGCCTCGCCCTCAAGACCCCACAGGCCGGCGAGCGCAATGATCTCGGAGGCATTGCCGCGCACGATGGCGGGCTTGTACTGCTTGAGCTCGTTTACCAGCTGGGTGCGCAGGCTACCGATGCCCAGGCCCACCGGATCGAGCACCCAGGGCTTGCCGGCGTCGTGTGCCGCCTTGGCCGCTCGGGGAATCGTCTGCTCGTAGATGGGGAAGAGCGTGCCCATGTTGAGATAGATGGCGCCGCCGCCGGCAACGAGTGCCTCGCCTTCGTCGGGCAGATAGACCATGGCGGCCGATCCGCCCACGGCGAGCTGTGCGTTGGCGACAAAGTCGATCGTCACCGTGTTGGTGATGGAGCCGGCCATCGGATTGGTGGCGCGAATCTCCTCCACGGCCTTGACCATATGCTGCTTAAGCTGTTCCGAATCAATCACTGCACATGCCTCCTTGGCATAGAAAAGGGGCGCTGTGCATAGACAGCGCCCCTGTAAAGGCGGCATGCTCCCTACGCCAGCATTAACTGACAGGTTCAAAGGATTGGGCCCCATGCCCTCTCAGCCTTGTGGTTTGCACCGCCGGCACTCCCGCATCGAATCTGTTGTTCCCTATACTAGCGCACCTGCCAAAAAGGGACAGGTTTATTTTGGCAGGTCGTTACAATAGGTAGGACCGATACGAATGGGGGCCTTATGATTAAACTTGTGCTGACCGATATGGACGATACGCTGATTCCAGCCGGGCATGACGGCGCCAGCGACTACGCCATCGAGGGCATTCATGCCATGCAGGCGGCGGGTCTGCACTTTGGCCCGGTTTCGGGTCGCCAGCCGTCCGCGATGGGCTGGATGTTCCGCAATTGCGTCGAGTGCTTCTCGACCGGCGCGTTCTGCAACGGCCAGGTCATGTTTGTGGACGGCGAGGCGGTGGCCTCGCATGCGACCGACAACGATGCCCTGACGCGTCTGGCCGATTACCTCGAGCAAGAGACCGACGATACGTATCTGAAGGTCTACAGCCTGGGTGATGACTTTTGGGATAACGATGCCTATTGCGTGACGAACGACCCCGAGCGCGTACGCCGCGCCATGGAGTCGGGCGGCAACGCGTGGCTCAAGGGCGAAGAGGCCCCGTGCCGTCCTGTTGTCGATGATGCCCCGGTGTTTAAGGCGAATATTTGGAGTGCCCGTTCACGTGAGGAGCTCGTGGAGCTACGCGAGCGCGTTGCCGCCGAGGTGCCGGAGCTCTCGCTTGTGTTTCCCAACAACCGCGTGCGCCTGTTTGACATCCTTCCGGCCGGTTGGGACAAGGGCTGCGCTGCGCTGGAGCTGGCGCGCGCTTTGGGCCTGACGCCCGACGAGGTGGCCGTGTTCGGTGATTCCGATAACGATCTGCCCATGATCGATGCCGTTCCCAACTCCGTTGCAGTCGCCAATGCCAACGAGGCTGTCACGGCTGCCGCGCGCTGGCATATCGGCGCTGCGGCAGACGATGCGGTTGCCGGGGCTCTGCATCAGATTGCCGCCTGTGCCGCGACGGGGGAGATGCCGCCGTTTATGCGTCAGATGGATGCGACGGGTTTCGACGTCACGAACGTCTAGGGAGAAAGCTATGAAGCTTCAGCAGCTCAGGTATGTCGTCAAAGTTGCCGAATGCGGCAGCATCACCGAGGCCTCGCGCCGGCTTTTTGTGTCGCAGCCTTCGATTACTGCGTCGATCCGCGATCTCGAAAACGAGATGGGTGTGCACATCTTTGAGCGCACCAACAAGGGTGTCATTGTGTCCGAGGAGGGCGAGACCTTCTTGGGCTACGCGCGCCAGGTGCTCGACCAGGCGGATCTGCTCGAAGGCAAGTACAAGGGCGAGTCCGAGCAGGTGCCGCACTTTAGTGTGAGCTGCCAGCATTATTCCTTTGCCGTCAACGCGTTTGTCGATGTGATCCGTGAGTTCGATGCCGCGCGCTACGACTTTACCCTGCGCGAGGAGCAGACTCACGAGATTATCGAGGACGTCGCGCATATGAAAAGCGAACTAGGCATCTTGTACTTGTCCGAGCACAATCGCGAGGTCATCGAGCGCATGCTGGCGGCCAACGAGCTCGTGTTCGAAGAGCTCTTCTGCGCCACGCCGCACGTTTTTGTGTGCGCCGACCATCCGCTGGCGGGCCGCTCCAGCGTGACGCTCGAGGACCTGGAGGACTATCCCTTCCTGTCCTACGAACAGGGCAGCTACAACTCGTTTTACTATTCCGAGGAACTGACCTCGACGTTTGAGCGCCGCAAGAACATCCGCGTGCGCGATCGCGCGACGTTGTTCAACCTGGCCATGGGCCTCAACGGCTACACGGTGTGTTCGGGCGTGATCAGCCACGAGCTCAACGGGCCGGGTATTATCTCCATTCCGCTCGATGTGGACGAGTACATGGAGATCGGCATCATCACGCGCAAAAATACGACGCTCACGCGCTACGGTCGGGCCTATATCGACGCGATCCGCCAACATATCTAGGCTGCTGCGTTCTGCACAGGTCAAATCTCTTTAAGGCAGCCCAAACTGATATAGGAAGCATCTATATCAAACTGTTATAAACATATATTATACGATGGCCATAGGAGCGCTCATACTCTGTCCCAGTAAAGCAACCAATTCAAAGGGAGATATCTATGAGCACTTCGATTCAACCGAACGCGCCGTTTCGCGCCGATATCGTCGGCAGTTTTCTTCGTCCTCAGGCCGTGAAGGACGCCCGTGCCGCCTACGCCGCGGGCACGCTTGATGACGACGGCCTTAAGGCCGTCGAGGACGATGCCATTCGCGATTTGGTGGCAAAGCAGAAGGCCGCCGGCCTGCAGGTCATCACCGATGGTGAGTTTCGCCGCAGCTACTGGCACCTCGATTTTATGTGGGGCCTTAACGGCATTGAACGCCGTACCTCGCGTACGGGTTATATGTTCCACGACGAGGAGACCACAGCCGACACCGCCGTGGTAACCGGCCCCATTAGCGGCGAGAACCATCCGTTCGTCGAACACTTTAAATTTGTCAAGGTGCTCGAGGGGGAGGGCCAGGTCGCGCGGCAAACCATTCCGGCGCCGATCCAGACGTTCTCCGAAGTCACGCTCGACCGCTGCGACGGCCAGCAGGAGAGCCTGCGCGCTGTCTATAAGACCGATGAGGAACTTGCCGACGCCATCGCAGCCGCTTATCGCACGGTGATCGCCGACCTGTACGCAGCAGGCTGCCGCAACATCCAGTTTGATGACTGCACCTGGGGCATCTACTGCGACACCGATTTTGTCGCCAAAACCGGCATGAGCCCGGTCGACCTGCAAAAGGTAAGCGAGCTGGGCGTGGCGCTCAACAATGCCGCCATCGCGGACAAGCCCGACGATCTGGTCATCAACACGCATGTGTGCCGCGGCAACTACCACTCCACCTATGCCTTCGAGGGCGGCTATGACCCCATCGCGCCGTACCTGTTCGCAAACGAGGATGTCGATGCATTTTACCTGGAGTTCGATACGCCGCGCGCCGGCGGTTTTGAGCCGCTCAAGTACGTTGCCCCGGGCAAGAAGGTCGTGCTGGGCTTGGTAACCACCAAGGCGGCAGAGCTCGAGAACGAGGATGTTATCGTCGAGCGTATTCACGAGGCTGCAAAGTATGTTCCGCTCGAGAACCTGTATCTGTCGCCTCAGTGCGGCTTTGCCAGCTGCGAGATTGGCAACAAGCTGACCGAGGATGAGCAATGGGCAAAGATCGCGCTGGTCAAGCGCATTGCCGAGCGCGTTTGGAAATAGCGCTAGTGTTTGCAGGTGGCGGCGCGTACGAGGCATAGTGTATCGCGTACAATGGTTCGGATCGTATCGTTCGGGCAGGTTATCCGATATGCCTGATCGCCCTTCCATTCGAAAGGACATCCATGTCCCAGTCCTCGACGCCCGCCGTCAGCGATGCCATCTACGACGCATCGTCGCTCGGCCGCCCGCGCATGTTTCTGCTCGGCCTACAGCACCTGTTTGCCATGTTTGGCGCCACCGTGCTGGTGCCCGTGCTCACCGGCCTCTCGGTATCGGCAACGCTTTTGTTTGCCGGCTTGGGCACGCTGCTGTTCCACTTCCTGTCGCGCGGTAAGGTGCCGGCATTTTTGGGCTCATCGTTTGCCTTTATTGCCGGTTATGCCGCAATCGCGCCCAACGGCGAGACCGAGCTTTTGCCCTACGCCTGCCTGGGCGTAGCTTGTGCCGGTCTGCTCTATCCGGTGCTGGCGGCGCTCTTCCGCGCGTTTGGCGCCAAGCGTGTCATGCGTTTCTTTCCGCCGGTGGTGACTGGCCCCATCGTCATTTCCATCGGCTTGATCCTGGCAAGTTCCGCTATTGCTAACTGCCAGACCAACTGGCTTGTGGCTGTCATTGGCGTTGCCGTTATCGTCATCTGCAACATCTGGGGCCGTGGCATGGTCAAGATCGTGCCGATTTTGCTGGGCGTTGTGGTGAGCTATGCCGTTGCGGCTGCGCTCGGCGAGGTTGATTTCTCGGGCGTTGCCGCCGCTCCGTGGGTCGGTCTGCCCATCGTGTGGGACAACACCGTGTTTGCACTCTTTGGGCCGCAGTTCGATAGCGGTCTTGCCACGACGGCCATCATCACCATCATGCCGCTGGCCTTCGCGACCATGATCGAGCATATCGGCGATATCTCTGCTATCGGTTCGACTTGCGAGTGCAACTACATTGCCGATCCCGGTCTGCATCGCACGCTGCTCGGCGACGGCCTTGCCACGATTCTGGCTTCGCTCTTTGGCGCTCCGGCCAACACTACGTATGGTGAGAACACCGGCGTGCTCGCCCTGACGCGCGTGTTCGACCCGCGCGTAATTCGAATTGCCGCGTGTTGCGCCATCGTGCTTTCGTTCTGCCCCAAGTTCGCGGCTGTCATTGCGGCCATGCCGGCGTGTGTGATCGGCGGTGTGTCGCTCGTGCTCTACGGCATGATCAGCGCTGTGGGCGTCCGCAACCTCATCGAGAACCAGGTCGATTTCCAGAACAACCGCAACGTGCTGGTTGCCGCGCTGGTGCTCGTGCTTTCGCTCGGCATCGCGTACAGCACCGCCGGCGCCATCGTGTTGGAGCTCGGCGGCGTGACGATTTCGCTGTCCGGCATTGCCGTGGGCTCACTGGTGGGCATTGTGCTCAACGCCATCCTGCCGGGTAACGACTTTGAGTTTGATGTCTCCGAGCTTGAGGAGGCTGCTGAGTAGCAGCTGCGTTCAGCTAAAACAAGATATGGTGCCCATGCGTATATGCGTGTGGGCACCATTTTTAATGTGTCAGTATCCAGTGGATGCCGCGGGCCATGCGTAAGTCGGTTTGGGCAAAGTGATTGCCGGGGTTGAGCTCCAGCGTTGTTGGAATGCCGCGCTCGACGAGCAACGCTTCCATCGCGCGTGTGTCGTCGAGTACATGCCGCATCATGCGGTTGGGCGTCTTGGTTTCCTTTTTGCCGAGTGACAGGTAGACGGCTTGCGGGCTGCCGGCAAAAGGGGCCGTGCTGGCACGGTCGACAAAGTCGGGAAACCATAGCGACCCCGATGCGCTCGCGGCGCGGTCAAAGGCGTCGGTTTGCCAGAGGGACCAGAGTGCGAAGAGGCCCGCGAGCGAGTAACCGGCAATGCCGCGCCGGGTGGGCGGCTGAGGAAGCGACGACTCGACCTGGGGGATTATCTGATTCAGCAGCTCATCAAGAAAATCGGCAGCTTGGCCGCCGAAAGGCTCGGCATCGCGTACGGTCCCGTCGCATGCCCAGGGGCTCAGCTCGCGATTCCAATCGAGCCCGCCAATGGTGACGAGGGCGAATGGCGGACAGTCGAGCTCTCGGCAACACTTATAAACCTCGCTGCCGTCGCCCACGACCACAGGAAGGTAGATGACAGGCGCGCTTTCCGTATGATTCGAATAAACGGTTATCTGCTTTTGATGCGCTTCCATGACGGGCTTCTCTCAGTGTTGTGATATCGGCAGCCCCAATTGTCGCACGCCAGCGTATGCCGGTTGGGCTAGACCAAAGACAATCTCGTGCATCCCCTGCGGACGCATATGGAAAACGCCACCGCCGGAGGGGAGCTCGGCGGTGGCGTTGTTAAACGGTGCTGGGGCTCGGGACCTTCGCGGGAGCTGCCATGTGCGCAGAGGCGTCTAAGAACGCTTACGGCTCGCCATGGTGCCTGCGGCGATAGCGGCTGTTCCCGCAAGGACGGTTGCCACGATGGCCGCACCCGAGGTGTCGCCGGTTGCCGCGAGCACGCCGGTAGTCTTGGCTTTCGTGGTTGAAGCCGCAACGGCCTTGGTCGGCTTTGAGCCCTCAGGCTTGGGGTTCTGCTTGGACTCCGCGGGCTTGCTTTCTGCGGGCTTGGTCTCGTCGGGCTTGGGGTCTTCCGGCTTGGCTACCTCGGGAGGTGCGATGGTCGTACTTTTGGCGACTGCTTTGATATAGAGGGAGTCGACCGTGGCGTCGCCCGTGCCGATGGCTTGGCCTGCCTCGTAGATGCCGTCACGGAGCTTGCGATAGTCAATGATCTTGCCGCCTTCGGGCGTCTGGATGGCGGCGTTCTCAATCTTGATGGTGCCGATTGTCTTGCCGTCAGCGCTCATGGCACGGGCAAAGATTGCCGCTGTATCTCCTTCGGCCGTTACCTTGCTGCGGATGATCGAGATGACTGCGGGTGTGACGCCCTCGCTGGTCTGGGCGATGATGCCGATGTTCTCGCCTTGGGGTTCGCGCCTCGTCTCGCCATCTTGGTTTTCGCTGTAGGGGATGGGGCCGTCGCCGTTCTCGACATAGCGGGCTATGGCCTTGACAACGGAGTCGCTGATGTAGATGTGGCCGCCCTTCTCGTTGGGTCGATCGTTTCTGGTGGAGAATGCAGCCGAAACCTCGCCTTCCGCAAACGCGTCCACGGTGGAGCCGTTCTTGACGACGATGTCGTCCTGGTAGGTGAAGAGGGCGTTGGCGCCACCGTATCTGCCTTTACTTGCACGGACCGTCACGTTTGCATGATCGAGGGTGATGCCCTTGTGGGCATAGACGCCATATTCAACACCGTTTACGTTGAGGGAGGCGTTTGTGGCTGCGAGGCTGCCCTTGGCCTCGACGGCAGCGTCTTTCTCGGAGCTTGCCTTGACCTGGCCGCCGTCCGAGATGTTGATATTGCCGCCGCTCCAAAGGGCCTCACCATCGGCTGAGCTTGCCTCGACCGTCCCGCCACCCTTGATGGTGAGGTTCTTGTCGGCTCCAATACCCTTGTCCTTGGTAGCCCTGGCGGTGACGGCTCCGCTGTCGTCAATCGTGATATTGCCGTTTGCCCTGATGCCATCCGATGCACCCGTGGCGTTGACGTTGCCCGAACCTTTGATAGCGAGATCACCTCCGGCATTGATGGCATCAAACCCAGTGCTCGTGGCGTTGACGGATCCGGCTCCGTCGATGTTGATATTACCCGTGGAGAGGATAGCGTCCTCAGTAGATGTCACGCTGAGCGTGCCGCCCTCGTCGCCTTGGATATTGAGCTCGGCATTCTCGTTAGTGCCATGAGAAACGTTGATGCTTTCGATCCATTCGGCAGTGACGATGTTGGTTCCCGAGTAATTCACGTTGAGCTTGCCTGCGGCCTGGATCTCGCCGCCGTTATAGTTGTTGAGCTTCAAGTCGTCGGCGCCGTTCCACGACCAGGTACCGGCCTCGTCGCTCGCCGCGGTGTTGTACTTGTTGCCGCCGACCTTGACCCATTCCGCTGCGAGCGAGACGCTCGGCATGAGCAGCGAGCTCACCGTGAGCGCGCACACGGCGCCCACGACGATGCGGCGCGTCACGCGGCGCCAGCTGCCGTGCGCGAGTCCTATGCGATGGCGAACGTCGGGTTCGGCAACATGGGTTCCGGCGGTAGTGTCATTGCGTTTGGGGGTCGTGAACAAGGCTGCCATGGTTGCTCCCGTTCTCATAGGGCCTATACGACTAGATTCAGCGTATCTGCTGGATGTTGCCGGCGGTAGTGCCGTTTGGAGGGCAAAATGGCCAAAATTGGGGAGAAATAGGCCGCACGCCGGCGCAGGGACCGGCGCTAAAAGAAAAGCGCGGGGCCGCATGGCGACTCCGCGCTTTATTGTTCAGCTTTTGCAGCCTTGCCCTTACGCTACGAAGAAGTAGACGAGGAAGGCAAGGGCCGCGATCCACCCGTCCCGTGCGAAAAAGTGTTTACGAGCGCTTGCGGCTCACCACGGCGCCCGCGGCGATGGCGGCTGTTCCCGCAAGGGCGGCTGCCACGATGGCTGCGCTCGAGGCGTCGCCGGTTGCTGCGAGTTTGCCGGCGATCTTGGCTCCCGTGGCTGCAACTGCAACGGTCTTGGTCGTCTTCGTGCCCTCGGACTTGGAACCCTCGGGCTTGGTCTCGCCTGGCTTCTCCTCGGGTTTGATCTCCTCGGGAGGCGCGATGACCGTGCTCTTGGCGACAGCTTCGTTATAGGGGGAGTCGATCACAGCGTCGCCCGTGTCGATGGTTTGACCTACCACGTAGAAGATGCCGTCATCGAGTTCTTCCTTGTTGCGATAGCAAATGATCTTGCCGCCTGTGGGCGTCTGGATGGGAGCGCCTTCGATCTCGATGGTGCCGATTGTCTCGCCGTCCGCGCTCACGGCAAGGGCGAAGATTGCCGCCGTGTCTCCCTCAGCTGTGACCTTACTGCGGACAATCGAGATGGTCGCGGGCGTGATGTCCTCCTTGGTCCGGGCAAAGATGCCGATGTTCACGCCCCTATGCTCGGGAATGACCGCGCCACTTTGGTCGTTGCTGTAGTGATCGGGGCCGTCGCTACCGGACTCGACATAGCGGGCTATAGCCTTGACAACGGAGTCACTAATGTAGATGTGACCACCCGCTTCGTTGGGGTAGTAGTTTCTGGTGGAGATTGCGGTCGAGAACTGGCCTTCTGCGAACGCATCCACGATCGAGCCGTTCTTGATGACGATGTCGTCCTCGTCGGTGAAGAGGGCGCTGGCTTCATCGTTCCCTGCACTTGCACGGACCGTTACGGTTGCGCCATCGAACGTGATGCCCTTGTAGACATAGATGCCATACCCAACGCCACTTGCGTTGAGGGAAGCGTTCGTGACCGTGAGGCTGTTTTTACCGTCGATGGCGGCGTCTTCCTCGGAGCTTGCCTTGACCTGGCTGCCACCCGAGATCTCGATGTTGCCGTCGGCCCAAATCGCATTGTCTTTGATAGAGCTTGCCTCTACCTTGCCGCCGCCCTTTATGATGAGGTTCTCGTTAGCATCGATACCCTGATCCTCGGTGGCCTTGGCGGTGACGGTTCCGCTGTTGTCGATCGTGATGTTGCCGTCGGCCCTGATGCCATCCGAATCGCCCGTGGCGTTAACGTTTCCCGAGCCCTTGATGGTGACATCGCCCCCGGCATCGATGGCATCGTGCTCGGTGCTCGTGGCGTTGACAGTGCCAGCGCCGTCGATGTTGATGCTGCCGACGGAAGTGATGGCGTCACGAGAAGATGTCACGTTGAGCGTGCTGGACGCGTCGCCCTGAATATTAAGCTCGGCGTTCTCGTTCGCGCCATCCTTAACCTTGATGCCGCGGCCGTCGCCGTTGGTGACGATGTTGTCGCCCTCGTAGCTCACGTTGAGCTTGCCCGCTGCCTCGATCGCGCCGCCGTTATAGCCGTTGAGCTTCATATCGTCGGCGCCGTCCCAGGCCCAGGTGCCGGCGGCGTCTCCCGCGGGCCCCGCGGCCGCTTCGTGGCGGACGCCGCCGACGTCCACCCACTCGGCCGCGAGCGAGACGCTCGGCATGAGCAGCGAGCTCACCGTGAGCGCGCAGGCCAGGCCGCAGACGATGCGGCGCGTCACGCGGCGCCAGCTGCCGTGTGCGAGCAGCGTGCGACGGCACACGTCGGGCTCGACAAAATGGGCTCCAGAGGTTTTGTCATTGCGCTTGGGGGTCGTGAACAAGGCGGCCATGGTTACTCCCATCCTCATAGGGCCTATGCGATTAAGCCCAGCATATCTGCAGGATGTAGCCGGCGGTAGTGCCGTTTGGAGGGCAAAATGTCCAAAACTTGGGAAGCAAAACATCGCGCGTCTGTGCGTTGCCTGGCTTTAAAAGAAAAGCGCGGAGCCGCTCGATGCGACTCCGCGCTTTGGTGTTCTGTTTTAGCAGACTATGCCGTTACGCTACGAAGAAGTAGACGAGGAAGGCGAGAGCTGCGATCCACATGAGCGGCTTGATCTTGGAGGCCTCGCCCTTAAAGAGCGCGACGATCACGTAGGCGATAAAGCCTAGGCCAATGCCGGCAGAGATGGAGTAGGTGAAGGGCACGCCGGCGACAATCATGAACGCCGGGAAACCCTGCGACACGTCGGACCAGTCGATCTCGGAGGCCTCGCTCATCATGAGGTAGCCGACGTAGACCAGAGCACCGCAGGTGGCGGCGCTGGAAACGATGGTGACGATGGGGGAGAAGAACGCGGCGAGAATGAACAGCACGCCGGTGGTGACGGAGGTGAGGCCCGTGCGGCCACCGTCGGCGGCGCCAGAAGTGGACTCGACGAAGGTGGTGATGGAGGAGACACCCATGAAACCGCCCACAGCGGCGGCGGCGGAGTCGACGATTAGGATCTCCTTGATATTCTCGACGTTGCCGTCGTCGGTGAGGAACTCGCCCTGCTTGGCTACGGCCATCGCGGTGCCCATGGTGTCGAAGAAGTCACTCATGAGCAGCGAGAACGAGATGACGAGGAGCGCGGGGTCGGTAAGGACCTTGACGATGGCGGGCACGCCGCCGGCGTCGGCGATGGGGCCACCGATGCTCGAGAAGTCGAGCGGGGCGATGATACCGGTCGGAGCCTGGGTCACACCTAGGGGGATACCGGCGATGACGGCGACGACGATGCCGATGAGCAGCGAGCCGGGGACGTTGCGGCAGGCGAGGGCGACCGTCACCAGGATGGAGATGATGCCGACGATGAAGGTGGGGGAGGTGATGTCGCCCAGACCGACGAGTGTACCGGCGCCAGCGGTGATAATGCCGGCATCGCACAGGCCAATCATGGCGATGAACAGGCCCAGACCCACCGAGATGGCGTGACGCAGGACAACCGGGATGGCGTCCATGATGGCCTCGCGCAGGCCACAAAGCACGAGCAGCAAGATGACGATACCCTCGAGGAAGATAACGCTCATGGCCACGTGCCAGTCACCGCCGCAGACGGTGGTGGCGATTCCAGCGATCATCGCGTTGACGCCTAAGCCCGACGCGCAGGCGAGCGGGCGGTTGGCGAAGATGCCCATGCAGATGGTCATGATGCCGGCGCCCAGGCAGGTGGCGCAGGCGAGCGCTCCCGCATCGATGCCGGCGCCCGAGAGCACCGCAGGGTTGACGGCAATGATGTAGGCCATCGCCAGGAATGTTGTCAGTCCAGCGCGAAGTTCGGTCCCGATTGTGGACTTGCGCTCACTGACGTGAAAAAGTTCGTCCATGCATACCCTTTCCTTGTTCGGCCCCGAGTTTAGGCCGATTGACACGAACGTTCTCACTATAGCCCCTTTACGACGCTGTTGTTCCTCGCATGTTGATGTTCGGCGCTTTGTAGCAGACGGACGGTATTTTTCGCATGAAAATGTGTGGGTACCGTATACTTAAGCGGTTACAACGACCCCTATGGAGGAACGTATGATTAAAGAGCTTTGCCACGACGAGGCTATCCTGTCCCAGCGTTGCGAGGTTGCGACCGTCGAGGACGAGTCGGTTGCTCAGGACCTGATCGATACCATTAAGTCGCTCGACGATGCCGGCTGCCTTGCCGCTAACCAGATTGGCGTTACCAAGAAGGTCTGCGTCTACCTGGACGACGCCGGCGAGCCCCACGTGCTCTACAACCCCCGTCTGGTGTTTGGCCTGGGCGCCAGCAAGATGGAGGAGAGCTGCCTGACGCACGAGGAGGTCACCAAGTCCACGCGCTATATCAAGTGCAAGGTCGCTTATGACGTGATCGTCGACGGCAAGATGCGCGAGCGCAAGCAGGACTTCGTCGGCTTCGAGGCGCAGATGATTCAACACATGATTGACCACTGTCTAGGAAAGTTGGTCTAAGGGGACCAAAGCACCGCACCTTGCCGCTCAATCGTCGCTCGCGTACCTTAAGTACGCTTCGCTCCTCTTTCGTGGCAATCTGCGGCACTTTGACCCCTTAGACGACCTGCGGGGTTAACTTGGTTGAGTTTATCCTGCTTGAATAGCCCGGGCATGACATTGTTGTCATGTCCGGGCTTTTGTGTTTAGCGCCTTTTTGTTTGGAGACAATGAAATTAGCAAGAACGTAAAGCTAGGAGGCGCTATGTGTACGAGTATTCGATTTACCGATAATTCTGGCCACATGTATCTGGGCCGCAACCTCGACTGGAGCTTTGACTACGGCCAACAGGTTCGCGTGATGCCGCGTGGGTTTCACATTCCGTATTCGTTTATCGACGACGCGACAGCGGCACACGCGGTGATCGGTATGTGCATCGATTACAAGAACTACCCTATGTTCTTCGATTGCGGCAACGATGCGGGCCTCGCCGTGGCGGGTCTCAATTTCCCTGGTTATGCCGAGTATGCCGATGACCCTGTCGACGGTAAGACCAATATCGCGGCCTATGAGTTTCCCCTGTGGGTGGCAGCGACGTTCTCGACGGTCGATGAGGTCGAGGCCGCGCTGCGCGACACGGTGATTGTCGCCAAATCTGCCGGAGAGGGGCTGGGCGTGTCGCTGCTCCATTGGATTATCGGCGACAGCCAGCGTAGCATCGTGGTCGAGATGATGGCTGACGGCCTGCATGTATACGACGATCCGGTCGACACCCTTGCCAACCAGCCGACCTTCCCGTGGCACATGGAAAACCTCCGCACCTATATCACTGCCACAAGCGATTTTCCGCAGACGGCGACATGGCGTGGCGCCGAGCTCAAGCCCTATGGCGCGGGTGCCGGCATGCGCGGTATTCCGGGTGACTGCTATTCGCCGAGCCGTTTTGTAAAGGCGGCGTATCTCAATGCCAATTACCCGCAAAAGGAGAGCGAGACCGAAAACGTCGTCCGTATGTTCCGCTCGCTCGAGGGCGTGGTGATGATTGAGGGGGCGTCCAGGATGGGCGATGGCAAGTTCGAGAAGACTATCTACACCGGATGCTTTAGCGCGCGCACGGGCAATTATTACTACGCGATGTATGGGGATCCGTCGATTCGCTACGTGAGCCTGATGGATGCCGAGGGCGCGAGCCCCGATAGACTCGTGGTTCCCGAGCCGCGTCGTTCGTAGCCGCTAGCTTTACTGCAATGCAAGGCGGCCCTGCGTCTCCCGTGAGATGCAGGGCCGCTGTCGTTGATTTGTGACGTCGCTAGAAGTTGGCGTCGTTGAGCTGGGTGCTCTCGAGTCCGTCGAGTTGCTGTTGCTCGGGCGTATCGGCGACGCTCTCGAGCAGCTCGGTGGGATCGACGTTCATACTCTTGCCGGCCTCGTTGCCGTTGACCAAGTCGTCCGAGAAGATATCGACTTCCATTTCCTCGGCCTCTTCGATCTGAACCTCGAGCGGCACCTGGGTGCGCACGAGCTTAACGGCCGGGCGCATGCGGGCAAACAGTGGCACGTACTCGATGATGATGGCCGAGTTCTCGAGACCATACCAACGTGCCGGGCTTCCGCAGGCGCGGCGGACGGCGTACTTGATGGCCATGACGCGATGGTCGTTGCGGTTGATGTCCGTTTCGGGGGCGAGCATCTTGCGCAGCATGCAAAAACGGAAGTCGCCCACGTTGCCGCGCGTCTCGTAGATGGAGTAGGTGTGGTGCTGCGGCGGCAGCTCGCCCGATGCCATCAAGTCGCCAACAATCTGGCGCAGGTAGGCATTGATGCGCTGGTTGACCTTAAAGCCCAGGTCCAAGCGCACGCGGAACAAAAAGTCCGTGCCAAAGGTCTCGACGGAATACTCGTGCGTATAGGGCTCGTCGGTAACGTGCACGTTGATGAACCAGTATGCCTTGGCGCGCTTGGGATGCTTATCCAAGATGGAATAGAGCACGTCGCGGTCGAGCGTGAGCGGGTCGGGACTGTTGGTAAGGAACACCAGATTGTCGGCGAGCACGGGGTAGGTCTCGTCGTTGCGCAGGCGGTCGAGCTGGTCAATGTACTTGGAGACGGGCAGCAGGATCGTCTGCGTGCGCTCGATGGCGGTGCCGCGGCGCCACACGTACATAAGGCCAAACAGCAGCGAGGCCAAGAAGATCATGACGTAGCCGCCGTCAAAGAACATGGTGAGGCACGAGGCGAAGAAGCACAGCTCAATGGCGCCAAAAAGTAGGGCAAAGACGCAGGCGCCCAGCTTGCGCTTGAGAATGCCGGCGATATAGCTCGTCAGCAGCGTGGTGGTCATGAGCATGGTCACGGTAATGGCGAGGCCGTAGGCGCTCTCCATGCGCTCGGAGTTTTGGAACAGCAGCACGATGAAGATACAGCCGACCCACATGATGTTGTTGACGAGCGGAATATAGAGTTGGCCCTTGGTGTCGCTGGGGTAGTGGATGCGCAGATGCGGCATAAGGTTGAGGCGCGTTGCCTCCGAAACCAACGAGAACGAGCCGGTGATGAGCGCCTGCGAGGCGATGATGGCCGCCACGGCCGAAAGCACGATGGCAAAGGGGCGCAGGGGCTCGGGGAGCATCATATAGAACGGGTTGACGATATCCATCGCGAGCATCTGGGGATTGGAATTGTTGGCGAGCAGCCAAGCGCCCTGACCCAGATAGTTAAGGATGAGGGCTGCCTTTACGAACGGCCAGGATGCGTAAATGTTAGCCTTGCCCACGTGACCCATGTCCGAATAGAGCGCCTCGGCGCCGGTCGTCGACAGGAAGACGAAGCCGAGCACCATGATGCCCGAGTGGTTGATGGGCGAGAACAGGAACATGATGCCGCGGATGGGGTTGAGCGCGCGTAGGATGGACAGGTTGCCGAGCATGTTGAACAGGCCGGCGCCAGCCAAGAACAGGAACCACAGCGTCATGAGCGGGCCGAACAGCTTGCCGATCGACGAGGTGCCGGCGCGCTGCATGGCAAACAGGCCGCAGATAATGATGATGGTGATGATGATGACGTTGGTCTGGCCGTCACCCAAAAGCGCATGGCCCCACTCGATAGTGCGCAAGCCCTCGATGGCCGTGGTAACCGTGACGGCGGGGGTGAGGATGCCGTCGGCGAGCAGCGCCGCGCCGCCGATCATGGCGGGAAGGATCAGCCACGGCGCCACTTTGCGCACCAAGCTAAACAGGGCGAAGATGCCGCCCTCGTTGTGGTTATCGGCCTTCATGGCGATAACCACGTACTTGACCGTGGTCACGAGCGTCATGGTCCAGATGACGAGCGAAAGCGCTCCTAAGATCATGTCCTCGCTGACGGTACCGATGCCGCCGTTGTTGGCGACGATTGATTTCATGGTGTACATGGGGCTCGTGCCGATGTCGCCGTAGACGACGCCGAGCGTAACGAGCAGCATGCCAGCGGAGAGGGGAATGGCTCCATGCCCGCCTTGACCACGCTGATCTTGGGGGCTTGCCTCCAGTTTGTTATGTGCCACGTGGACTCCCTTGGACATCCGGTTATCCGTCTAGGACAGATAACCTTTATGCCGTCTTTATACATACAAGAGCAGTTTGGCACATCAGGTTATTTTAGACAATAATCCCCAGCTGAGGATTATTTATGTACGCAGGTAGCATTTCAAAGCAGGGGCTTTAAGCACGTGCTGCCTGGGCGATGCCAGCCTTGGCGTTTGCGCGTTTGCCGGCGAGTTCGCAAAAGATCGCGCCGCCGATGATAAGCACGGCGCCCATCAGACGGACCGGTGTTATGGCTTCGCCCAAAAGGACGGCCGAGAACACGACCGCCGAAAGCGGCTCGAGGTAGCCGATGACGGCGACGGTCTGGACGGGCAGTTTGGCGACGGCGCTAAAGTAGAGCAGGCAGCCGATGCCGGTGTTGACGACGCCGAGCATGACGACGGCGCGCCAATCAATACTGGCGGCGACGCCGGCGGACAGGAATGAGGGGGCGCCCTGCGTGAGGAGCGTAAGGACCAGCGCGGTCAAAAAGGCGGCGCTCACCTGGAGCGCGGAGTTCTCGAGGCCCTCGATGTGCGGCGCACCCTTGCTGGCGATGACCATCAATGCATAGCAGAAGGCCGAGGCGATGCCGCAAGCGATACCCGCAATGGGCATATTGCCGCCTAGACCTTGTGCCGCAATGAGAAAAGCACCGCAGGCGACGGCGATAAAGCCGGCGATTTTGCTGCCGGTCAGCTTTTCGCCAAAGATGAGCGGGGAGAGCGCCATGACGATGATGGGGCCGCAGTAGTACAGCAGCGAGGATACGCCGACGCCAATCGTCTGGTAGGCGCGGAACAGAAAAATCCAGCTGGCGCCCAGCGCGGCTCCCGAGAGGAGGAGGGCTGCGGCTTCGCGGGGGCGGGATGGCGCCTGCAGCTTATGGCGTTGGGTGACGGCGAGGATGGTGACAAGCGAGAGTGCGCCCAAAAACGTGCGCAGTAGCACGATATCGGAGCTCGGCAGCGCGATGGCAGCGGCGATGATGCCGTTGGAGCCAAACAATAGCAATGCTGCTAAGTACGCAAACAGTCCGTTGTTCATGCGCTGAAATCCCCTCTATATCCGAGCATGTTCACTATGGGTGAACTGGCTATAGAAGAAAAGCGAATATAATTCATAGATAGCATGACAAAAGCTCATGCATATGTGGAGGGGTGCCGTGGAAACGAATGTTCAAAAGATGCAGGTCCTACTCGAGACCGTGCGCGCCGGCAGTTTTACGCGCGCCGCCGAGCGGCTGAGCTATTCGCAGTCGGGCGTGAGCCGTATGGTGGCCGATCTTGAGGCCGACTGGGGCTTTAAAGTGCTTGATAGAAGCCGCGAGGGCGTAGTGCTTTCTGCCGACGGGCGGCAAGTTATGCCGGCTGTTGAGGCGTTATGCGAGGAATTCACTCGCTTGCAGCGACGGGTGGATGAGATGCGTGGGCTCATGCGCGGCAAAATCTGCATCGGTACATTTTCGAGCGTGGCGACCCACGTGCTGCCGCCGGTGATTGCGCGCTTTCGCGCCGATCACCCGGACATCGATTACGAGCTGCTGATGGGTGATTACTCCGAGATTGAGCAATGGGTGGCGGAAGGTCGCTGCGACCTGGGCTTTATTCCGCGCGAACCACGCGGCGCCGGCATGGCGTCGCGGCCGTTGGTGCGAGACGAGTTAATGGCGGTAGTGCCAACAGGCTCTTTGCTTGCCGCGGCGGAGGTCGTCTCTCTTGCCGATTTGGCCAACGAGCAGTTTATTCTGCTGGAACGCGGCACAGATGATGAGATTACGCCGCTGTTTCGCCGCGCGGGCCTGGCGGTACGCTCTAAGCTGTCGACCTGGGATGATTATGCGATTATGGCCATGGTCGAGGACGGTCTGGGCGTGAGCATTCTTCCGGCGCTCATCTTGCGCCGCTGCCAGTTCGATGTTGCCGTGCGCCCGCTCGAGGGACATCCTCATCGGCAGATCAACGCCATATACCGCACCGCTGACGTTTCGCTTGCGGCGGCTCGTTTCCTTGAATATCTCTAAAAGCGCGTACCTGTTGTCTACTTTGGGACAATTCTCGGGGTTCGGTACATTTTCTTATGAAATTGAACTTTCGGATAATGCGCCGCGCTATACTGCTGCCTAAATTGAACTTAGGTTCAATTTGTGTTCTATAAATTGAACTTTGCCAGCAAGGAGGTTCTAATGGCCCAAGAGACGTTTAGCGATCGCCTGCGACAGACCATGTCCGATCGCGACGTTCGCCAGTCGGATGTAATCCGCGCATCGGAGATGCTCGGCAAAAAACTCGGCAAGAGTCAGATGAGCCAATATGTGAGCGGCAAGACGATCCCGCGGCGCGATGTGGCAGAGCTGCTCGCCCGTATTTTGGAGGTCGATGTTTCCTGGCTGCTCGCCAGTGACGCCGATCAAGTCGAGACGTCCTCGTCCCATAACGTTGCCAAATCCGAACCTAGTCTCTCAGCTCAAATTCCAAGGAGCACCACCATGCGTATTTTTTCTAAATCCACCAAGCTCGATAACGTCCTGTATGACGTGCGCGGTCCCGTCGTCGACGAGGCTGCCCGTATGGAGGACGAGGGCGAGCGCATCCTCAAGCTCAATATCGGCAACCCGGCGCCCTTCGGTTTTCGCACGCCCGACGAGGTTATCAAGGACATGCGCCAGCAGCTGCCCGACTGCGAAGGCTATTCCAATTCGCGCGGCCTGTTCTCTGCGCGCAAGGCGATCATGCAGTATTCGCAGATCAAGGGCCTGCCCAATGTTCAGATGGAGCATATCTACACGGGCAACGGCGTGTCCGAACTCATTCAGCTTTCGATGAACGCTCTGCTCGACAATGGCGACGAGATTTTGATCCCCAGCCCCGACTATCCGCTCTGGACGGCGTGCGCAACCCTCGCCGGCGGTCATCCCGTGCACTATCTATGCGATGAGCAGGCGGATTGGTATCCCGACCTGGAGGATATGGAGTCCAAGATCACGAGCGCGACCAAGGCCCTCGTCATCATCAACCCCAACAACCCCACGGGCTCGGTCTACCCGCGCGAGGTGCTCGAGGGCATCGTCGAGGTTGCGCGCAGGCATCAGCTGATGATCTTTGCCGATGAGATCTACGACCGTCTGTGCATGGACGGCTACGAGCACGTCTCGATTGCCTCGCTCGCTCCCGATCTGCCCTGCGTTACCTTTAGCGGCCTTTCCAAGTCGCACATGATCGCGGGCTATCGTATTGGCTGGATGGTGCTTTCGGGCAACCAGCGCTGCATGAGCGACTTCATTATGGGTATCAACATGCTCTCTAACATGCGCCTGTGCTCCAACGTGCCGGCCCAGTCGATCGTCCAGACGGCGCTCGGTGGCCATCAGTCGGTCAACGACTACATCCGTCCCGGCGGTCGTGTCTACGAGCAGCGCAACTTTGTGTATGAGGCACTCAACAAGATCGATGGCATCTCGGTGGTCAAGCCGCGCGCGGCGTTCTATATCTTCCCCAAGATGGATGTTAAGAAGTTCAACATCACCGATGACGAGCAGTTTGCCCTCGACCTGCTGCACGAGAAGAAGATTCTGATCACGCGCGGCGGCGGCTTTAACTGGGCCGAGCCCGATCACTTCCGCATCGTGTACCTGCCGCGCATGGAAGTGCTCAAAGAGTCGCTCGAAGACCTCGCCGACTTCTTCGATCATTACCGTCAAAGCTAAGGGATAGAGGCTCTATACAATCGAAAGCTCCCTGCAGTTGCTTGGCTGCAGGGAGCTTTCTTGAATCGGTGGAACTAAATAACGATTCCGTTGCAGTGGTCGATTTCGTGCTGGATGATCTCGGCGGTGTAGCCCGAGAAGTTTTTGATGCGGCGGACAAAGTTCTCGTCCAAATACTCAACCTTAATGCGGCGATAGCGGGTGCAGGGACGCTCGCCGATTAGCGAGAGGCATCCTTCGCTTGTCTGATAGGCATTGACCTGCTCAAGAATTTGAGGATTGTACATCAGGAGCGTCCTGTTGCCGTCCTTTACGCAGATGATGCGTTTGCGCACGCCGATCATGTTGGCGGCGAGGCCCACGCACTCGCGCTCATGCTCGTGGAGTGTATCTAGGAGATCCTGCCCGGTCGCGGCATCGTCGGGTCCCGCGTCTTCGGAAGGCAGACGCAAAAAGAACTCGGATTTCATGATGGGCTTAATCATGGCGGGCTCCTCATGTCTTATGCTTTCGTGGACTTTTAATAATAGCGCGGAAGGAAAGCTACGCGTCCGCGTTACAATCTTTCGACGTTGGACCATGTTGCCAGACTCGTCGTGTACGGCGTCTGGCGTAAGTCTAGGGCTCATTTTTCGCCCTGGACTGTTCCTCTGGGGCGATGCGACTGTCGTTCCAAGAGGAAGGAAATGCATGGGGAGCAAATCTCAGCAACAAGTTAGAGTAACGCCATCGGGCACTGCGGCGCTTCTCGTCGTAATGTATATTGCAGCCTTTGTCGCCGCGTTTAACGAGAACATCATTAACGTGGCGTTGCACGACATTATGGCGGCCTTTTCGGTGAGTGCCACCACGGCGCAGTGGCTCGTTTCGGGCTACATGATCGTGACGTCGATCTTTACGGCCATCATGGCCTTCCTGTCCGGCCGTTTCTCGACGCGCAAGCTGCTGTTTTTCGCATGCGGATGCATGGTCGCCGGCGAAGTCCTGTGCCTGGTCGCTTCGTCGTTTAGCGTTTTGCTGCCAAGTCGTATTTTGCAGGCTGCGGGATCGGGCATCTTGTTCCCGCTCATGATGAACGTGGTGCTGTCATGCGCTCCGCGCGAGAAGCTCGGCCTGTATCTGAGCCTGGGCGGTGCCTGCATTACGCTGGGGCCGGCGTTTGGACCCGTGATCAGCGGTCTTATGTGTACGTTGTTTGGCTGGAGGGCGGTGTTCGTAGTGCCGCTGGTGGGCGGCATTGTGGTCGCTGTGGCGGGCGCAAAGCTTGTTCAGAATGTTGGAGAGCGCTCGAACACTACGCTTGATATTCTGTCGGTTGTTTTGCTCGCGGCCGGCATTACGGCATTTGTGTATTCCGTAGGCGAGTTCTCGACCAATCTGATTGCCAGTATCGTGGCGCTCTTCACCGCCATTGTGCTGCTCGGCCTGTTTGCCGCCCGTCAGCTCAAGCTCGAACATCCGGTGCTTAACGTGCGTCCCATGGCGAGCGTTCGCTTTTGGCCTGCGTGCCTGCTTGTGGTGGTGTCGATGATGACGACGTTCTCGATGAGCGTTTTGTTGCCGCTCTATTTTGAGGGCGCATACAGAATGACCGCACTTGTTGCGGGCTTGCTCATTTTGCCGGCGATTGCCTGCAACGCCGTGACCTCGATTGTGGGCGGACGCGTGATGGACGCCCGTGGCGCATGGCCGCTGCTGCCGGTCGGCTTTGCCCTGATTGCCGTGGGGCAGACTGCCATCTCGATGACGGCGGCAAGCATGAACATCGGCGTCGTCGTGGCGCTGACCGTTGTGGTGTATGCCGGAGTCGGTTTGGTGCTGAGCCCCTCGCAAACGGCCGGCTTGGAGACGCTGCCTGCCGCTGAGCATCCTCACGGAACGGCATTGCTCAACACGTGGAACATGATTGCCGCATCGTTTGGCCCGTCGCTGTTTATCGGCCTGCTCTCGAGTTCTGCGGCGACTGCCGGTGTCGCTGGCGCTGCGACGGACGTTGCCCAGGCGATTGGATTTGCAGCTGCCGTGCGTGTGGCGGCTGTAATTGCCGTGGTTGGGTTCGCGACGTCGCTGGTGTACGCTCGTCGCGAGTCGCACATGTCGCATTAATGTGTGCACATAGATTCTGCAGCTAGATTGGATGGCGACACCATAAACTAATGGACGTTTTGCCGAGAGGCATGAATGTTTAAAGCGCAAAGAGTGCGCGACGGGCCCCGCGAATGGGGCGATGATGCCCGAGAGGGCCAAGAAGGAGTCTCATGTCTGAGAACGAGGAGATCATGAACGAGACCGAGAACGAGACCATGGCTGCCGAGGTCGAGGCAGTCGAGACCGTGGAGACCGAAGCTGCCGAGGTTGAGGCTGCTGACGAGGTTTCCGCCGAGGAGGAGGCCGAGGTTGTCGAGGCCGCCGTTGATTACGATGACGAAGAGCTGATGGACAAGATGCAGAAGGCCGCCCGCCTGCTGCGTAGCCGTCGCTTTGCTATTTCCAAGGAGGAGGAGGCCAAGGCCGAGCGCATGGCGAACATCGAGCGCGCCATCAAGCTTCTTGACCTCAAGCCCAAGATGGAGCAGAAGGAAATGTCCGACCTGCTGGGTATGCGCCTTCGTGAGCTCGATGGCCTGATGGCCGAGGCCGAGGCTGCCGATCTGGTCGGCCGCATCGACGACGCCGAGGGCGATATGCGCAAGATCGTCGTCTTCGCTGCCGAGGATGCCGCTGAGGGCCTGGTCGAGCTTGCCAACAAGAAGGAGAAGCTCCTGCCCGAGCTTTCTTACGAGGAGGCTACCGAGCTGATGGCCGCTCTCGATAAGGTTATCGCTCCGCTCGTCGCCATGGGCCTGGACGAGGACCGCGGTCCTCGCGGCGGCCGTGACGACCGCGGTGGCCGTGGCGGCGACCGTGGCGGTCGCGGCGGCTTTGGCGATCGCGGTGGCCGTGGCGGCGACCGTGGCGGTCGCGGTGGCGATCGCGGTGGCCGCGGCGGCTTTGGTGACCGTGGCGGCGACCGTGGCGGTCGCGGCGGCTTTGGCGGCAACCGTGGTGGCTATGGCGACCGCGGCGGCAACCGTGGCGGCTTTGGCGGCAACCGTGGTAACGACCGCGGTGGCCGTGGCGGCGATCGCGGTGGCCGCAACGGTGGCGGCTTCCGCGGCAACCGTTTTTAGTTACGGCGTTTTACCAAACGCCGTAACGGGCCGACGCTGCGCGGGCCGCATTTGGACAATCTGACGTTCAACTTCAAGGGCGCGACCAGAAGGTCAGCGCCCTTTCGTTTCACGCCACCTTGTCACAAATGCGACTCGCTCGCTGACTTATGCTCAACCTATGGCGTCATCTCGCCCCAAAAGGGCCTCCCTCGCTCTGGCGGGTTTTCGCTGTCGGTACCAAAATATCGGCGTTGCCTTGATCCAAACCTACCAAAAGGGGGACAAGTTTATTTTGGTCGGTTTTATCTGGGCAAACGTGGCCGTCTATCGCAATGTAGTCGTTGGGAACGTTCTTGTTTGACTAGTCGTTTAAGAACATCCCCAACGACTACATAGCATGAGAGTGGAAATCTACGCTCGTTCGTTTTTGCCTACATTTGGAGGAAGAGCTCGTGGAGGCGGGCGTCGTCGTCGAGCTCGGGGTGGAAGGTGACGCCGAGCTGGTTGTCTTGACGGGCGGCGACGATGCGGCCATCGACTTCGGACAGGGCCTTGGCATTGCCGTGCACCTTGACGATGCGGGGTGCACGGATAAACGTCAGCGGCACTTCACCGTCGATACCGTCTACCCGCCCCTTGGTGCGAAAGCTGCCGAGCTGTCTGCCATAGGCATTACGCTCAACGAGCACATCCATGGTTGCCAGGCGCGGCGTCCCCTTATCGTCGTGGGCGGCAAGGTCGCGCGCCAGCAGAATCAAGCCGGCGCAAGTCCCCAATACAGGCATGCCTTCAACAATGCGGATGCGAAGCCCCTCGAGCATACCGAGTTCGGCAAGTAGCTTGCCCTGAACGGTGGACTCGCCGCCGGGGAGGACCAGGCGGTCATAGTTCTGCTGCAAATCGGCCGCCTGCCTCAGCTCAATACAGTGCGCGCCCAGCTCAGATAGTCTTGCCTCGTGCTCGGCAAAAGCGCCTTGGACCGCCAGCACGGCGACCGTTTGGTCTGCATAATCGCTCATGTGCGATCCTTTCTGCTGGACTAGCGCCCGCGCTCCTCCATGATGATCTCGATCTCGTCGGCGTTGATGCCCACCATGGCCTCGCCCAGGTCCTCCGAAAGCCCGGCGATGAGTTTGGCATCGGTGAAGTTTGCCACGGCCTTGACGATGGCGGCGGCGCGCTTAGCGGGGTCGCCGCTCTTAAAGATACCCGAGCCGACAAAGACGCCCTCGGCACCCAGCTGCATCATCAACGCGGCGTCGGCGGGGGTCGCTACGCCGCCGGCGGCAAAGTTCACGACGGGAAGCTTGCCCGTGGCATGGACCTCGCGGACCAGTTCGACCGGAACCTGCAGCTGTTTGGCTGCCTCAAAGAGCTCATCATCGCGCAGAGCGACAACGTCACGGATCTGCTTTTGGATCTTGCGCATGTGGCGCACGGCTTGGACGACGTCGCCCGTGCCCGGCTCGCCCTTGGTGCGAATCATCGTGGCGCCCTCGGCAACACGGCGCAACGCCTCGCCCAGATCGCGGGCGCCGCAGACAAACGGCACGTCAAACTGGGTCTTGTCGATGTGATAAACGTCATCGGCGGGGGAGAGAACCTCGGACTCGTCGATGTAATCGATCTCGATGGCCTGCAGGATCTGCGCCTCGACAATGTGACCGATGCGGCACTTGGCCATGACGGGGATGGAGACGGCCTCTTGGATGCCCTTGATCATCTTGGGATCGCTCATACGCGAGACGCCGCCTGCGGCACGGATGTCGGCCGGGATGCGCTCGAGAGCCATGACGGCGCAGGCGCCTGCCTCCTCGGCGATGCGTGCCTGCTCGGGAGTGGTGACGTCCATGATGACGCCGCCCTTGAGCATCTGCGCGAGCTCGCGGTTGAGTTTGACGCGATCGGCCTTGCTGGTCTGTTCTACCATGGTTGCTCCCTTGGTTGGCATGTGCATTGCTTGACGGAACATCCTATCGGGGAGCTGGGTATGGCGAAATACTCAGTTTTCGAGATAATTACAAGGTCAGACTAATACCAGATTGAACAGCGCGATAAGGTCAGGTGGCAAACACATGCTTGACTACAATTTGGAAAAACGCGGCGAAGCATCGCTCTATGAGTATGTTTACCAGCAAATTCGAGATGATATCGTAGCTGGACGCATTGCGGCGGGGGAACATCTTCCGTCTAAGCGCGCCTTTGCCAGTCATCTGGGAATCAGTGTCATTACCATCGAGAATGCATATAACCAGTTACTTGCCGAGGGCTATATTTGCTCAATGCCGCGTCGGGGCTACTACGCTTGCGAGCTTCCGGATGCACCGGTTTTGCCTTCGGCTGCGGAGGGCATCGACCGAGATGCCGTCTCCGCGGGCCCCGGCGCACATGATATCAACGGACAGGTCGAGCGATTTGATGCGCTTTCTCCTTCCGCTTTGGAGGCGGCGCGGCTTTGGCAAAGCGCGCTGCGGGCGACGCTGGCATCCGAAGACGAACGCGAAATCTTTTCGACTGCGCCGGCACAGGGCACCGCTCGGCTACGACGCGCAATTGCTCACCGCCTGCGCGGGACAAGGGGTATGAATGTCGACCCCGACAACATCGTTATCGGTGCGGGCGCCCAGCTGCTCGATACCATGTTGGTTCAGTTGCTTGGAGCCGACAAGGTGTATGCCGTTGAGGATCCGGGCTATTTGCGCCTGACGCGCATCTATCAGGCCATGGGCTGCAAAGTTCGACATATCCCGTTGGATGATGAGGGCGTGGTCTTGAGCACTCTGCAGAAAAGCGGGACCGATGTCCTTCATCTGATGCCGTCCCATCAGTATCCGACCGGCCTTGTGACGAGCATTGCGCGTCGCTACGCGCTGCTCAGCTGGGCCGCCGAGCGACCGGGTCGGTATCTCATCGAAGATGACTTTGATTGTGAGTTTCGCCTTGCCGGCAAACCGATTCCCGCGCTCGCGTCGATCGATGCCGCCCAGTCGGTTATCTACACCAACACGTTTTCGAAGAGCCTGTCATCGGCGTTGCGTCTAGCGTACATGGTGCTGCCCGACGAGCTAATGGAGCGGTTTAGGCGCAACCTTGGTTTTTACGCCTCGTCGGTGAGTTCTGTTGACCAGGTCGCTTTGGCTCGTTTGCTGGAATCGGGTGATTACGAGCGACATGTGAACCGCGTGCGCGTTCGTGCTCGCGAGGCGCGTGATGGCCTGGCGGCGCTTGTGCGGAAAGCGTTTCCGGCAGGGGAGGTTTCGATCGAGCATGCGGACGCGGGCCTTTACTGCACCGTTGCCCTGTCCGAGGACGGAGCGGGGAAGAGTTTCGCGAAGGCTCTTGCTGACGCTCGTATTTCCTATGTCAACATCGCCGATTGCCTGTGGACGGGTGATCGGGCATCGACTAAGAACGCTCCATCTCGCGTCCTCATACAATACGACGACCTGAGCCCTCAGTCGCTCATCGCTCTTCAAGAGCAGCTGCAATAAGCCCACGAAAAAGGCCCGAACCATGCGGTCCGGGCCTCATCGAGCTAGAGGTTATGTCTCAGGCGGTTGGCTTAGCCAAAGTAGCGCTTGAGCAGGCCGGCGAAAGCCTTGCCGTGGCGGGCCTCGTCGCGAGCCATCTCGTGCACGGTGTCATGGATGGCATCGAGGCCAGCGGCCTTGGCGCGCTTAGCAAGATCGGTCTTGCCGGCGGTGGCGCCGTTCTCGGCCTCAACGCGCATCTCGAGGTTCTTCTTGGTGGAGTCGGTCACGACCTCGCCCAGGAGCTCAGCGAACTTGGCGGCATGCTCCGCCTCCTCGTGGGCAGCCTTCTCCCAGTACAGGCCGATCTCGGGATAGCCCTCGCGATGAGCGACACGAGCCATGGCCAGGTACATACCGACCTCAGAGCACTCGCCCTCAAAGTTAGCGCGCAGGTCGGCAACGATGTCCTCGGAGACGCCCTCCATCTTGGCGACGCCCACGACGTGCTCGGCAGCCCACTCGAGCTGGCCCTCCTCCTGCTTCAGGAAACGAGAACCGGGAACGCCGCACTGGGGGCACTTAAAATCCTCGGGCAGCTGGTCGCCGTCGAACTCTTCCACATAACCGCAAACGGGGCAAACAAACTTCATGATTCGATCCTTTCGATCGATGGCGATTGCGCGCTCGTCCGGTCCCGTAAGGGCCCTCTCCGGACGTGCGTCTTGACGAGTTCTATTATCCATAAATGCGACCAAATGTGAAGCCTATTAGGAATGATTTTTAATAAAACAATTTTGAGATATGAAGATGTTGATTGATTAACGATTGGCGGGCCGTCTGCGATCTCCGCTGAGTACAATCGGTCGAGCAAATGTTGACCTATCAACAAATAAGGGAGTTTCCTTTATGCATCTAGCCAGTCGTGCCTGGTGCCGAACATATCAGACGGTTTTTCGCATTGCATTGCCGATCCTGCCCTATACCGAGCCGCGCATTTTGGAGCATGCCGAGGATGTGCCCGCGGTGCTTCAAAAGCGCTCGATCCAGAAGGTCCTTATCGTGACAGACCCTGGTATTGCACGTTTGGGGCTCACGGCATCACTCGAGCGTGCGCTTTCGGCTCAGGGGATTGGCGTTACGGTCTATGCCGAAACGCGTATGAACCCCACGGTCTCAAACGTGGAGGAAGCGGCGTCCCTGTATCGAGAGAGCGCCTGCCAGGCCATTATCGGCTTTGGCGGTGGCTCGGCCATGGACTGTGCCAAGGGCGTGGGAGCACGCATCGCGCAGCCAAACAAGCCCATCAACAAGATGCGCGGGCTGCTGCGGATTCATCGTCGCCTGCCGCTGCTCATCGCCGTTCCCACCACGGCAGGCACGGGAAGCGAGGTTACGCTTGCGGCGGTAATTACCGATGATGAGACGCACTACAAGTACCCCATTAACGACTTTGTGCTTATCCCGCGCCTTGCGGTGCACGACCCCGAGTTTACGCGCGGCCTGCCCGCCTCCATTACGGGGCAGACGGGCATGGACGCCCTGACGCATGCTGTCGAGGCCTTTATCGGGCGAAGCACCACGCCCTATACGCGCAAGATGGCGCGACAGGCGGTTCAGCTCATCCACGACAATTTGCTCGAGGCCTATGAGCATGGCGACAACATGCGTGCACGTCGCAATATGCTTTCGGCGGCGTATAAGGCGGGTGTTGCGTTTACCCGCTCCTATGTCGGATATGTGCATGCCATCGCGCACAGTCTGGGCGGCCGATACGGAATTCCGCACGGTTTGGCCAACGCGATCATCCTGCCGCACATGCTTCGCGCTTATGGTGACATCGCCGCCCCCAAGCTTGCCGACCTCGCTCGCATGGCGGGCATTGCGCCGGCTACCGCACAGGATAGTCTTGCGGCCGAGGCCTTTATCGATTGGGTCGACCGCATGAACGGGGCCCTGGGAATCCCCAAATATGTCTCAGGTATTCGCCGCTCCGACATTCCTGAGATGGCGGCGCATGCCGATGCCGAGGCCAATCCCCTGTACCCCGTTCCGCTTTTGATGGACCGCTTGGAGCTCGAGCATATGTACGAAGTCGTTGCAGGTGGTATGTTTGAGGGCGAGAACTAGGAGGGTCCATGAACACCGGGGAAATTGCGCGCATCGTCGGCGATCAGCGCACCTACTTTAAGACGCACGCTACGTTTGATGTCGATGCTCGACGTCGCGCGCTCGTGAGTTTACGCGATGCGGTCCGGGCGCACGAGGCCGATATTGCCCATGCGCTCAAGACCGATTTGGGAAAGTCGCATGACGAGGCATATATGTGCGAGATCGGCACGTCGCTTTCCGAGATTCGTCATCAGATTGCTCACGTGGTTCGATGGAGTCGTCCGCGCCTGCGTCCGTGCGATCTTGCCAACGCCGTGAGTGTGTGCAAAACGCAAGCCGTGCCCTATGGCGTCACGCTCATCATGGCGCCCTGGAACTACCCGTTTTTGCTGACGCTCGAGCCGCTCGCTGGCGCCCTTGCCGCAGGCAATACCGTCGTCATCAAGCCGAGTGCATATGCTCCGGCATCGAGCGCGGTGCTCAAGCAAATCTGTGAAGAGGCATTTGATCCGCGTCTGGTGACGGTTGTCGAGGGCGGGCGCGCCGAGAACGAAGCGTTGCTCGATGAGTGCTGGGACAAGATTTTCTTTACCGGTAGCGTTCCGGTCGGCAAACTCGTCATGGAGCGCGCAAGTAAAAACCTTGCGCCCGTGACGCTTGAGCTGGGCGGAAAGAGTCCCTGCATCGTGGATGCGACGGCAAACTTGAAGGTTGCGGCACGGCGTATCGCCTTTGGTAAATGGCTCAACGTGGGGCAGACCTGCGTGGCGCCCGACTACCTGCTGGTCGATACGAGCGTGCACGACGAGCTGCTGGGCCTCATCAAGGAAGAGGTCCGTCGCATGTTTGGCGAGCACCCGCTCGATAACGAGGATTACGGGCATATCGTCAACGCCAAACATTTTGCGCGCGTGCGTGGGCTGATCGATCCCGATAAGGTCGTGCTTGGAGGTGTCACGCGCGAGGCTTCGCTCAAGATCGAGCCGACGATTTTGGATGGCGTGGCCCCCGATGACGCCGTGATGCAGGAGGAGATCTTCGGCCCCATCTTGCCGGTACTGACGTTTGAGAACTTAGACGAGGCCGAAACGTTTATTACGGATCGTCCGACGCCGCTGGCCCTGTATATCTTTAGCCAGGACCGCGAGGTCCAGCAGCGCTTTGTGCGCTACGTGCCCTTTGGCGGCGGCTGTGTTAACGACACCATCATGCATCTGGCTACGAGCCATATGGGCTTTGGCGGCATGGGCGCGAGCGGCATGGGGCAGTACCATGGCCGCGAGAGCTTCGATGCGTTTAGCCACAAGAAGAGCATCGTGAACAAGGCAACCTGGCTGGACGTGCCGTTTCGGTATGCGCCCTACGCAAGCTGGAAGCACAAATTCGTGCGCATGTTTGTGCATTAGGAAATGGCAGGTAATACGAACAAGTGTTCCTATTACCTGCCATTTACGTTAGACTACTGCCATGGGGTACGGATGGGCCAACTCCCTTTAGAAGGGAATTGGTATGAACGTAAGCGATGTTATTTCGTTACTGGCGTTGTTAATCGCGGCTATCGAACTCGGCCTGTTTATCGGCCGAATGAAATAGCCGCCCCCGCGTAAGCGAAGACGGCCACTTCTCACGATGTAAACGTGCACTGGAGTTGGCAAGACCCGCTGCAACGGGTGCCATCCGTGCCTCTATCTTATCTGCAAGCGCTCTGTCTCGCAAGCGTTGCGGCAACTGGGTGAAAGGCGCGAGCGGGTGAATTCGTGTCCGCACGGGCCCGTAAACTTCTCAGTAAGGTTAAGCGCCGGTTTATCCGGCCGTTAGAGGAGCTGCCATGTACGAGCCTTCACGTGTTCTTTTGTCGTTTCATATCGCAGGATTTCAGTATGCCGACGGTGCCTTGGTCCTGGGCGATCTTAAGGTCGGCGATAAGCTGACGCTGTGTGCCGAGCGCGATAATCCCCATGACCCTGAGGCGGTTGCGATCTATTACGGCAACACCAAGCTCGGCTATGTTCCGGGAAACGGGGTCGGCCCGCTATCCGTGATGATGCATTATGGACACGAGGGTGTATTTGAGGCGCGCGTGCAGCAGGTTGCCCCCGAGCGTAGCCCGTGGCACCAGGTGCGCGTTGGCCTCTACGTGGTGGATGCTCGCTAGTCGGTAAGGGAGGCTGCCATGTTTGATGACGATGGCCTGTTCGATCTGACGGATGACCCGTTTGAGTGGGATATGCTGCTCGACGATGATGAGCTGGAGCAGGACCGTAAGAAGCGGCAGGACAAGAAAACTCAGGGTGACGCTTCGAAAAAGCAAGACAAGCGCCGCCGCGGACTGTTCGGCGGGCTCTTTGGATAACCGCCGCATCGCTGCGTCTGTATACTTAGCACGAGTTGAACACGTTGCGAAATGAGGACAGAGACGATGATGTGGTTTACCGCCGACCTGCACCTGGGCGACACGAATATCCTGCACGACATGGACCGGCCATTTGGCTCGGTCGAGGAGATGAACCGCAAGGTCATCGATGCCGTGAATGAGTGCGTGGCGGCGGACGACCGTCTCTATATCTTGGGAGACTTTACCTATCGTTTGCCCCTGGCGGATGCTGTGCGCCTGCGCGAGCGCATCGAATGTCAGAACGTAACGCTCATCCGTGGCAACCATGACGGTGACTGGGAAGATCCAGCTGCGCCCCAAATCTGGGAAGACGTGCGTGATTACCTGGAGATTGCTCCCGGCTATGCCAAGGGCCATCGCCTGGTGTTGAGCCATTACCCCATGCTCAGCTGGAATGGCAAGGCGCGTGGCGCCATCATGCTGCACGGGCATATCCACAGCAGGGGAGACCGCACCAACGCGCGCAACTGCGATCGCGAGCGCCCCATTTATCGCTACGATGTGGGCCTCGACGCCAACGAGTACAAGCCCGTAAGCCGAGACCAGATCTTGAGCTTCTTTGGACTGTAATTCTCGAACCGTCACACAAACCGCCACAAAGGGGACAGGCACCTTTGTGGTGGTTCTGGCGCTGTTGCTATTATGGCGGCGGCGTCTTTTTTGTCCGTGCGGCGCGGTAGAGTGTAAGCGGTTGAAATTTGCGTCCATCGAGGAGCTGCTATGAACGAGATCAAGTGCCCGCATTGTGGCGAAGTTTTTAAGGTCGATGCGTCTGGCTATGCGGACATCGTCAAGCAAGTGCGCAATGCCGAGTTTTCGCGCGACCTGGATGAGCGTGTGAAGGCAGTCCAGCGCGAGGGCGAGCAGGCGCTGGAGCTTGAGCGCTCGCGTTCGACGGCTGCCTTGCAAAAGGCAGATTCTCAGCGCAACGCTCAACTTGTCGAGCAGAAGAACGCCGCGGAGCAGAAGCTGGCACAAGAGGTTGCCAAGCGCGACGCTGAGCTTGCCGAGCTGCGCGCCAAGCTCGAGGGCGCTGCCACAGAGCGCGAGAGCGCAAGTCAGCGCGCGGCGGTTGAGGCCCGTGCCGATGCTCAAAAGGAAAACGCCGAGCTTCAGCGAGAAATCGACAATTTGCGTGCGCAGCTGGAGCGCAAAGATGACGAAGCCAAGCTCGTCGAGTCGGTGGCGCGCAATGCTGCTCAAAACGATTTGGCTGCACGTGATGCTCAGATTGCCGAGCTGCAGGCCAGGCTTGCCGCGGCGGACAAGGCCCAGGAGATGGCGCTTGCCGCTGCCGCGGCAGAGTCGCAGCGCGAGCTCGATGCTGCTCGCGGTGAAGCTGAGCGCGCGCTTGCTGACTACCGCGCGACGGTACAGGAGAAGTTTTCCGCCGCAAAGGCACAATCTGAGCAAGAGGCCGAGGGTCTGCGTGCCCAGTTGCGCGAGCAGGAACTGATGGCAAAAATGAACCTGTCGGAGGCGGTCGCCGCGGTGGAGCGAGAGCGCGATGAGGCACGTGCCAAGCTGACGAGCGAGCTGGCGGTGCGCGATTCTCGCGAGGAACAGGCCAAGGCGGCACACGAGCTCGAGCTTGCGCAGGCCAAGCGCGCGAGCGATGACCTGATTCGCTACAAGGATGAAGAGATTGAGCGCCTTAAGGACATGAAGGTCCGCCTGTCCACCAAGATGGTGGGCGAGTCGCTCGAGCAGCACTGCGAGACCGAGTTTAACCGTCTGCGCATGACGGCGTTTCCTAACGCGTACTTCGAGAAAGACAACGATGCGTCCGAGGGTACCAAGGGCGACTTTATCTTCCGCGAGTGCGACGCGAGCGGCAACGAGGTCATTTCGATTATGTTCGAGATGAAAAACGAGAACGACGAGACTGCGACCAAGCACAAAAACGAGGACTTCTTTAAGAAGCTCGATCACGATCGTCGCCAGAAAGGCTGTGAGTACGCGGTGCTCTGCACGCTACTCGAGCCCGAGAGCGAGCTCTATAACGCAGGGATAGTCGACGTGAGCTATCGCTACGAGAAGATGTACGTGATTCGCCCACAGTTTTTCATTCCCATGATTACACTTCTTCGCAACGCCGCCATGGGTTCGCTGCGCTATAAGCAGGAGCTGGCGGAGTACAAGCAGCAGAATATCGACGTCACGAACTTCGAAGCCAAGATGGAAAAGTTCAAGAACGATTTCGGCCGCAACTGCGAGATCGCGAGTCGCAAGTTCCAAACGGCAATCGATGAGATCGACAAGACGATTAGCCATCTGCAGAAAACCAAGGAGGCGTTGCTGTCCTCCGAGAACAATCTGCGCCTTGCCAACAAGAAAGCCGACGATCTTACCATTCGCAAGCTCACATGGGGCAACAAGACCATGAAGGCGGCGTTTGACGAGGCGCGCGGGGCTGCGACAGAGACAAACGATGAGCCAGCCGAGGCGGATTCGTATGAGGTCGAGGATACCGAGTAGGGGATAGCGTATCGCGCAAAAACGGGGCCGCTGGCGATATTGCCAACGGCCCCGTTTCGTTTCGTTCCAGTATGTTCGGCTAGTCCTCGAGCAGGTCCTCGATAAAGCCGACGCGGTAGTTTTTGAAGATGGCCTCGCCGCCGTCTTGCGTGGCGTCCAGATCGACATCGCCCATGATGCCAAAATCGTGGTCGCCATCCTCGTCGGCAAAGATCTGGTGCACGTGCCATACGTGCGCGGTCTTCTCGTCGGACTCGTCAATGGAAAACATCGCGGCGCTGCGGGCATCTCCGTCGGTGAGGATTTCCTCGTGCTGCTCGTGGTAAGCGTCGAGTGCTTTTTGCCAGCGGATCTCGCTCATGCCCCAGTCCTCGTCGAGTTCGCCCAGGTCGCGAACGTGCTCGCGGGCGGCAAGGGTCACGCGGCGGAAGAGCGCGTTGCGCACCAACAGCGTGCAGCCGCGACGGTCCGCCACGACCTCGTCGATGCCCTGCGGCGGCGCGGCGTCGAGGGCTGCCGGGTTGCCGGCGTTTTCCCACTCATCCACCAGGCTCGAGTCCACCGAGCGCACCACAAAGCCCAGCCACGAGATAATGTCGCGCAGGCGCTCGTCGCGCTTCTCGATGGGCACGGTGCGGTCGAGCGAACGGTAGGCCTCTGCCAGGTAGCGCAGCAGAATGCCCTCGGAACGGGCGATGCCGAGCTTTTGAATGTAACCCTTAAAATCGCTCGCGCTTTCCAGCATGTCGCGCAGGACGCTCTTGGGCGAGAGCTGATAGTCGTTGGCCCAGGGTACTTCCTGACAGTACTTGTCGAAGGCGGCATCGAGTAAATCCTCGAGCGGCTTTTCGTAGGTGACATCCTGGATGCGCTCCAGGCGTTCCTCATATTCGACGCCATCAGCCTTCATTTCGGCCATCGCGCGGTCGCGCGCGGCGCGCTCCTGTGCGCGCAATACCTGCTTGGGGTCCTCGAGCGTTGCCTCGACCATCGAGATCAGATCCATGGTATAGGTCTCACTCTCGGGGTCGAGCAGCTCCAGCGCGGCAAGCAAAAACGGCGAGAGCGGCTGGTCGAGCGCAAAGTCCTCGGGCAGATCGACCGTCAGTGCATAGTCGATGTCTGGTGCGGCGTCAGTCGGGGCGTCGGGCGCGGGCGGCACCTCGGTGCGAACGACGACGCCGGAATCGATGAGCGTGGCGAAGATTTCGTCGGCGCGAACCTCGAGCTTAGCCTTTTCCTCGGGAGTTTGCAGGCTCGTCTCGATGAGGTCGTGCACGCGGGCGCGGGCATCGCCGCCCTGCTCGACCACGCTAATCACCATGGAGTGCGTGATGCGCAGGCGCGGCTTGAGCGTCTCGGGCTGCGTCTCGATCAGGCGCTCAAAGGTCTGCTTGTTCCAGGTGACAAAGCCCTCGGGGGCCTTCTTCTTTTTAATCTTGCGGAGCTTCTTGGGGTCGTCGCCCGCCTTGGCCATGAGCTTAGCGTTCTCGATCTCGTGCTCCGGGGCCTCGGCGATGACCATGCCCTCGGTATCGAAGCCCGAACGGCCGGCGCGACCAGCGATCTGATGGAACTCACGGGCGCGCAGGCGACGCATCTTGTAGCCGTCGAACTTGGTGAGCGCGGTGAGCACCACGGTGTGGATGGGCACGTTGATGCCGACGCCGAGCGTATCGGTACCGCAGATGACGGGCAGCAGGCCCTGCTGCGCCAAGCGCTCGACCAGCAGGCGATAGCGCGGCAACATGCCAGCATGGTGCACGCCGACGCCGCATCCAAGCAGGCGTTTGAGAATCTTACCAAAGGCCGTCGAGAAGCTCGTTCCCTTTGCTGCTTCTTTGATGGCCTCGCGCTGCTCCTTGCTGGCGATGCCAAAATTGGCGAGCGACTGTGCCGTCGCAAGGGCGGCATCCTGGCTAAAGTGCACGATATAGAGCGGGGCCTCGCCGCCGCGCATGGCGAGCTCGACGGTGCCCTCGAGGGAGGTCGTCACGTAGTCGTAGCTCAGCGGCACGGGGCGTGGGGCATCGACGACCAAGTCGCAGGTAGCGCCGGTGTGTTCCTCGAGTGAGGCGGCGATGGCAGTGACATCGCCGAGCGTGGCGCTCATGAGCATGAATTGCGTGTGAGGCAGGGTGAGCAGTGGCACCTGCCAGGCCCAGCCGCGGTCGGGGTCGGCAAAATAGTGGAACTCGTCCATGGCGACGCAGCCCACGTCGGCGCCCTCGCCCTCGCGCAGTGCATCGTTGGCAAGGATTTCTGCCGTGCAGCAGATGACGGGCGCCTTGGTGTTGATATGCGTGTCGCCGGTGATCATGCCGACGTTATCGCGGCCGAGCACCTGCACAAGGTCGAAAAACTTTTCGCTGACCAGAGCCTTGATGGGGGCCGTGTAATAACAGCGCTTGCCCTGCGCCATGCCCATAAAGAGCATGCCCAGCGCGACGAGCGATTTACCCGATCCGGTCGGTGTTCCCAAAATGACGTGGTCGCCGGCAGCCAGGTCCATGAGGGCCTCTTCTTGGTGGTCCCACAGCTCAATGCCACGGTCGCTCGTCCATTCAAAGAAGCGTTCGAAGGCCTGATCGGGCGTGAGCCATGGTTCGGGCTCGCTGCCGTCCTCGGGCTCCCACCAGGTGGGGGAGAGCGCGCCGAGTGAGCCGAACTCGGCTTCGGTTCCCGTGCCGCCCGAGAACGAGCTGGCGGCCCCGGCGCCGGAGACGGTGCTGGCAGCGGTATCTGTCGTGGTCTGTGCCATGTGGTTGCTTTCTCTCGCGATTGTCCGCCAACTATTATGGCGTAGCGGCGGCGCGGGGTGCCAGTGCGCGAGAAAATGCAGGAAATGGGCGTTCTGCCCAGCCGTTTGGTGCGGTTGCCAGCTAAGTGAGTAGGCTTTTTGCAATATCGCGAGCACATGGCTTTTGCGCAAGGGCTCTACCTGCGGTTTTATGTTTCGCTATGCGGGCTGTGCTTGGCTATTGCAAAAAAGTCTACTCACTTAGGCTTGAGGGCCGTTCGCTAGCGCCTATTTGCGTATGTTTGCCGACGCCGCGACCATCAGAAGCCCCTAGGACTCTTGCGGCAGGCGCTTCTTACCCTTGCGGGCACGGTTTCTGAAGTTCTCGACGGCCTCTTCCATGCCGAGAGGCACGTAGGTGAGCTCATCGAGGTTTTCGGGCAGGTAGCAGGCAAGGCTTTGCTCCTGCGCGCGGCCCGCCGCGAGCTGTTCATCGCTGGGCTGCGCGCAGGGTGTGGCGCAAATACCATATACAGCGGCACCCATCTCGCGCGTGCGGCATTCATATTCGGTCTCGGGATGCTCGGGATGGTCGCGGCGCACGTCATCGCTTACCCAAAGTGTGTCGTAGCCCGCCGCGGCAAACTGCCCCAGGGCGTAGTCGCGCAACGGCTTGCTGTCGGTGCGCAGCGTGACGGTAGCGCCGGCTGCAAAGAGCGGGCGGTACAGCATTAGGTGGTCGACATGGACGAGTCGTTTTTTGGCGTACTTGGCCTTGGGCTGTGGCGTGGGAAAGTTAATGGTGATGGCATCGAGCTCGCCTGCGGCAAACAGCTGCGGCAGCGATTTGGCGCCTCGGGGCAGGACGAGTGCGTTGGATAGCTCCTGCTCGCAGATTTTCTGCGCGGCATAGGCAATGCAGATGGGCTCCTGGTCCATGCCGATAAAGAGGGTGTTTGGCTCGTGGGCCGCGCGCTCTACAAGGTACGTTCCCTTGCCACAGCCAAGATCCAGGTGAAGGTGTTCGAAGGGCTTGCCGCCTGCGGGCGCACAGGCCTCGCGCCAATCTCCGGCATAGGCCTCGGGGTTCGTCTCAATCGCATCGGCGTAGCGCTCCAGGCGCTCCTCGAGCACAAAGTTCTTAGGCGTGCGAACGTGGACGGCTCCCATGAGGCTCCTTGGTCATAAGTGTGGAACGCATAGCTGCACGTTCCGTCAATGGGTTGAAAAAGGGTGGGCATAGTTTGCCCGAAAGATGCGGTGCGGCTCGGCGGCGAGTCGTCGGTGCCTACAGACGCTTGAGAATCACATAGCGATTGAGCTCTCCGCTGCGACCGTCGGCATGGAAGCGCTCAAGCTCGCGCACGGGGACCTCGCCGCTCTTGTAGAACGTACGGACGCCGCGCACCAGGTCGGTGATCTGCTGATCGTCAAAGTGATGGCAATAGCGGTAGGCGTGGCGGTCGTTTTGCCAGCCGATGAGGTGGTCGCCGGCTTCAAACTGCGCGGAATCGTAACCCTCAAACGGCGGGGTGAGCTCGGCGCGGGCTTCGGCTCGAACGGCCTTGCGCGCCATGCGCTCGTCGTTCATAAACTCCCAAAAGCTGATGGCGATGATGCCGCCCGGGCGCGTCTGCCGCACCAAGGCGTCGAGTACGCGTACGCGGTACTCGCACGACGGCACGTGGTGCATAAAGCCAAAGCAGACCGAGATGTCGGCGAGCGGGGCGTCGAAAAGCACGTCGGGCGTCTCGGCGGGGTTGAGCTTCATGAGGGCGTCGAGCACGTCGAGTTCCTGGAAGTGCAGGTTGGGAATGCGCAGCGCGTGGCCATGTGCATCGATGGCCAGGTCTTGACACGAGTCGACACCATAGAACTCAAACGGGCAACTGGCATCTGCCGAGGGGTTTGCGCCGTCGACGCCCTTGGCGGCAAGTGCGCCGCCGGCGGCAAAGTTCTCGAATCGCATGTTGCCACAGGCGAGGTCGAAGACACGGACGGGATGCTCGATCGTGGCGACGTCGAGCTGCCCGAGCGCGATATCCATGGTGCGCACCCAGCCGGGCCACGGGGTCTGGCGCGTATCGGAAAAGGAAGCGGAGTGCTCGCGATAGAACGTGTTGTTGAGCTGGATGAGCGATGAGGCGAAATCGCGGTTCACGGCGCGGAACTCCCTCCGTTAGCGGTGCGAAATAAACAGTACGACCATACTACCGTTAACGCCGCAACGGGGACAACCGAGCTGCGGTTCATTGCTTTGTTTGGACACATTTCCGCAGCTCATATGTGCCCGCAACCGCCAGTTGTCAAAAATCTCACTAGAATAGGTGGCATGCTTTTGGCGGTGGCGGATAGATTTTTAACTGTGCAAGGCGCCTTAAGAACAAAAACGGTCCGGCGGCACGGCTGGCATCACATAGGAGGAACCATGAATGTAGAAACTGCGCAGCGGC
This sequence comes from uncultured Collinsella sp., assembly GCA_900544135.1. Classification (GTDB taxonomy): domain Bacteria; phylum Actinomycetota; class Coriobacteriia; order Coriobacteriales; family Coriobacteriaceae; genus Collinsella. The sequence goes on from UQTU01000003.1 coordinate 163,195, forward strand.
TCGCCGACCTTCGCCGCAGCAAGGGCTTTAGCCAAGAAGGGCTGGCGCGAAAGCTGGGGCTGTCGCGCCAGGCGGTTAGTAAATGGGAGCGTGCGGAGAGCTCGCCCGATACCGAGAACCTGATCTCGCTCGCAAAACTCTATGGCGTGAGTTTGGACGAGCTCCTCAATCCGAGTGACGAGATCGAGGACGATATCGAATTTGAGAACGAGGACCGCGCCCGTCAGCGCGAGGCCGAGGCCGCGGAGCGTGCCCGCACCCATGAGGCAGCGGCGCGCGCCACCGAGGCGGCAACACAGGCAAGTGACGCGGCAGCCAAGGCGGCGCAGGCGGCAAGCTGGAGTGCGCAGGCTGCCAATGCGGCGACGGCTCAGGTGACGGGTACCGGTGCGGCTGGTCCGACTCCGGTGAAGGGTCCGTTCCAGTCATTCCCGTATTGGGCCGTGTGCTGGCTGCTGTTCTTTTTACTGATGTTCCTGTTTGGTGCCGGCCCCTTTGCTGCGCTGATCTTCTTCACGATTCCCATCTATCACTGGGTGGCGCGTGCACTCGATGGCGATTGGGCGCGCGGGGATATTCAGGTTGGTCCGGCACCGGTGGCGGTCAGGGCCCAGGGGAAGGATACTTCTGCGGAACCTGATGCTGACGTGGCTACCGCGGCCACCGCTGAGCCATGTGCCAAAGAAGGTGACGAATGATGAAGCTTTCGCATGAATCCAAGCTGCGCCTGGGCGTCGGCATCGGAGCGTTTGTACTGATTATCGGGCTTGTTTTTGGCGTTTCGCGGACTTTGATTCATTTTGATGGCCCGTGGGATCTCGACGATGTTATACCCGGCTTGTCCGGTATGGACGATGTGGTTGATGACGACGATTTTATGAACGATGGCGGTAACTATTCCGCTCGGCCTCAGCAGCTTTCGTGTACGACCTTTGATGCCGATGAGTTTCGCTACCTCGATTTCGATATCGATGCGGCTACGGTGGACGTCAAGGTTATTGATGGTAACAAGGCTCGCGTTATCGAGCGGGGACGCGTTGCCAATGGTATGGATGCCTCCAAGGCCGCGACGCAGAACATCGCATCCGTCGAGGACTCGACGCTCAAGGTTTCCCAGTTTGGAAGTGATGACGGTAAGGCAATCGATCGCTCAGTTACGGTCGAGCTGCCGCGCCGTGTTGCCGAACATCTGAAGGGAGTCAACGCGCACGTGGGCTCGGGTGATCTGCAGATTGCCGGTGTCACCTGTGATGGTTTCGACCTTTTCCTGGGTGCGGGAGATGTAGAGTTTGCGGGCAGCGTGACTGATGCGCTCAGTGCTGAGGTCGGTTCGGGCGATGTGACGTTCGAGCTCTACCAGGCCCCCGCGAAGTCGATGGACGTGAGTGTGGGCTCGGGTGATGTGGAGATGACGGTTCCGAACTCTACGGGCTTTAAGGCGAGCCTCACCTTGGGCAGCGGCGACTTCGAGAGCGATTTCCTTCCGCTTGACTACGACGGCGAGACCATTTTGAATCTTGAATTCGATAATGGCGATAAGTCCGCCACGTATCGTTTTGAGGTTGGTTCGGGCGACATGTCATTTGATTCAGAGTGACGGGCGGTTATCGAAGACTTATAAACCATAGCTGCGCTGTTTGATGGAGGCGCCGGAGCCGTGACGGGCTCCGGCGCCTTTGCCTTTACAATGGGGGCATGGAACAGATTATCTTGAACATACTTGAGGCCCTGCGTCGCGGCGAGACCGTGGACGACAAGGCGCTCGTCAAACTGATACATGCCGAGGCGCGCCGTGAGGGTGCCGACAAACGCGATTTGGCCAAGCGCCGTCTGCTGCCGTTCTACCAGCGGGTTAAACGTGAGGAGCCGGCTCGTTGGGCTGCGTGGAATGTCGATACCGAGCTGGAACGTCGACTGCTGCAGGTGCTGCGTATGAAGCCTCGTCGCACGGCTTCGGGCGTGGCGACCATTACCGTCATTACCAAGCCCTGGCCATGCTCGGGCGATTGCCTGTTTTGCCCCAATGACCTGCGCATGCCTAAAAGCTATCTGCACGCCGAGCCGGCGTGCGCCCGTGCGGAGCAAAACTGCTTTGACCCGTATCTGCAGGTGAGCGCTCGTCTGACCGCGCTTTCGCAGATGGGGCATGCGACCGACAAGATAGAGCTCATCGTGCTCGGTGGCACCTGGAGCGACTATCCGCAAGGGTATCAAACGTGGTTTATGTCGGAGCTTTTCCGTGCGCTCAATGACGATGCCGTCGCCGGCGTGGCGGCAAACCCCATGTTGGCGCGTCCGGGCATCAGCCGTGCCGAGGCAGGGCGCCTGCTCGATGACGCTCCCGCCGATGCCCTGCCGCCGGTGGTAACAGAGCGCCGCGAGCGCTATCGGGCTGCCGGCATTGCGACAGACGAGGCTGAGCTTGCTGCCGGCGTTGCCGACGAGCAGGGGCGTGTGGATGCTGTCGTTGGTGGCTATAACCGCGCAGTGCGCCGTCTGTACGGCCCCGGTACGCCATGGGGCGAGGCTGCCGAGTGGCAGACGGCAACGATGGAGGAGCTTGAGCGTCAGCAGCGCATCAACGAGACGGCGAAGCATCGCGTGGTGGGGCTCGTTATCGAGACGCGCCCCGATGCCGTAACGCCGCAGGCCCTCACGCTCATCCGCCGCCTGGGTTGCACCAAGATTCAGATGGGTATTCAGAGTCTTGACCAGCATCTACTCGATATCAACGAGCGCCGCATTTCGGTGGCGCAGATCGAGCGGGCGTTTTCGCTCGCGCGCCTGTTTGGCTTTAAGATCCACGCGCACTTTATGCTCAACTTGCTGGGCGCCACGCCTGATGGGGACAAGTGCGACTACGAGCGCTTTATGACCGAGGGCGCCTTTATGCCCGACGAGGTCAAGGTCTACCCGTGCGCGCTCATCGAGGGCTCGCGTCTGGTGGGCTGTTACGAGCGTGGCGAGTGGCGCCCCTATACCGAGGACGAGCTGCTCGATGTGTTGGCCGACGACATCGTGGTGACGCCGGCGTTCTGCCGCATCAGCCGCATGATCCGCGACTTTAGCTCCGATGACATCATGGTGGGCAACAAGAAACCCAACCTGCGCCAGCTCGTTGAGAACCGCTTGGCTGCTTGGGGTGACGGTGCGACGGTGCGTGAGATTCGCTATCGCGAGATCAGCACGGCGGGCGCCGACCTGGACGAGTTGACCCTTGACGAGGAAGTGGCGTACGAGACGCCGGTGACGCACGAGCGCTTTTTGCAGTGGGTGACACCGCAGGGCAAAATCGCGGGCTTTTTGCGCCTGTCGCTGCCCGACCGCGCGTTTGTTGCCGCGCATGCGGACGAGTTGCCGACGGTGTCGGACGAGGCGATGATTCGCGAGGTTCACGTGTATGGAATGGCGGCGCGCGTGGGCGATCAAGGCCAGGCGGCGCAGCATCACGGGTTAGGGCGTTTGCTCGTAGAACGTGCGTGCGAGATTGCCCGGGATGCGGGTTATGCGCGTATCAACGTGATTAGCGCGATTGGCACACGTGAGTACTATCGTCATCTTGGATTTTATGACCATGGCCTTTATCTGCAAAAGGAGCTCTAGATGAACAAGCCGAGTGTTTCTGCCGGCGTCGTTGCCGGCGTTGCTCTGGGGGCCGCGGCGCTTGGCGCGGCCGCTGTCGCTGTCCGTGCTGCCTGTCTGCAGGTTGCGCGAACCCGCCATGGGTTGGCGCGTGTGAAACGCGTGCACGATGAGGGAGGCGACGAAGTCCGTGTATTGGTGCAAGGCGGCGTTTACCAAAGCGCAAGCTACGTTGGCGAGCGTTGGGCGGAGCCCGTCTTTGCGTACTATCGCGCGTTTGACGACGTGTTTGAGGCTGAGGACGCAATGCGTGATGCTTACGGGCATGGTATCGACCGTATGCTCATGCTGGGCGGCGGCGGGTTTGCCTATCCCAAGTTTGCACTGATGTCGCACGAGAGCTTGCGCATGGACGTCATTGAGTACGATGCCGAGATTACGCGCCTGGCGCGCCGTTGGTTCTACCTGGACGAGCTGGAGCGCACGGTGGGCGATCGCCTGCGAGTGATTACCGCTGAGGCTCGCTCGTATCTGGGCGTGACGAGCGTGGGTCATCGTCGCTACGACGTGGTCGTGAGCGATTGCTTTGGCGGTGCCGAGCCCGTACGCGAGCTGGCGACGGTTGAGGCATTGCGTTTGGTGCGAGGCAGCCTGAACCCCGGGGGCATCTATGTTGCCAATATCGTGAGTGCGAACAGGGGGAGCGACGTGACGTTCCTGCGCGATTGCGTTGCCGCGGCACTCGAGGTATTCGCCCACGCCTGGGTGGTCCCATGCGGCGACGCGGAGTTCGGCGGCGAGGAAAACTACCTGCTCGTCGCCAGTGACGGCGATTATGCCTTTGCCGAAGCCGTGCCCTTCGACGCCGACTTCCTCGGCACCGTCCTTCACGACAAGTAAGTCTCTCCGTCCCAAAAAGACGGGTCTTGGGCGTGGTCGCTCCAGCTGCGGACACGCTGCTTCATGCCCTCTATGTCGAGCACGCCTTCGGCAAAGCCCTTGCGCACGAGCTCTTCGGGAACAAACTCGTCGTAGCGGTCAAAATAAGGCACCTCGTCGGGATAGACGAGCTCGATGGGATCGAAGTCCTTCTCGGCCTCGGCGGCGAGCACCTCAAAGAACGTCTCCTCGTCGGCCTTCATCTTAAACTGCATAAAGTACGGGCGTGATGGGTCGAGTCCGCGAAGGCCCAACTCCGCGGCACATTTAATCTTGAGCATGCGCTCGAGGGCCAAAAAGGCGTAGCTGCCCAGCCAGGGGAAGAGCACCCAGGTATCGCCGCCCAGGTTAATGAGCGGTTTAGTTCCCGCGCCCGAAATCTCGGCCGTATGACGAGCCTGCGCAAGGCGGGCCCGTGCGTTACCCATAAGGTACGGATACGCGGCGTGTTCGTTGAGCGCCTTGCGCATGCGCTCGAGTACGTGTGTATTGATGTCACCGGGACAGTCGCCAAAGTAGGCCGGCACCCGGCCCTTGACCTGCGTGGCAAAGACGGTGTGGCGCTTCCAGTCCACTTCCTCGACAATCCAGCAGTGTCCGGCGATGGCGATGCGCTCACCGGGCGGTGGCGGATTGACGATCGTGCCCAGCTCGGCCGATTCGCTGCGAACGGTGAACTCTTCGTTTTCCTGGAATACGGCGTAGAACTTAAAGTTGTTAATGATGCGCTCGCCCGCGAGACCCACGATGAGTCCGCCGCCCTCGGTGACTTGGATATGGTCGATCTTAATGAGGTGACGCAGCAGTACGCGATAGTCATCGGCCGAGATGCGATGGAAATAGCTGAGTGTGAGCACGCGCTGGGCAAGCTCTGCCGGCGTGAGCTCGCCGGTGCTGGCAAGCGTCGACATAGTCTGGTGGTAGAGCAGGCTGTAGGGGAGTCGATCGAGCTCGGGCGGCTCGACCCACTTTTCCTCGCGATAGAGTTGTACGAGCGCGATGCCCTGCAGGAGCTTCCACGGAATGGTCTCGGGCATCATCGTGCGCGGCTCGGGCTCTTCCTCGCGCATGACAAACCACATCTCGGGCGGAAGGTCGCGGCGTCCCGTGCGGCCCATTCGCTGCAAAAAGGAACTGACGGTAAATGGCGCATCGATCTGAAACGCACGCTCCAGACGGCCGATATCGATACCGAGCTCCAGCGTAGAGGTGGTGACGGTCGTTTGTGCCTGCTCCTCATCGCGCATGAGTTCTTCGGCCGTCTCGCGTAGCGATGCCGAAAGATTGCCATGGTGGATGAGAAAACGGTCGGGCTCGTGTCGACTTTCGCAGTAGCTGCGCAGCATGGAGCACACGGCCTCTGCCTCCTCGCGCGAGTTGGCAAAGACCAGGCACTTACGGCCGCGCGTATGTTCAAAGATATAGCCCATACCGGGGTCGGCGTTGTCGGGCGCCGTGTCGGTGGGGTTGAGAAGCGCCTGCTCGGTCGCTCGTGGGATGTCGACTTCGCCCTCGGGGGCCGAGGAAGTTTGGCGGTCCTTGGGAGCGGCCTTGCCCCGTGCCCGCTCACGACGTTGACGGCGCTCCTCTTGTGTGAGCTGTCCGCTGTGACGCATGTCTTGGGCGCCGGCGGGCAGTGCCGCGGATGCCGCCGCCTCGATACGCTCGCACGCAAGCACTTCGGCCTCTTGAGGACCCGTGCTCTCGAATCCCCGCTGCTGTGCCTGGGGACCCGAGTTGTAGAAGTGCTCCATGGAGATGCGCCACACGCGGCGCGGTTCTTCAAAGCGGGGGATAACACAGTCGCGCCCCGTTCCCTGTGAGAGAAAAGCGCCCGTGCGCTCGGGGTCGCCGATGGTGGCCGAAAGGCCAATGCGTCGAGGCTGCACGCCGGCCATGCGCGAGAGCCGCTCGATAAGGCAGAGCGTCTGCCCGCCACGGTCGCCGCGCATGAGCGAATGGACCTCGTCGATGACCACGTAGCGCAGGTCGCAAAACATGCGCGGGATCGCCATGTGCTTATGGATTAAGAGCGCTTCGAACGACTCGGGCGTAATCTGCAAGATGCCGCTCGGTTTTTTGATGAGCTTAGCCTTGTGCGACTGCGAGACATCGCCATGCCAGTGCCAGACAGGGATATCGGCCTCTTCGCAGAGGTCGTTGAGACGGACGAACTGATCATTGATGAGCGCCTTGAGGGGGCCGATGTAGAGGGCGCCCACGCTTGCGGGCGGGTTCTCCCAAAACTCGGTCAGGATGGGAAAGAAGGCTGCCTCGGTTTTTCCGGAAGCCGTGGATGCCGTCAGGAGCACATTATCTTGCGTGTTAAAGATGGCGTCTGCCGCTGCAACCTGGATAGAGCGCAGACTCTCCCAATCGTGGGAGTAGATGAAGTCTTGGATAAACGGGGCGTAGCGGTCAAAGGCGTTCACGGGGCCTCCTCTCAAATACGAACTTCTTAACGCGGTGAGCAGTGGCTTGCCGCATCACTGCCTCGACGTTTGCCCAGATAAAACCAGCCAAAATAAACCTGTCCCTTTTTGGCAGGTTAGATGGTGAACTCGGCGAAATTGCGGTCGCCGCTTGCGGTGCCGGTGTCGCCTGTTGCTGTTGCCGGCGCCAGCGCGTCGCCGCCGACGCTTTGCAGTAGCTCGGCCACGTTGGCGTCGGGGTTTTGGCATAGGATGTCGAGCAGCTCGATAAAGTCACGAATGACCTCACGCGGCGTCAAGTGCGTATCGGCTCCCACGCGGCCAAACTCAATCTTGAGAAAGTCCACCAAGTCGTTCTCGGTAAGCGTGGGCGTCCAGCCAAAGTAGCCGGCATGGATCTGCATGAGTTTTTCGATGAGCACCAGCAGCTCCTCATAGGTGAGTGGCTGCAAGCGGATGATGGGCGCGAGCATGTCCTTGAGGTCCTCGCGCGCAAAGCGACCCTGAGCGAGTCGGCTGCGCAGGGCCTCGTAGGAGAACACGCCGCGGCGACGGTCTTCGATGGAGGTTGGCGTGCCGCCCATGATCATGCCCAGGTACTGCGCTTTGCCCTGGAGCGTGTCGTTGTACATGGTCAGGATTTTCTCGTAGTTGTACTGGCGCGTGATGGCGTTGGGAATCTTATACAGATTCACGAGTTCGTCGATGAGCACCAGCATGCCCTTGTAGCCGCTGCAAACCAAAAAACGCGCGATGAGTTTGACGTAGTCGTACCAGTCGTCATCGCTGATGATGGTTGAGGACCCCAGTTCGGCGCGAGCCTCGCTCTTGGTGCGGTATTCGCCGCGGATCCATTTGGTCACGCGGCTCATGGTCTCTTCGTCGCCCTCGGATACGGCCGTGCGATAGCGGCGGAGCATGCGGGAGAAGTCGAAGCCGTGGACCATCTCCTCGAGCGGGGCCAGTTGGGCATTGACGACCGACTCTTCGACCTCGGCACACGAGGCGACCCAGCGATCCAGGATAAGGTTGAGCGCACCGCCCTCGGGGCGCGTTTTAGTCGATATGTTGCGGATGAGCTCACGGTAGGTGGCAAGGCCCTGTCCCTGGCCGCCCTGCAGGCGGCGCTCAGGGGATAGGTCGGCATCGGCGACGACGAATCCCTCACCCATGGCGTGCGTGCGGATGGTCTGGAGCAAAAAGCTCTTGCCGGCTCCGTAGCGACCGACCAGAAAGCGGAAGCTTGCGCCGCCGTCGGCGATGAGACTCAGGTCGGTGAGCAGGGCGCGGATCTCGACCTCGCGCCCTACGGTGATGTAGGGAAGGCCGATGCGCGGGACCACGCCGCCCTTGAGCGAGTTTAGGATAACGGCGGCGACGCGTTTGGGTACGCGGGGCGCTGCGGATGCGGTGTCACTCATGGTCTAGGTATCCTCTCACGTCTGCTTCATAATCCTCGATAATCTGCGGTCCTGCCGCTCCAAACTCGATAACGGTGTCACCCACCAGGTCAAAGAGCGCCTCGTTGATGCTGTCGACGAGCATATCCTCGCTCTGGCCCGAGCGCGCCACTGCCGATGTCGCTTGCACTGCGTTTTGCTCGAGGAGCGCGCGAAGGAAGGCATCTGCGGCGGGCGCGAGTTTGTTCGCAGCTTCGGCAGACGCGGGCGTTACGGGCGCGGGCACAGACACGAGGAGCGGTGCCACGACGCCAAACTCTTCGGTGGAGACAGTCGGCTCGTCGGGTTCGTCTTGCCGTGTGACCATCTCGCCAGGTCCGGCGGTCATGCTGGGCGCAGACTCGGTGTTCGGTTGCTCGATAAGCGTCGCCTCGGCTTCCATAGGCACATCATCCTCGCGCTCCTCATCAATCAAAAGCGCTTCACGCGTTTGCGCGGCGGCGCTCCGAATGTGCCCCAGCTGACTCAAATCGATATCGATCTTGACAGGCTGGTGCGCGGCGTCCCACGAAAGCCATGCCACGATCTCGTCATCGATGATCTTGGCCAGATATTTGGGGACCTTCTCCTCCTTTAGAGGATGGGTGGGGTCTAGGGCCAGGCGCAGGCGTTGGTCGCAGGCGCGCATCATCTCACCGAGCTTGCTACTTTTTTGTCTGCTGCCGTGGATGCGCATGCATTCCCAAAAGCCATTTTGACAACGGTAAATATGGATGGGGTCCAGACGGTATTCGCAATCCTCGTGGCGATTAGGCGAAAAGAACACAGCCGAGGCAAACATGGTATAGGGCATGGCCGTCTCCTCCCCAAACAAGCTTGCCACGATACCGGTCTTTCGGTGCGTGTCATAGTAGCGCGCCATACGGACATACACGGCGCATGCCACGTGGCGTAGATCGCGATGGTGGCCGCGATCGAGTCTTGAGTTATTGAGGTTATACGTGGAGAGGGCATTGATGGCGGCCATGAGTCGCTCCTCGCGCGCCTCGTCGGGCGGAAGGGGGAGCGTAGGCTTGGAGGTCTTGCGACGCGCAGGCGCCAGGTCTGACGGCGTCGGCGCGGGCGCAAGGTCTCGCGCCGCACGCCGCAGTTCGATGAGGGCGTTGTCGAATGCGACGGTTTTAGAGTCGCGAAGCAGCTCGGGGTTGAGCCCGTGGAACACGGCGTAATCTTGCAACCACACGCGTGCAAACCGGTCGATGCCGGGCTCGAAGGCACGATAGGCATCCCAAAAAGCCTTGATCTTGTTAAAACCATCAAGTGGGTTATCTACGCCAATGCCGCAGATCAGCTCATAGAGGTACAGGAAGGCAAAGGACGTAGACGTTTCCTCGACGGTTCCGCGGCGCACTTGGGCGCGCCAGGTAAAATAGCCGCGCAGCTGCCGATCGCTCATGGCGTTATAGGTGGGAAAGTACGACTTAAAGGTACCGTTGTAGGGGCAGTCGTCCTCAAAGTCGGCCATCAGCAGGCCTTGGCGGTAGAAAAGCTCGGCTTCCGAAAGCCAGCGACCCGCGCCGCCTTTGGGGTCATCCTGCCAGCGCGATATCTCGCGCATCTTGCGGTACTGGTCGGGAAGGAAATTCTGCATCTGACGACCGGTTTTGAGAATCGGCTCGTCAGCATAGACCTCATGTGAGAAACGGGCGGACTGATGGGTCCGGGCCTCGGCCATAATGCGCTCGATGAGCATCTTGATGTCCTGGTCGGCCACCGTCTCTCCTCTCCTAACGCAGCTTCGGTGACCTCATATCATAGCACAGCATCAAACAGGTGTTCGAGATACCACTACGTAGATAGATTTAGAACAGGAGCGCGTAGATGACGGCTACGACAACGGAGGGGAGCATATTGGCCGTGCGGAAGGTCTGGGGACGGATGAGGTTGACGCCGACGCAGAAGATGAGCATAGAGCCCACGAGCGATAGGCTGTCGAGGGCGGCGGCGGTCATGATGGGGGAGAGCGCGCCGGCAAACAGCGTAATCGTTCCCTGGAATACGGCAACGGGCAGGGCGGAGAAGATGCAGCCGCGGCCGAGCGAAGCCGTCATGGTGCAGACGATGATGCAGTCCAACGCGCCCTTGAGGGCAAGCGTGGACCAGTCGCCGAGCAGACCGTCCTGAATCGATCCTACGATAGCCATGGCACCGATGCAGACGGTCAGCGATGTCGAGACAAAGGCATTGGTAAACTCGTTGTCTCCCTCGCTGCCGGTTTTGCGCTTGAGCCATTCGCCCAGGTTTTCGATGCCGGCTTCCAGGTTAACGGCCTCGCCGATGAGCGAGCCGAGGGCAAACGAGACGATGAGCATGGTGGTGCCGGTGGTCTCCAGCGCTTTCCCGTCAATGACGAGCATCTTTTGCATGGTGCCGCCCAGTCCGATAAACAAAACGCACAGCCCCGACGCCTTCATGAGCGTGTCTTGGATGCGGGGTGTGATAAAGCGTCCGCCTATAAGGCCCAGCAGTCCGCCCGCAATCAAAAGCGCGACGTTGATGACCGTTCCCAAACCCGGCATGAACCCTCCCATATTGATGCCAACCTGGCAATCGTAGCAGAACGGGCTGCAGGGTGCGTCATGCCTCATCCTATACGTTATATAAGTGGTATTAACGACGGCATTTGGTGCCCAAGCCTCAGCCTCCCATCACGACATAGGGGCTGTAATCGAAGCGCAGCGTCATGAGTCGCTGCGGGGACTCAATGGCCGCGGCGATGATATCGGCATCTCGAGCTCGGTCAAATCCCTCGAGCTCAATTTGATACGAGACGTCTTCCATTTTATGGAGTATCCGGTTATTCAGGAGGTTCTCACCGTCGAATTCCTCGGTTTTGCCTCCGTCCGAGGTTACGGCATACAGGTGCAGTTTTGCGGTGGTCGCAGGGTCGACGACCGTGAGGTTGTCGATTTGGTTGGCCGTGCCCTTTGCCCCAAGCAAGGTGAGCAGGGTGGGGGCTACGACCTCGCCCGATGGCAGAAAAACAACTTCGACGATTTTAGGGAATGCGATAATGGCCGCTTTACGGACGGGCTTATCGGCAGCGGTGACCTCAATGCTCGCGGCGTCGACGGTTTCCGTGCGGTCGAGCGCGACCATCATGCAACAATTGTCCTCGTCGATGTCCGTCGGCATGGAATAGTCCAAGTTTTCGCCAGCTTGCGTGCCGCCCACTGCGGCGGTTGTTTCGCTTGGCTCGCTAAAAGTTGCTGAAGGACCGCTCGATGGCGGTGTTATATCGCTTGAGGCGTCAGTGCCCGCAGACGTTATTTCACTACTGTTCTCGCTGGAGTCGCTTGCGATGTCACCTGTCGAGGGGGTGAGTCCGACCGCTCCTACTCCGCTCCATTCCATCTCGAGTAGCGCCGGATCGGCGAGGACGCGATGCACATCTTGTGTTTGGGCGCTGATATCGACAGGACCGGGATCTGTCCCTCGTGTTAGGCTGAGCGATCCGGTTCGCTGTTTGCCTCGAATCTCCTGGCTTTCTGCGCCGCCCGCGTAGAGCATCAGGGGGGTCTCGCCTTTCGCCGCAGCGTCGGTGCCCGCCTTGGTCATTTTCAACGATGCGGTGAATGAGATAGCGGGCTGCGTGCCATCGGCGCTCGAGGGGACGCAGCCCAGGCATACACCTCCTCCGTCTTCGAAAAACGTGCTGTCGAAGGCGACTGTTGCCCCGTCCGCCGAGTCATCGGACAGGGTGATGTCGAGGCGCAGCTCTACGTCGCAGGAATCGCCATCGGCATCAGTTGCAGCTGCGCGCCATGTGCAGATAACGCATCCCGTTAGGGGGCCGTCCGTTGTGCACGAGCGCTCGGTATCCACGACTATCGAGCTGTTCGTGCGGCGACGGAGGCACCCCGAGGTCGAAATGCTTGCCTGCGCAAGCGAGAAGCGTTGGCGCGCGATGGTGCTCATCTGGTTTGTGGCGAGACAGTTGACGGCAGGTAAGGGGACATCTACGGCGGGTGTCGCTAGGGCGGCGACGGGCATGCCGGTGGCAAGCGCACTGCAGAGCGCGGCAACGGGCAAAAGGTTCTTTGATGCCATGGGTTCTCCTTACCTGTTCTGGACGGTCTCGGTTTTCGCGGCTACTGGCTGCGTTTGATGCGCAGGCCAAGGCCGATGGCGCTTGCGCCTGCCGCGGCGATTCCTGCTGCCAGGAGCTGTTGCGTGTTGCCCGTTTGCGCGAGGGGCTCATGTTGGCCACTGCGTTCGAGCTCCGATAGATCTACGGTCACTTGCGTGGCAGCCTGCTCTTGCTCTTGTTGGGCAAAGGCGTCGATTGGGGCAAACGTTACAACGCCGATGATGACGGCAAGGACAATCGCCTTAGGCCGTGTGCGCACCGGGCTCGACCGTCCACGTAATGCTTGCGACCTGGTCGCCCTCGCCAGTCACATGGAAGATGTCTCGCGTGACGCGGGCGACAGTGCCGCTCGTCTTGAGCTTAATCTTGTCCGTACCATTGGCGATGCCCTGGTAGCCCATGTCGAAGGATGCATTTTTGGAAAGGTCGAGGCCCGCTTCCTGCGTCGCGGCGTGAGCGTCTTGGAGTGCCTTGTCCGGACCAACCTTAAAATCGATGGAGTTCTGGGCGGTTCCCGTCTTGGCGTCGGCGACGATGCTCCAGGAGTTCTTGGCGCCGATCTTCATGTTGGTAACGTGGATGCCATAGGCCGAAAGATTGTCGATGGTGGTTGTATTCTCGGAAGGGCCCTGAAGCGTGCCATCGGCCTTGGCGACAAATGGGATGACGGTCGGGGCTTTGAACTTGATGTTGTCGATTTGGGTCCTGATAGTCACGTTGGTGGTTCCAGTGCGTCCCTCCGCCAGGGCGGGGGTCGGCGCGGCACCCATTGAGAGTGCAAGCATCAGCCCCGCGCCCACGACGAGCGCCCTGGTCCCGCTCAAGTTCCCGGTGATGTCCATAATCGTTCCTTTCTATTCGTCACGGACCGTTTCCGTGATGGTCAGACGAAAGCGGCGTGGGTGCGCGTTTTCGCAACGGGTGGCAGATCTAGTCTTCGGGCTGCGCAACCCGCACCTTGATGCGCGTGGGATTGCCATGGGCGTCGTAGGTCTTGGCGTCGAGCGCTTGAATCTCGATATACGCCTCACCTTCTTTGATGTCGCCTGCGGGGCAGGTCTCAACGGTCTTGCCGGTCTCGACCACGCCCGATTCATAGATGGTCTCGTCGTTTTGGATCACGCGGAAACGCTGGGGAAACTTGTTATCTTGGACGTTTTGCACGTTGACGCGCAGCTTGCCGCCTTTTTGTAGCTGGGCGACCGGTGCGACCGAGATCGTCATCATGTTGTTGCGGACGATGGCATCGAGCTCGTCCTGGATTTCCTGGCGCGACTTACCCTCCGCCGCTGTGACCGAGGCACCTGTCTCGGCGACGGGCTTTGACTGCCAGGCGTATAGGCCGACGGCGATAAGGGCGCAGGCGATGGCCAGGCAGACAACGCCGAGCCTTTTTCGATGTTTTGACCCTAGGGGGCTCGACTGCTTCCTTACGCTCATGCGGCATCCTTAGTGGTATAGACGCGCGCGAACGTGGACGGATCGGCGCCAAAGAGCATGTGGAGCATGAGGCGTCGCGAGTAGATGAGCTCGTCGAAGTTTGGGTCGAGTTTGATGTCGTGGATGTGGGCGATGTGGTGGGCGAGTGCCGAAAACGATTCGGGATCGCAAATCACGTCGGTGGTGACGTGATAGACAGCCGCATCGGGAAATGCCTCCTCATCGAAGGGCAGAAGATATGGGTCATCGTCAACTTCGATGGCGATGCCGTACTGGGGCCAATAATATGCCATGGGAACCTCCCTGTTTTTGGGCCAAACCTTCCATTGGCTTTGGCTGTCGATGCCGACCGTATCAGCCGTAACTTGACCAATTTCTGACCAAATGCTTGACGGATTTACATCGCCGCAGGTGAGAGAGGGTAAAAAATATCTCAACTTTTTTCGGGCGCCAATTGTGCGCGTGGCAGCGATGGGAAGGAGCGCGTTAAATAGAGCGCCTGCCGAGAAAACGCTGCCGCTCGCCGAATTGCGCAAACGTAAAATTCGCCAATTATGGAGACGGTCTCAGTCACGTCGACGAAACGATGCGGTAACATCTCCCTGCAAACACTGTAGTTAACTAAAGGGGGAGTTCGCGTGTCTGCAGCCATCAAACCCTTCGGCGACGAGTTCGAAGAATATGGTCGCGATGAATCTCGCACATCGGGCGAGGCGTCGAGCATCTCGTTTCCGACAACGGTGGACGAAGTCCGCGCCATTCTGCGAAAGCTCCATGCCGAGCATGTTCCGATAACGGTCCAGGGTGCTCGGACCGGTCTGGCTGCCGGTGCCGTGCCCCACGGCGGCCACATCCTCAACACTTCTCGTATGAATCGCTACCTGGGTCTTCGACGCGACGAGCGAGGCCGTTTTCTGCTGCGCGTGGAGCCGGGCGTCGTGCTTTCGGAGTTACGCAAGCAGCTGGGCAAGAAGGCATTGCCGACCGCTGGCTGGGATCAGGCATCGCTTGAGGCCTATGAGGAGTTCCAGGCAGCTCCCGAGCAGTTCTTTCCCACCGATCCCACCGAGGCATCTGCCTGCCTGGGCGGCATGGCGGCATGCAATGCCTCCGGTGCCCGCAGTTACGCCTACGGCCCCATGCGCCCGCACGTTACGGGGCTTCACGTGGCACTGGCGGACGGCAACCTGCTTGAGCTTCATCGAGGTCAGGCGCACGCTGACGCACGCCACTTGTCGCTCGTGACAGCGGAAGGCCGCGCGCTCGAGCTGGATTTTCCTGGCTATACCATGCCCAAGACCAAAAACGCGTCGGGTTATTTCGTTGCGGACGATATGGACGCCATCGACCTCTTTATCGGTGCGTGCGGCACACTCGGCGTCATTACCGAGCTCGAGATCGCCCTGCAGGCGGCACCTTCGGTCGTATGGGGCGTGAGCTGCTTTTTCGACAGTGAGGACAAGGCGGTGTCCTTTACCGATTCCGTGCGCCCCGTGCTGTCCCATGCCGCCGCTATTGAGTATTTCGATGCCGGCGCCTTGGATATCCTTCGCCGCCAGCGCGAGCAGTCGACCGCGTTTGCCTCGCTGCCGGCGCTCGACGATGAGGCAAAGGTCTGTGTTTACGTGGAACTCGACTGCGACGACGAGGCTCAAGCGACTGAGGAGCTGTACCACCTGGGATGGGTTTTGGAGCTTGCGGGCGGCCGCGATGACGCGACCTGGGTTGCGCGTACCGAGGTCGATCGCGAATGCCAGCGGTTCTTCCGCCACGCCGTCCCCGAGAGTGTCAACATGCTCATCGACGAGCGTCGCCGCACCGACCCCACCATTACCAAACTGGGGTCGGATATGTCGGTACCCAACGCGCGCCTGGCCGATGTCGTTGCCTTCTATCGCCGCACGCTGGCCGAAAGCGGGCTTGAGTCTGCCGCCTGGGGACATATCGGCAACAACCATCTGCATGTGAATATCCTGCCGCGCGATGCGCAGGACTACCGTCGCGGTGGCGAGCTGTTTGCCCAGTGGGCTGCGGAGGTAACGGCTATGGGCGGCGCCGTCTCTGCCGAGCACGGTGTCGGCAAGATCAAAGCGGGCTTTTTGGAGACGATGTACGGCCACGAGGCCATGGTCGAATCGGCTCGACTCAAGCTGCAGCTCGATCCTGCCGGGCAGCTGGGTCGTGGCAACCTGTTTTCGGAGAAGCTCTTGGATGAACTCGTCCAGAAAGGGGGCGCGTGAAGATGAGCGATTTCCATATGGTGGTGTGCGTCAAAGCGGTACCGGGAAGCACCGAGGTCAAGATGGACCCCAAAACCAATACCATCGTGCGTGATGGCAAGCAGGCGGTCATTAATCCCTTCGATGCAAGTGCCCTCGAATGCGCTCTGGCGCTCAAGGACGACTTTATCGGCTTTGGCATGGATGTGCGCGTGACGGTGGTGTCGATGGGCATCCCTGCAACCGAATCGCTGCTGCGCGACTGCATTGCCCGCGGCGCCGACGATGCATTGCTGCTCACCGACCGTGCTTTTGCGGGCGCGGACACGTTGGCGACCACCTATGCTCTCAAATGCGGCATCGAGGCGCTTGACGAGGACTTCGATCTGCTCATCTGCGGCAAGATGGCGGTGGATGGCGATACCGCCCAGATTGGCCCCGAGCTGGCCGGCGCCTTCGAGATTCCCTGCGTGACCGATGTGAGCTGCGTGCAGAGTGCGGGCTTTACGACGTGCGGTGCGCTTTCGCTCGTTCACGGTTGCGATGCCGGCGAGGAGACGGTCTATCTGAAGATGCCGTGCGCGATGACGACCGCCAAGGAGATCGGCCAGCTGCGCATGCCGAGCATCGCCGGCATTCGCGCGGCCGAAGATGCGGATGTGCGGGTGGTCTGTGCTGCCGATGTACATGCTGACCCTTCGCGTTGCGGCCTTACCGGATCGCCGACGCAGGTCGTGCGCTCGTTTGTGCCCGACCGTAACCAAACGTGCGAGGCCATCGAGGGCACGCCGGTCGAGCAGGCAGCAAAGCTTGCCAAGATTATCGAGGGGATGGCATAGATGAGCGGACTGATAATCGATAGCGAGGCATGCGTTGGCTGTGGCCGCTGCGTTCGCGCCTGTGCCTCGGGTGGCATTGTGGTGGAGGGCGAGCGCCCCAACCGCTGCGCCCATGTGACCGACGGCTGCATCTTGTGCGGCGGGTGCGTCGACGCCTGTCCCGTCAACGCCATTTCGATCGAGCGCGACGAGGCCGCCGGCGCGGTTGACCTCGATGCGTATCGAGACATTTGGGTATTCGTTCAGACCGACGAGCACGATGACGTGGCCCCGGTGGCCTACGAGCTCATGGGCAAGGGCCGCGAGCTTGCCGATGCACGCGGCTGTCGCCTGGTGGCGCTGGTCGGCATGGGCCCCGAGGGCTCGCTCGGGGACCTGGAGCATCTGGTTTGCGCCGGTGCGGACGAGGTCGCGGTTTGCCGCGACGAGCGACTGCGCCAAAACGATGCGGAGGTCTATGCTCGCTTGATTTGCGATTTGGTGGCCGAGCGCAGGCCCGAGGCCATTCTGTACGGCGCGACCGCCTTTGGCCGTGAGCTGGCGCCAGGTGTGGCCGTTCGCTTGCGGACGGGCCTTACGGCCGACTGCACCGTGCTTTCGATGGATACGGAGACGGGCCTGCTGCAACAGACGCGTCCGGCGTTTGGCGGCAACTTGATGGCCACCATTATCTGCCCCAACCACCGTCCCCAGATGGCAACGGTGCGCCCCGGCATCTTTAAGGCGCCCGACTTTGACTATAGCCGCTCCGGAACGATTACCCAGGTATTACTTGCGGAAGACGCCAAGGCTCGTGTCGAGATTTCGATTCCCGCCGAGGAATGGGGCCAGCAGGCTTCGATTGCCGATGCCGAGCGTCTAGTTGTTGTGGGTCGCGGTATTGGCTCCAAGAAAAACCTACCCTTGATGCGAAAGCTCGCCGAAGCCCTGGGTGCCGAGCTTGGTTGCACGCGTCCCGTTGTAGAGGCAGGCTGGTTGGAGTATCGCCACCAGATCGGTCAGACCGGCGTGTCGGTTTCGCCCAAGCTCCTTGTGAGTATTGGCGTTTCGGGTGCCATCCAGCATCTTGCCGGCATCGGCGGCGCGGAGTGCATCATCGCTGTCAACGAGGACTCGGATGCTCCCATCTTCGGCGCTGCGCAGTACAAAGTTGTCGGCGACGCCGTCGAAGTCGTCGAGGAGCTTCTGGCCCAACTCGAGCACTAGGCGCCGGCCAGCCAGGCTCGCATCTCGTTCTTTAAGCGCTTCCAGGTCGCTTGCGTGGCGGGATCGGTAAAGGGGCGCAAAATGCCAAAGGGTGCGTCGAGCAGGCGGTAGATATCGCCCTGCTCGCGCGCCAGCGCGCGGCTTGCCGGATAGACGAGCTCAAACATAAAACAGATAAGCCCCACCAAGTAGTCCGCGGGCTCATCGCGCTCATCGCGTGCGACGCACCGGCGCTCGTCAAAGGCGGTAAGCGCCGGTATCGAGAACCGGCTGGCGAGAAATGTGTCCTCATCAACCTTGAGGATGGTGTCGACGGTACTGTCGGCGATGGTGCGCATGATGTCGATCTTGTCGCCATCGCGCACAATATCGCAGAAGCGCCGCGTGCGCTCGTCGAGCTGAGCGGGTAGACGGAAATCGCTGTGATAGGCAATGCTCGCTCGAATGAGTTCGTCTTCTACCGGATCGTCGATAAAGTCGCGGATACTTGTTGCCGCGGGCGCATCTGCAGGTGTTTCGCCAAAGAGGACCTCGACGCCCAACGCCGCATGGCTCACGCTTTCGGCATCCTTAAACGTATCCCAGCGTCGCAGCTGCTCAAAGCGGCCCATATCGTGCAACAGCCCACAAAACCACGCCAGGTCAATGTCCTGCGGTGACCAGCCCTGTTCGCGTGCCACGGCATCGCATGCCTCGGCAACGTGGTACGTATGCTCGATTTTGACCGCGATACGCGGATTGGCGGCGTCGTAGGCATCGGTGTAGGTCTTGAAGGCCGCGGCCGCCCGCGTTCGATCGATAGCTGTCATAATGACTTCCTAAAAAGTTGTGTCTTTCTGTGTCTTTCGATTCGGTGGCAATTGTAGGTGAACTCGGTTGCCATCGGGCGATGGTTCTGCCGCGTCGTTGAATGCGGCTCGGAAATCTTGTCGGGACGAGGAACGCTATGATGCTCAAAATCGTTAAAACCGTCTGGCCGGTGATGCTTACCTATGTTGCGATCGGCGCGCCGTGCGGAATGATTATGGCGCAGACGGGGATGGAGCCCTGGATGGTTTTTGCTTTGAGCAGCACGTTCGTGACGGGTAGCGGACAATTCATGGTCTGCAACCTGTGGCTGGCGGGTGTGCCTGCGGCATCGATCGTCGCGAGTGTCGCCGCAATCTCCTCGCGCTTTGCGCTGTACTCGGCATCGATCGCGCCACATCTGTCGGGCGCCTCAAAGCGTCAGACGCTGGCGGTCGCCGCGACGCTCACCGAGGAGGCGTATGGCATCTCGCTTGCCAAGTTGGTTGAGGGAAAGGACTGGGGTCCGCGCGAGTCCTTTGTGCTCAACGTGGTCCTCATCGCAACGTGGGGCGTTTCGTGTACGACGGGCGCCATCGTCGGCGCCGTTGTCGATGTTCCCACCGCTCTTGCAGGTTTTGTCTGCACATCGCTCTTTATCTGCCTACTCTTTTCGCAGCGACTGTCGCGCGGCAATGTCGTAGCTGCCGGTTTGGCTGCGGTGTCCGTTGCTATATGCAAGTTCTTGGGGTGGACGAATATCGCCGTGCCGGCAAGTGTGCTCGTCGGCGTTGTCACGGCACTCGCGTGCGATGTCCTCGCCGAAGGAAGGGGCGCTCGCGATGCCCGTTCATGAGTTTTTGGTCCTGTGGCTGTCGTCTTGGGCGGTCATCGCGTTTTTCCGCATTGCCCCGGCGTTTGCCTTGCGTGGGAGAACGCTGTCACCCCGCGTTACCGAGGCCTTGGGTTATATTCCGCCTGCCGCCTTTGCGGCATTGGTCGCTAACGATTTGATAAGCCCTGGCGCTTTCGACGCCGGCTTGTGGCAGGACTTGATTCCCTGGATTGCGGCTGCCGGTGTTGTGGCGGTGGCAATTAAGACAAAGTCGATGTTGTGGTGCTGCGTCTCGGGTATCGTGCTCTATATCGTTTTGAGCCTCATATAAGAGCAGGGCACGTTTGGCGTTCCGGCCAACGAATCCAATTTCTCACCGAGCCGGTCTGCTTCTTCTGGTACCATGATCAAACTTTACTGTAGCAAAGCGTGACGTGGGCTTTTGTTCCGCGTCGGCGGAAATGGGGGTTTCATGGCACAGGGAGCGGCCGCCAACGAGCAAAAGAAATTCAAAGTACCGCGCATCCCGGGTGACATCATGATCTACCCGATGATCGTCGGCCTTTTGCTCAATACCTTCTGCCCGCAGGTCTTTGAGATCGGCGGCTTCTTCACGGCTGCCTGCCGCGGCGGCTCCAACACCATCGTCGCCGCGATCCTGCTGTTTGTGGGCGCCGGCATCAGCTTTAAGTCCACACCGGGTGCCATCAAGACCGGCATCGTCGTACTGATCCCCAAGCTTGTTGTTGCGGCCGCCCTTGGCTTGGGTGTGGCATATTTCTTTAACGACAACTTCCTGGGCCTGAGCTCCGTGTCTATCATCGGCGGTATCACGTTTTGCAACATGGCGCTCTATACGGGTATCATGGGCGAGTTCGGCGATGAGTCCGAGCAGGGCGCCGTCGGTATCCTGTTCTTTACGGCCGGCCCCGCCGTCACGATGATCATCCTCGGTGTCTCGGGGCTCGCCAACATCCCCGTCGGCACCATCATCGGATCCATCCTGCCACTTGTTATCGGTATGGTCCTGGGCAACTTGTTCCCGTTTGTCAAGAACCTGCTGGTCCCCGGCGCCAATCCCGCGATCGCTGTCATCGGTTTTCAGCTCGGTGCGTCCATGAGCCTTTCGAGCTTTATCACCGGCGGCATCTCGGGCATCCTGCTGGGCCTCATCACGCTCTTTATCGTCGGCCCCATCACCTTTGCGTTCGAGCGCCTGTGCGGTGGTAACGGCAAGGCGGCCGTTGCCTGCTCCACTATCGCCGGCACGGCTATGACCACGCCGGTCGCCCTCGCCGAGGTCGCTCCGCGCTATGCCGAGCTTGCGCCCACCGCGTATGCGCAGATCGCCACCGCCGTCATCATCACGGCAATCATGGCCCCGATTCTGACCGGCTGGATCGACAAGAAGTTCTGCCAGGGCAAGGAGGACCTGTCGGTCGAAGGCGTTGAGGCCATCGAAAAAGCCGTCGCGACCGACATCGATGGCGAGTAGCAATAGCACTCATCAATGATTCCGGCGTGCAATTCGCGCCGTTCGAGCGCCCGAACGAAAGCTGTTTTGCAGTGACGGTCGGGCGCTCTGCTATTATCCCCATTGCCCCTGCGGAATAGGGGCGTTTATTGCCCAGACACGAATCGGGCGATTCTGGCCACTTGGATATTGAAGGGATGGCGTCTAGTGGTTAAGGCACTCAAGATCGAGATATTCCTGCTGTGCATGATTATTCTTATCGGGCTTGCCGTACGAAGCCGTCGCTCCCTGTTCTCGAGCACCCAGCAGCTTTTGTTTAGCATGCTGGGCTACACGTCTGCTGCCTACATTTTCTTCGATATGATCTGGACGCTCTCGGACGGCGTGAGCACTCCTGTAGGCATCACGGCCAACTGGATTTCCAACGCGGTTTCGTTTTCGCTGTTCGCCATCGCGTGCCTCATTTGGTTTTTCTATTCCGAGACGATGCAGGGCTCACGGCTCCTGACCACGCCCTATAGGGTGGTACTTTTAACGTTGCCAACCGCATTGGTGGTCGTGTTGGCATTTACCAGTTACTGGACGCACGCTATGTTCTATATCGATACACAGGGCGTATATCGTCGCGGAGCGCTTTATATGATTCAGCCTATCGTTAGCTACTGCTACGTCATATATACGTCCTTGCATGCGTTTGTGCAATCTCGCAGGGTCGAGAGTCTGCAGACGAAGGCCATCTATCGAACCTTGGCATTCTTCGCTATTCCCGCTCTGGTGGGCGGTACCTTTCAGGTCGTATACTCGGTGCCCGGCCTTTGTGTCGGCATAATGATTAGCATCCTGCTGCTCTATATCGTCTATCAGGAGCAACTGATCTCGACTGACCCGTTGACTGGACTCAACAACCGCAATCGTTTTGAGACCTATATGCTGTCGCTCTTTTCAAATGTGGATCAGGCCGAAGATGTATATCTGCTTATGATGGACGCCGACGGCTTTAAGCAGATTAATGATCGCTATGGACATGTGGAGGGTGACCATGCTCTTCAGGTTGTTGCGGCGGCGCTCAAGGATGTCTGCTCGCCGGCTGGTGGGTTTATCGCGCGCTATGGTGGCGATGAGTTCGTGGTGCTCCAAAAGGCAGCGGCGGAACAGGACATCATAGACTTGTGTTCGGCGATTAACGACGAGCTCGCTCGTGCTGAGGTGCCGTATGCATTGCGGATGTCCATCGGTTACGCGCGGGTCGGCGATAGTGTTGATACCTGGCAAGACTTACTTCGCGCTGCCGATGCGGAGCTCTACCGCGTCAAGGCTGAGAAAAAGAAAGCCGGCGTCCAGATACGCTAGAAAAAAGGGGCGAACGCTAGTGTGCGTGGCGGCCCTCAGCTCACCGATGTACTCCATTAAGCTAAAGTGTGCGAACACCTTTCCTAAAAAGGTGAGCTCGCTAGGCCTTTTTAGGTTTGTTGACAATGATGATGCCGCTGCAGACCAAGAGTAGGGCTACAAGTACGGTAACAGGGCTCGTGCCGGCGCCCTCGCCGAGCAGCAATGCACTCAGCAGTACGCCAAAGACCGGGTTCATAAAGCCAAAGATCGAAACGCGGCTAACGGGGTTGACGGCGAGCAGGCGGGACCACAGCGAGTACGCGACGGCGGAAATGAGTGCCATGTAGATGATGAGCGCGATGGCGGGGATGATCGCGGTGGGGGAGAGCGTGCCGCCCATCAAAAACCCGATGGCGGTAAGGACCAGGCCGCCGACCAAGAACTGCCACCCTGCAAGCAAGACGCCGTCGTGCTCGCGCGAGAAGATGCCGATCAGGCAGGTCGAAAGGGCACCCGCAACGGTGGAAGCCAAGATAAATCCCTCGCCGTCGAGTGAAAAGCCAAAGGTACCGTCCGCGCCCGAAAGATTGACGAGTGCGACGCCGGCAAAGCCTAACACACACCCAAGCACCTTGGCCGTATCGAGCTTCTCGGTGCGAAACGCCAGGGCGGCAAAGAGGATGGCCAAGAAGTTGGCGCTGGCCTCGATGATGGAGCTCGACATGGCACTGGCGTGCGAGAGTCCCAGATAGAAAAAGAAGTACTGTCCGATAGTCTGGAAGAGCGACAGGATGCAGATGGGCTTAATGTCGCGTACCTGTGGGACGAGCGGGCGGCGCTGGGCTGCACTCATACCGGCGATAACCAGGATACCGGCAAGCGTGAAGCGCAAACCTGCAAAGAGTAGCTGCGAGGCGCTATCGTGCGCTGGGATACCAAAGAGTGCGTAGCCGATCTTGATGCAGGGAAAAGCCGACCCCCAGAGCGCGCAACAAACAAGGCAGCCCAGGATGAGTCCAGGCAGGGTGGCGAGATGCGTCTTGCGGCTTTCCATGATGTCCTTCTCCTATACGCGCAAAGCAAAAAAGAACCCGCCACCGGGCGTGCCGGTGGCGGGTGTTGTTACCCGAGGGGATTGTACCCGATGGGAAAGCTTTAAGCGAAGTAGGCTACGCCGCTCTCAAAGATCGGCATGAACTTGTCGCCGGGGACATGCTCGGGCACGTTGCGGTACAGGTTGTCGCCGCGACGCTCGGCATGGCCCATCTTGCCCAGGACGCGGCCGTCGGGGCTCGTGATGCCCTCGATGGCAAGTGCGGAGCCGTTGGGGTTGACGGAAAGATCCATGCTGGGCTTGCCGTCCTCGCCCACGTACTGCGTGGCGACCTGGCCGTTGGCGATGAGCTGGGCGAGCACCTCGTCGTTGGCGACAAAGCGGCCCTCGCCGTGGCTGATGGCGACGGTGTAGGGGTCGTCCAGGCTGCACTGCGACAGCCACGGGGACAGATTGGACGAGATGCGAGTGCGCACCAGACGGCTCTGGTGGCGGCCGATGGTGTTAAAGGTCAGCGTGGGTGCATCCGGCGTGGCGTCGACGATGTCGCCGTAGGGCACCAGACCGAGCTTGATCAGGGCCTGGAAGCCGTTGCAAATGCCCAGCATCAGGCCGTCGCGGGCCTTGAGCAGGTCGCGGACTGCCTCGGTGACCTCGGGAGCGCGGAAGAACGCCGTGATGAACTTGGCGGAGCCGTCGGGCTCGTCGCCGCCCGAGAAGCCGCCGGGGATCATGACAATCTGGCTTGCACGGATGCGGCGGGCAAGCTCGTGGGTGCTCTCGGCGACGGCCTCGGGCGTGAGGTTGTTGATCACGAAGGTGTCGGCTTCGGCACCGGCGGCACGGAAGGCGCGGGCGCTATCGTACTCGCAGTTGTTGCCGGGGAACACGGGGATTACCACGCGCGGGCGGGCGATCTTGGCGCCGCCGTACACGTGGATATCCTTGGCACGGAAGTCGATGGTCTCGACCTCGGCGGCCTCGCCGGCGCTGCGGTAGGCAAAGACGCCCTCGATGCCGCTCTCCCAGGCCTCCTGGAGCTCGGAGAGCTCGATGACCTCGGAGCCGGTATCGATGACATAGCCCTCAACGGTGGTGCCTAGGGGCTCGACGACAACGCCGTCGGCGACCTCGGGCAGCTCGGCATCCTCGGCGAGCTCGACGATAAAGCTGCCGTAGAGCGGGGTGAAGAGGCTCTCCACGTCCACGTCCTCGGCAAGCTCGATACCGATCTGGTTGCCGACGCACATCTTAAAGAGGCTCTCGGCGCCGCAGCCGTAGCCGGGCGTGGAGACGGCCAGGGCGTCGCCAGTGGCGGTGAGCGCCTCGACGGCGTCAAATGCGGCGAGAAGCTGCTGGGCATCGGGACGGTAGTCCTGGCCATAGGTGGCGGGGGCGATACGGACAACGCGGTGCGTCAGGCCCTTGAACTCGGGGGAGACGGCGCGGGCCGCCTTGCCCACGGCCACGGCGAAGCTGATGAGGGTCGGCGGAACGTTGAGCTCGCCGGCCTCGTCCTCAAACGAACCGCTCATAGAGTCCTTGCCGCCGATGGCGCCGGCACCCAGGTCGACCTGGGCCATAAGGGCGCCCAGGACGGCTGCCATGGGCTTGCCCCAGCGCTCGG
Source organism: uncultured Collinsella sp. (assembly GCA_900544135.1). Classification (GTDB taxonomy): domain Bacteria; phylum Actinomycetota; class Coriobacteriia; order Coriobacteriales; family Coriobacteriaceae; genus Collinsella. The sequence continues at coordinate 188,510 of UQTU01000003.1, forward strand.
CCTCGGTGCGCAGACGCTCAAAGTACTCTTGGAAGGAGAGGTAAGCGCGCTTGTGCTCAAAGCCGGCAGCCACGAGCTTGGCGATGGACTCGACCACGGACAGGTAGGCGCCGGCAAACTGGTCGGCTTCCATCAGGTAGGGGTTGAAGCCCCATGCCATGGCGCTTGCCGTGGTGGTCTCGCCGTCCACGGGGAACTTGGCGACCATGGCCGAGCTGGGGGTGAGTTGCGTCTTGCCGCCAAAGGGCATGAGCACGGTCGCGGCACCGATGGTGGAGTCGAAGCGCTCGGAAAGGCCCTTGTTGGAGGCGACGTTGAGGTCGGTGACCAGCGAGGTCATGCGCTCGGCAAGCGTGGTGCCGGCCCAGCTGGGCTGCCACACGCTGCGGGCGCACACGTGGGCGACCTGGTGCTTGGGCGCGCCGTTGGAGTTGAGGAACTCGCGGGACAGGTCGACGATGGCGACACCGTTCCAGGCCATGCGCATGCGCGGCTCGGCGGTAACCTCGGCGATGACGGTTGCCTCCAGGTTCTCCTCGGCGGCGTAGCCCATGAACTCCTCGACGTCACCGTCGGCAACGGCGCAGGCCATGCGCTCCTGGGACTCGGAAATGGCGAGCTCGGTGCCGTCCAGGCCGTCGTACTTCTTGGTTACGGTATCAAGGTCGACATACAGGCCGTCGGCAAGCTCGCCCACGGCGACCGAGACGCCGCCGGCGCCAAAGTCGTTGCAGCGCTTGATCAGACGGCAGGCGTCGCCGCGGCGGAACAGGCGCTGCAGCTTGCGCTCGACTGGGGCGTTGCCCTTCTGGACCTCGGCACCCGAGGTCTCGATCGACTCGGTGTTCTGGGTCTTGGAGGAGCCGGTGGCGCCACCGATGCCGTCACGGCCGGTGCGGCCGCCCAGCAGAATGATCTTGTCGGTGGGGGCGGGGCACTCGCGGCGCACGTGGTTTGCCGGGGTAGCGCCCACGACGGCGCCGACCTCCATGCGCTTGGCCACGTAGCCGGGGTGATAGAGCTCGTTGACCTGGCCGGTGGCAAGGCCGATCTGGTTGCCGTAGCTGGAGTAGCCGGCGGCGGCAGTGGTCACGAGCTTGCGCTGCGGCAGCTTGCCCTCGAGCGTCTCGGAAACCGGGACGGTGGGGTCGCCGGCACCGGTGACGCGCATGGCCTGATACACATAGCTGCGGCCCGAGAGCGGGTCACGGATAGCGCCGCCCACGCAGGTGGCGGCGCCGCCGAAGGGCTCGATCTCGGTCGGGTGGTTGTGGGTCTCGTTTTTAAATAGGAACAGCCAGTCCTGGTCCTCGCCATCGACATCGACCTTCACCTTGACGGTGCAGGCGTTGATCTCCTCGGACTCATCGACATCGGTCATGACGCCGGTCTTCTTAAGGTACTTGGCGCCGATGGTGCCCATGTCCATGAGGCAGACGGGCTTGGCGTCGCGGCCGAGTTCGTGGCGCATCTCCATGTAGCGGTCGAAGGCCTGCTGCACCACGGCATCGTCGATCGTCACATCGTCCAGGACGGTGCCGAAGGTGGTGTGGCGGCAGTGGTCGGACCAGTAGGTGTCGATCACGCGAATCTCGGTGATGGTGGGGTCGCGATCCTCATCGCGGAAGTACTGCTGGCAGAAGGCGATGTCCGCCTCGTCCATGGCAAGACCGCGCTCGGAAATAAAGGCGGCAAGGCCGGCCTCATCGAGCTCGCGGAAGCCGTCGAGCACTTCGACGGGCTGGGGCTCGGGGGTCTCCATGTACAGCGTCTCGGGCAGGTCGAGCGAGGCGATGCGTGCTTCGACGGGGTTCACCACGTAGTGCTTGATGGCCTCGATGGCGGCCTCGTCCAGGGCGCCCGAGATCATATAGACCTTGGCGGAGCGCACGGCAGGGCGCTCGCCCTGGCTGATGAGCTGCACGCACTCGCTGGCGGAGTCGGCGCGCTGGTCAAACTGGCCAGGCAGGAATTCGACGGCAAAGACGGCGCCATCGCTTGCGGGGAGCTCGTCGTAGGTCACATCGACCTGGGGCTCGCTAAAGACGGTCGGCACGCAGGAGCGGAAAAGCTCCTCGTCGATGCCCTCGACGTCGTAGCGGTTGATGATCCTCAGGGCCTCGATGCCCTTGATGCCGAGAATTTCGGTCAGCTCGCCCTTGAGCTGCTGAGCCTCGACGTCGAACCCGGGTTTCTTCTCCACGTAAATACGAGAGACCATTGGTTCCTGCCTTCCTGATCGGTTGGGCGTACGGTACGGTATGCGGCAGCGGTCGGTTTGCGGGGCAAGCCTCGCGGTCGCCTTGAGCCACATGTTTGTAAACCTCACTATGATACGACAGCTCATGGCGCGTTGAGGACGGCGAGGGTGCTACAGTGAAGCGCAAACAAGAGAAAGGCATCACATGGCATTCGTTTCGCTCGCCATCATCGCGCTCGTGGCCTTTGCAAGCCCCTTCATCGCCTCGGCGATTCCCGGAAAACCCGTTCCCGAAACGGTCTTTTTGCTCGTGTTCGGCGCGGTGCTGGGACCCCATATGCTCGGCGTCATCCATGTAGATGCCGAGGTCTCGCTTGTGTCCGAGCTCGGCCTGGCCTTTTTGTTCCTGCTTGCCGGCTTTGAGATCGACCCCAAGAGCATCACGGGCGTCGAGGGGCGCTACGGCTTGGCGACGTGGGTCGTCACGTTTGGTATCGCCTGGCTTGCTGTGCGCTTTACCCCGTGGTTCTCGGTCAGTCATTTCGACGGTATTGCCGTGACGCTTGCCCTCACTTCTACGGCGCTCGGCACGCTCGTGCCCATCATGCGTGAGCGCTCGCTCACCGGCACGCGTGTGGGCGACTCGATTCTCGCGTATGGCACTTGGGGCGAGCTCGGTCCCGTGCTCGCCATGTCGGTGCTGCTGTCTGCTCGCACTGGCATCCAAACGCTCGTAATCCTTGGCTTGTTTGCGGTGGTTTGTGTATTGCTGGCCGTGGTCCCAAGCCGCTCCAAGCGCGTCGGCAGCCGCTTCTTTGCGTTTGTCGAGGAGCGCGCCGATACCACGTCGCAGACCTTCGTGCGCCTGACGGTGCTCATCCTGGTCACGCTCGTGGCGTTCTCGGCCGTCTTTGATCTCGACATCGTGTTGGGTTCTTTTGCCGCCGGCTTTGTCCTGCGTTATATCATCCCCGAGGGCAACCATACGCTCGAGACCAAGCTCGACGGCCTGGCCTACGGCTTTTTGATTCCGGTGTTCTTTACTGTATCGGGCGCAAAGATCGACCTGACGGCCGTGGCGTCGCGCCCCGGGCTGCTCGCGGGCTTTATCGTGGCGTTGCTGATCATTCGTGCCGTGCCGATTCTCATCTCTATGAGCATTTGTCCTGCGACGCGCGATGTGTCGGCGTATGGTCGCATTACCGTGGCGCTCTACTGCACCACGGCCCTGCCGATCATTGTCGCCGTGACAAGCGTTGCCGTCAACGCGGGCGCGCTGTCGCAAGAAATTGCGTCGGTCATGGTTGCCGCCGGTGCCATCACGGTGTTCTTGATGCCATTGCTCGCGCAGCTCTTCTACCGCGTGGTCGACGCCGCGCCGGTCGCCGCCGTGGCAGAGGTTGCCGAGCATCCATCCGATGCGTTCGACATCCTGCGTGCCCATCACGATTTGGCGAGCCTGCTCGCACGCGAGCACGAGCTGCTGACCTCGCATGGTCACGGTCGCGTATTCGAGGGCCTGCCTACGCTCGATACGATTGCCGAGCGTCTTTCCGCCGAGGCGGCGAGCGGCCACATCGATGCCCGTATTGTGGACGCGGCGCACCTGCTTGCCGACAAGACCTATGGAGACGAGGTTGACCCGTCCGAGCTGACTCCGCGCGAGCGTCGCCGCTTGGAGCGCGCCAAGCTTGCCGTGCGCGAATACCGCCGCCGCATGTTGGAGCTCTATGCGCGCGATGAAGCCCAGGACGACGACGGCAAGTAGCAAGGAATGTCGGGATACGGGTTCCGTCCAAATAATAGAAGGCGCGCTGCCTGCGGTTGATGCAGGCAGCGCGCCTTTTGCGTTGAGCTCCGTTGGGGTTCGAAGCCGAAACTTTCGACCTTTAGGAGCGGGCTGCCCCGTCGACGGGGAGGATGGCGCCCGTGACATAGGAGGACATGTCGCTCGCAAGGAAAACGAAGGCGTTGGCAACGTCCTCGGGCTCGCCCATGCGACCGAGCGGAATAGTGGCGATGATGGGCTTGATGACCTCTTCGGGCAGGTTGGCGACCATATCGGTCTTGGTTACGCCAGGCGCGACGGCATTGACGCGAATACCCATGGGGGCGAGCTCGCGCGAGAGCGACTGGACCATGCCGTTGACGGCAAACTTGGACGTAGGATAGCCGACGCCGGAGGGCTGGCCATACTTGGCGACCATTGAACTCGTGGTGGTGATGGTGCCGCCGTGGCCGGCCTCGGTCATGATCTTGGCGGCAGCCTGGTGACCATTAAAGACGGCGACGACATTGAGGTCCATGACCTTTGCAAACTCTTCTGCCGTGTAATCCAAAAGGGGCGAGCGCTGGGAGATGCCGGCGTTGTTGACGACCGTGTCCAAGCCGCCCATATCGGCGGCAGCCTGGGTAAAGGCCTCGGTTACGGCTTCGAGCGAGGTGAGGTCGCAGGAGCGACCCCAGACCTTGGCCTCGGGATAGGCGGCTGTCAGCTTCTCAACGGCCGCGTCGGCAGTCTCCTGGCGCGAGCCAAAGACGGTGACGGCGGCACCCTCCTCGATAAAGCGGCAGGCGATGGCATAGCCGATACCGCGCGTGCCTCCGGTGATGATTGCTTTCTTGCCCTCGAGCAACATGGTGCCTCCATTCTTCGGGGGTGGACGTACGCAGCACAGGATAGCGGCGGACAAAAGCAAACGTGCCTGCTTATCGGTGAGCGGTATCCCTGGTTGACACCGAACGGTCAAATTGTTCAAACGCGGATCGCGTCAATGCGCCCCGAGCGTGCAAATAAAAGGGCTCCCGTCCAAGACCAGACGGGAGCCCTTCGAGCAAATGCGTTGTGGGGTGTAAACCGAACTAGTTGGCCATGACACCTTCGGTCCAAGCCTCGACGTCCTCGATGCGCAGGACGTTGGCGACCTCGGCCACGCAGTCGACGCTGGCAAGCTCGGCGGCGGCAGCCTGGACGTCCTTCTCGAGTGCGCGGTGCGTCAGGAAGATGACCGAGCAGGCATCGCTGACACCCGACTTGCCGTCCTCGACTTGGTTGATGAGCGAGATCGAAATGTTGTGCTTGGCAAAGATGTCGACCGTCTCGGACAGGGCGCCCACGCGGTCGGCGACCTTCAGGCGCACATAGTACTTGGTCTGGAGCTCGTCCATGGGCTTAAAGGCGAGGTTGTGACCATAGGGCTCAATCTCGGGCAGCGGAGCCACGCCCCGGCTGATCTGCTCGGAGAGCGACAGGATATCGCCCACGACGGCGCTCGCGGTGGGGAAGGAGCCTGCGCCGGCACCGTAGAACATGGTCTCGCCCACGGCATCGCCCACTACGTAAACAGCGTTCATGGCGCCGTTGACCTTGGCAAGCATGTGGTCGGCGGGGATCAGCGTGGGATGCACGCGGACGTCGACGCCGGCGTCGGTGTTGCGGGCGATGCCGAGCAGCTTAATGGTGTAGCCGAGCTCGCGGGCCTGGGCGATGTCCTCGGCGCCGATGGTGCGGATACCCTGCTGGTACACATCATCGGTGGTCACGCGAGTGCCAAAGCCGATGGAGGCGAGGATCGCCGTCTTGCTGGCGGCATCGAAGCCGTCGACGTCGGCGGACGGGTCGGCCTCGGCATAGCCCTTGGCCTGTGCATCGGCGAGCACGTCGGCGTAATCGGCGCCCTCGGCGTCCATGCGCGACAGGATGTAGTTGGTGGTGCCGTTGAGGATGCCGGCGATGGTCAGGATCTTGTTGCCCACCAGATCGTGCTCAAGCGTGCTCACGATGGGGATGCCGCCGCCGCAGCTGGCCTCGCACTTAATCTGCACGCCGCACGCGCGTGCCTTCTTGGCAAGCGTCTCGACGTGACGGCCCAGCAGGGCCTTGTTGGCAGAGACGACGTGCTTGCCGTGCTCAAAGGCAGTGGTGAAGATCTCGGTTGCGGGATGCTCGCCGCCGATCAGCTCGACGACGATGTCGACGGCGGGGTCGGTGACGACATCGTGCCAGTCGCTCGTAAAGGCCTCGCGCTCAATGCCTGCCGCCTCGGCCTGCTCCCAGGCAAGCGCGCAGGCGCGGGTCAGCTTAAGGTCGATGCCGTAGGCTGCCAGGTACTCATCGTGGTGGCTCTTGATCAGACGGGCCACGCCGCCGCCGACGGTTCCCAGACCGATGAGGCCGACGTTCACGGTGCGCAGGGGTTCGCTCATAGATAGCTCCTTCGTGCATCTTATGGATGGATAAATCGCTTAAAGGTTGAGTGCATTCTAGCGTGAACCGAGGACGCGTGCTCGCCAGGCAACAGGAGTCGCACAAAACGGCACCCCCGAAACGCTGCGGAAACATTGGAAACACGCTCGCTACAAACGAACTTCCGTAACAAACTGTCAACGTTTGCACCATAAGGTTTGCCCTGTGCGACTGGGGCATGCAGGCGCTCGTCGGCCCCGTTACCACCGGTGCCGCCGTCGCCGTCTCGGGCGAGATCGCCGATGCCTTTGCCGAGCAGGCCAAGGCGTCCAAGCTCGACATCGTCGATACCGAGACCTTTAAGGACGACTCCTCCACGAGCTTTATCAACCAGCCGACCAAGGCCATGCGCAAGATCAAGATCGAGGGCCTGACGGGCGAGCTGACGTGGAATGACGAGGGCCAGGTCGAAAAGCCCGCTGCAGCCTATGTGATCCGGGACGGCAAGTACATCGCCGCCTAAGCGCGCATAAAGCGCGACCGGTGAGGCTGTTTTATTCAGGGCGGGGACGCCTGTAACAGAACGGAAACATTGCTTTTACACAATAAAGTGGCTTTACTGCATAAAGTAAAGGAAATACGCAGAAAAATGGATAAATGAACAAATCCAAAGAAAAGTCGAAATAACCGCTACTTTTCCTAACTAAAGCGTCTACTATTTTGCGAACGCCGAACACGGCGAAGGATGGCCTGTCGGGTAACCGAAACCCGACGAGATTTGAGAGGAGAGCCGCATGTCGAGCCTCACCGGTAAGTCATTGAACCCTGTTATGAATCGCAGGAGCGTTATCGCGAGCGCAGCAGGTCTGGGGGCGATGTCCATTCTAGCTGGCTGCTCCTCCAACGGCGGCGACAGCGGTTCCGCGTCGGGCGACGCTTCGTTTAAGATCGGCACCATCGGCCCGCTGACCGGCGCCAACGCGTCCTACGGCAAGTCCGTTACACAGGCTGTCGAGCTTGGCTGCAAGGATTTCTCGACTAAGGAGCTGCCGCTTGTCAGCAAGGCCGAGGACGACCAGGCTGACGGCGAGAAGGCCGTCAACGCCTTCAACACCCTGCTCGACTGGGGCATGCAGGCCCTCGTCGGTCCGACCACCACGGGTGCGTCGGTCGCCGTTGCCGCCGAGTGCGGCAACGACCCCGAGACGTTCATGATCACCCCGTCCGCGTCCTCCGAGGACGTTACCAAGGGCAAGGATTGCGTCTTCCAGGTTTGCTTTACCGACCCCAACCAAGGTGTCAACGCTGCCAAGTTCCTGGCAGAGAAGTATGCGAACGAGAAGTTCGTGCTGTTCTATAACTCCGGCGACGCCTATTCTTCGGGCATCGCAGATTCCTTTAAGGCCCAGGCCGCTAAGTCTAAGCTTGAGATTGTCGACGAGGAGACCTTTAAGGACGACTCCGCCACGAGCTTTACCAACCAGCTGACCAAGGCCAAGCAGGCAGGCGCCACCATGATCTTTGCGCCGATCTACTACACGCCGGCGTCCGTCCTGCTCAAGAACGCCAAGGACATGGGCTACGACGTCAAGATGATGGGCTGCGACGGCATGGACGGCATCCTGGGCGTTGAGGGCTTCGACACCTCTCTGGCCGAGGGTCTGCTGCTCATGACCCCGTTCTCCGCCAACGACGAGAAGAACGCCGACTTCGTCAACGCTTACAAGGATAAGTACGGCGATACCCCCGACCAGTTTGCCGCCGACGCCTACGACGGCGTGCATGCTGTGGTCGAGGCTCTCAAGGAGGCCGGCCTGGGCGTCGACGCCGACCCCACCGAGGTTGCCGAGAAGCTTCCCGAGGCCATGCGCAACATTACCGTTGACGGCCTGACTGGCAAGCTCTCCTGGAACGACAAGGGTCAGGTCCAGAAGGACCCGACGGCGTACGTCATTACCGACGGCAAGTACGTACAGGCCTAATAGGCCGCCTTACATAGAGCGGTTTTGATCCCAAGCAGGGGAGGTTTTGGCCTTCCCTGCTTGCTTGGTATCTAGGGACGATGTAACGTCCCTGTTTCATACATCAACTGGAAACCTATTCGAAAGGGGGATGTGGAACATGACGGTCTTTATCCAATACCTGGTCAACGGCCTGTCCATGGGCAGCGTCTACGCCATCATCGCGTTGGGCTACACCATGGTCTACGGTATCGCCAAGATGCTCAACTTCGCTCACGGCGACGTCATCATGGTCGGTGCCTATGTCTCGTTCTGTGCCACGTCGTATCTCGGCCTCCCGGGCTGGGCATCTGTAGTTCTCTCTTGTGTGGTCTGCACGGTTCTCGGTGTTCTCATCGAGGGTCTGGCATACAAGCCGCTGCGCCAGGCGGGCCCGCTGGCCGTTCTGATCACGGCCATCGGCGTGTCTTACTTCCTGCAGAACGCCGCGCAGCTTCTGTGGGGCGCCACGCCCAAGAACTTCACTTCGCTCGTCACCTTCCCGGTGCCGGAGTTCTTGGCCAAGTTCAACGTGAGCGCCGTCTCGCTCGTCACCATCGTCGCCTGCCTGGTTATCATGGCCGGCCTGATGTTCTTTACGGGTAAGACCAAGATGGGCAAAGCCATGCGTGCCGTGTCCGAGGACAAGGCCGCCGCTCAGCTCATGGGCATCAACGTCAACCGCACCATCTCGATGACGTTTGCCATCGGCTCTGCCCTTGCCGCCGTCGCCGGCGTGCTGCTGTGCTCCTACTCGCCGGTGCTGCAGCCCACCACGGGCGCCATGCCTGGCATCAAGGCCTTCGACGCCGCCGTCTTCGGCGGTATCGGCTCCATCCCCGGCGCCTTTGTCGGTGGCATTCTCATCGGCATCATCGAAGCGATGGCGCAGGCCTACATTTCCACGAGCCTTGCCAACTCCATCGTCTTTGGCGTTCTGATCATCGTCCTGCTCGTCAAGCCTGCCGGCCTCTTGGGCAAGTACGTCCCCGAGAAGGTGTAGGTGAGCGTTATGAAGTTTCTTAAAGACAAGCAGACGCGTCACGATTTTGTCACGTACGCCATGTGCGTTGTGGCGTTCGCCATCGTGTTCTTTATGCAGTCCAACCACATGATCCCGCGCATGATCGCCGGTCAGCTGGTTCCCATCACGGCCTATATCGTCATGGCCATCTCCCTTAACCTCGTCGTCGGCATCGCGGGCGACTTGTCGCTGGGCCACGCGGGCTTTATGAGCGTCGGTGCCTATACGGGCATCGTCACCGCGGTCGCCCTCGAGAGCGCCGTTCCCTCCGATCCGGTGCGTCTTGTCATCAGCATTGTGGTCGGCGCTATCGCCGCTGCCATTCTGGGCTTCCTGATTGGTATCCCGGTTCTTCGCCTGAGTGGCGACTACCTGGCCATCGTGACCTTGGCCTTTGGCGAGATCATCAAAGAGATCGTCACCTGCCTCATTGTGGGCGTCGACTCCCGCGGTCTGCACGTGATCTTTAACATCACGGGCAACTCCACGATCGACGACCTGCACCTGCTCGAGGACGGCACCGCCATCATCAAGGGCGCCCAGGGCGCCTCGGGCGTGTCGACGTACTCGACCTTCCTCGCCGGTGCCATCCTGGTCATGGTCGCACTCGTGATCGTACTCAACCTGGTTCGCAGCCGTACCGGCCGTGCCATTATGGCCGTGCGCGATAACAAGATTGCAGCCGAGTCCGTAGGCATCTCCGTCACCGAGTACCGCATGATCGCCTTCGTGGTTTCCGCTGCCCTCGCCGGTGCTGCCGGAGCTCTCTTCGGCGGTAACTTCTCGCAGCTCTCCGCCACTAAGTTCGACTTCAACACGTCGATTCTCATTCTGGTGTTCGTGGTCCTGGGTGGCCTGGGCAACATGCGCGGTTCCGTCATCGCGGCGGCACTGCTCACGGTGCTTCCCGAGCTGCTCCGTCAGTTCTCGGACTACCGTATGCTCATCTACGCCATTGTGCTGATTCTGGTCATGATCTTTACCAACAACCCGCAGCTTAAAGCGTTCTTCGGCCGCATTAAGGACCGCTTTACTTCTAAGAAGGAGGTGGCAGCCGATGCCCAGTAAGTTTGAATTCAACAAGGGCAAGATGGTCCCGTATCCTTCTGGCGCCATCGTTCCCGATCGCGATCTGGGCGAGCGCCCGGCGCTCGAGTGCATCCACCTGGGCATTGAGTTCGGTGGCCTTAAGGCAGTCGACGACTTTAGCCTGACCATCGGTAAGACCGAGATCGCCGGTCTCATCGGCCCCAACGGCGCCGGCAAGACCACGGTCTTTAACCTGCTCACCAAGGTGTACCAGCCCACGCACGGCACCATCCTGCTCGACGGTGAGGACACCTCGGGCAAGTCCGTCTACCAGGTCAACCGCATGGGCATCGCTCGTACCTTCCAAAACATCCGCCTGTTTAATACCATGACGGTGGAGGATAACGTTAAGGTTGGCCTGCATAACCAGGAGCGCTACTCCGGTTTTGAGGGCGTGCTACGCCTGCCGACGTACTGGAAGCACGAGAAGGCCGCCCATGAGCGTGCCATGGAGCTGCTGTCCATCTTTGATATGGAGCACCTGGCAAACGAGCAGGCCGGCTCGCTGCCTTACGGCGCCCAGCGTCGTCTGGAGATCGTCCGCGCGCTTGCCACCAACCCCAAGCTGCTGCTGCTCGACGAGCCTGCCGCCGGCATGAACCCGTCTGAGACCGCGGAGCTTATGGAGAACATCGTCAAGATTCGTGACACCTTTGGCATTGCCATCATGCTTATCGAGCATGATATGTCGCTCGTTATGAACATCTGCGAGGGCATCTGCGTGCTCAACTTTGGCAAGGTCATCGCCAAGGGCACGGCAGAGGAAATCCAGAACAACGACGCTGTTATCGAGGCATATCTGGGCAAGCAGGATAAGGGGGAGAACTAAATGGCAGAGCCGATGCTTTCCGTCTACAACATCAACGTCTGGTACGGTGCCATCCACGCCATCAAGGACATCTCCTTTAACGTCAACGAGGGTGAGATCGTGGCCTTGATCGGCGCCAACGGCGCCGGTAAGTCCACGACGCTTAAAACCGTTTCGGGCCTGCTACGTTCCAAGACCGGTTCCATCAAGTTTATGGGCGAGGACATTACCCATACGCCTGCCGACAAGCTGGTGGGCAAGGGCCTGGCTCAGGTCCCCGAGGGCCGTCGCGCCTTTTTGCAGATGACGGTCGAGGAGAACCTGGAGATGGGCGCCTACACGCAGCCCAAGTCCACGGTTGCTCCGGGCCTCGAGCGCGTCTACGAGCAGTTCCCGCGCCTGAAGGAACGCCGTCGCCAGGTCGCCGGCACCCTTTCAGGCGGCGAGCTGCAGATGCTTGTTATGGGCCGCGCTCTTATGAGTAACCCTAAGCTGCTCATGCTCGATGAGCCCTCTATGGGCTTGGCGCCGATTCTGATTGAGCAGATCTTCCAGATCGTCGAGGATCTGCACAAGGCCGGAACCACGGTGCTCCTGGTCGAACAAAACGCGCAGATGGCACTTTCCATCGCCACACGCGGCTATGTGCTCGAGACCGGCAAAATCACCATGACCGGCACCGGCCAAGAGCTGCTGCACGACGACAACGTGCGTAAAGCCTACCTGGGCGGCTAGATAGTTACGGCGTTTTGCCAAACGCCGTAACCAGCCGACGCTGCAAGCCCGCCAGAGCGGCAATCTGCCTTTCAACTTCGGCGGCATGACCAGAAGGTCAATGCTGCCTTGTTTCAAGGCACCTTGCTCGCTCTGGCGGGCTTTCGCTGTCGTTGCCAAAACATCGGCGTTGTGGCAGATGCCAACGACTACCCCCTTTATGTTGCGATGGAATAGGGACTAAATGGGAGCCTCAGAGGCCAAAACAGTCCCTATTCCACCGCAACTTCATGGGGGCGTGCGACAATGCCCATCGGAAAACGTTTGCCATCTGGGGGTCTATCTATGCTGTACGAGTTTTGTGCCGAGAACTTTGAGCGGGTGCCGGCGGCTATCGATGCCGGTGCAAAGCGCATCGAGCTGTGCGACAACCTTGCCGTCGGTGGCACTACGCCCTCGGCTGGTGTTATCAGCGCTACGGTCAGCTATGCTCACGAGCATGACGCACGAGCGATGTGCATGATTCGCCCGCGTGGCGGTGACTTTCACTACAACCAGGACGAGCTGCGCATGATGGAGATGGACTTGGGTCTTGCCGTGAGCGCCGGCGCCGATGGCTTGGTCTTTGGCTGCTGCAAGCCTTGTGCCGGCGGCTGGGCGCTCGACGAGCTTACGTTGGGCGCCCTCGTGATGGCCGCGGGCTGCGCGACCGAGGAGTGCAAGCGCGAGTCCCTTGACATCACCTTCCACATGGCGTTTGACCAGCTCTCGCCCGAGGCTCAGCTCGATGCCGTCGACACACTCGCCGACTGCGGCATCACGCGTATCCTGACGCATGGTGGTGCTGCCGGAACGCCGATCGAGGACAATCTGGAGCACCTATCGCGTCTTGTCGAGTATGCGGGCGACCGCCTGACCATCCTTCCCGGCGGCGGCATTTCCACGGCCAACCGCGATACCGTGGCGGCGGCATTGGGCGTCTCCGAGCTCCATGGCACCAAGATCGTGCCGCTGGAGGCGTAACCCGTGGCGCTGGTATTTGACGTTCAGCAGGCGAGCGGCAAGCCCGACGACAACCGGCGCCCTGGCACCGCGTGCCCCTTTTGCGATACCGAGGGACTCGCCAATATCATCCGGCGCGACGGCGACTGCATCTGGCTCGAGAATAAGTTCAAAACCCTGCGCGCCACCCGTCAAACCGTGCTGATCGAGTCAGCCGATCACGATGCCGACCTGGTGACCTATGAGCCAGATGAACTCCACCATGTGATGAGGTTTGCCCTGGATTGCTGGCAGCAGATGATCGATTCACGGCAGTATCGAAGCGTGCTCATGTACAAGAACAAGGGTCCTCTCTCGGGCGGTAGTCTCGTTCATCCGCACATGCAGATTGTGGGTTTGGAGCAGGAAGACGGCTATGCTTCGTTGACTTCCGCCAATTTCGAAGGCATCAATGTCTGGCAACAGGGGAGAATCGCGGCCAACATCTCAACCGAACCGATCATGGGGTTCTTTGAGGTCAACGTTTCAGCCCCGCAGGGAATCGCCGCCAGCGATGACACAAGAGACCAAGCCGAGGCAGATCTCTTCGCCGATGCGATCCAGGTGGCTCTGCGCTATATCCTGAACGAGCACCACGGTGGTCGCGCAGAGTCGTACAACTTGTTCTTCTATCACCTGGGCGGTCGGACCATTGCCAAGGCGCTGCCGCGTTGGGTGGTTTCGCCCTACTTTGTCGGCTATCGTTTGGCCCAGGTCAATGCCGAGACAACGCTCGATATCGATGCTGAGCGCTTGCGTGCGCATCTGGAAACGCTCGTATAGCAAGATTAACACCCGTGTAATGCGGACAGTCTAGCGCGCCATGGCGTCGCGGCCGGCCTCGACACGCTTGCGCTGGGCGGCGCGCTCCTCGCCGGTCAGACGCTCAAAGAGATGCCCGATAAACGAGGCGAGTATCTGCTGAAACAGCGTTCCGCACATGACGGGAAACACGACTTCGCCTGGAAAGTACTGTGTGGCGATGACGGCGCCCGAAGAGATGTTACGCATGCCGCAGGTAAAGCACATGGTAGTCGTCTCGCTATATGGCAGATGCAGCGCACGGGCGACCAGAAAACCGACGACAAAGCCGCTGATGGCGAAGGTCAAAATAAAGAGGGCGACTTCCAGACGCATCGCGTTCATGTGCAGGACGTACTCGCTCATGGCGGTGGAGTTGGAGGCGATAATGCCCATCATCATGAACTTGCAGGCGGGCGAGAGCGCGGGGGAGAGCTTCTCGTGTCCCCATCCACGTGTGAGCTCGTTGATCACGATGCCGAGCACGGCGGGGATGGCGATCATAAAGGCCATGTCCTGCATCATGCTCGGCACATCGATCGAGACGGTGGCACCCAGCAAGAGCTTCAGCGTGAGCGGAATCGTCACAGGCGAGATAACCGAGGACGTCAGGATGATGGTGAGCGCGAGCGGGCCGTTGCCGCCGAACATGCTAATCCACATAAAGGCAGTGACCGCCACGGGTACGCTGTACTCGAGCACGATGCCGCAGACAAGGTTGGGATTGGAGCCAAAGAACAGCGATCCCATGGCATAGGCTGCTATGGGAATAAGCACCGCCGAGACGAGCAGCGCCAAAATCAGGTGCAGGGGACGGCGGAACACCTCAGCGACCTGGTGGAAGGTGTTGCTGAGCGCACCTTGGAACGTCATAAAGGCGAAGAGGGCGGGAACGATGGGCTTGAGTACGCCGATCTGCTGGGGAAAGAGCACGCCGAGCGTTACGCAAATCGGAACGATGACCTGCATATGCCCCGCGAGGAACTTTCCCAGTCCAACCCATTGCTTCATATGCCCCGTGACTCCCTTTATCCGCGAACTCGTTTGAATGGATATGCTAGACGCTCGCATGCGTCCGTGCGTCAGAAACGCTCGATTATTTCGAGGCTATTACCGGCCTCGTTTACCGAAACCAGGGCGTGCCGCGAGGCTCTGCGTCCGTGCCGCACGGTATAATAAATCCGTTCAACAGATCTGCCTGCCGAAGCGGGCATACACAGAGGACTCATCGCTATGAACCGTGAGAGGTATCGCGGCGACCTGCCCCTATCGGGGGTGGGCGCCTATGTCATCGCTTAAGACGACGCATCGCTGGGCGGTCGCTCAGCAAAATCCCGAGCTCGAAAAGGAGCTTTCGGCTGGTCTGGGCATACCCGGGCTGGTGGCGCGCATTATGGTTGCGCACGGCATTACATCCATCGAGGAAGGCCAGCTGTTTTTGACGCCTTCGCTCGATCGCGACTGGGCGGACCCGCTTGTTATTCCGGGCATGGCGGTCGTCGCCGACCGCGTTGAGCGTGCTATTCGCAACCACGAGCGTATCGCCGTCTTTGGCGATTTTGACGTCGACGGCATTACGTCGACTTGTCTGTTGACCGAGGCGCTACGTTCGTTTGGCGCCAACGTCACGCCGTTTATTCCGCACCGCTTTGACGAGGGCTACGGCCTGTCGCGTGCGGCGCTCGACCGCGTCAACGAGCTTGCTCAACCCAACCTGATTGTGACCGTCGATAACGGTATTGCTGCCAAGGAAGAGGTCTCCTACCTGGAGAGCCTGGGGATTGATTTGGTGGTCACGGACCATCACGAGCCGTCCGACCAGGTGCCGCAGGGCGTGCCCCTGACCGACCCCAAGCTCGAGGACGAGGGCCCCTCGCGCGAGCTTGCCGGTGCCGGTGTGGCGCTTAAGCTGGTACAGGTCCTGGGCGAGCGTTTGGGCAAGCCGTCGTATTGGCGTTCGCTGATAGAGGTCGCGGCGCTGGGCACCGTGTCCGACATGATGCCGCTCACGCCCGAGAATCGCGCACTGGTCGCCGAGGGCATCCAGCAGATGCGCGTGACGGCCCGCCCCGGTTATATCGCGCTTGCCGCACTTGCCAAGGCCGACCTTTCTACCATTACGGCCGACGGCCTGTCGTTTTCGCTCATCCCTCGTCTGAATGCTGCCGGCCGCATGGCTGATCCCAAGCTGGCGCTCGACCTGCTGCTTGCCCGCGACCCCATCGAAGCGAGCGCGCTTGCCGCCGAGCTCGAGGAAATCAATCGCCAACGCCGCGAGATCGAGGCCGAGCTTACGCGCGATGCCATGGCGAAGGTCGAGGAGACTTATGACGGCGGGCGCGCGATTGTCGTGGGCGGCGAAGGTTGGCACGAGGGCGTCAAGGGCATCGTGGCGAGCCGCCTGACCAACCGTTATCACGTGCCGGCGCTGCTGTTCTCGATCGAGGACGGTATCGCTCGCGGTTCGGGTCGCTCGGTGGGCAAAGTCAACCTGTTCGACGCCGTAGAACGCTGCTCCGACCTGCTGATTCGTCGCGGCGGGCATGCCGGTGCGGTGGGCGTGACCATCGAGGCATCCAAGCTCGATGAGTTCCGCCGTCGCCTTTCGGCCGTGCTATCGGAGCTTCCTGCCGATGACTTTGAGGACACTGACGAGGTTGCCGCCACCGTTGACCTCTCCGAGCTGAATATCGAGACCATCGAGCAGATTTCCCGTCTTGAGCCGTTTGGCCAGGGCAATAAGGTGCCGCTTCTGGCCGCCGAGGGCGTGACGATGTGCGATCGCGCCGTGGTGGGCAAAACCGGCGAGCACATGCGCTTTGTGGCGACCGATGGCGCCGCGAGCGTGCCGGCCATCATGTTCCGCGTGCCGCAGATCGATAAACTCATCAATTGCGACAGTGCCGTCGACTTGGTGTTCGAGGCCGTGGCCGAACATTGGCAGGGACGTGTGAAGCCCAAGCTCATGATTAAAGATGTCTTGGTGCGCGATACCGCGGCGCCCAATATCGACGATCCGGCATGTGAGCTTCGCCGCGGCGTGCAACCAGCGGATTCTGGCCTGCGCCTGGAGTCGCGTAAACGTGAGACGCTCGCCCAGCTTTCTTATACCGAGCTCACGCGCTCGCTTATCCATAGCTTTATCGGCTCGAACCAGCCGCATCGCGCGCAGGTCGAGGCACTCGACGCGCTCGCCGACCACCAGAGCGTCTTGGCCGTTATGGGGACGGGGCGCGGCAAGTCGCTCATCTTCCATGTGCACGCCGCGCGCGAGGCGGTCCTTCGTGGGCGGGCGAGCATCTTTGTCTATCCGCTGCGCGCGCTCGTTGCCGACCAGGCTTATCACCTCTCGTCGACGATGGCTGCGCTCGGCATTGGCGTGGGCGTGTTGACCGGCGAGACCGTGGAGGCAGCGCGCGATGACGTGTTTGCCGGCCTGGCTTCGGGCCGCACCGGCATCGTTCTCACGACGCCGGAGTTCCTGTCTATCCATCGCGATCGCTTTGCACGTTCTGGACGTATTGGCTTTGTCGTTATCGATGAGGCACACCATGCCGGTCTTGCCAAAGGCGGCGACCGGAGCGCCTACCTCGACATGCCCGATATTCTCAAAGCCCTGGGCGACCCCGTTGTCATGGCGGCAACGGCTACCGCGACGGCCCCGGTCGTGGCGGAGCTTGCTCGTGTATTGCCGATTACCAGGACGGTGGTCGACGAGACCGTTCGCGAGAACCTGCAACTCGAGGACGACCGTGACCTTGCGAGCCGCGAAAATCGCCTGGTGTCAATCGTGGCGACGGGGGAGAAGACCGTCATCTACGTCAACTCGCGCGACCAGTCCGTGGCGCTTGCCAAGACGTTGCGCAAACGCGTGCCCGACTGCGCGACCCATATTGCGTTCTATAACGCCGGGCTTGCGCGCTCCGATCGCCGCCGTGTCGAGGAAGCGTTTCGCGACGGAAGCCTCAGTTGCATCGTTTCGACCTCTGCCTTCGGTGAGGGCGTCAACCTGCCCGATATCCGTCATGTCGTGCTCTACCACATGCCGTTTGGTGCGATTGAGTTTAACCAGATGAGTGGCCGTGCCGGCCGCGATGGACAGCCCGCCGTGATTCACCTGCTCTATTCGTCGCGTGACGCTCGTATTAATGAGCGCCTGCTCGATTGTTACGCGCCCGAGCGCGATGAGCTTGTCACTCTCTATCGAGCGCTGCAGACCATGTGGCGCTCCAACCGTGGCAAGACGGGGGACGATTCATTCTGCGCAAGCGATATCGACATCGCTCAGATGTGCCTTGCAATCGACGCGCGCACGCCGGTCGATGAGCGCTCGGTGGCAAGCGGCCTGGGAATCTTCGAAGAACTCGGTTTCTGCCGCGTTTCGGGGTTTGACGATACGCGTCGCATCGCGATGGCAGAAAACCCCGGTCGCGTGCAATTAAGCAGGTCAATTCGCTATTTGGAGGGCTTGCGCTCGCGCATGGAGTTCTCGGCTTTCCGGAGTTGGGCGCTCGATTCGTGCGCTTCTGATATGCTAGCCAAAGTTAACCGCCCGATCGTACCGCGGGCCTAGGGGAAGGGGACCTCGATGGATGCCGCAGCCCGTACCGCCCATGATTCCACCCTCCAGCCTTTTTCTGAGATGGAGCACTATAAGCATGCCGATGAGCTGCCGCCCGAGATTATGGCGGACAGCTACGACAAGCTGGAGCGCCTGTGCCTCAAATATATGAATGAGGATGACTTCTCCAAGGTGGAGCAGGCCTACTGCTTTGCCGCCGAGAAGCACTGCAACCAAAAGCGCCGCTCGGGCGAGATGTACATTAACCATCCCGTCGAGGTTGCCATCATTTTGGCCGATCTTAAGATGGACTGCGATGTGGTGTGCGCCGCGCTGCTGCACGATACCGTCGAGGATACCGAGACCTCGCTTACCGATGTTTCCGGCCTGTTTGGCGAAACCGTGGCAGAACTCGTCGACGGCGTGACCAAGCTCACCAACATCGAAGTCGACAGCATGGACGAGAAGCAGGCCCTCACGCTGCGCAAGATGTTCCTTGCCATGTCCAAGGACATTCGCGTCATCATCGTCAAGCTCGCCGACCGCCTGCATAACATGCGCACGCTTGCCGCCCTGCGCGAGGACCGCCGTCTGTTTAAGGCGCGCGAGACCATGGACGTATACGCGCCTCTGGCCGACCGACTGGGCATGAGCTCAATCAAGTGGGAGCTCGAGGACCTGTCCTTCTTCTACTTGGAGCCCGATGCCTACCAGCGCATCGCGCGCATGGTAGCCGAGTCGCGCGAGGTTCGCGAGCGTTATCTGGCCGAGACCATCAAGACGCTCACCGACGAGCTCAATCGCATTGGTCTTGAGGGCTTTCAGATCAACGGTCGTTCCAAGCACTATTGGTCCATCTATCAAAAGATGAAGCGCAAGGGTAAGGAGTTCTCCGAGATTTACGACCTGGTGGCGCTGCGCGTCATCACTCATTCGGTGCGCGATTGCTATTCCACGCTTGGTGCCGTGCATACCTTGTGGCATCCCATGCCCGGTCGCTTTAAAGACTATATCGCCATGCCCAAGGTCAATAACTACCAGTCGCTCCATACGACGGTTATCGGCCCCACGGCCCGCCCGCTCGAGATTCAGATTCGAACCTATGAGATGCACGAGCAGGCCGAGTACGGCATCGCCGCCCACTGGCTGTACAAGAAGTCGGGCGGATCGTCTGCCTCTAAGACCAACGATGCGCAGCGTCTGGACGACCAGATCAACTGGCTTAAGCACTCACTCGACTGGGCGGCGTCTGACGAGATTACCGATGCCAAGGAATACCTGCACTCACTGAAGGTCGACTTGTTCGACCAGGAAATTTTTGTCTTTACGCCCAAGGGCGAGGTCATGGCGCTTCGTGCCGGCTCTACACCGCTCGACTTTGCCTACGCCGTTCATACCGAGGTCGGTAACCACTGCGTCGGCGCCAAGATTAACGGTGTGGTGGCGCCGCTCACGCACGAAATCAAGACGGGTGACCGTGTCGAGATTCTGACCAACAAGAGTTCTAAGCCGTCGCGCGATTGGCTCAAGATCGTCAAGACGCCTTCGGCCAAGTCAAAGATTCGCCGTTACTTCGCCGCCGCGACCAAAGACGATGACGCTGCGGCCGGTCGCGATATAC
Source organism: uncultured Collinsella sp. (assembly GCA_900544135.1). Classification (GTDB taxonomy): domain Bacteria; phylum Actinomycetota; class Coriobacteriia; order Coriobacteriales; family Coriobacteriaceae; genus Collinsella. Next base: position 208,555 of record UQTU01000003.1, read on the forward strand.
TGGCCAAGGACCTGCGTAAGCGCGGGTACGGCATCTCTACGCCGCGATCCACGCGTGCGCTCAATGCCGTGGCGGAGCAGTTTAACTACAAGCAGCTCGAGGACCTGTTCGCAGCCGTTGGCGCGGGCAAAGTCGCCCCGCGCGCTGTGGGCAACAAGGTCGAGCAAATTTTGGACCCCAAGCCCGAGGAACAGGTCACCAAGGCCGAGGCTATCGCCGAGGTCGTGAAACAGCCGGCCCGAGGCTCCAGCCGCAAGCCGCAAAAGCGCGGCAAGAGCGCCAGCAACGGCATTATCGTCAAGGGCGAGAGCAACAGCGGCCTGCTGGTCCGTCTGGCCCATTGCTGCAACCCCGTGACGGGCGACGACATCGTCGGCTTCATCACACGCGGTCGTGGCGTTTCGGTACATCGCGCCAACTGCCCTAACGTCAAGGGTCTTATGGAGCATCCCGAGCGCATGATTGACGTAGAGTGGGATGGTGCTGCCGATACGCTTTTCCAGGTCGAGATTGTGGTCGAGTGCCTGGACCGCATGGGCCTGCTCAAGGACGTCACCATCGCCATTGGCGATGCAGGCGGCAATATTCTTTCCGCCGCCACCTCGACTAACCGCGAGGGTATTGCAACCCTGCGCTTTATGGTCGAGATTTCGGATGCGAGCGGCCTGGATCCGCTACTGGCATCCATTAGCAGCGTCGACTCGGTCTATGACGCACGCCGTTTGATGCCTGGCGAGGGTGGGGCTCAGCTCAAGCGTCGCGTATAGGCGTAACGAGCGCGCGACAGTAATGATATTGGCTACGTTCGAGGCATCGTTTGGTGCCTCGACGTTTATAGAAGGAGGGCGCACGCATGGACGCTGCGGCTTTGGACTTAACTCCTCGGGGTACGGCTTCGATTGAGGCGCTTGTAAACGGCCCCATCCAGACCAACAGTTACGCCGTTATTTCGAGTGGCGAATGCTTGATTATCGATCCCGCTTGGGAAGGCGAAAGCCTCGTTGCGCATATCCGAGCCGAACGCCCTGATGTGCAAGTGCTCGGTTCCGTCTGCACGCATGGTCATGCCGACCATGTTGGCGGTGTCGCTGGAGTTCGTGCCGCCGTTGGCGCTGACGCCCTGTACGAACTGTGCGGCAAGGACGCAGCTGTGCCGCATGCGAATATCGAGGAACAGCGAGCGATGTGGGGCATCGAGACGCCCGATCCAGGCGAGCCGACGCGGCTGCTTGCCGAGGGCGATACCATTGAACTAGGCGACATTTGTCTGCAGGTTATCGAGGTGCCTGGGCATACGCCGGGGGGCATCGTTCTATTCGCCGCAACAGAGCAGGGAAATATTGCTTTCGTGGGGGACACGCTCTTTCCCGGCGGGCACGGCCGTACCGATCTTTCTGGAGGAGACGAGGCGGCGATTCTGCGCTCGCTCTCCAAGCTCGCCCGGCTTCTCCCGCCCAATACCGTTTGCCTAACCGGTCATGGCGATTCGACCACCATGGCACGCGAGCTCATGCAGAACCCTTTCATGCAGGTGTAGCTTTATAGTCAGCTTCCGAAGCACGAGGAACGTCCAAACGTCAAGCTATTTTCCCCAACGGGTCGATTCCGTAGGGCAAACGGTTAAAAAAAGTCTGTTTGGACGATATTCGTGAACAAACGAACGTTTATGCTCGGGTACACCGTGGTAAAATCTCAGGCGTTATCGGAGCAACCTTACAGGAGGTTTCTTTTATGCTCGTCAACGCAGCAGACATGCTCAAGAAGGCCGAGGCCGGCAAGTACGGTCTTGGTGCCTTCAACACCAACAACCTCGAGTGGACCCTGGCTATTCTCCAGGCCGCCGAGGAGGCCAAGTCTCCGCTGATCCTTCAGTGCACCGCTGGTGCCGCTAAGTGGATGGGCGGTTTCAAGGTCTGCGCCGACATGGTCAAGGCTGCCGTCGAGGCCACGGGCGTTACCGTTCCCGTCGCCCTTCACCTCGATCACGGTTCTTACGAGGACTGCTTCAAGTGCATCGAGGCCGGCTTCACGTCCATCATGTATGACGGCTCTCACGAGGAGACCTTCCAGCTTAACCTCGACCGCACCAAGGAGCTCGTTGAGCTTGCCCACTCCAAGGGCATGTCCATCGAGGCCGAGGTCGGCGGCATCGGCGGCACCGAGGACGGCGTGACCTCCAGCGGCGAGCTCGCTGATCCTGCTGAGTGCAAGCAGATCGCTGACCTGGGCGTCGACTTCCTTGCTTGCGGTATCGGCAACATCCACGGCGTGTACCCTGCCGACTGGGCTGGCCTTTCCTTCGAGCGCCTGGGCGAGATTAAGGCCCAGACCGGCGACCTGCCCCTCGTCCTGCACGGTGGCACCGGCATCCCCGAGGATCAGATCAAGAAGGCCATTTCCCTGGGCATCTCCAAGATCAACGTCAACACCGACCTGCAGCTCGTCTTCGCCAAGGGCGTCCGCGAGTACATCGAGGCTGGCAAGGATCAGCAGGGCAAGGGCTTTGACCCCCGCAAGCTCCTCAAGCCTGGTCGCGACAACATCGTTGCTCGCACCAAGGAGCTCATGGAGGAGTTCGGCTCCGTCAACAAGGCGTAAGCGTCGTTAAACTTCCCGCCGGAAGCCCCGTCCCCCTACACTGTTTCCTTTGCGCTCACCTGGCTTTGCCAGAAGTCACGCCAAGGAAACAGTTCCGGGGGACGGGGCTTCCTTCGTTTAACGCCGCAGGGTTACGAGTCTGAATTAAGGTGGCTACTGGCTTCGCCAGAAGTCGCGCAATGGGAAAAGCTCCGGGTGAACGGGGCCTCCTTTGTTAACTCGCTACAGGGTTACTGGGCTGAATTCATTTTTATAGGTACCGTTCAGCGGCGTTGATGGCTCCTTTGTTGGGGCTTTCTTTCTATCTCGTTACAATGGACTCCAGGAGTTCGAATGACTTGGAGTTTGGTGTGGCTGTTATTGATGTGCTGCCTTCGGATGGGAAGGTTATTGACGAGGGTCCTGTTGGTTGCTCTGTTGATGTTTGCTGTGATGATTTTCGCCATCTCGATATTGGGCTGCCGCCTGAGATTCTTCGTCTTAAGGATGCCGGGTATTTGACGCAGGCTGTTGCCGCCTGCGATCGCCTTTTGGAGCAGAACCCTGAGCCTTCGCTGGCTGCCTGTGTTCGTGCCGAGCGGTATCGCATGCTCGAGACGCCGCTTCATTTTTCGGTGTCGCGCGATCGGGCTATTGCGATGATTCGCGAGGAGTGGCCTGAGTTTACCGAGGAGCAGTTTGACGATCTGATTGACCGTAAGCGTATTGACTGGCGCTTTATCGCCGGCGAGCTGTTTGTTCTCGATAACTTCCTCGATTCACTTCGCGTGTATCCCAAGGAGGTCCCGGGTCTGCGTCCCGATTTTACGGATGGAATTGAGCTGCGCAACCAGATGCTCAAGGAGATGGAGTCGCAGGGCGGGCTGTCTCGTGGCATCACGCTTAAGGCGTGCGTGTCTGTCCCCGGTGCTTTGGAGGGAGAGACCGTCCGCGCGTGGCTACCCGTTGCCGCCGCCTGTCGTCAACAGTCTTATATCGAGGTTCTCGATATGACGCCGGAGGGTGCTGTTGCTCCCGCGAACGTTTCGGCGCGTACTGCCTCGTGGTCTTCTTCGAGTGAGCGCTCATTCTCGGTGACCTATCGCTATCAAATCGATGCCGCTTATCGCGATATCTATGGGGGTGCGCTTCCGGCGCATTCTTGCATGGACGCGCCGCTGCCCGTCGACACCTCCGAGGATTGTCCGCACATTGCGTTTACGCCGTACCTGCGACAGCTGACGGAGTGTGTTATTGACGGGTTCGAGGATCCGCTCGATCGCGCCCGTGCTATCTATGATTACCTGACGCAGCATATCGACTATCGCTATCAGCCGCCGTACTTGCTCTTGGGAGCTATTGCCGATGACTGCGCGCATTCGCTTCGCGGCGATTGCGGCGTAATGGCGCTCACGTTTATCACCATGTGCCGTATCGCGGGCGTGCCCGCCCGCTGGCAGAGCGGTTTGTATGTTGCGCCTGATTCGGTGGGGCCGCACGACTGGGCAGAGTTCTATACGCCGCAGACCGGTTGGCTCAACGCCGATGTGTCATTTGGATCTTCTGCTCGCAGGATGGGCGAGGAGTGGCGCCGCCGTCACTACTTTGGCAATCTCGACCCGTGGCGTATGGTGGCCAACAATCGATTCCAGGCCGAGTTTGTGCCTGCTTTCGATGGCATGCGCGAGGATCCCTATGACAACCAGATGGGCGAAGTCTCGGTTAACGGACGCGGATGCCGACGGCGCGAGATGCTCCGCACGGTCGAACTCATTGAAATGCTCGAAGTTCCATTTTCGGACTAATCGGTAGAAAGCTGTGATAAACTAACTCACGCGTTACGTGCCCGAGTGGCGGAATTGGCAGACGCAGTGGACTCAAAATCCACCGTTGGCAACAACGTGCGAGTTCGAGTCTCGCCTCGGGCACCATACATGCAAGCGGGCGTTCAAGGGGGTCGAGGCCCCCTTTTTCGTGCCGAACTCGCGTGAGCGCGCGGAGCGTTAAGCAAACAGGCCTGCGGCCTGTTTGTAGCGGAGCGTGGCGAGGGCGCCGTGCGCCCGAAGCCCGGGGCTTCGCGAAGCGAAGGCCCTTCGAGTCTCGCCTCGGGCACCATACATGCAAGTGAGCGTTCAAGGGGGTCAAGGCCCCCTTTTTCGTGTACGTAATGTGATAACGCGCGGTACGTGTTATTATCCACAAGGCGTTGTTCCCGCAATGCCCTAAAGAGGAACCCGAGGGTTCCCACCTTTTGGCGCCAATGAGCAGCTGACTGGTCATACAACTTAGATTCCCTTCCTCATACCGAGGATGTCTATGTGTACGACCTGGTTGCAAAGAAGCGCCGGGTTATTTTTTTATGAATGGAGGTAGGGAAAATAGCTAAGTCTGATGACACCCGCATCAACGACGAGATCACTGCATCTTCGTGCCGTTTGATTGGCGTCGATGGCTCTCAGCTCGGCCTGTTCGCCATCCGCGATGCCCAGCGCGTCGCTGACGATCAGGGTCTCGACCTGGTCGAGATCGCTCCCAACGCGGAGCCGCCGGTCTGCAAGGTCATGGACTACGGTAAGTTCAAGTACCAGCAGGCCATGAAGGCCAAGGCCGCTCGTAAGAACCAGTCCAAGGTCGAGGTCAAGGAAATGAAGTTCCGACCCAAGATCGACGTTGGCGACTACGAGACCAAGAAGGGCCACGTTCTGCGTTTCCTCAAGAAGGGCGCACGCGTTAAGATCACCATCATGTTCCGCGGCCGTGAGATGGCTCACCCGGAGCAGGGTCTTAACGTTCTCGAGCGTCTCGCCGAGGATCTCAAGCCTTACGCTACGGTCGAGTCCAAGCCTAAGATGGAAGGCCGTAACATGCTTATGCTGCTCGCCCCGATTAAGGGCGCCTTCGATGAGGATAAAGCGGCAAGCGATACCAAGTAACTAGTGTTCTGTAACCGATTAAGGAGTATTTCATGCCTAAGATGAAGTCCCACAGCGGCACCAAGAAGCGTTTCCGCAAGACTGGTACCGGCAAGCTTATGCGCGCCAAGGCTTTCAAGAGCCACATCCTGAGCAAGAAGTCCACCAAGCGTAAGCGTGGCTTCCGTCAGGAGACCGAGATCGCCGCTGCCGACCGCAAGGTCATCAAGTCGCGTCTCGCCTAAGTTTGCGTTCCCGTTTTTCGTTTTACCGTCTAGGAGTTGATAGAACATGGCACGTATTAAGCGCGCTGTTGCCGCCAAGAAGAAGCGCCGTACCGTTATGCACCGTGCGAAGGGTTACTACGGTGCCGCTTCGCGTACTTACAAGCATGCTAAAGAGCAGGTCCAGCACTCCCTGCAGTATCAGTATCGTGATCGCCGCAACAAGAAGCGCGAGATCCGCTCTCTCTGGATCACCCGTATCAACGCTGCTGCTCGCCTGAACGACATCTCTTACTCTCAGTTCATGCACGGCCTGAAGGTTGCCGGCATCGAGCTCGACCGTAAGGTCCTGGCTCAGATGGCTTACGAGGACATCGAGTCCTTCAACGAGCTGGCTGCCATCGCCAAGAAGGCTCTCGAGGCTTAATTGCTTCTTGCATCTTAAAGGGGCGCTTCCAATCCGGAAGCGCCCCTTTTTAGTTCAAGACTTTAGTCTGCTGGCCGCGCAGCGGCCAGCTTTAAACCACCCGCTACGCGGGTGGAGACAAACGGCTTTACAAAGCCACCCCTCCGACCGATATTGACGATTGTTCAGGCC
>UQTU01000004.1 GCA_900544135.1 uncultured Collinsella sp.
AAAATTACATTGCCGGGGCCGGGGCGGGGTGCTGGGCTTTGGAAGTTCGCGAAGCCAAGCACCCCGCCCCGGGTCTCGTCTGTGTATTTCCCGCTGAGCGAGCTATAGATGCCATGCACCGATGCGCTAAAGCGGCGACTTGAAATTGGTGCTATATTTAGCTCGAGTTGTTAAGTGTTAGTACGGGAGTCTGATATGGGGCTGTTCAAGAAGAAAAACCCGCAGGATGCCTTTGATCCCGATGTGTTTACCATCACGGACACGATTTTGGACCCGCCGCGCTTTACGTTTTTGCCGGCTATCTACCAGGATGCCACGCGTCGCAAGTGGGCCGTGCATCAGCGCGGCGCGACCCCGAGGATTTTTGACTACGCGGATGTGCTGCAGTGCGAGATTGTCGAGACCGGAAATCCCGAGGATGTGCCGCAGCTCAGCAATCGAGAGCTCGCTCAGCAGATTTTGATTAACCCAGCTCAGGCTACCAAAAACAATGCCGCCAAGCGTAACATATGCCTTGGTATGGGTGTCGTCGTTGCCGTGCAAACCGGCGAGGATGAGATTTCGAAGCTTGAGATTCCTGTGACTGCGGGCGAAGTCAAGCGAGACTGCGGCCTATATCGGTCGTATCGGAACGTTGCGGAACAGATCAAAGAAGCCTTCGACGCCATGGGGCGTTCGGAGCAATGATGCCCGCAGCATCAAGCGGTCGAGGAGCCTTACCCATGTCGAGTGAACCATATGCGATTCCGCCCAAAGATCGCGCCTTTGAGGGCATTCTTTGGTATATCAAACATTATGACCTGCAGGGTGGCGACCGGCTGCCCGCCGAGCGCGTGCTCTGTGAAGAGCTGGGCGTGTCCCGCACGGCGTTGCGCGCTGCGATCACGCGTCTCATTTCGTGCGGAACCTTGGAAAGCCGCCGCGGTTCGGGCACCTATGTGTGCCCGCCCAAGCCGCTGAACATCTTTCAGGAAACGTGGAACTATACGCAGGCGGTGGAGAGGGTCGGCTCAAAGTCAACCGCACGCCTGGTATGCTCCAAGGTCGTGTACGCCGATATCGACCTGGCCCAAAAGGCCCAAATCGAGCTGGGCATGCCGCTCTTCTGCATTCGGCGCGTGCGCGTGGTCAATGGTTCCCCGGCGTCGATCGAGACGGCATACGTCAATCTGTCTTTGTGTCCCTCGCTTCCCGATCACGATTTCGAGCAGGAGAGCCTCTACGACGTTTTGCTCAAAGAGGGGAATGTCCGCGTGTCGCACGGCAAGGAGCATATTTCCATCAGCCGTCTGAACGCCGACGAGGCCAAGTTGCTGGATGCCCAGGAGGGCGCCCCGGTGTTTTATAAGGCTTCGCACGAGCGCGATGAGAACGATGGCTTTGTCGAGTATTGCAAGTCCGTGAACCTGCCGACCAAGTATCGATTTGCCGATAACGGTGAGGCAGACGGCGTTGCGACGAAGGTGGGTGTCGAATGGCTGAGGCAGTAGAAGACTTGCCGGTTTACAAGCAAATTCGCCGCTGCATTGCGGAGCGAATCGAGCGCGGTGACTATCCGACGGGCTCGATGATTCCGTCCGAAAATGAGCTGGCCGAGGAGTTTGGCACGACGCGCCTGACCATCCGCAGCGCCATGGATGAGCTGGTCAAAAGTGGCCAGATTCGTCGCGTGCAGGGCAAGGGCGCCTTTGTGGGGCACAAGTGGTTTGACGAGCACGCTCGCAAGGGCGGCTTCCGTCAGTCGGTTTTAGCTTCGGGCGCGACGCCGTCGGTGCGCATCCTGGCGCGCTCCAAACGCTATGCCGGCCCGTATTATGCCGACTTGTTTGGTATCGGCGAGGACGATCTGCTCTACTCGGTGCGCCGTCTTAACTGCATTGATGGTGAACCCGTGTCGATCGAGATGACGCTGATCCCGTGTCTGCTGTTCCCTGGCATCGAAGACGTGGACATATCGGTTTTCAGCCTGTATGAGACCTGTGACATGTTGGGCCGAAAGCCAGATAAATCGATTGAGAAGCTCGATATTGAGGCGCTGGGCGCACGCGATGCGAGTTTGCTCGATCTTGAGCCGGGCGACCTGGCCCTCGTGCTGGAATGCCTGACCTATGACTCGAGTGGACAGGTTATCGAGTGTGCCAAGTTTTTTACCCGCGGCGATGCCGGCGGATATACCTACAACTATTAGTGTTCAGAGCGTCCTTGTGTACGGCAGGGCGCTCGTCTTTTATGGCCATATGTCGCTTGACCGATGGGCGGCAAAAACTGACCGTCTACCGAGAGAGGAGGATGAAATCGAAAAATCGGTATTAAAAACGGCTAACCTGTAATCGTTCACTGGTATTAAGAACCTTTGAATTGTTGAGCTTGGGGCCAAGATGACCACAAGGTTAGGCGGTGCGGCGGGACGGCAAGCCCGTCCGGGCCGTGTGACAATTCAAACTGCTCGTGAAAGGAGCGGGAATGAAGGAGACCGAGAAGATCGAGATCATGCACTTCGACCAGGAGGGCTACCTCGAGGACGGCAGGAACGTCTACGAGGCGGGCAAGAAGATGACCGCGCTGGCCGACCGCGTGCACGAGGAGGGCTACGACGCCGTCTTCCTGATGGGCGTCGGCGGCACCTGGGACGAGTTCATGCAGCTCGAGTACCTCATGAACAAGTTCGGCGACCGCGACCTCGAGGTCTACCTGATCCACGCCGCCGAGTGGAACGTCATGGGCCACAAGCGCATGACCGACAAGTCCGTCGTGCTGACCGCCTCCGAGTCCGGCACCACCCCCGAGGTGCTCGAGGCCATCGGCAAGATGAAGGAGATGGGCGTGCGCGTCTACGCCATGACCAGCCCCGAGGGCAAGATCGGCCGGGCCGTGGGCGCCGAGAACTGCGTCATGATGGCCTCAGACCACGGCGCCGGCGGCTGCGAGAAGGGCTACTACCTCGCCGACTGCTTCGGCCTGCGCCTGCTCAACCGCCGCGGCTGCTTCCCCAAGTTCGACCTGTTCATCGAGCAGACGAAGGACGTCTGGAAGGACATGCTCGACATCCGCAAGCGCTTCGAGCCGCGCGCCGAGGAGCTCGCGAAGAAGTACGCGCTGGCCGACTACACCATGTTCATCGGCTCGGGCGCGCTGTGGGGCGAGACCATCCTGTACTCCATGTGCCTGCTCGAGGAGATGCAGTGGAAGCGCATCCGCCACATCACCTCGCACGACTTCTTCCACGGCACGCTCGAGCTGCTCGAGCCCGGCGTCCCGGTGTTCCTGTTCATGGGCGAGGACGAGTGCCGCGCCCTCGACGAGCGCGTCCGCGCCTTCCTCACCAGCGGCGTGACCGGCGACGAGGACTACGTCATCATCGACACCGCCGAGTACGCGATCCCGGGCCTGGACGACGACTTCCGCGTCATCGTGTCGCCGTGGATCCTGTCCGTGCTGACCACCGACCGCCTCTCGCGCAACTACGAGCTGGTCACCAAGCACAACCTCAAGTACCGCCGCTACTACCACCAGTTCGACTACTAAGAGCTGGTCGCAGGTCCGATATCTTGGCTGGTTGATATCTCGACCCTACACAAGGGCGTCCGCATTTGCGCGGGCGCCCTTTTTGCGTTGCTGTCGGCGCAGGGTGTCTTCGGCGGAAAGTTCATCCCGGGCTTGCGGCTCGGAGTGGGACGCGCTTTCCGACTGGGCTGGGGGAATCGCCAGATTAAGCTGAGAGCTTGCCCCTATGTTTCTAAATGAATACGCTGTGAGCCGAGGGAGACGATTTTCCCCGCAAGCACTCTAGTATGCTAAAGTACCCAGAAGACCGGCGGAGCTATGCCGGTCTTCTGTTCTATATGAAACACAGCATGAGGAGGCTCACCAGATGACGGCCACACCGTGGGGATTCCGGGACATATTGCCCGAGGAGGCTCAGGCGCGCGAGGAGATCGCATGTACGGTGAAGGGCTGCTTCAGGGAGCATCATTACCTTCCGGTCGAGACGCCTCTGCTCGAGGACAAGGGTTCGCTCGAGGAAGGTGGCCGCATTGCGGACACGCCGTTTAAGCTCTTTGACGATGATGGGCGTTTGCTGGTGGTCCGTCCCGACAACACGTTGCCGATCGTGCGCTTGGTTTCGACCCGCATGCGCGCGGCCGACCTGCCCCTGCGCCTGCGCTACGAGGCGCCGGTGGTTCGCGAGTGCCAGCGCAATGCCGGCGGCTCGCGTCAGTTTACGCAGCTGGGCTTTGAGCTCATCGGTGCGGGCGACGCCGCGGGCGATGTCGAGATTGTCTCGCTGGTAGCCGAGGCCGTGCGCAAGCTGGCGTTGCCCGATGCGCGCATTATCGCAGGTAGCGTGCGTCCTTTTAAGGAGCTGCTCGCGGCGTGCGAGGATCGCGAGCTGGCTGCCGAGGCCCTGCGCTGCGTGCACGCCAATGACTTTGTGGGCCTCGATGCCCGCGTGGCGGCAAGCGCCGAGCCCGAGGCCGTCAAGGCCGCCATTAGCGAGCTGCCGCGCTTGCACGGCGGTGCCGAGATACTCGACCGTGTGGATGCGCTGCTGGAAGCTGCCGGTATCGTCGCGCCGCTGACGCGCGAGCTGCGTGCCCTGGTCGAGGGCCTGGCTCCCGAGGACGCCCAGGTGCTGTCCTTCGACTTCTCCATCATGAACTCTTTTTATTACTACACGGGCCTGGTCTTTAAGGCCTATGCCGGTGGCCTGCCCGATTCGGTGGGTTCGGGCGGTCGCTACGACTCCATCTTTACCGGCGCGTTCGGCGATGGCATCGAGGTACCGGCGGCGGGATTTGCCTTTTCGCTCGAGCGTCTGGAGGCCGCGCACACTTCGGCTGAGGACGCCGCTTCCGACGGCGACCACGCCGCGGGCCGTGGTGCCGAGGGTCCGCTGCGCATCGCCGTTCCCAAGGGCTCGCTTAAGGCCGACACGCTCGACGTGCTCGAGGATGCAGGCTTGGATGTCTCGGAGCTGCGCGATCCCGGCCGTCACCTGATCGTGCGCGGCCGCGACACGCGTGCCGGCGAGGGCATGGTCGGCGATATCGAGTTTGTCATCGTGCGCCCCAGCGATGCGCCCGCTTTTGTGGGCTGCGGTGGGGCCGATTGCGGCATCTGCGGCTGGGATTCGCTTATCGAGGCCGACCTCAACCTGCTGCAGCTGGTCGATTTGGGTTACGGCCTGTGCACCTTTATTGAGGCTGAGCCCGCTTGGCGCGCCGGTCAGGCCGAGCGCAACTATGCCCGCCGCGGTTCGCTTCGCGTGGCAACCAAGTACCCGCGCATCGCGAGTGCCTGGTATGCCGAGCGCGGCGTGAACGCCGACATTGTTTCGCTGCACGGCAACATCGAGCTGGGACCCATCGTCGGTATGACCGATCGCATCGTGGATATTACCGCCACGGGCGCCACGCTGCACGACAACGACCTGGTCATCACCGGCCGCATTATGGACTGCACGGCCCGCTTCTTCGTCAACCCGGGTGCCGCGCGCCTGGATCCGCGCGTTCGCAACCTGGCCGATCGCCTGGCGGCTGCCGTGAAGGACAAGCATTTTGAGCCCGTCGCGGGCTCGGCACAATAGCGCGAGCGCGCACGGGCGCCCCCATATCCGGACTGCGGGCCGATTGGTGCCGCTGCCCGGCATCTCGTTTTCCAAACGCAACCTCGACCGATAGGGGATACCGATATGAAGACCATCAAGCTTGCTCCCGGTGAGCGCCTCGTTACCAACCAGCTCAACCGCAAGGGTGTGCTGCCGCAAAACATCGTCGACGCCGCCCGCGATATCGTGGCCAACGTGCGTGCCAACGGCGATGCTGCGGTGCGCGATTACTGCCAGCGTTTTGACGGTGTCGAGCTGCAAAGCTTTCGTCTGCCGCAAGAGCAGATCGATGCTGCGCTCGAAGGCCTCGACCCGGCCTTTGTCGCCGCGCTCGAGAAGGCTGCGCGCCAGATTCGCGAGTTTCACCAGCGCGAGGTCGAGCAGGGCTGGTTTACCACGCGTCCAGACGGCACGATGCTCGGCGTTAAGGTGACTCCGCTCGCCGCGGCCGGCATCTACGTGCCGGGCGGTCGCGCGCAGTATCCCTCCACCGTGCTCATGAACGCCATTCCTGCCAAGGTGGCCGGCGTCAAGCGCGTGGTCATGGTGACGCCGCCGCAAAAGGACGGCCTGATCAGCCCCTATACGCTCGCCGCGGCCAAGCTCGGCGGCGTGGACGAAATCTATATGGTGGGCGGCGCCCAGGCCGTGGCCGCGCTGGCATACGGTACCGAGACCATTCCGCGCGTCGACAAAATCACCGGCCCGGGCAACGCCTTTGTCGCCGCGGCCAAGCAGATTGTCTCGGGCGACGTGGGCATCGACATGGTCGCCGGCCCCTCCGAGGTTTGCGTGCTGGCCGATGCCACGGCCAAACCCATGGTGGTCGCGGCCGACCTGATGGCCCAGGCCGAGCACGATCCGCTGGCCGCCTGCTATCTGGTGACCTGCGACGAGCAGTTTGCGCGCGAGGTCGAGGCGGGTGTCGACATTCTGGTGGCGCAGTCGCCGCGTGCCGAGATCACGCGCGCCTCGCTCGACAACGAGGGCACCATCGTGGTGGCCGCCGATATGGCTGCCGCCGTCGAGGCCGTGAACACCGTGGCGCCCGAGCACCTGGAGCTGCACTGCAAGGATGCAATGGGCCTGCTTGGCGGCATTCGCAACGCCGGCGCCATCTTTGTGGGCGCTTGGAGCTCCGAGCCGCTCGGCGATTACGTTGCCGGCCCCAATCACACGCTGCCGACCGGCGGCACGGCCATGTTCTCCAACCCGCTTTCGGTGGAGGAGTTCGTTAAGCGCTCAAGCGTTATCTGCTATACGCCCGAGGGCCTGCTCTCCGACGCTCCCGCTACGCAGCGTTTGGCCGAGGCCGAGGGCCTGTGGGCGCACGCGCTTTCTGCCGCCCTGCGTCGTCGCGTGCTGGAACAGGGCGAGGATTCCGTGAGCGCCGAGTCGCTGGCGGCGGCCGACCTGACCAAGGTTGCCTGGCCGGGCGACGCCGCGGCGAAGGTCGCCGAGGGTGTGGACTTGGCGGCTGCGGGCGCGGATGGCGCTAACGCGACCGGCGGGGAGGCCTAATATGGCCGAGCTGACGCCTCGCATGAAGGAACTCGTCCAGCCCTACTTGGCCGGCATCGAGCCCTATGATCCCAACTTTACGCCCACGCGCATCAACCTTTCGGCCAACGAGAACACCTATCCCGTGCCGGCCGGCGTGCGCGAGGCGGTCGACGCGGCGCTCGCCGCCACGCCGCTCAACCGCTATCCCGACCCCATGTCCAACGACCTGCGCGACGAGCTTGCCGCTTGGCATGGCGTGGCACGCGAGAACATCTGCGTGGGCAACGGCGGCGACGAGCTGCTCTATAACTACCTGTTGGCGTTTGGCGGCGCGGGGCGGACCCTGCTCAACTGCCCGCCGTGCTTTAGCGAGTATGCGTTCTTTGCGTCGCTCTGCCAGACCGAGGTGCGCGACGTGTGGCGCGATCCGGTGACCTTTGAGCTCGATCAGGCTGCCGTGCTTGCGGCAGCGCCCGAGTGCAACCTGGCGATTGTGACCTCGCCCAACAATCCCACGGGCGACGTGGCGCCGCTCGACTTTATCGCGGCTCTGTGCGATGCGTGTCCCGGCATGGTGATGGTCGACGAGGCCTACGTGGAGTTTGCTGACGATTCGTTTGGCGCGGCCACCACGGCGCAAGGGCTTATCGCCGAGCATTCCAACCTGGTGATTCTGCATACGCTGTCCAAGGCGTTCGGCGCCGCCGGCACGCGTCTGGGCTATGTGATTGCGTCACCCGAGGTTATTGACGTGTTCGCGGCGATTCGCCAGATCTATTCAGTCAACGTGCTGAGCCAGGCCGCGGCGCTTGCCTGCGTGCGTGCCCGCGATGCGTACGCGCCCGTGGTGGCACGGGTTGCATCTGAGCGCGTGCGCGAGCTGTGCGCCCTGCGCGCAATGGCTGCCGAGGGCCTGCCCGTGGAGGCGTGGCCGAGCGCGGCGAACTTTGTGCTCGTGCGCACGCCGCACGCCACGCGCGTGCGCGAGCGTCTGCGCGATGAGTATTCGATTTTGGTGCGTGACTTTAGCTACGCGCCGGGGCTTGCGGACTGTCTGCGCATTACCGTGGGTACCCCGCAGGAAAACGACGAGGTGCTGGCAGCGTTTGCCGCGCTGGTGAAGGAGGAGATGTAGATGGGCCGTTATGTCGAGGTGACCCGCAAGACGGGCGAGACCGACATTGTCGTTAGGCTCGATTTGGACGGATCCGGCGTGTGCGATATCTCGACCGGCGTGCCGTTTTTCGACCACATGCTCAACGCCCTTGGCCGCCATGGCCTGTTCGATTTGACGGTACATGCGATGGGCGATGTGGAGGTCGACGCGCACCACACCGTCGAGGACACGGGCATTGTGCTGGGCGAGGCGTTTTGCCAGGCACTGGGTGACAAGGCGGGCATTACGCGCTTTGCCGATGCGGCGATTGCCATGGACGAGACGCTCGTGATGGCCGCCGTTGATATCTCGGGTCGCGGGCAGGCCTATTGCGATCTGCCCGTGCCGACCGAGCGCGTGGGCAGCTTTGATACCGAGCTGGCCGTCGAGTTCTTCTATGCCTTTGCGCGCGATGCTAAGCTCACGCTGCATGTGCGCGAGCTGGCGGGCGGCAACTCGCATCACATTATCGAGGCAGCCTTTAAGGCCGTGGGACGCACGATGCGCCACGCCTGCGAGCTTGATCCCCGCGTCCAAGGAATCCCCAGCACCAAGGGCTCACTGTAACCGCCATATAGGCAGAAACCACCACAAAGGTGCCTGTCCCCTTTGTGGTGGTTTTGGATGATGGAAAAAGGAGGGTCGCGTGGGCGAACCGAAGATCGTGGTGGTCGACTACCACAAGGGCAACTTGTCGAGCGTCGTGCGCGGGCTTGCGCGCGCCGGTGCTGCCGCCTGCACGTCGGACGATCCGGAGCAGATCCGCAACGCCAACGGCCTGGTCATCCCGGGCGTGGGTGCGTTCTATGACGCGATCGCCTTTATGCGTCAGAGCGGCGAGGAGGTGGCCGTGCTCGATGCCGTTGCCGCCGGAACTCCGCTGCTCGGCATCTGCCTGGGCCTTCAGCTGTTTTTTGAGCGCGGCAACGAGGGCGTGCCTGCGAACGAGGACGCGGACGCGGACGACGATGCCTCCGAGCAGGCCGGTGGTCCCTGGGTCGATGGCCTGGGCATCATGCGTGGCTCGTGCACGCACCTGGAGTCGAGCCGTCTGAAGGTCCCGCACGTGGGCTGGGACCAGGTGCACATGACGCCCGCCGGTGCGGCCGATCCACTGCTTGCCGGTTTTGCCGAGGGTGCCAACATGTATTTCACCCACAGCTATGCGGTGGCCGACGATGCCGATGCCGCCGATGTGCTGGCGCGCACGCACTATACGCGGAGTTTCCCGTGCATCGTGCGCCACGGCAACGTGTGGGGCTGCCAGTTCCATCCCGAGAAATCCTCCGCGCTGGGTCAGCGCATCCTTAAGAATTTCGTCAGCATCGTCGAGGAGGTCGGCCGATGATTCTGTTTCCCGCAATCGATTTGATCGGCGGCAAGGTCGTGCGCTTGGAGCGCGGCGACCGGAGCCGCTGCAAGGTATATTCCGACGACCCCGTGGCCGTCGCCCGCTCCTTTGCCGAGCAGGGCGCAAGCTGGGTGCATGTCGTCGACCTGTCCGCTGCCTTTGGCGAGGACGAGGACGCGTGCGCTGCCAACTCGGCAGCGATCGAGGCCATCTGCGGCGTCGATGGTCTGTCCGTGGATGTGGGCGGCGGCGTTCGCTCGCTCGCGCGCATCGACGAGCTGGCCGGCTATGGCGCTCGCCGCATTGCACTGGGTACCGTGCTGGTGACCGAGCCGGGTTTTGCCGAGGTGGCAGCCCAAGGCTTTGGTGAGCTACTGGTGGCAGACATCGCCGCGCGCGACGGCCAGGTCAAGGTGAACGGCTGGCGCGACGGCGCGGGTATGGCGCTCGACGATGCCGTGGCGCAGCTTTCCGAGCTGGGCTTTAAGCACCTGGTCTATACCGACATCGCGCGCGATGGCATGCAGACGGGCATCGATGTGGCGGCGTATCGCCATGTGGCCGAGGTCGCGGGCTTTTCCGTCGTGGCTTCGGGCGGTATCTCGACGCTCGACGACATCCGCGCACTGGCCGCGGTGGGCGAGGATGCCATCGAAGGCGCCATTACCGGTCGCGCGCTCTACGAGGGCAACTTTACGCTGGCCCAGGCGCTGGCCGCCGCCCGAGGGGAGGAATAGCCCATGCTTACCAAACGCGTGATTCCCTGTCTGGATGTTAAGGACGGTCGTGTGGTCAAGGGCGTCAACTTCGTGAGCCTGCGCGATGCGGGCGATCCGGTGGAGCTGGCCCGCGCCTACGACCGCGAGGGTGCGGACGAGGTCGTCTTTCTGGATATTACCGCCACGAGCGACAACCGCGCGACGACCATCGAGATGGCGGCGCATGCTGCCGAGGAGCTGGCCATTCCCTACACCGTGGGCGGCGGCTTTCGCGACCTGGCGGGCATGCGCACCATGGTGGCTGCCGGTGCCGACAAGGTATCGCTCAACTCGGCGGCCGTGCGCGACCCGTCGCTGATCAGCCAGGCTGCCGCGGCGTTTGGCAGTCAGGCCGTGGTCGTGGCAATCGATGCCAAGCGCGTCGGTTTGCCCGGCGCATCCGGTGCCGACAAGTGGGAGGTCTTTACCGCAGGAGGCCGCAACGCCACGGGTATCGACGCGGTGGCGTGGGCCGAGGAGGCGGCTCGTCGCGGCGCCGGTGAGATCTTGCTGACCAGTATGGATCGCGACGGCACCAAGGCCGGCTTTGACCTGGCGCTCACCCGCGCTGTGGCCCGCGCGGTGCCGATTCCCGTCATCGCGAGCGGCGGCGTGGGCACGCTCGAGCATTTTGCCGAGGGCGTGATCGAGGGCGAGGCCGATGCCGTGCTGGCGGCGAGCGTCTTTCACTTTGGAACCTTCAGCATTCGCGAAGTCAAAGAGTATATGGCCTCTCAAGGTATTCCTGTGAGATTGGATTTCTAGCGCTGCGGCTTGTCCAGGCACCCGACCTTCCGGCTCCAACCCTCCTCGCGTACTTAAGTACGCGTCGTCGGGCTTGTCGCTCGGAATCTCGGGCACCTGGACAACCCTCGCCGACCTGCGAAGTTTGAATTTGGGGAGAGAAATGGAAGAGATAACCGATCCTTCAAAGCTTACATACGACGCCAAGGGGCTGATTCCTTGTGTGGTTCAGCAGTATGACACCGGCGAGGTGCTTATGGTTGCTTGGATGAACGAGGAGTCGGTGGGGCTGACGCTCAAGACCGGTACCACGTGGTTTTGGAGCCGCAGCCGTCAGGAGCTCTGGAACAAGGGCGCGACGAGCGGCAATATGCAAGAGGTCAAGGAGCTCTGGGCCGACTGCGATAGCGATACGCTGCTGGTCAAGGTCGACTCGCCGGGTTCGGCCTGCCATACCGGCAACCGTACCTGCTTCTTTAAAAAACTCGCGTAGGGCGGGCGCTCGACCAGGCGCTTGGCCAACCAGAAAGGATTGAACCATGGGTGTGCGCACCGCAAATGTTCAGGATGGAAATATCGGTGAGACGCTGACGGGGCTGGCCGAGGTGATTCATGGCCGTCGCGACGCGTCGCCGCAGGAGAGCTATACCGCGCGTCTGTTGACCGACGTCGAGGATGAGCTGCTCAAGAAGCTTGCCGAGGAGGCGAGCGAGGTGATCATGGCCTGCAAGGATAACGACCATGACCACATTCGCTATGAGGCCGGCGACCTGGTCTACCACTTGCTCGTGACGCTCGAGCGCTACGGCATCACCCTCGACGAGCTGGCCGGCGAACTCAACGCCCGCCGCCACTAGTCGTTTGGGACAGTCTTTGTTGGTGTAACGGGGTCATGGAAGTTGCGGTGAAATAGGGACTGTTTAAGCGCTTCATCAGGCAAAACAATCCCTATTCCACCGCAACTTATGAAGGGATGGCTAGTCGAGGGGTGTGGGTTCCCATTCGCCGGTGGGGTGGGGGATGTCGAAGGTTCGGTAGCCGCAGTCGTAGGCGTGGGCTTGTGCCTCGCGGATATTCCAGCAGATGTCGCAGGCGCGGTGCGCGTCCGAGCCAAAGGTGATGGGTACCTCGGCGTGGGCAAAGCAACGCAACAGCCCCGTCGAGGGGTAATAGTCGTCGAGGCCCTTGCGCGGCGCGGCGGTCGAAACTTCAACGCGGCGGCCTGTATCGTGTGCGCACTCTGCCATCTGCTCCCAAAACGGTGCCGTATCAAAATCGGGCGCAAAGCCTTCCTTCGAAAAGCGCATGAACAGGTCGGGGTGAGCCATCACATCAAAGTTAAGCGGGCTTTCGCAAGCGCGGCACCAGTCGTCGACGTAGCGCTCCCACACGCCGCGTACCCCCAGGTTTTCCCAAACGTGCAGGTCGGTGTCATCGTCGATCCAACCGCAAAGGGAATCGGGTGTATCGGGGCGAGCGACGTTTTCCGTTCCCGCCATACCCGCGGCACCGGCCATGATATCGCCTGGGTTGCCAATCCAATGCACGCTGCCCAGGCGTACCACGGCGCTCTGGGACCAGCGCTCAACCAAAGGCTCGCAGCCCTCGTACCAATCGCATTCAAAGCCATAGATAAGCTCGAGCTCCGGCGCAATCTGCGCGGCGAGTTTGCGGGCGTCCTCAAAGGCCAGACGATGTGCCGGCAGGTCGCCCTCAGTAACCTGCACTTCGCAGTTGGCATCCATGCTGGCAGGCAGGGTGAGATGGTCGGTCGAGACCATGACGCGGCAGCCGGCCGCAGCAGCGGCGCGAACGTTGTCCTCAAACGAGGCATGTCCGTCCGAAAACGAGGTGTGGGTATGGCAATCGACCAGCGGGCAGACAGACATGGCAGCTCCTTTGTGTCAAGCGAATCCGCTCCATTGTAATGGCGCAGCTCTCAACACGCCGGACACGCCGGGGGTCGAAATCGATTGGAAAGGCTGCGCGACGCGCGGTGCGGCCTCGCTTGCGCTCTCAAAACATGTACATCAGCCTCCAAAAGCTGCAAAAAATGACATGTTTGGAGGCTGATGTACATGTTTGGATGAGGCGGTGGAGTGTCGGTTTCTTGCGGGCAAGGAAAATCGCGCTCATCGCGCGCCGTCACATCCGCGCAGCCCGCGATGTGCTAGCGTTTGGGTGAACAAAACGAGCCCGCGCGGAAAGGATCCGGACCGTATGCAATGCGATAGCACATCCCCGCTGTCCCGCGAGACCGATGCGCCCGAGACCATCGTCAAGCTGGAATGCGACATCGACGACGCGTCGCCCGAGGTGCTCGCCTACGCTGCCGACCGCCTGCGCGAGGCGGGTGCGCGCGAGGTGCATTGGCTGCCCCTCTATTGCAAGAAAGGCCGTCCCAGTTGGCAGCTACAGGTAATCTGTGCTCACGAGGATATCGAGCGCCTGCAGACGATTATCTTTTTGGAAACCACGACCAACGGCATTCGTCGCCAGGTCATGGAGCGCGTTTGCCTGCCACGCCGCTTTGAGCGCGTAACGACGCTATGGGGCGAGGTGTCCGTCAAGGTGGCAACCCTGCCCGACGGCAGCGAGCGTGCAGCGCCCGAGTACGAGGACTGCGCCCGTCTCGCCCGCGAGCACAATGTGCCGCTCCAGCGCGTGATGCAGGCGGCACAAGCCGTGGCACTGCGATTTGAATAACGCGGCTGGTGGCGACATCCTGCGCCCAGCCATATCAACCCCATTCGAAAGGATCTCCCCATGAAATACCTCATCGCCTCCGACATCCACGGCTCGGCATATTGGACCGAACGCCTTTGCGCCGCCATCGAGTCCGAGCAGCCCGATCGCATTGTGCTGCTGGGCGACCTGCTCTACCACGGCCCGCGTAACGACCTGCCGCGCGACTACGCTCCCAAGCGCGTGATTCCGCTGCTCAACGCCCTGGCCGACCGCATCATCGCGGTGCGCGGCAACTGCGACGCCGAGGTCGACCAGATGGTGCTCGACTTTCCCATCATGGCCGACTATGCCACGTTATTCGACGAGAACGGCCGCGAGCTGTTCCTGACGCACGGCCACGTTTTTGGCGCCGGTATGCACAACAGCGTCGACCACGCGCCCGCGCTGCCCGAGGGCTCCGCGCTCGTCTACGGTCACACGCACATCAAGGTCAACGAAGCGAGCGAGGAGCATCCTGGTCTGTGGCTCTTCAACCCCGGCAGCGTGAGCATCCCCAAGGACGGTACGCACAGCTACGGCATCTACGAGGGCGGCGCGTTCCGCCACGTGATCATGGAGGAGGACTAGCCATGGCCGAGCATATGGCTCAGCAAAATGCCGAGGGTTCGCGTGACCTGTCCACGCTGGTAGATGCATCGGCCGAGCTGCAGCATCTGGTGCAGACCATCTGGCGTCTGCGTCAGCCCGACGGCTGCCCGTGGGACCGCGAGCAGACGCACCGCAGCATTGGCAAGAACATGATCGAGGAGGCCTACGAGGCGCTCGACTGCATCGAGGCCGACGACGCGGCGCACCTGCGCGAGGAGCTGGGCGACGTGCTCATGCAGGTAGTGTTGCATGCGCAGATCGCGGCGGACGCCGGCGAGTTTACGCTGGCCGACGTGGCGCACGATATCGACGCCAAGCTCATTCGCCGTCATCCGCACGTGTTTGGCGATGCGGATGCCGACAGCTCTGACGAGGTGCTCAAGATTTGGGACGAGGTCAAGCTTGCCGAGAAGGCCGCCAAGGACAAGGCCGTGGCGGCAGGCGAGGCCGCGCCCGAGGGGCTGCTCGACGGCGTGCCCACGCACCTGCCGGCGCTGATGCAAGCGCAAAAGGTCTCGCGCAAGGCGGCTGCCGTGGGCTTTGAGTGGGAGACGGTCCAGGATGTGTGGGACGAGGTCGCCGAGGAGCGTGCCGAGTTTGAGGCCGAGGCCCCTGGCTCGCCCGAGCGCGAAATGGAGTTTGGCGATCTGCTCTTTGCCCTGGTCAACGTCGCGCGCAAGGAGGGTATCGACGCCGAGAGCGCCCTGCGCGCGAGCACGGCCAAGTTTCGCCGTCGCTGGGCTGCGATGGAGCAGATGGCGGCCGATGCCCACGTGGATCTTGCCGAGCTTTCGACCCACGGCCTCAACGACCTGTGGGATGCCGCAAAGGCGGAGGAGTAAGACTGCGGGAACGACGGGCTGACACGCCTCATCGTTCCCGCTATATTTTTCGATAATCAAGTGTATCCCTCGGCTAACTTAGGGCATAATGCAAAAAGTGCGACATGGCTAACTTACGGAGACGCACCGATGGTGCACGGTCAGCCGGTCGCTTGCATCCACTACGTTTCCAAGTGAGAGGGAGACAACATGAGCGATATTTTGGACGTTTACGGTCGCGAGGTGCTCGACAGCCGCGGCAATCCCACCGTCGAGGTCGAGGTTGTGCTCGAGGACGGTAGCTTCGGTCGCGCGATGGTGCCTTCGGGCGCTTCGACCGGTGCCTTTGAGGCTTGCGAGCTGCGCGATGGCGACAAGGGCCGCTATCTGGGCAAGGGCGTCTCTCAGGCCGTCGAGCACGTCAACAACGAGTGCGCCAATGCCGTCGTCGGCCTCGACGCCTTCGACCAGCGTGCCGTCGATGCCGCGCTGATTGCCGCGGACGGTACCCCCAACAAGACCAAGCTCGGTGCCAACGCCATCCTGGGCGTGTCGCTGGCCGTTGCCCGCGCCGCTGCCGAGTCGGCGGGCCTGTCGCTGTACCAGTACCTGGGCGGCGTCAACGCTCACCTGCTGCCCACGCCCATGATGAACATTCTCAACGGCGGCGTGCATGCCGACAACAACGTCGACTTCCAGGAGTTCATGATCATGCCCGTGGGTGCTCCGAGCTTTGCCGAGGGCCTGCGTTGGTGCGCCGAGGTCTACCACACCCTCAAGGGCGTGCTGCACGAGGCCGGCCTGGGCGGCGGCGTGGGCGACGAGGGCGGCTTTGCCCCCAACCTTAAGACCAATGCCGAGCCGTTCGAGTACATCACCAAGGCCGTGGAGAAGGCCGGCTTTAAGCCCGGCATCGACTTCATGTACGCCATGGACCCGGCCTCGACCGAGTTCTACAACGCCGAGACCGGCATGTACGAGCTCAAGGGCGAGGGCGTGGAGTACACGAGTGCCCAGATGGTTGATTACTGGGAGAAGCTCGTCGACACCTATCCCATCATCTCCATCGAGGACGGCATGGCCGAGGAGGACTGGGACGGCTGGGTTGAGCTCACCCGTCGCATTGGCAACAAGGTGCAGCTGGTGGGCGACGACCTGTTCGTCACCAACACCGAGCGCCTCAAGAAGGGCATCGAGCTGGGTGCCGCCAACGCGATCCTGGTCAAGGTCAACCAGATCGGCACGCTCACCGAGTCGCTCGAGGCCATCGAGACCGCCAAGGAGGCCGGCTACGCTTGCATCGTGAGCCACCGTTCCGGCGAGACCGAGGACTCCACGATCGCCGACCTGGTCGTGGGCGTCAACGCCGGCCAGATCAAGTCGGGCGCCCCGTGCCGCAGCGACCGTATCGCCAAGTACAACCAGCTCATCCGCATCGAGGACGAGCTCGAGGGCAGCGCGCGTTACGCCGGCAAGGCCGCGTTCTACAACATTCGCTAGGCACGCGGAGGTCGCGGGGGCGGGGAAGACTCGGATTTGCCTTGCTCCAGCCGGGCGCTGTTGAGCACCATTGGGCGCTGGGCCATATGACTCAGCGCCTTTTTTATGTCGAGCAAAGGCTGGCGAAGGCGGTGCGGGCGCTCGTGCTATAACTAGAATACTTAGCGCAAACAAACCTCAACCGCACAAGGCGCACATGGATCAGATTTACGACAACAGGTACTATTCCGCCGGTTCGCGTGAGCCGTCGCCTCGCCGTGCGCGCACGGTGCAGCTCGGTGGGTCCGCCTACGCCGGCGCCGACCGCTCCATGCAGCGCCCGACAAGTACCTCGCGCCCCAATGCTCAAGTGAATACTTCGACAGATGGACCAGTGCGCCCGGCACGTTCGTCGCATGCTCAGCGCTCGTCGGCTCAAACGCACGATAGGTCGAGCAGGCCTTCGAACCGTTTTTCGGGCTCGGACTTTATGCACTACGCCAACGACAACGCGGTGGTCAAGGCGATCTACGACTTTACCCACGGTCCTCAGCGAGGGCTGTTCATCGGCATTGTCGTTGCCCTGGTGCTCGTGAGCCTGTATTTCCCCGTGCGCGACCTGTACGTGGCAAAGCGTTCGAGCGATATCTTGACCAAGCAGGTCGAGATTCGCCAGCAATACAATGATGGGCTGCAAAAAAGCGTCGACAAGCTGCTCTCGGAGGAGGGTATCAAGGATGCGGCATCCGAGGACCTGGGCTTGGTGATGCCCGGCGAGAAGAGGATTGAAGTGCAGGGCCTGGACGGCGATTCGGATGCCTCGTCGAGCCAGAAGTCGTCGAACGCCAAGAAGGCCAGCGAAGTTGCCAAGGAAATCGAAGAAGTCGGTAAGGACGCGCCGTGGTACATCCAAGCGCTCGACATGCTGTTTGGGTTTAACGGCGTCGAGGGCCAGACGGTCGTGTCCAACGGCAAATAGCGCCCGGAGGGGAGCCCGCAATGGCAGATTGCAAACGCTATAAGGTAGCCGCGATCGACCTGGGAACGGTGTCGTCGCGACTGGTGCTGGCGCAGGTCGAGGCCGGGGCGATCGTGGAATCGTCCAAGCATACCGAGATCACCGACTTGGGCGAGGGCGTGGACGCGACGGGGCGCTTTTGCGAGGCGGCCGTTGAGCGCGTGCTCGCTGCGTGCCGCATGTTTGTGGACGAAGCCCGTGCCTTTGGGGCCGCGTGCATCTGCACCACGTGCACGAGCGCCGCACGCGATGCGTCCAATGCTGCCCTGCTGCTGGACGGCCTGCGCGATCTGGGGCTCGAACCGCAGGTGATTCCGGGCGAGGTCGAGGCGCGCCTGACGTTTTTTGGCGTAGCGCACGACTTTGCAGGCGAGCGCATCATCGTCGCCGATTCGGGTGGCGGCTCCACGGAGCTCGCGACGGGCGTCTATGCGCCTGAGCGCGGGGTCTTTGCGCTGGAGGGAACGCGCTCACTGGACATCGGTTGCCGTCGCGTGACGGAGCGGTTTTTCTCGGCGCTGCCGCCCGCACGCGGCGAGCTTGCTGCCGCTGCCTCGTGGGCAGGCGAGCAGTTCGCCGCCTATTTTGAAGGCCTGCCCAGCGACTTTGAGCGCGCCGAGCGTCTGGTCGCGGTGGGTGGCACGGTGACTACGCTGGTGGCTCTGGTCCACGAGCTGGAACCGTACGATTCGAGCTTTGTTCACCTACGCGAGCTGTCGCTGGAGCAGGTCTCGGCCGCTATCGAGCGCATGTCTGTGTTGGACGCGGAAGGCATCGCCGCGCTACCGGGTGTACAGCCCAAACGCGCGGGCGTGATCTTGGCTGGCGCCGTGGTGATCCGCGAACTCATGCGTGCCGGCGGTTACGACATGCTCACCGTAAGCGAGAACAGCCTCCTCGCCGGTATGGCCGCCACCATCAACGAGACCCTCGACGGCGCGACTCCCACCATCGCATGGACTCCCAGCCTCAGCGCCCTCTAAATAAGTTGCGGTGAAATACGGACTAAAATCGCCCTTTCGGGCGCCAAACAGTCCCTATTCCACCGCAACTCAACAGCCGGCACCTGGGGACAGTCCTTGCGGGGCGTCCCCACAGCGCCTATGCCAGCTTGTCGATTTGCCCAATCTCCCAAAGCGGAATATTGACGAGCATGCCCTCGTCTCTATATGCCGCCAGGGAGCTCCTCACGCAACGCTCGAGCTTGAATTTTTCGCAGGCTATTTTCAGACTCTTCGCTTTAAGGTTCTCTGCCGCCTTGACCTCAAGCGGAAGCACGGTTCCCGCATGGTCGATGGCAAAGTCGGTTTCGGCATTGCCAGAGGTAGAGGACCAATACGCGGGAGTTTTGTCCTGGAGCAAAAGCTCCTGCGCGACGTATTGTTCGGTCAGCGAACCTTTGAACTCGGTAAAAACAGCGGATCCGTTAAGAACGATGGCCGGAGAGAGACCGGAGAGCGCTCCGAGGATGCCGGTGTCGATGCAGAACAGTTTGAAGCCCGAGAGGTCTTCGTAGCTCGAGAGCGGCGCCTTTAGAGCGGAAACACGTGGCACCTTATGAACGATTCCGTAGTCCGTGAGCCACTGGAGGCTTTCCTCGAAATCGCGTGCGCGCGCTCCGGGGCGAAGGGCGCCATAGACAAACTTCTTGTTCTCTTTGGCAAGCTGGCCGGGAAGGGATTTCCAAACCAACCTCATGCGCTCGATGATGCGGGCGGGTGCATGTTTGCCAAAATCGGATTCGTAAGCCTCGATGATTTGCTGCTGAAGCCTTCGGGCTTCGATGAAGTCGCGTGTCTCGGCGAAAGCGGAGACAACTTCGGGCATACCGCCGACAACAAGGTATTCCTTGAGCAAGTGTTCGAGCTTTTCGGTAACGTTTGCTAGAAGGTTCATGTCTGCGGCAAGGATGGCGTCGGCGAGCGGGTCGCCGTCGACGGCACGAACGAACTCGGCGAACCCCATGGGACGCATGGTGAGCTGGTCGATTTTGCCGACGGGAAATGACTCATTTTCGCGTCGGAGCGCGAGGCCCATATAGGAACCGGCTGCTACGATGTGGTATTCGGGTGCAAGCTCGTTGAAGTACTTGAGCGAGGTGATCCCGCGCGGGGCCTCTTGGATCTCGTCGAAGATGATGAGCGTGTCTGCTGGCGTTACAGTTTGGCCACGTAGGAGTTCTATCTGGGAGATGATGCGCTTGGGGTCGAGGTCCCCATCGAACAGCGAGCGTGTGCTCGGCTCGAGCATAAAGTCAAAACGAATGACGTTTCGATACTGCTGGCTTGCGAATTCGTTAAGAAGCCAAGTCTTTCCTGTCTGGCGGGCTCCCTTAAGCAAGAGAGGTTTGCGATTCGTCCTTGATTTCCAAGCGATAAGTTCGCTCATAAGCTGTCGCTGCATATTGCCTCCCAACCCTCTCGGTTAGTATAAGGCCATTTGGGTGTTTCCATCGGAAAATGTGCGAGACAACCACGTTTTTCCATCGGAAAATGTGCGAGACAACCACGTTTTTCCATCGGAAAATGTGGTAGGAAACTCATTGGGTGGGCGGAAAAAGTAGTCAAAAAAGCCCCGTCCCAAATGAGCTGCTCTGCAGTTGACGGCGTCCAAAAGAAACGAGCCCGCATCCCTGGGGAACACGGGCTCGAAAACTCCATATGGTAGGGGCGGTGGGACTCGAACCCACAATCCTTGCGGCGAGAGATTTTAAGTCTCCTGCGTATGCCAATTCCGCCACGCCCCCGTGAGACTAGAAGTCTAGCACAAGCCGTCCGTTACGCGTTGACGGCCATCGAGTGTTGGCCCGACTTCTCCAGGAACTCCTGGAACTTGGCTTCGTCGCCCTTGTTCTGGTACTGCAGGGCCAGCAGGTACTCCAAGCGGCAGCGCTTGACCGGGTCGTCGCCGACATCCTCGAGCATGCGCTCCAGCTCGGGAATGTCGTTGTGGCGCTTGAGGATCATCGTGTCGTACATCAGCTGGCACTCGTGCGCAACTGCCTCGGCCTGACCGCCCTCAAAGCCCTTGATCTCGTGCAGCAACTCCTTGGACTTTTTGCGGTCCTCCTGGCCAACATAGTAGTTAAAGGCTTTGATCACCAGGTCGACGCGCTGCATCTTGGGGAGGTTGAGCCCCAGCAGCAGGTCGAACATCTCGCTGGCACGCTCGTGGTCCTCGCGCAGCAGATAGGAGTTCAGGCGCAGGTAGTCGCGGTTGTAGCGTGGGTACAGCATGCTGGTGAGTTTGCCGTCGAGCAAACGATCGAACTCGTCCCACTGCTTGGCAGCCATAAGCTGCTGCAGACGCTTGAACGTGGTGCGTTTTTTGACGCTAAAGAACACCGATACGGCGATGCAGATGATAACGACGGCGGTCCAGAGTGTGCGGGAATCGGGCATATTGGGGTCCTTAGTCGCTCATAAAGCGAGCGGTATGACAACACGTACTAGATGTATTATACGCAGCGCGCAAGCAAACTGGCATAAAAGCTCATCGAGGCTGAGTGCCATCGCTCGCTGCGGTACACTTACCTAAAGTAAACCATGAAGGGAGATATTACCTATGAAGAAGATCGTTTTGGCTTGCGGTGCTGGCGCTGCTACTTCCACGCTCGTTGCCCAGAAGGTCGCTACCATGCTCGACGCCAACGGTTATGCCGGCAAGTATGAGATCGTGCAGTGCGCCATCTCCGAGGCCAAGGACGCTTGCGACGAGGGCGCCGACCTGCTGATCGCCACCACCGTTGCCCCCGAGGGCCTCACCTGCCCGTACGTGAGCGGCGTGCCCTTCATGACCGGCATGAACCGCGTTGCTGCCGAGAAGGCCGTTCTCGACGTTATGGCTCAGTAGGCGCTGCCTGTATGAATGAGCAGAGCGCCAATCCGGTCGAGCTCTTTGGCATGCGCGTTGCCCATGTGGGCATTAACGCCACCGACCCGGCAGATGCCTTGGAGATCGCGGAGCTGTTCTCGACGATGATGGGCCTGCCCGTTATCGAGACCCCCGTTTCGTACTTTAACGATTCGCTGGTCGAGATCATGAAGCAGAACGGTCGTGGCACCAAGGGCCACATCGGCTTTGCCGTTAACGACATCGATGCAGCTGAGAAGTGGTTTGCCGAGCGCGGGCTCGAGGTCAACGAGGAGTCGCGCGTGCTGCTGCCCGACGGCGGTACCAAGCTCGTGTACTTTAAGCGCGAGTTCGCCGGTTTCGCCGTGCATCTGTGCCGCGAGTAGCGCACAAGCTGCCATAGCTAGCAAAAAGGGATAGGGCCGTGTGGCCCTATCCCTTTATTTAT
This sequence comes from uncultured Collinsella sp., assembly GCA_900544135.1. Classification (GTDB taxonomy): domain Bacteria; phylum Actinomycetota; class Coriobacteriia; order Coriobacteriales; family Coriobacteriaceae; genus Collinsella. Next base: position 22,075 of record UQTU01000004.1, read on the forward strand.
GCCGAGGGGCTTCCTAGCGCGGCAGGCGAATCGTAAAGCGGCTGCCGACGCCCTCGACTGAGGTCACGCCAATGACGCCGCCATGGCTATCGACGATCCACTTGGCAATGGCAAGCCCCAGACCCGAGCCCTGTGCGCCGGCATCGCGTGCATTGTCGGCGCGGTAGAACCGTTCAAACGCGTGAGCTGCGGATTCCTGGTTCATGCCGATGCCCTCGTCCTCAACACTTATGTCGATCGTGTCCATGCCCGCATTGGGCGTTATGCCAAATGTGACGGTCGTTCCCGCATCCGAGTACTTGGCGGCGTTTTGCACGATCACGCGCAGAGCCTGCTTCACGAGCGCCACGTCAACGGGCGCGTCGCAGCGCGGGTCGCTGACAAGCGCAGCGTCAAAGGCCAGCCGATACGTGTGCTCGGTATCGATCATCTGCGATTCCTCGCATACCTCGCCGACCAGTGCGGCCAGGTTGGTATCCGCACGCCGCAGGACCGTGCGCCCGGCATCGCCGCGCGCCAAAAACAGCAGCTGCTCCACGAGCTCTTGCATGTGCTCGCTTTCGGCCTTGAGCGAGGCGATGGATTCCGCCAGCACGTCCGGGTCGTCTTTGCCCCAGCGGTCGAGCATGTTTACGTAACCCTGAATCACCGCGATGGGCGTGCGCAGCTCGTGGCTCGCATCGTTGACAAAGCGCATCTGCTGCAGCTTGGCCTCTTGCATCTGGCGCAGTAGGCGGTTGAGTGCAACCTCGATGCTTGCCAGGTCGGCGTCGCCGGTGGTGACGCTCGGCGAGTCGACGCTTGCGCGCTCGATGGCCTGCTCCAGTGTTTCCATCTTGCCGCCGGAGAGCTGCATGCGGCCGAGCTCGTCCACGCGCAAGGCAAGGTCGTTGAGCGGTGCCATAGTGCGGCGCACGCGACGGGCTCCGCCGAGCATGTTGAGCACGCTGATGACCTGCCAACCCACAACGACAAGGTAGAGAGGCCATAGCGCGACGAGGTCCTGCGCGAGGGGGAAAGTCTTGGTGGTACGCGCAAGCTCGACGGTATAGGTGAGCGTTGTCAGGTCCCAGTCGCGCGCGGGCGTCAGCGTCATGCCGTGAACGGTGGCGCCGGGGATCCATCCTGCGGTAAACGCGCCGTCGGGCAGCGTCTGGTTGTATCCATAGACAAGGATCGCCGCCACAATCACTACTAGCAGCAGGTCGAGCCAAACGTAGCTCATCAGGCGGCGCCACATATAGCTCCAGTTGATGGCGCGGGCGATGGAGGTGACGCGCTTGGCCTCGGCGTTACGCGCGGCAGACATAGCCCACCCCGCGCACGGTCTGGATGATGCGGGCGCCGCCGGCGTCCTCGATCTTGGCGCGTAGATGCGCGATGTGCACGTCGACGTTGTTGGTGTCGCCCATGTATTCGTAGCCCAGCGCTTCGTGCGCGATGCGTTCGCGCGTGAGCACGGTCTCGGCATGCGCCATAAGCAAGGCGAGGACATCGAACTCGCGGGCCGTGAGCGCAATGGGCGAGCCGCCGACCGTGACTTCGCGGCGGTCGGGGTCGAGCGCAACCGAGCCCACGGCGAGCGTGGCGGGGGAGAGCGAGGCGGAAACCTGGGTCGAGTCACTGACCGGGGGCATCGCAGTGGCGCCGACACCCGTGCCGCCTGCCACGCCCGTCCCGATGCCGCCAACGCCTGAAGCCGCCCGCACGGCCTCCGAGCGCTTCAGCGCCACACGGATCCGTGCGAACAGCTCCTCAATGGCAAACGGCTTGGTCAGGTAATCGTCGGCGCCGGCATCGAGTCCTGCCACCTTGTCCATCACGGCATCGCGTGCGGTGACCATAATCACCGGCACATCTTTGTACTTGCGGACGCGCCGCAGCACCTCCATACCGTTGAGCTGCGGCAGCAATACATCGAGCAGAATCAGATCGTAGTTGCGCTCCAGCGCCAGGTCCACGGCGGTGCGGCCGTCGGCGGCGTGCTCCACCTGGTAGCCCTCGTGCTCCAGCTCGAGTGTCACAAAGCGGGCGATTTTCTCCTCGTCCTCTACGATCAGGATTCGTGCCATACGTGCCCCCGTCTGTGATTACTTGTCGTCGTTCAGATTTTGCTTGATGTCGTCCGCGGCGTCGGCGGCGTGATTCATCAGGTTGTTGATGCTGCCGGGCACGTCGCCGTCGCTATCGATGCGGTAGCGCATGCCAAAGAACAGGCCAAGCAGCATCAGCCATATCGTGGCGCCCCAGGCAAACAGCGCGACGATGGGAATCAGGATGGGGATGTTGAGGATGATCGCGTCGCGGCGTGTGGCGATAAACTTGGTGTCCAGGCTCAGGCGGAAGAGCTTTTTGAGGTACTCCCACACGCTGTCCATCTTCTTGGAGAAGTCGGTCTTTTCGCTCGATTTTTCGTAGGCGGCCTGCGCGGCGACCATCTCGGCCGAGGGCTCGTCGACCGGCTCGGACTCGGTGGCGGCGTGCGCCGACGTGGTCTGGGTCTTGCCCTGCGACTCGAGCCAAATGATGGCGTCCAAAACGTTGCCGTCGGCGGCGTCGAGCGCGGCCTTGGCATCGGTGTAGCTCACGTTGCACTTGGTGCGGATGATTTCAACTTTTTCGAGGTCGTCCATGACCTGTCCTTTCGTTCGATGGGCGCGACGCCGGGCGATCTGCCCGGGCGCGAGCGTTGCGTTCGGCGGTCTGCGTTGCGCGGCGCCGCCCCGCCCTTGGTCGAACTCTATAGTGCAGGTTATAGATTAAGCGATTCTTGAGCCAAGATTAATGTTGGATGAGTTTTTGGGTGGGATGAAGTTGATATTCAAGGGAGGCGGCCGTTTGCAAACTTTCCTCGTGGAGTTCCGTATAGAATGGCTTCGACTGCGGTAAAATGACCTTAGTAAACCCGCCCGGCCTCTGCTCTCGAGCATGCACACTGGCGGGTCTTCTTTTATGCATCGAGCACAGAAGCACCATGGGGGGAATACAAGAAGCCCTGGCTGACCTTCGAGGAGCAGGCCGACCTGCTCATAGTCGAGCGCGGCCTGGTGGCAGACCGCGATGACCTTATCGCTCACCTCGCAAACGTTGGCTATTACCGCCTGAGCGGCTACTGGTACATCTTCAAGCGCAAGCCAGAGGCAGACGAGGACGGCGACAAGGACGAGCGTTTCGTCGAGGGCACGACATTCGACCAGATCTGGAAGCTCTATACCTTCGACAGGCAGTTCAGGCTCATTGTCTTGGACGCCATCGAGCGCGTCGAGGTGTACTTCCGCACGCAGCTGGCCTATGAGCTCGCGGGCAAGACCGGAGCGTTTGGCTTCTTCGACCGCGAGAATCTCCCGCGCCTCGAGGGCGATGCGTACAGCGAGTTCATCGAACGATGCACCGAGGAGCTTGACCGCTCGCGTGAACCCTTCGCCATCCACTTCAAGGAGGCCTACGGCGACGCGCATGACCTGCCGCCCTACTGGATTCTCGTGAACCTGATGGACTTCGGCACGATGCTTCGCCTCTACAACGGCGCGTCGGTTGACATCAGGAACAGAATCTCTGGGGACCTGGGCGTGTCGTCGCGCGTGTTGAAGTCGTGGCTCGTGGCCATCAACACCGCTCGCAACATATGCGCACACCATGGCCGCCTGTGGAACAGAGGGTTTGGCGCCAGGCCGACCATCCCCACCAAGTCGAAGTATCCAGAGTGGCACGAGCCGTACCAGGTGCGGTCGGACAACATGTTCGGCATACTCACCATCCTGAGTTACCTGCTGGAGCGTATCGCCCCCGAGACGGGCTGGCGCACACGCTTGTTTGAGCTGCTGGACAGGCTGGATCCCGACGAGTTGCGCCGCATGGGGTTCGCGGAGGGTTGGCAGGGATGCCCGCTTTGGGAGCCGTATCTGCCCGCTGCGGCGGTGCCTTCGGACGAATAGGGCTGGGGTGCAGCGGTTGTCGCGCTCATGGCGGCAAGGTGGCCTTCGTAGCGACTGCAGGCAGGCCGTTGGGATGGGTTAGCCGGTGGGCATGGTACACCTTGCCGATGGTGGTACTGCTGCACAAGAGCTATGCCGTCCGCGCTGGACGATGGACCGGTTGTGCGCGGTGGAGCGAGGTGCGGTAGCAGGCGAGATCGCCCTGCGGTACGCCGGCAAGGCAGGCGGCCGTGGCCGCGGCCGTGGCGATAGCGAGCACGGCTTAAAGCGCGCCCGTCGCAAGGTCAAAAAGCTGCGCAAGATTGACCCCGAGCCCAGCGACAAGATCGTCCTGCTGCCCAAGCACGCCATCAATTGCTGTGGTGCAGGCCACGGCTTTGGCTATTACGACGTGGAGCCGTGCATCTTTATGCGCGACGGCGTGAAAAGGCTGGGGGAGGGTGCGCTCGCCAATGAGCGTCCGTGTGAATTGCTCCTGATGGACGATGAGCCCGCGAGCGAGATGCTGGGCTATCGTGTATGGCTCGGCGGCGAGTGGGATCTGTGCGAACGCTATCGCTTTTTGGCTGTGGTGTGCGTTCGCGTGCTGGACAGCATCCGGGAGCAGAAGGAGCTGCGCAAGTGCCTTGAGCAGGGCGATGCGGCCTGTGATATGGACGAGGACGATGCGGTTGAAGGCGTTCGCCGCGACGTGCTGTATCCCGAGGAAGTGATTAACGCCAAGCTCGGCGGCTATTGGGATGCGAGTTTGGGGCTCAACCTGTCCTGGAAGGACGAACACCGGCAGACTTGCACGCGGATCGACAGGGCCATCGATGGCTTGTTTGCCGAGGAAACGAGGCGCTGCGCTGCGGAGCTTGGGAAGAAGCTCGAGCGCGGGTATGAGGAGCGCGGGGAATAATTAGACGGAGGTAGGTCGCATAGGGCGCTTTCCATGAATGATTAGCGGCGACTCTGTAAAATCTGTCCGAGCGAAATGATAGAACAATAGCGTTAAACAGCATCTGTACTTTAAGGAAAAAATGGGAATCGCTTATAAGGATCTATTTGAGGCTCCGGTAGTTTGTGTGGCTAGAGGGTCTCGTCGCTAGGCTACCTTTCTTACCGAAGTCGCTTGGTTCCATGGCAGTTGCGGTTTCGCGTCCGAACATCTCAACATCAGCAGCGCCAAGAGGTTGTCTGTGCTCCTGAAGCCGTAGCCCATCTTCACCGTGACCTTGATCTTGTTGTTGATCGACTCGACCCTCGCGTTGCCGATGTCCGGCGATACGGCACGCAGAATGTCGTCGCGCCTGCGCCTGACCTTCTTCTCGACCGCGACAACCTTCGCTATCTTGCAGTAGGCGGCACGGTGGAGCCAATCGTCAAGAAGCCTTTCCGCTTCGGTGGCGTCACCTGTCCGGAAGACTGCGCACAGGTCCTCTTGGGGTTCCCATGTCCGGAACAGGCGCGACTCGACAGGCTTCAGCCTGTCGAGCTTGGCCCTCTGGCTATCCGTCAGGCTCTCCCTGCCCTTCGCGAGTGCGAAGCGCGTTCCTTTGATCTCCTTCGCCGCCCCGGCGAGATTGAGGGTTTCGGGCGGGGTCTCGTCGCCGGCAGCGGACTTTCCGGGGCATCCCCGCCTCGACGTCGCCGCCCTGGTGGCCTTCTCGGCCACCTGCCGCTCCTCGCGGCGCACGCCGTCGAGGGCGTCGTTCATCCAGCTGACGATGCGGAAGGGGCCCATGACCCATTCGACGTTGGGGCACCACCGCTCGACCGGCGTCTTTATCCACCGACGGCCGTCCGCCGTCACGACCTCGATACCGAGCCCCTGCTCGCGGGTGAGCTCTTCTTTGAGAAACCAGCGCAGCGCCTCCCTGCTCCACCCCTCGGCCACCCAGACCAGACAGCCCCTGTCGTGGTCGACCACCACCATCAGGTACCTGTGCCCCTTCTTGAACGAGGTCTCGTCGATGCCGATCCTGCGAACGCCGTCGAAGCGCGCGGGCCCCGTCGCCCGCTGAAGGCCGTCGTTGGATGTGCTTGCAGACGCCGCCGACGGTATGCCATTCGATGCGACATGCCTGCGCCACGGTCGACACGGTGGCATGTGCGGCCATCCATGCTGTTGATGTTGCGTTTCTTGGTCCGCTTGCCCTCGCGGGTGCCGCTGCGTCTCTGCCGTCTGCCCGCCATCGGTGTCTTCCTTCATCGGTGGATCGCCTTTCTGCTCGGGAGGCGAGGCACGAAACACCCGCCTCATCTAGCTCGTACAAGAGCAGACTAGGCGGGCGTCACAAATTGAGGGAAGATTTCATAAGGTCATCTACATGCTTGACTAGTACCAAAGCACGACCTAGAATGAGGTTATGTTTTGGTACTAAGGAGGGCTAAATGCCTTATTTAAATATTGCTTCGAACACCATCAACCGCGGAGAGATGTCTGCCGACGAGATGCTCAGACTAATATCCCCAGATCTGACAGTCGAACTCATACATGATATTGTGGCAGCCGCTTATGACCCCTATGTTGTCGGGATGTCAGATTTCGCACCCATAAACGGTCGCGGCTTAGAGCTCTATATTCGTGCGACGGAGAACCTCCGTGACCGTTTATCCCGTACCGGCTGGCGCGTAGAAAACATCTTTGAGGTTCCAGCAGTTGCCAATAGGAAGGACAAGGTGCGCCTGGTTTGCACAACCTCGAGTGACGGTCGCGTCGGAAAGTCGAATTGCGCTGGGCCTGCCATTCACGACAAGGGCAAGGGGACTTTGCGTCTTGCCGGCGTAGAGGGCAGAACGATGCCAATACCAGGTCTTGAGGGCTATCTGGGAGAAGGCGAACCAGCGAAACATGATGACCTTGCTTTCTACTATTTGATCATGCATATCGACAAGCGACACGAGGAGATTCGGATCGAGCTTTCTATGCCGGCATTTTCTGAGAATGGTGTGCACTCTGGTTGGAAAGATCGCGTACTCCTGCCTTCGCTGTCTACGAACAACGAACCGCCCATCGACACAACGGAAGCGCCCACCCCGAATATTGAGGTTATTCGCAAGACCGCCTAACGAATCTGTACGGAGAGCCTTTGCCGACCTACAATAATCGGCTAGGTTTTCGTGCTTTCGCGGTATGTGCTGATTCGAAGGGAGGTCAGGATGTCGGGCTCGAGGTTGACGCTTGCTCGCAAGTTGCGTGGCATGTCGCAAACGGCTCTTGCTAAAGAAGTCGGCGTGACGCCGCGTGCGATTTCCAAATACGAGAAAGAAGGCGAAGGGATTAGCGACATGACTCTTGCCGCTATTGCCGACGCCCTCGGCTTCGACGCCTCGTTCTTCTCGCTTTCTGACGTCGATTTGCCAGAACCCTCAGCGGTGTCATTTCGCGCTCGTTCAAAAATGTCCGCGAAAAACAGGGATCAGGCACTTGCCGTAAGCACATTTGGCGTCGAGCTTTCTGACTGGATAAGTGCTGAATACATCCTCCCGAAACTCGATGTGCCTGATTTGCAAGGGTTCGACCCAGAAGATGCCGCACGTGCAGTACGTGAAGCATGGGGCTTGGGCGAAGGTCCAATCCCCAACGTTATAGCCGTCCTAGAAGCTCACGGGATTCGCGTTTTTTCAATTACTGAAGCATCTGAGAAAATTGATGCGTATTCGTTCTGGGACGAAGATCGCAACCAACCCTTTGTTTTCTTGACCACTTCAAAATCTGGCGAACGACGCAGAATGGACGCTAGCCATGAGCTCGGGCACCTTGTAATGCATCGCAAGGTGGATCTTGATCGCCTGGGTACACGCGATGTCGAAAAAGAGGCCGATTCTTTTGCAAGCGCTTTTCTCATGCCGAGCCGCGGGTTCAGATCCAAGACGCCACGAGGACTAACCCTCAGCGATGCAATGCGGGTCAAGCGATTCTGGAAGGTCTCCGCTTTTGCTGCAGTGTATCGCGCTCATACTCTTGGACTAATCAGTGACTGGCAATATCACGACCTGTGTAAAAAGATGGGTATGCGAGGCATGCGTACAAATGAGCCCGATGGAATTGAGCCTGAGCGTTCGCAAATTGCCGACAAGGTATTAGACCTTGAAAAAGAGAGTTCAGGCAGCCTTTTCGAGATTGCGAATGCAACCAATATTCCATTTCAGCTCATTCAGAGCCTGACTTTCCGTCCTCCCATTGGGGTAATTGCGGGAGGAAGTCGCGGCCAAACGCAGAAGAAGACATCTATCGCAAACTTCAGCGTCATTAATACGGGCAGGGCGTAGTTGCGCATGAGGTGCCAGATGAACATAGCCTGCCCGACCTAGAGTTAGCCCCGAGTGTGTTCGCCGAACCTAGGTCGTTTCAGAAGACGCCTGGTACGTCAGAGCATATCCCGACATCGAGGCCCGGTTCCGATGGAAGGTGAAGCGCGTGGCGCAGTCCATGGGCATAGACCGCATGGGCGCCAGCCAGGTGTCGAGGATGTGCTCGTCGCTGGACGAATCGGTCACTGACCTGCAACAACGCGACCTGTCCGACGTCAGCTACCCCTACATCTGGCTCGACGCCGCCTACATCAAGTGCAGGGACGCCGGGCGCGTGCAGTCCACCGCGCTCGTGAACGCCATCGGCGCGGGGTCGGGAGGCTACAGGCGCCTTCTCGGCCTCGACGCCATCGACACTGAGCCCTATGACGGTTGGAGGTCGTTCCTGCTGTCGCTGCGCGCACGCGGGGTCGACGGCGTCATCTGCGACACCAGCGACGCCCACGAGGGCCTCAGGCGCGCGATACAGGAGGTCTTCCCCGGCGCCGCGTGGCAGCGATACATCGTGCACCTGATGCGCAACGCCGCCGGCAACGCGCCGACCAGGCAGGGGGCGCCGTTCTCAGCATCCTGAAGGCTGTGTTCGCGGAACGCGACCCTGAGCTGGTTCGCGAGCTTTACCAGCTGGCCATCGGACAGACAGAAGGGTTCTGCCCCACAGCGGCGGCGGTCCTGGAGGAGGCCGAGGCAGATGCGCCCGCGTACCTGGACTTCCCGTATGAGCACCACGTGAGGCTGCGCACCAACAACGTACAGGAGCGCGCCAACTGCGAACTCAAGCGCCGAAGCAGGGTCGTGCAGGTCTTCCCGAGCAGGAAGTCGCTCATCAGGATGATGGGCGCCGTGTTCGCCGAGATGGACGAGGGCTGGGCGGGCCGACGCTGGTTCAACGACGACTCCATCGGCAGGGCCGTGGAGGGCGCCAAGGTCAACACGCCCGCGCCCGCCTACGAGGGCACCGCCGCAGATCACGTGGCCAGGATCATCGCGCCCGTCGTGGCCGACAACCCGATTCCCGGCAGGAAGGCGGCGTGACATGAGCTAGAATGACGGCATTCTAGGTGATTCTCGGTTCCTCGGGCGGCCTGCGGCTGCCCTCGAGAACCGAGCCCTATATCAACATTCGCGACACTACCCCCGAAGGGTCCGAGGTATATCGAGTCGTTGGGTGTGTCGATATGGTGGATAGAGATGGGGTTAACCATCGGAAAAAGTTCTTGGTTGATATCGACTTCATTTTGCTTGAGCATAGCTGTCACTTAAACCAAAGCGAAATTGGCTATGACGAATAGAGCTTAATCGCAAACTTGTTATCATTTTGGATTCGGTGACGTTCCGAACGTGGGCGCAAAGGTCTAGAAACCAGTCTTACTCTAGTTCATTTCTCACGCCGCCGCCGTTCCCGGCGGAGACGCCCCCTAGCAGATCGGCTGCGGCGTCAAGCACGCGAGAGATTTCGCTGAACTCAAGCCCAAGATCAAGGGTCCAGAGGTGCCAGGTATGGCCAATTTCGTTCCAGCTTTCGCACATGGACGGATCGTTATCAGTAAGCGCGTAAAGGAGCATGCCAGATACCTCCTTTCGGCTCTTATAGGACTCGTGAACCACATAATCGACTATCTGATGGCGATGGGCGGGAGACATCATCTCCCTGCCGTTGTGGATGTTGAGGATCGTTCCATAGAACTTGGTATCTATGATGAGGGCCTTGGAGTCCGACTCCAAGGTCACGTCCGTGCACAGTCTCGGAAGGAAGCTTGGTGCATCGCTTGGCGCGGGGAGCACCTTCGCCGATACGGACAGCTCCGCATGCTCCCTTTTGAAGTATTCGAGGACGAACTTCTCGAACAGGGCATGTAACTCCTGGCTGTCCGTATAGATGCCGAATGGGCTGTCACCCGCCAAGCTGACTGGAATAAACCTACTCAATACCATATAACAGGCGTTCATAAGGAAGACGTATCCAGGGTTACCCTTATGGAAGATCGTCCTCGACCACTCGATGCGGTATGGGGGAGCCAGGACTCCTATCTCGGACATTTCTAGGTAGTCGCGCTTCAGTTCCTCGCGAAGATCGATCCTGACCTCAGGGTTCCTAAGCAGCAGCCCGGCACATGTCTTTAGAACCCGGTTCATCTCAGTGTCCTGCGACCACTCGTCGAAAGAGCAGACCGCGCGTGTCCGACCGGCGGCTTTAAGGTGGGCGGTGCCTCGGACGTCAATGGTTCCCCTAATCTGCGCAAGATCTTCTACGATGTTGGTATAACCGGATTCGAACCCGCGCCTTCTCTGAATCGAGATGCCGATGCACAGGATAGCGGCGAGCAAGCTTGCGTAATTATCGAAGCTTTCCTTTCCCAGGCGCGAGTACTCCTTCACGTCAAGCGCCTTGAACGCATACGCCATCATCACGTAGATGTTGCGAATAACGACCGTATCCTCCGCTTTCCTGCCCATCAGATGCTCTCCCTGAGCCTGCTGATCTCCTTCTCCGCCTTTCGGGGGTTGTCGAACCAGTATTCACGGAGCAGCGGGGCGAGTTCGTATTCGACGATCCTGTCCGGGTCGGGAACGGTGCCGCTATTCCTGCAGAAGTAGCTGTGGCCGATCTCGAAACCGCGTCCAAGGGACGGGTCGTCCTCGATTGTGCGATTGAGCGTCGCCACCGCATCGACGAGCTTCAGCATCGAGGGGGAGTCTTTCAGAGTCCCCCTGAAAGACGCGTTTTCCAGCGCCGAGCGCATCTCGAAGAAGCTGAAGCGGCGGCGAAGAGCATAGTCGATGAGTGCGAGGCTTCTATCCGCCGTGTTCATCATTCCTATGATGAACACGTTGTCGGGAACTGAGAACGGGGCCCTGGAGACCGGGTTGATGACCTCCTCTCCCCGATGGTCCGCTTCGATGCACATCAACAGCTCTCCGAAGACCTTTGAAACGTTCGCTCGATTGATCTCGTCGATGATGAACGCGTAGGGAAGCGCGTCGCGACCTTCTCGGGCGGCCTCGGTGCACTCTTCCCGCGCGGCACGACAGAACTCGCTGAATGTCCCCTCGCGCGGCTCAAATCCACCGTCGGCGGTGGGGCGGTATCCGTACACGAAGTCGTCGTAGGACGTACTCTGGTGGAACTGGACCATGCGAACGCGATCGCGATCAGTGTTTCCCAGGAGCATGTACGCTATCCTGCGCGCCGCGTATGTCTTTCCCGTGCCGGGTGCCCCCTGCAGAATGAGGTTTCTCTTGTCATTCAACAGGCCAAGAACGATGTCGAGTTGCGCCTCATCAAGATAGACATCGGACAGGAAATCTGCCCGGGAATACTTCACCGATGCGGGTCGGGAGGCTTTTTCTGGCTTTCCCGTGCTTTCTGGACCCGCCTCCCTCTGCGAAAGCGAAGCCTTGCAAAGCTGGGCGGAGTAGACCGCGCTGGCGAAGGACTCGGGAACGCAGCGGTAGATTAGGTCAAGATAGTTAAGGTATGTTTCCCCCGATATGACTTTGGGGGGCTTGATATCCAACTTCTTTTCGAAATAGAGGCACGTGTCTGCGTCGAGCGGCAAGAAATAAGACGGATTTGAAAGGAAGAGCGCGACGGTTAGAGGTCTTGCGTTCAGCCCCCCGTCTCGAATTGCGCGGTTGAAAGCTCCTGTGAATTCGCTCCTGGCCTTCTCTGTGTCAGACTTCGCCAATCGGCAGCTTGCCAAGAACAGGGCAAGTCGATGCTCGCGCGCGTTAGCACTACCATTGAGCTCAGATGGGGTTATCTCGGGGATGCCGTTGAAATCAATCGGGGTGTTCGCCGAGATGCGGAGCAGGCGTATTGTCCTGCTGAAGAGTTCCCTCTTTTCCCTCTCGGGAAGTCCGGTGCCGAGCGCTGCGGAGAGAAAGGAAAGCGGGTCGGCGTCCTCGATTAATTTATTTGCGCCCTTAGATACCGTTGAGTACAGTTCCGCCTCAAGACGCTCTGGCGACTCTTCGCCTAAATCCTTCTCATAAATCTGGCACAGTTTTTCTGAGATCTTTTGGCTAGACCTTACCCACGAGGGCCTATCTAGGTAAGTGCTCGCCGAGAATACTATCTCCTGGGCAAGGAAGTGATGATTCGGGTCGAGGGCGGCGAATTCCGGTGATAGGAGAGAATCGCTTTTCTCGATGATGGCGGGGTGTCTTTTATTGAGAAAAGCGATTAGGTTGCCATAGGCTTCCGTAACATATCGATAACGCGCCGCCATTCCAGAGTTCTGGTCGGCGGTGAGGCTCTTGAACGCCCCTGCCCTTTCATCCTCGATTATCTGAAGGTAGTCCTGAAACTCTTCATCTTTGTAGTAGTAATGTTGTCGCGGGTTTAGGAGCGTTAGATAGGCGCTGATCGCTTGAAGGGGAAAATATCTGCGCACAAGACTTGCGCCATCTTCTGCGTGCTCCTCCAAACATTTTTTCAAAAGACGGCTTGTTGAGCGGTAAAAAGAGTCAATTCTGTCGTCTAATCGGCACGATTCGTCACTTAGGCGCTGCAGTTCACCTTTTGTCTGATTTGGATAGTATTTTGAAAGCTCGATTAGCGAGATGAAGTGGTAGGCAACCGGACTCGACAGGTATTGCGCAAAGCCCAAAAGGGACGCTTTGAGCATTTCCGGCAGGTTTGGAGAATCAAGGTTCCAAGCGTCTTTGAAATCGCGCAGAGCCTCCCATTTATAGATTTCCGTTTCCCGAATAAGCTCCATTTTGTTCTCATAGCGAGAAAGGATGCTTTCGAGTGCAACCTCGTTGAAGGTTCCCATATTCGCTCCCATGCGATGTTTCTCCATTTAAACAAGAATTGTAATGCATGTGCAGATATCCAGGCGACTGCCAGCCCGGCTTAACGAGAGTCGCCACAGCTCGAAATTGCACCTCCGTTGCGAGGCCTCAAGAAGCCGCACAGAACCTCGCACAAATCGTCCGCCGCGCTCCCGATTGGTGGAGGTTGCCGCGCAGCCCCTTGCCCCCTCTTCGCTCCGGCGCGGCTTTGCGGTCTCCGACATGCTCAGGGCCGCGGCCGAGCACGACGTCGCCTGGGAGGAAGCGGAACAAATGGGTGCCGGGGTGTACGCCCGCCTGTTCCCGGAGCGCGGGTAGCCTGTTTTTAACAAGACTAATCTTTAGGAATTCATGGTTTATTTCTTTCGGGTCTCACGGCGTTGCCTCAGCCCACCCATCGCGGGAACGCCTGCATCCTTCCGCTACTCGTTTCCCTTCCCAAGCATGAGGGAACGGTCGAGGCGCTTGCTCCCGCCGCCGAACTCAACGAGACGGCCGTGGTGGATCAGGCGGTTGCACACCGCGGGAGCGGAGGGTGCGCACCGCGAGGGACGGCCCGCGGCACAACCGACCCGGCGCGGCACCCGTAGCGGACGTTCCCCGATGAGTGAGCACGCGGCAGTGGTTGCCCCGCTGGGCGGCGAAATTAACGTCCGCGCAAAACCATAGGATAGAGGCTAGTAACTTTTAGCGTGATTGGAGTCATATGCCGCAATCAAACATGTTCGACGTCGCAACTTGCGTCGCAGCTATCGTGAGCGCCCTCAGCGCCGTCGCTGCCGTTGTTGCCTACCTCGAATTTGATACCGACCATTCCTGCATGCACCTAATTGTTGAGAACATAGGCAACGGGGTGGCAAGGGGCATTCAGATTGAAGGCTTTGATTGCAGCCTGGCCACTGAAGAGCTTAGAAACTACCTTTTGGAGAAGATCTTCGTGGCACACGGAATCCCCCTGTCTCGTACCTAATGCTTGGCGAAAGACAGTTATCCTCAAAGCCGGAGACATGAGGGCGCGAGCTGATTTATCTTCGCCAGTAACCGCTTCTTATACGCGAACTGGATTCGCCGGCAAATCTGTTGCCCGTTCTGAAGTTTTCCGTTGGACTATAGATCTTTTTCTGGCTCGCTTTATACAAAGTCAGATTTGAATCAAATAAAGACCTCTTTGGACAAAATCGAAAAGCACCTTGCTTCAATTCCATCTTTGGCCAGCAAGTCGGGCACGAGGTGGTTGGCTTTCGTCCGCCATGCTATCATTGCACCGTTTGTATTGCATAACGGTGCTGGAGCTTCTATGAACTACTCAGAGCTTGCGGAAAGTGGGGCGACGCAAAACGAGCGTCGTGGCTTTCTCGCCGAAGGCGATACGGTGGCAATCACCATTCGCATTCCCGCCAACCTCAAAAAGGCCGCGGTTGAAGAAGCTGCACTCAGAGGATTGAGCTTTAGTGCGTACGTGCGCACATCGCTGATCGACTCGTTACTTGACGAGGATTAGTAGAGCGAGAATCTATCCATCCACCCATTGAATGAAGAAATAGGAATCACGTGAACGACAAGAGAGAACTTAGGGTTAACTCATTCTTTGCCGGTATCGGTGGCTTCGACCTGGGCTTTGAGCGCCAGGGCTATATGAATACGTTTATCTGCGAAAATAATGGGTTCTGCAATGAGGTCCTCAGCGCCCGATGGCCTAACGTCACGAAGGCCGGCGACATTAACGAGGTCAAACCCGAGATCATTCCTGATGCCGAGATTTGGTGTGGCGGCTTTCCCTGCCAAGACATCTCTGTTGCTCGCGGCTCAATGTCACGCCTTGGACTTAAGGGGAGCAGATCCGGTCTATTCCATCGATTCGCGGAGCTGATTGGTGAAAAGAAACCGGAAGCCGTTCTCATTGAAAACGTTGCCGGTCTTTTCAATTCGAATAAGGGAAATGACTTCGCCGTCATTCTTGCGACGATGAACGAACTTGGATATGGAGTTGCTTGGAGGCTGTTGAACAGCCGGTACTTCGGCGTCCCTCAATCGCGCCCGCGTGTCTATCTCTGCTGCTGGAAGGGTAAGCCTACAAAGGCCTTCTCTTCAATCTTCGAGAACTCGGTACCTTCAAAACCCTCCGGTGTTCGCAGCTCTTTCATTACCGAGTCAACCCCCAAAGGCCTATATCCTCGCGTTCCTGTAACTGGCTATTGCCTTGCCGCTACATCGGGCAGACACACTGGCACCGACTGGAGCAGAACCTACGTAACCTGCGCCGACGGTGTGCGAAGGCTCACGCCAATCGAATGCGAAAGACTCCAAGGTTTCCCGGACAACTGGACCAATGTAGAGGGAGATACCGAAGACTCAGACTCTCTTCGGTATGCCGCTATAGGAAATGCCGTCTCTGTGCCTGTAATCGAATGGATTGCAGGACGGATGAAGTCCGCCTATGCAGATCCCTCTCCCGAGTCTATCGACAATCTTGTCAGCAATCATCAATGCTTTAACAACGCGTCTTGGCGTGATGTCCCCGACATTGACTTCGAGCATGAAAAGCTAGTCTGGCCGAAGTCAGGACTGATGTGGGATGGTAAGTACATCTCCGTCGACCATCGCGAGGCACCTTGCTCACCCGCAACCTCCACGCTTTACCAGATAGTCGAGAAGGATGATGTGAATCCCCGCTACTACCTGACTCCAAACGCAGCCGAAGGAATTCTTAGGCGCGTCGACAACAATAACCGCCAGCTTTTTGGCCCGCTGCGTGATGGCCTAGAGAAGCTGTCGGGAAGGAGGGCTAAATGATGACGGGCGCTCCAAAATTCGTGACCATGAGGCTGGGCAAAGATAGCGTCGCAGATATTAAGCGAATCGATGCCTGTGAGGGCGGTATCCAAGATCCGCCCATTTTCCTTTCCGTAACCTGCAAACAGGTTCCGAGAGAACTTAAGGCCGGTACATTTGTCCTTCTATGGCTTGGATCGGATAACTCTAAAGGCATCAAGACCGCGTGGAAGCAGGGAGTCCGAGCGGTTGCCCGCATTGAAGAAGTGAAACTCGGCGAAAAGCATAATGACGATTCCGTAACGATCGTCTCCATCGGTTACGCGTTTCCGATGTCTATGGACAAGATCGACTTACTTGAAGCTAATCCGGAGGCTTACGTCCACTTCTCCGACCTCCCGCTCGTCGGGCTGTCAGAGTACGCAAACCAAACTATTCGCAAAGTCGAATATGGAAAGCGTAGCGATATGGGGGCCCTACTCGTCGCTTGCGGTGCTGCAATTAACAGCTCGCTCAAAGACTTGTTTGTTGTTTACCCTGACCTTAGGAAACTGGTTGAGGATAGCGTCTTTCCCCAGGCGAGAAGGCTGTCAATCTCTGCCTCAATCGGAGAGCCCCACAATCTCATCTACTTCGGCGCGCCGGGCACTGGCAAGTCCCACAGCCTGAACGTGCTCGCTGGAAAATACTTCGACAAGGCGCACACGCGCCGCGTCACCTTCCATCCCGACTACAGCTATGCCTCGTTCGTCGGCTGCTATAAGCCCGCGATGCGCTGGCCAAAACAGAAGGATGACGAGTCCCTCTCCGAGAATATGGGTCGCCCCTACGTCTCCTACGAGTTCGTGCCCGGCCCACTCGTAAAGAGTTACGTCGAGGCGATGACGCACCCCGACGAGAACTTCCTGCTCATCGTGGAGGAGATCAACCGCGCGAACCCCGCCGCGACCTTCGGCGACGTGTTCCAGCTGCTCGACCGAGACGGCGACGGAGAGAGCGAGTACGACGTGGACGTCCCCGTCGACCTCGGAGAGCACCTCTGGAAGGAGTTCTGCCACACGTCCGGTCGCGCGGATGAGGTTCCAGGGCTCTACAGCCGCGAGGAGAACGCCGCATGTCGTGTGAACACGATGCGCCTGCCTTCCAACCTCTACATCTGGGCGACTATGAACAGCGCCGACCAGGGCGTGTTCCCGATGGACACCGCCTTCAAGCGCCGCTGGGAGTTCCGCTACATGGGGATCGACGAGGGCGAAGGGAAGTACGCCGGCAAGGTCGTGCGCATCGGCTCGAGGCGCGAGCCCGTGGAGTGGAACGCCCTGCGCCACGCCATCAACGGCCTGCTCAAGGGCAAGGCGCGCGTCAACGAGGACAAGCTCCTGGGTCCGTTCTTCCTCAAGGAGTCTACACTGGATGACGACGAGGGCTTCGACGAGGCGTTCAAGAGCAAGGTGCTGCTCTACCTCTACGAGGACGCCGCGAAGATGAAGCGCCCCAAGGTGTTCCGCCATCCCGACTTCACCTACTCCGAGATCTGCGCCGAGTACGACAGCTCCGCCGACGGCGTCTTCGCCCTCGACACGCCCGTCGAGCGCGCGGCGGAGGGCGAGGATGCCGATGGGGACGCCGAGACGGGCGCGGAGGCGTAACCCATGGCCTTCGACCCCGTTTACGTGCGGGAACGGGACTACTACTCGGTCGGCGACCTCGCGCGGCTGCTCAGGCTCGACCTGTGCGACGCCCTCGCGTGCGTGAGGGCGTGGGCCTCTCGCGGCGTGCTGACGCTCAGGAGCGATGTCGCGCCCGAGGGCGAGGACGCCGACGAGGAGCTCGCCGCCCTCGGCAAGTACCAGTTCACGTGGGTGGGCCTTGCCCGCTGGCGCCGCGTGCTCGTCTGCGCGTACCCGAAGTACTACCCCCGTCCCTCCGACGAGTTCCCTCATCCCCCGGAGGCGGAGCTCGCGCAGGTGTTCCGCGTGCTGCGCAAGAGCTCGGGCGGTCTCGCTGGCATCGGCGCCGCGCTGCCGGACGCCGACGAGGACGGCGGACCGCTCTCGCTCATGCTGGCCCTGCTGGGCTCCTACGAGGAGAACGGCGTCTACACGAACTACGTGCGTGTCATCCGCGACAACGGCTCCGGCGAGATCGCCTGGGACCGCACCATCGCGCAGAACCAGCCCTTCATGGACCGCGACACGCCGGTCTACTTCGACCTCAAGACACGCGACACCTCCCGCGACGCCGCCGACCTGGTGACGCGCCTGCACCGCTGCGTGCTGACGCGGTGCTCTGCCGGCCTGCGCCGCTGGGGCGTGGACGAGCTGCTGGAGCTCGCCGAGGTGGACCTCTCCGGCGAGGAGCTGGAGGACCTGGGAGAGCCCGAGACCCTGACGCACCATCTCGAGCAGGAGCGCTCGGTGCAGTTCGTGACGTGGAAGCAGGACGTCATCGACATGCTGCTGCGCTACCTGAACCCGTCCGAGGAATACGAGAGCCCCGAGGAGGAGTTCTGCCTGGGCACTTCGTCCTTCTACCACGCGTGGGAACTGGCATGCAAGACCGCTTTCGGGGACAGGCTCGCCGACCGCATAGACTCGCTGGGGCTTCCGCTCGCCGAGGACTGGCGCCAGCGCGGTGCGGAGACGCTTCTTGGTATCATCCCGAGGCCGGAGTGGACGGACGCCGGCGGTGCGGGCTGCGGGGACGTGAACACGCTGATTCCCGACGTCATAGGCATCCATGGAGATGGCGCTGGCGGCAGGGCGTTCTGCATCTACGACGCGAAGTACTACGCGCCGACGCTGCGCCCCGGCACCGCCAAGCGCGTGCCGGGCGTCGAGTCCGTGACGAAGCAGGTGCTCTACCAGAGCGCCTACGAGGGCTTCATCCGGGACAACGGGTTCTCCTCCGTGGCGAATGTCTTCCTGGTGCCGACCCACGAGGCCGAGGCGAGGCTCATGGGCGGGGTGCGCTTCCCAGGCGTCTTCGGGAAGCCTGAGCCGCCCCTCTCGGACGGGGTGGAGATGTGGGCTCTGCCCGCGGACTACGTGTTCGACTGCTATCTGGCAGGAAGACTGGCGGACGAGGAGCTGATCCAGAGGATGTGCGAAGGGAGCCTGGATGGGGCACATTAGTTTCGGGGACGCGCTTGATTGGGATGGCACGCACTACCCCAATCCTTCAAGTGCTATTGATGGGGCCATCAACATGGTCTCGACCTCTCGATACACGGCAAAATCCGACCCCGTTGAGTTGACAGAAACAACGGACAGGGTGAGGTACCGGTTCCTCGCGACCAATGTCGACAATCCGAAGGACCCCTCTCATTGTGTCGAGGGAAAATTCGTCTACGAGCGAAAGAAGAAGGGGGATCCCTCCTTTCCCTCAGACTCGACCGAATCTGAGCTGGACCCCGTTTCAAGGGGCATGCTCCAAAGAAAAGGCTTCAACGGCGATTGGCTCGAGCTCACTTTAGATACCGGAGAGACCCGCCGCCTATACGAAGCGCTTGATGCTCGCTATCGAATTCATCAGGAGGCCGGTGGGGTTCAGGGTGGCAGCACGACGTATGTCCCCCTTGACCGCTCTGTAACCTCGCTTCTCAAGATGATGCGCGAAAATCCCTCGGAAACCAGGCTGCTTTCAGATGGCAATAACTTCGAACTCGTCAAAGAGATGATTCGGCTCATGACCCAGGGGACGACTCGAGAGCAACTGAGCGAGATATTCTCCGAGCTGGAAAAGGGACATCTCGATGACTTCACGGTCAGTCTGAGTCTCGCCCAGCTCGAAAAGGCAGAAAAGGAAATCGCCGAGAACCTCGATAACAGCAATGAGGAATACTGGCAGAGATTATTCACCAACCATCAATGGATATTGTCGCAGGTATTCTCTGCCCCGTGCACGCTTCTCCAAGGCAAGGCGTATGTCGGAGGCAAGGCAATTGATAATTCCGGTGGCAATATCTGCGTTTTCCTCTACCAGAATGAGCTAACCAGCAACGTCACGCTCATCGAGATCAAGACTCTTCGGACGAATCTGCTCGGCACGATATACAGGGGAAAAGAGCCTGAGAACGCCGTCTACTCCCTGACCTCACATATGAGCGGAGCAGTGAACCAGGTGCTTAACTACCGGGACACGCTCACGAAGGACTACTACATGGTCAACGGGCGCTCGTCTTCTCACTTTGAGGCCCTTTCCTCAAAGTGCGTTGTAGTCATAGGGAGGATCTCTGAACTCGACACCGCGGGCAAAAAAGCTACCTTTGAGCATTATCGGAATAACCTCAGCGATGTGACTGTAGTTACTTTTGATGAGTTGCTCCAGCGAATCCGGGACCTCATTGCCGTACTCCGAACAGGCAACGAAGCGACCTCCCCGTCCTCGGGAACCCGGGAACCCGACATGGTCATTCCCTTCTAATAACGAGCTCAGGGCGTGGCTGCGGCGCGCAAGGAGCTTACTGCGGCGCAGGGCGTTGCCGACGATGCTGGCAACAAAGCGAACGCAGCATCGCAGGCAGTTGCCGCGAAGCAGGCGCAGGTTGATGCCGCTGCCGCTGATGTTGATGCTGCTGCGGCCAGGGTTTCTGAGGTTCAGGCCGCTGTGGAGCAGAAGCAGGCTGCAGCTGACGCCGCCGTGCGTGCCGTCAGCGATGCCCGCGCCGACCTGGACGCTGCCAACACTGCCGTCGCTGCGGCGCAGGATGTCGTGACCGCCAAGTCCGGAGCGCTCGATGTTGCCAAGGGCAAGGCCGCTGCTGCCAAGCGTGCGCTGGATGCCGCTCGTGCCGGTGTTGGCGACAAGCAGGATGCACTTGCCACAGCTCAGGACGAGCTGGCGGCGTACTCAGCCGATATCGCCGCTGCTCAGCGTGAGTTTGATGCGGCGTCGTCTGCACTCGAAGACGCTCGTGCCAATCAGCGCGGGGCGGAGGCCGAACTTGTTGCCGCCCAAGGCGATGCCGATCAGGCGGACATCGATGCTGCTGCCGTCCAGACGGAGCTCAATATGGCCCAGCAGGCTGTGAGCGATGCCGACGCCGCCGTGGCAACGGCTCAGGCAAAGTCTGATGCGGCTGCCGCCCGCGCCTCTGAGCTTAAGAACGCCGCCGCATCGCTTGCCAAGGCTACCGAGGACAAAGCCGCTGCCGATGCCGCGCTCGATGCTGCGGCGGATGCCGTGATGGATGCCGAGTACGACTTTGTGGAGGCTGACAATGCCGTGACGGATGCGGCTGCCGCCCGCGATGCCTCTGCCGCCGCGGTTGCCCGCCTGCGCGGGATCAATCTTGCCGAAGCCATTGTTAACGGCAGCGCTGACGATGCGGACGAGGCGCTCAACGCCAAGATTGCCGCGGCTCACGATGCGGCCGAGCGCGCCGCGGCTGCCAAGGCCGAGCTCGATGCCGCCGTGGCTGCGGCGGATGCTGTGGCGCCGGCATACTTGGAGGCGCTTGCAAACTACACCACTGCCAAGGCCGAGCTCGACCAGGCTATTGTCGAGCTCAACGCCGAGATCGCTCGCCAGGAGGCTGCCGAGCGCGGGAACGGCGAGCAGACCCAGCCCGCCACGCAAGTGACGTACCAGGCCAAACATGCGGCGGCAACAACCGAGGCCGCGACGTGGCAGACGGCGATGCCTGCCACGGGCGATACGTCCGACCTACTGGGTGAGACCTTCGTTATCGGCGGCACGGTCCTGGTGGCCGCCGGTGTCTTCCTGTCCGATAAGCGCCGCCAGCTGACCCGTTAGGGACAGAAGAAAACGGATTGTTTTCGGCGCGCACCGAAAGGGACAAGAAGGTCCCACACGGCGCGCGCCGCTTTTTTCAAGAGCGATTAAGGAGTGACATATGCAAATTAGAGGAGAGGCGGCGATCGCTTGCGGATTCATGGCGGGCCTGGCAACGGGATTGCTGTTCGATGGGTGTTTTGACGGCTATATCAATCGATTCCGCGATTCTGATTTTTCGAGCGGCAAGCCTCAGAAAACGGGGCCGTCTCGTCAAGAGGTGGCCGCGCCCGTCGAGCCCCGCAGTGTAGATACCTCAAGAACGAAGGTAATCGTCACCAAGAACGGCAAGGTTTATCACCGTTCTACGGGATGCAAAAGCCTTAATCAAAAGGCCATTAGAACGAGCGTGCCATTGGCGACTGCGCTCAAACGAGGCAAGACACCCTGCCCAACATGTTGCCCACCAGTGGTTTAGACGTTCCTTCGGGGGTGTCCTGCAAGGACATGGGTCCCTGCAGACACGCGGGCCTAAATACATGTCCGCGCGGCATGGGAGACTTAACCTGCCGCCCTGCTCTGCCGCGGCGGCATACACCTGAACAGCAACCCTCTAAGGAGTTCGATATCGATGAGTGACAACACCAAGCACCTCGCAAAGAAATGCGTTAAGGACGCGGCACCGTGTCTCGCGCTGTGCGTGGCCGGCGCAGCGGTCGGGCTGTTCGTCGTCCTGGGGCCGTTCGACGTGCTTCGAAGCGGCAGCTCTCTGCACGTTTGCATGGCCCTTGCCGGCGCCATGGCGACCGGCGGCGTGCTCGATCTGATCTTTTGGGTGTTTGACCCGTTTGGATGGAAGAACGAGGGGTAAGCCCTAAGGGATGGATGCCCCGCAGCGTTAGGAGGTCCCTATGATCTGGTTTACCAGCGATACTCACTTTGGACACGAGAACATGCTACGGCTCGCCGACAGGCCTTGGTCGACTGTTGCACAGATGAACGACGACATGGTCGCGAGCGTTAATAGCAAAGTCGCCATGGACGACGAGCTTTACATTTTGGGTGACTTTAGCTTTAAGATGACGATCCAAGAGGCCTACGAGCTGCGCAAAAGCATTGCATGCAAGCGCGTCCATCTGCTGCCCGGCAACCACGACAAAGACTGGACGCAGCCTGCGGTAGCGGATGCCTTTATCGTCGAGCCACCCATTTGCGTGCTCAAGATCGACCGCCAAAAAATCGTGCTGAGCCACTATCCCATGGCCGACTGGCAGAGTATGTCGCACGGCAGCTGGCATCTTCACGGGCATATCCACAGCTGCGGCGGCGCGTACAACAGGTTCAACCTCAGGCAGGGGCTTTTGCGCTATGACGTGGGCGTGGACGCCAACGGCTACGCCCCGGTGAGCCTGGAGGAGCTCAAGTCGTGGTTTGCGCAGGTCGACGAGCCGGCGCGTCGCGTTAAATGGCCGTGGTGGGTCAACGCCACGGGCGACGAGCAGGTCGAGCGCGATCTCGAGGCCTATAAGAGGAAAGAGGTGATCCGATGACGGTCTATGTGACAGGCGACATCCACGGTGGGCTTGACATGCAAAAGCTCCGCGACTGGGAGCTTGGGGATGGCCTGACGAGCGACGACTACCTCATCATCGCGGGGGACTTTGGCTTTCCGTGGGATTTCTCTGCCGAGGAGTGTGCTGACATCGCCTGGCTGGAGTCGCGCCCCTACACCGCGTTGTTCGTCGACGGCAACCACGAGCGCTTCGATCACTGGGCGGAGCGCCCCATGGAGATGTGGCGCGGCGGGTTCACACAGCGCCTATCGGACACCTCGTCCATTCGGCGCCTGACGCGCGGCGAGGTCTTTGAGCTCGACGGCTCAACGATCTTTACCATGGGTGGCGCCACGAGCGTGGACAAGGAATACCGCATACCGTATTCGAGCTGGTGGCCGCAGGAGCTACCGGACGAGCGCAACTTTGAGGAGGCGCGGGCAAAGCTCGACAGCGTGGGTTGGAAGGTCGACTACGTGGTCACCCATACCTGCTCCACGCGCATGCTCTCGCCGACGCTCTACCCGGCGCCCGGCTGGAACTATCCCAGTGTCGATCGACTCACCGCGTTTTTTGATGAGCTGGAGGAGCGCCTGGACTACAAACGCTGGTACTACGGGCATTTCCATCGCGACGTCAACCCAGCCGAGCGCCACACCGTGCTCTACGACTGCATCGTTCGTCTAGGCGACGAACTCCAGCCCTGGGACGTTGCGTAGGGACGGGCATAGAGAGATCTTCATACGATGCCTTGGGCAGTTACCCTACATTTCAACAATAGCCATTATCTGTAGGGTAACTTGAGTCATGCTAGCGGCTGGAAGAGATGATGCCTGTCAGTCTAGAGTTTCAACGCCATTCGGTTGGTGCCAGGTAGGGTGGTGAAGCCAAAATGCGCATAGAATGCTGCCGCCTCGTCATCTACTGGGTCGACAATCAAAGCTCGTGCGCCTGCCAAGGCAGATATTTTCAAAGCATTTTCAATGGCATCTTTGAGCAGCGATGCTCCCAGACCAAGTCCCTTGAATTTCTCATCGACTCCCATCATCCCAAGCAGGACTGCGGGAACTTGGGAGGGTGAATTACGCACGAACCATCCCCCGTCAACATTTTCACGAGCTACGGAGTGCGTGCACAGCGTATAAAACCCAGCGACAGCGCCATCACAATATGACGCGTATATAACCGCGGACCCTCTTCTTCGCGCTGAGGCTGATCTGTTTTTGGCCCATCCATCGACGAGAGTGTTTCCACAGTGGAATGCCTCGATGCCTTGACCAACAGGGAGTTGAACAGGCTTGGTAAACGCGCTCATTCCCAAACCGCTTTACGGTCAAGCAGCGCTTTTGCGGCTTCAGGCATGGGGGAGTCGAGCATTTCACAAAATGCATCGAACCCATCGGGAGAAAGATAAGTTGTTGACGCCTCGGCGATGTCGCGTGCGGAGCTCTCGTCAAGGTGCGCCGTGGCCCATTGGGTGAGGGTCTGCCCGCGCAAGGCGGCGGCGCGCTCGTAAGTGAGGCGTTGACGTTCGGTTAGCCTTAGATCCATGCGGCGTTGTTTCTCAATAGTTGGCATAACAAAACCTCCTCGGCATTATTGTACGGAATTATTCCGTACATAACAAGACGCAGAATAAGACGCTCGTCGAAAAAAGGCCGGAGACGGGAGATGCCATTAGTTGACGAGCTCTTTACAGCGAAAGGTCTCCATTCATAACGATGTTCTCCCTGTGCGCGCGGATGACGTCCCAGCTAAAGTGCTCGACCAGTTGCTCGGCAGAGCGCGGTGTGGTGTCCGGTGCGATGCCCGTTTGCCCAGCGAGCCAGCCCAGTAGTGCCTCGGGTGTGCCAAAGCGGGCGCGGAGCTCGCCCAGGTCCAGATCGCGATCGCGTTTGGAAAGGCGGCGGCCATCCGGCGACATGAGCAGCGGAATGTGCGCATAGTGCGGCGTGGGAAGTCCCAGCAGATGCTGCAGGTAGATTTGGCGCGGCGTGGAGCCCAGCAGGTCGCATCCGCGCACGACCTCGGTGACGCCCATGGCGGCGTCGTCGACCACCACGGCCAGCTGGTAGGCAAACACGCCGTCGCTGCGGCGTACCAAAAAGTCGCCGCATTCGGTGGCGAGTGCTTCGCATTGGGCACCATACGTGCGGTCCACGAATTCGACCACATCGTCTGCGAGGTCGTCGACGGCGGGCACGCGCAGGCGCGTGGCCGGAGCGCGCAGAACGCTGCGGCGGGCAACCTCCTCGGCAGAAAGGCCTCGGCAGGCGCCGCGATAGATAGGCGTGCCGTCGCTGGCATGCGGCGCGCTTGCGGCGTGGAGCTCGGCACGTGTGCAAAAGCAGGGGTAGGTGAGGCCGGCGTCTTGCAGCTGGTGCAGGGCGTCCTCGTACAAGTCCAGGCGATCGTGCTGGTAGTAGGGGCCTTCGTCCCACTCAAGCCCCAGCCAGGCCAGGTCGTCAATCAGTTGAGCAGCAAGTTCCGGACGCTTGCAGCGATCGTCCAGGTCCTCGATGCGCAGTACGATGCGGCCGCCCTGGCTGCGGGCCGAAAGCCACGCGCACAGGCAACTGAACACGTTGCCCAGGTGCATGCGGCCCGAGGGCGACGGGGCAAAGCGACCCACGACGGGCGTGGGAGCGGGAGAGGAGGTCGTCGTTGGCGCGTCCGCGGCGGGCGCTGCTATGTTGCGTGCGTTGATATCCATGCGGACGAGTATAGCGCGGGACACGGTAGGGAAGGCGTTGCCGTGGCTCGCAAGTTGGCGGCGCTGCGCATTGCGCACGGCGGGTTTGCGGCTCAACGTCTCGATCGCCGCGCACTGACTCAGCCTCACAAACGACAGAAACCCCGGCAGCTCTTCGCAACTGCCGGGGTTTCCGCGGAAAAGGGGGACATGATCCTCGAGCGAACGGCAAAGGGGCAAACCGTTTTCGCTCAACTGCTTTATGCCCCTCGGCTGGCGGCTCAATCAGCGCATGCCGCGCCCACACAAAGCCGCTACACCTGTGACGGAGCTGTGAAGTGGTATCTATCGTTGGTGCAGGCCATGCCAAGGAGTGTCCCAAACTGCCGGCAGATAAGGAACGTCCCTAAGTGCCAGGCTCGGGTGGGACTTTTGTCCCATTTGGCGCTCCGGTCGCCTAGATATTCGTCATGTGTGCCCGTAAACGTGGGACAATGGCGCTGTTGGTATCACAGACAAAGGATGTGCCTATGAACGCCCCCGTTGCCAAGACCTGTCGGCAGCGCCGCCTATTCGCGCGATTTGCTTCCGTCTGCGCGCTCGTCGCGCTTGCGTTGTTGCTGCTGCCTGCCGCCGCGCACGCCGACGGCTACTCCATGAGCCAAACCTACATCGGCGCCACGGTCGAGGCCGATGGCTCGTTGACCGTTGTCGAGGGACGCCAGTTCGATTTCGATGACGACATCAACGGCGTGTTTTGGGAGATCGATGCGGGCACCAACCAGCAGGGCGGCGCGGCGGGTGTCGACGTGCTGAGCGTCGAGGAAGACGATGCCGCGTTTAACAGGGTCGACTATGCAAACAAAGGCGACAGCGGCGTCTATACGGTCGAGCAGACCGGTGACGGCGTAAGGATTAAGGTGTTCAGCCCCCACGAGAGCGGCGACCGCGCGATCTATTACGTGAGCTACACCATGACCGGTGCGGTCATGAACTGGGCCGATACCGCCGAGCTCTACTGGAAGTTTGTGGGCGACGGCTGGTCCGCGGACTCCGATGACGTTGAGATGGAAGTGTACTTCGCAAATGCCGCTGCCGGGACGGCGGCCGTCAAGGGCGATAACTTCCGCGCATGGGGCCACGGCCCGCTGACGGGCGATGTATCGCTCGATGCGGACGAACCCATGGTCACCTATACCATTCCCTGCGTGCATCAGGGCGAATTCGCCGAGGCACGCATCGCCTTCCCTAGCGACTGGGTGCCGCAGCTTGCCGCTTCGGGCGAAGAGCGCATGTCAACGATCCTGAGCGAAGAGAAGGAATGGGCCGACGAAGCTAACGCCCGCCGCGCTCACGCTCGCATGATTGCCAATGCACTTGCCGTGCTAAGTGTTGTTGCGGCGGTGGTCTTTACCGGCACAATCGTTATGCTCAAGCTGCGCAAGCGCAAGCCCAAGCCGCTTTTCCAGGACGAATATTTCCGCGATGTGCCTTCGGCCGACCATCCCGCCGTGCTTTCGGCCCTCATGAGCTGGAACGAGGTGCCCGACCAGGCATATATCGCCACGCTCATGAAGCTCACTGACGACCGTGTGATCAAGCTGGAGCAGGCGACCGTGACCAAGGCCAAGAAGGGTCTGTTGGGGCGTGAAAAAGAAGAGCAGACGTATCGCGTGACGGTGAGTGATGCGGGCTGGAAGTCGGCCAAGGGCATTGACCACATGGTGCTCAAGGTCTTCTTTGCCGGTGCTAAGCCTGACGAGAACGGTGACCGTTCGCGCACGTTCGACGAGCTGCAGCACTACGTCAAGCAGCACGCTACACCCGTGGGTGATAAGCTCGAGGACTATCAGAACACCGTTAAGGGCAAGCTGGCCGATAGCGAGTACGTTGCCTCGGACGGCATTGTTGCAATGGTGTTTTGCCTGGTTCTTGGTATCCTGATTGCCTTTGTTCCCGTGGGATCCATTTTCTTTACCGATGGCGCACAGGCGAACATCACCGCCGCGGTTATCTCGGTGCCGATTGCGCTGGTGGGTATCGGCGTGGGCCTTACGTTTCGCCGCTTTACGCCGGAGGGCGCCGAGGTGGCGGCTCGCTGCAAGGCACTTAAGCATTGGCTCGAGGACTTCACTCGTCTAAAGGAAGCCGTCCCGGGCGATCTGGTGCTGTGGAACAAGCTGCTGGTGATGGGCGTGGCGCTGGGTGTTTCCAAGGAAGTGCTGCGTCAGCTTGCCGAGGCCGTGCCGCCCGAGGTGCGCGAGGCCGACGGCTTCTATGACAATTATCCCTGCTACTGGTGGTACTACCATCATTACGGTATCGAGTCTCCGCTCGATTCGTTCGATGACGTGTATCACGAGAGCATCCGTGAGCTGGCGTCGAGCTCCGACAGCTCGGGCGGCGGCGGAGGCGGCGGCTTCTCTGGCGGCGGAGGCGGCGGCGTCGGCGGAGGCGGCGGCGGAACGTTCTAGCGCGCTCTGATTTTTGGGATGGATCTTCTCCGGCGACTGCCGACGGATCCATCCCATTTTCATGCGCTACCTACGAAGGCTGTCCCCAACGACTAATCACTGGGAACATCCCTAAATGACTAGGTATGGCTGCTGGGTTTAGGCTGTTAGGTCGAGTTCGTAGAGAAAGCTTTCGCGCGGCATGTCGTGACGACGCTCTTCGCGGTTGGCGCGGTGCGTGGCCGTGCGCTTAAAGCCGTGCAACTCGTAGAACTTCCACGAGCAGTTGGAGTCGGTGTACAGGTGCGCCCTTGTCGCCCCGCGCGAGGACAGGTACGAGACCGCGGCATCGAGCAACACTGAGCCTACACCCAGGCCGTGGACATCGGGATCGACGGCGAGCAGCGTGACTTCGTTGTCGTGCGGCAACGGGCTGCTCTCGAGCAGGCGGTTGTTGGTTCGGATGGTTGCGCGCACAAACGAGAGATACTCGGCGCAGACATCGGGCTCCAGCTCGCGCATCTGCGAAAGCAGCGCGCGTTCGGTATCCATCCAATGTTCCTTAACGGTGGCGCCGGAGCTCTGTCCCGCACGCGCGAGCGAAATGCCACGCGCCTGACCGTCGATTACGGCAACCTGCGAAAACGTCGATGACGAAAGGCAATAGGCGAGGTCGCACGCGGCCTCAAGGCGGTTGTACTCATCGTTATCCGAATTGTTATGCCAAAGCTGCTGCAGAATCAGCGCGATGGCGTCGAAGTCTTCGGTATCAAACGGTCGGTAGAGAACCCGCGAGACCATGGTGCCTCTTTCTTTTGCGGATGCATATCGAGCACAGTTCTACCACGCTATTGGCATCTAATTATGGTGCCCCTGTGTTCCATGAACTCACCGTGCCCATCCCCTCCGCGAGCAAACTTTTTCTGCACATGCGCCCGTTGCGGGGTGCATCGATGCGCTCGATGCGCTACATTGAATCAGTATTTTCAATGCCGCTGCGCGAGCGCTGCAGATCGACGTATCACCGACTCACAGAGCACGGCGGCGTACCAGACAGGAGGACTGCATGGGATCTGATGTGAAGATCGCACGCGCGTTGATCTCGGTTACCGATAAGACGGGTGTCGTCGATTTCGCACGGACGCTGGTCGATGACTTTGGCGTCGAGATCATCTCTACGGGCGGCACGGCTCGTGCCATCGAGGACGCGGGCGTTCCCGTAACCCCCATCGAGGAGTTCACGGGCTATCCCGAGATGATGGACGGCCGCGTTAAGACCCTGCACCCCAAGGTTCACGGCGCGCTGCTGGCCCGCCGCGATTCCGAGCAGCACATGCAGGAGGCCGCTCAGCACGGCATTAAGCTGATCGACCTGGTCGTCGTCAACCTGTACGAGTTCGAGAAGACCGTCGCCAACCCCGAGGTCACCTTCGCGGACGCCATCGAGCACATCGACATCGGTGGCCCCTCCATGCTGCGCTCTGCTGCCAAGAACGCCTCGAGCGTTACCGTCATCTCCGACCCGGCCGACTATGATGCCGTCCTGGCCGAGATGCGCGAGACCGGTGGCTGCACCACGCTTTCCACTCGTCGTCGCCTGCAGGTGAAGGTCTACCAGACCACCGCCGCCTACGACACGGCTATCTCCCGTTGGCTTGCCGCCCAGGCAAGCGACGTGGCGGACACCTCTGCCAAGCTCGAGATCTCGCTGGAGAAGGTCGACGACCTGCGCTATGGCGAGAACCCGCAGCAGAAGGCTACGGTCTACCGCTTTGCCGATGGCTGCGAGAACACCGCGAGCTCGCAGTTCCCGCTCGTGGGCTCCGAGCAGATCCAGGGCAAGCCGCTCAGCTACAACAACTATCTGGATGCCGACGCCGCTTGGAACCTGGTCCGCGAGTTCGACGAGCCGGCCTGCGTGATCCTCAAGCATCAGAACCCCTGCGGCTCCGCCGTGGCCGAGGACATCACGGCCGCCTACGACCGCGCCTTCGCCTGCGATCCCAAGAGCGCCTTCGGCGGCATCATCGCCTGCAACCGCGAGGTTCCCTATGAGCTGGTTGAGCACTTTGCCGATCAGAACAAGCAGTTCGTCGAGGTTATCATCGCTCCGAGCTACACTGCCGAGGCGCTCGAGCGCATGGCCAAGCGCCCCAACCTGCGCGTGCTGGCCACCGGCGGCGTGGACCACGGCGCCCAGGTGGAGCTGCGCTCCGTCGACGGCGGCATGCTGGTGCAGGAAGTCGACCACGTGACCGAGGATCCCGCGACCTTCACGTTCCCCACCGACCGCAAGCCCACCGACGCCGAGATGGCCGAGCTCGAGTTTGCCTGGAAGGTCTGCAAGGGCGTCAAGTCCAACGCCATCCTGGTCTCCAAGGGTAAGGCCGGCATTGGCATGGGCCCGGGTCAGCCCAACCGCGTTGACTCTGCACTGCTTGCCTGCGAGCGCGCCGAGAACTTCTGCGAGCGCGAGGGCGTGGAGAAGGGCGGCTTTGCCTGTGCAAGCGACGCGTTCTTCCCGTTCCGCGACAACGTCGACGTGCTTGCCGCGCACGGCGTGACCTGCATCATCCAGCCCGGCGGCTCCAAGCGCGACGACGAGAGCATCCAGGCCTGCAATGAGCACAATATTGCTATGGTCTTCACGGGGGCCCGCCACTTCCGCCACTAATATCGTTACGCGGTTTTACCAAACCGCGTAACTGCTCGACGGTGCGCCGGCCCCAAGCACCTCGTCTCGCCGCTCAAACCGTCGCTCGCGTACAGAAGTACGCGTCGCTCCTCTTTCGCGGCGACCTGAGGCACTTGGTGCCGGCTCGCTGACTTGTGCTCCACCAGTGGTATTGGCTCGACCCGAACTAAAGCTATCCATTGCCGTCCGTGCCGGTTGGTGCGGGCGGCTTTTTTGGGTATAACGGTGCGGTGTATGTTTTTGAGAAAGGTTGGATATGGCCGTTGTGGATGATGCCGAGCTGTTTGGCAATGCCGAGGATCAGCGTGCGTACGAGGACTTTTGCGCCAATCAGGAGGCGGTCGAGAAGTTCACGCTCGACAAGCCCGCGCTTGTCTGCCGTTGGCGCATGTCCAACAAAAAGGTGCCCATGCTCAACCGCCACATCCGCGCACTGTCCGAGCGCCTGGTGCAGGGCGAGCCGCTTACCCATAACATGCTCAGCTGGGCCAAACAGCACGTTGAGTGGTCGCTTGCCGAGGGCGATTACACCGCACATGACGGCGTGCTCATGCTGGTGATCGACGTCAACGGCAACGCCGCCATGACGGTGGGGGAGTACGAGCCGCTCGCCGATACGTCGGCCAAGGCGCTGCGCGCCCGCTCCGCAGAGGCCCGCTCCGAGGCCGACGAAACCGGCGTGGCGCCCGAGCTGCTCGCCGCCGTCAACAACGGCGAGCTTGCCTTTGTGGCGCCGGCGGACGAGTGCCTGTGCGGCACGGCGACGCTCATCGAGCAGCTGGCCCAGACCAAGGGCATCCCGGTCACGCGCGTAGACATTCCCGCGCAGCTTAAGGGCGCGCTGTTCCTAGTGAGCGACGAGCACGGCGTGGTCCCCGCGACCGAGACAGATGCCGCCGAGGCCGACGCCGCCACGGTCGCCTTCTTCGCCGAAGGCTACGAAAAGCTCCGTGCCCGCCGCTAAATGATTTTTCTGGGACGGGGATTAAAGAATCATTTTGGTCCCCGCCGCCGCTGCGAGTGCGAGGCGGACAAAACGCCCCCGCTCGCGAACAGTTCTGTCACCTTGGCACCGCGCACGGTGCACACCTGCAGTTTCGCAGCCATAATGGTGGCAAGACAACCAAGAGGGGAGCGAAATCCATGGCGCTGATTTATGTCGTTGAGGACGACGAGCCCATTCGTCGTGAACTTGCCGACATCCTTGCTCGTGCCGGTTTTGAGGTCGAGGCCTGCGAATCGTTTGAGCATGTCTCGCGCGATATTCTCGCCACCGCGCCCGACCTGGTACTGCTCGATCTCACGCTCCCTGTCAAAGACGGCCAGCACATCTGCCATGAGGTCCGTCGCGAATCCGAGGTTCCCATCATCGTTCTCACGTCGCGCACGACCGAGATCGACGAGGTTATGGCCATGACGCTCGGCGCGGACGACTTTGTTCCCAAGCCTTACAGCGCCCGTGTGCTTGTGGCGCGCATCAACGCACTGCTGCGTCGCACCGCGGCGTCAGGCGAGCGCAGCACACTTGTCCACAAGGGGCTGGAGCTCGACCTCGCCCGCTCAATGGTCACCAACACGCAAACGGGCACCAGCACCGAGCTCACCAAAAACGAGCTGCGTATCCTCTCGCTGCTTCTGAGCCGCGCGGGCAAGATCGTTTCGCGCTCGGCCATCATGCAGGACCTGTGGGACTCCGACGCCTTCGTGGACGACAATACGCTCACCGTCAACATCAACCGCCTGCGCACCACGCTCGAAAAAAACGGCATCAAGGGGTATTTGACCACGCATCGCGGCCAAGGCTATTCGGTCTAGGGGCCGGCTATGTCGTTTGGCAAGTTCTTTAAAGATGCGCTGCTTCCCGTCGCCGTGTGGACGTGCGGTGTGCTGCTGAGTTGCTTTGTGCTGACGGTTGCCGGTGCACCCGTCTCTATCGTGGTCGTGGCGGTCGGCGTGTCCTTTATCTTTGGTATGCTCGGCATCGTGGTCGAGTACGCGCGTCGCCGCCGTTTTCTGCGTCAGCTGGAGCGCGCGGCCGAGGAGCTCGAGAGCCCCGCATGGGTGCAGGAGATGGTGCAATGCCCGACCTATGCCGAGGGCGAGCTCGAGTACGAGGTCTTGCGCCGGGTGGGCAAAGCCGCTTGCGACGAGGTTGCCGAAGGCCGGCGTCAGACCGATGACTATCGCGACTATATCGAGAGCTGGGTCCACGAGGCCAAACTGCCCCTGGCGGCGGCTCATCTAATTTTGGAAAACCTGGATGGCAGCGAAGACGACCTGTCTCGTGTGGATGACCTGGGCCGCGAGCTTGCCCGCGTGGAGCGCTATATCGACCAGGCGCTGTACTATGCGCGCTCGGAAGTCGTGGAGCGCGACTACCTGATTCGCCGCTGGGATCTCAAGACCTTGGTGACGGGCGCGATTAAGGCCAACGCGCGCGAGCTCATCGCGGCGCACGTGGCCCCGGTGTGCGAGAACCTCGACTTTGAGGTCTTTACCGACGAGAAGTGGCTCGAGTTTATTCTGGGCCAGCTCATTCAGAACAGCATTAAATATGCGCGCGAGGACGGCGCAAAGATCGTGTTTTCGGGCGCGTTGCTGGACGAGGGCCTGGCGAGCGAACGCATCGAGCTCACCGTCGCGGACAACGGCTGCGGCGTGAGCGCGGCCGACCTGCCGCGCGTGTTCGAGAAGGGCTTTACCGGCGATAACGGCCGCACCACCAAGCGCGCAACGGGCATTGGCCTCTACCTGGTGGCGCGTCTGTGCTCCAAGATGGGTATCGATGTCACCGCGGCATCCGAGCCCGGCGAAGGCTTCGTCGTCACGTTTGCCTTCTCGACCAACAAATTCCAATACTTTGAGTAGTCGTCGCGGTGTAACGTCCCGGAGCGTCATTCACGTTAAGACAATTATCCCAAACGGGATAATTCCATCATGATGTGCTATGATTATCCCGTTTGGGATAATCATAGGGGATTAGCATGCAAGACTGGAATGAGCGAACGTTTTTTGACCCAGCTGAACTCGGTGCATATTTGCGTGAGCGCCGGAAGAAGCTCGGTTATACCCAACGCGATGTGGCTGATTTCAACCAGTGCAGTTTGCGCTTTGTGAGCGAGCTTGAGCGTGGAAAGGCGGGTGCCAATCTTCGCCAAACCCTTCAAATCGCTAACAGCTTGGGGGTCGATTTGATCCTGAGGGAGAGGGGCGACGGCTCATGGCATTAAAGGTTTATCGTGAGTATCGGGGAACGTTTGAGCTGGTCGGAGAATTTGAGAGGGCCGACCCCGTAAACGAGACGTTTGCATATGATGAGGGATATCTTGAACGCGACGATGCTGCCGCACTCTCAGCTTCTCTTCCCTTGCGACATGAGCCATATGCCAGCAATGAGTTTTCGGCCTTCTTTTCGGGCATGCTTCCCGAGGGCCCGGTTCGGCATGAGCTGTCGATGCGTTTTCAAATCCCCCAGTCAGACTATTTATCGATGCTCGAGCGTTTGGGCGATGAGTGCGTTGGTGCCTTGAGGTTTCTCGGCGATGAGAAATCGAGCTACGATCCGGGCTATCGTCCTCTGCAAGACGAGGATTTTGAGGCACTTTCTAAGGCGGAAGTGTTTGAGATTGCAAATGATATGCAGGATTCGAGGCTGTCGTTGGCGGGCGCTCAGTCTAAAACCGGTTGGTTTTTACCGCGCGGTAAAGATGCAAAAAAGGCCGGGTCGGGGGATTGGATGCTGCCGCTCGGCTCTGCCCCCTCGACTCACATAGTCAAGATTGCTTCAACTAAACATCCGGATTTGCCGTTCAACGAATTAATTTGCATGACGGCAGCGTCTGCTGCTGGGCTTGAAATTGCCCGTTCAGAAGCTTCGGATACGATTCCTGGTGCGTTCTTTTCCGAGCGTTATGACAGAATCTGGAGCAATGAGCCGCCGTCGATGAGCGGATTCGATGTGCCTCTGAGGCTGCATCAGGAGGATTTTTGCCAAGCGGTTGGCTGGCCTTCGTATATGAAATACGAGACACGTCCCGATAGCTGCTATATGGCTCTTTGCGGCCGATTGATAAGAGAGCAATCGTCTAACGTAATTGCTGATACTCAAATGTTCGCTCGTCAGGTAATGGTCGATTATGCGTTGGGGAATTGCGACTCGCATCTCAAGAACCATTCGTTTCTTTATAGTCCGAGTTGGCGGGAAAAGAGGTTGGCCCCTGCATACGATATTGTTTGCACGACGATAATGGGATACGACCATAATCTTGGGATTGATATTGGGGATCACCGGGTGATCGATGGGGTGACTCCTGAAGATTTCGAATTCATGTCTCAAGATTTGCATCTGCCACTCAAGATGATCAAGAACATCGCGGCGGAAGTGGCTGAAGAGGTGTCTGCCCAGCTTGCAGAACTTGCCTCTGCAACCGGAGATTTGGGTCGGGTCGCTCTGAAAATTCAGACGGATTCCGTTGAGAGAATGAGGGTTCTGGAGCAATTCTCAGCCTAAAGCAAAGCGGGGCCACCGTAATGGTGGTCCCGCTCTTGGAAGACTTGGGCACGTGGGCTTGCGCTCCGCGATGCGTTAGGCGTACGTTTGCTACTTCACGACCAAGATGTCGCAGTCGGTGTTGCGCAGCAGGAACGTCGAAATTGAACCCAGGAGTGCATACTTGATCGAGGACAGGCCACGAGCGCCGCAGAGCACCAGGTCGGGCTTGACCACGTCGAGCATCTCGTCTTTGAGCGTCTCGCGAATGCGGCCGGCGCGAATCATGACCTCGACCTCGGGAATGTCGGGATTGGCCTTGGCCTCTTCGAGCTGCTTGGCGATGGAGTTCTTAAATGCCTCCTCCAGTCCGTTGACCAGATCGACCGGATAGGAACCAGCGCTCTCGAGTGCCGTGGAATCGATAACGTGGCCGATAATCAGCTTGGCGCCGTTGTTCGCGGCGACCTTGATGGCGCGTGCGAGCACAAAATCCTGCTGCTCAGTACCGTCGAGTGAAACAAATACCTTGGTGTAGCCCTCGTTCATGGTTTCCTCCTTGGTCTATCGCACGGGCGTGGGGCTCGTGCATCGGGCGGGCGCGGATGCGTGGCCGCCGGACACTTTATCTTGTTGCAGTTATACCCAAGGATTTGGGTTTGACCGCTCGCAATTCTGTGAACGGGCGAGTTTTTTGGTAAGGGTAGGCGCAGGCGCGCCGCCAACGGTTGATAATGGGACATCGCCCGCACCGTCCGCAGAACAATATCGGCGGGTGTCTAACGAGGGGGTCCCTTTGGATATCATTGAGCTTCTAAAATCTGCCTTCATGGGCCTGGTCGAGGGCATCACCGAATGGCTGCCTGTTTCGTCGACCGGTCACATGATCTTGGTGGACGAGTTCGTCAAGATGAACGTGAGCGAGACGTTCTGGAATATGTTCCTGGTCGTGATTCAGCTTGGCGCCATTTTGGCCGTCTGCGTTTTGTTCTTCTACGACCTCAACCCGTTTTCTCCCAGCAAGGGCAAGGAGGGCCGTCGCGACACTTGGGTGCTATGGGGCAAGATTGTGCTCGGCTGCATTCCCGCCGCGGCGATCGGTCTGCCGCTTAACGACTGGATGGAGGAGCATTTCTACAATGCTCCCGTCGTGGCGTTGGCGCTCATTGTGTACGGCGTGCTGTTTATCGTGATCGAGAACTGGCGCGCGAACAAGCGCGACCAGGCTGCTCTTGCCGGTTCGTTTGGTTCGCGTGCCGTGGTGGCGGGCGGACGTCCCGCCGGTGCGCATTTTGCCGCGCCCGCTGCGACTGCCGCCGCAGACGATGACGATAGCTTGGACTTTGGCTCCATCACTACGCTCGAGGATCTGAGCTGGAAGACCGCGCTGGGTATCGGTTGCTTCCAGGTGCTTTCGCTGATTCCGGGCACATCGCGCTCCGGCTCCACGATCATCGGCGGCCTGCTTTTGGGCTGCACGCGTTCGGTGGCGTCCAAGTTTACGTTCTTCCTGGCCATTCCCGTCATGTTTGGCGCGAGTGCGCTCAAGCTGGTCAAGTACTTTATTAAGGGCGGCACGTTCGGCACCAACGAAATCGCCATCCTGGGCGTGGGCTGCGTCGTCGCCTTTGTGGTGTCGCTCATTGCCATCAAGTGGCTTATGGGCTTCGTGCGGCGTCACGACTTCAAGTGCTTCGGCGTCTACCGCATCATCCTGGGCATCGTGGTGCTCGCGTACTTCTTTGTCCTGGAGCCTATGCTCGGCCTGTAACTTGGTTGACGCTGCGCGGCGACCAGAGCGACAACTTGTCATTCAAAGGGGGTGGCATGACTAAAAGGTCTATGCCGCCCCCTTTTCATGCCAATTTGTTCGCTCTGGCCGCCGCTCGCTGCTGCCATGACATCGGTGGCCCCCCAATGCACCAAATCCGCTGGGGCGGGCCTGACGGTGGCGCACGGAGTCGTGGTGTGATTTGCGTCGGTGTCCGCGCGGCTCGGTATACTGGTACGGCTCAAACTATGGCGCCGCCCGCAGGCGCGCCGTCCGTCAGATGAGGAGTCGCCCATGACCCAGCCCCTGCCCTGGGAAAAGAACGCCGCGGTACCCGTACCGCCCGCGCCGGAACCCGTGCCGCTCGATGCATACACCGCCCCCGCTGCGCCGGAGCCCGAGCTCGTTCCGCTCGACATCTACGACGCTCCCGCGCCGGCGCCCAAGCCCGCCAAACCGCTCGTCGACATCGACAGCCTTAATCCCGCCCAGCGCGAGGCGGTCCTGTCCACCGAGGGCCCGTTGCTGGTGCTCGCCGGCGCCGGCTCGGGCAAGACCCGCGTCTTGACCTTCCGCATCGCACATATGCTCGGCGACCTGGGTGTTAAGCCTTGGCAGGTTCTTGCCATTACGTTTACCAACAAGGCCGCGGCAGAGATGCGCGAGCGTCTGGCGGCACTCATTCCCAGCGGCACCCGTGGCATGTGGGTGTGCACCTTCCATGCTATGTGCGTGCGCATGCTGCGCGAGGACGCCGACCTGTTGGGCTACACCGGCCAGTTCACCATCTACGATGACGATGACTCAAAGCGCATGGTGCGCGACATTATGCAGGCGCTCGGCATCGAGCAAAAGCAGTTCCCCATCAACATGATCCGCAGCAAGATTAGCTCGGCCAAAAACGCCATGATCGGCCCCGAGGACATGCTCAAGAGCGCCGATAGCCCCAACGACAAAAAGGCCGCGCAGGTCTACCTAGAGCTGGAGCGCCGCCTGCGCGCCGCCAATGCGATGGACTTTGACGACCTGCTCGTGCGCGCGCTCGAGCTGCTGCGCACCCGTCCCGAGGTGCTCGATAAGTACCAAGAGCGCTTCCGCTACATTAGCGTCGACGAGTATCAGGACACCAACCACGTTCAGTACGAAATCGCCAACCTGCTGGCCGCTAAGTACCAAAACCTCATGGTCGTGGGCGACGATGACCAGTCCATTTACAGCTGGCGTGGCGCCGACATCACCAACATCCTGGACTTTGAGAAGGACTTTAAAAACTGCAAGACCGTCAAGCTGGAGCAGAACTATCGCTCTACGGGTCACATCCTGAGCGCCGCCAACGCCGTGGTGCGCCACAACTCGCAGCGCAAGGACAAGCGCCTGTTTACGGCCGAGGGCGATGGCGAGAAGATCCAGGCCTTCCAGGCGAGCGACGAACGCGACGAGGGTCGCTGGATTGCCGGCGAGATCGAGAAACTGCATGCCAAAGGCACGAGCTACGACGACATCGCCGTGTTCTATCGCACCAACGCCCAGTCGCGTATCCTCGAAGATATGTTCCTGCGCGCGGGCGTGCCCTACAAGATCGTGGGCGGCACGCGATTCTTCGACCGTGCCGAGATCCGCGACGTCATGGCCTACCTTAAGATGATCGTGAACCCGGCCGACGAGATGAGCGTCAAGCGCGTCATCAACACACCGCGCCGCGGCATCGGTTCCACCTCGATCCAAAAGATCGAGCAGCTGGCGCGCGACAACCGCTGCTCGTTCTTCCAGGCTTGCGAGATCGCGTGTGCCGAAACCGGCATGTTTAGCGCCAAGGTGCGCAACGGCCTGTCGAGCTTTGTGTCGCTGGTGCGCGAGGGTCGCCGCATGGACGGCGAGCTCAAGGACGTTGTCGAGATGATTGTCGATAAGACGGGCCTACTGCAGGCTTTCCGCGCCGAGGGCACCATGGAGTCCGAGAGCCGCGCCGAGAACATCCAGGAATTCCTGGGCGTCGCTGCCGAATTTGAGGAGACGCACGAGGACATCGAGGGTACGCTCGAGAGCTTGGAAGAGCTGCGCGCAGCCGGTGTTGCCGACGTGCCTGCCGGCGCCGAGCCCGAGCCCGTCGTGGTGAGCGCGCCTGCGCCCGAACCGGGGCCATCTGCCCCGGCATCCTCGTTTGAGGCACTCGTCGGCGCGCGCGATGCCGCGGGCTCCAATCCGCTCGATAGTCTGGCTGCTCCGGCGCTGTCTCCGCAGGATGCCCTGGCTGCTGCCATCGCGGGCAACGCGTATGCCGCGCCGACGGAGATGCCGGCGGGTGCCGTGCATGCCGACGAGATTGAGCGCACCTACGGTCCGCTCACCTGTAAGGCGCTGCCGGCACTCATGGAGTGGCTGGCCCTGCGCTCCGACTTGGATTCCCTGGCCGGCGAGACGCATGCCATCACCATGATGACCATCCACTCCGCCAAGGGCCTGGAGTTCCCGGCGGTGTTCGTGGCCGGCATGGAGGAGGGCATCTTCCCGCACGTGCACGACTTTGGCGGCAGCGATGACCCGGGTAAGCTTGAGGAGGAGCGTCGCCTGGCCTACGTCGCCATCACGCGCGCCCGCAAGCGCCTGTTCCTGACCTATGCGGCCACGCGTCGCACCTACGGCTCGACCTCTGCCAACCCGCGCTCGCGCTTCCTCAATGAGATTCCGTTTGAGGATATCGAGTTTAGCGGTATCGGTTCTGCCGGTTTTGAAGGCACGGGCTGGGAGAAGCGCGGCGACCGTCACGGCACCTTTGGCTCGGGCATGGGTTCGGATATGTATGGCGGCAAGGTGTTTGGCTCGCATACGCGCTCGACCGGCGGTTCCGGTTCGCGCGGTGGATCGAGCTTTGACGATTTCTTTGGCGGCAGCAGCTACGGGACCGAGCGCCATCGTGGGGTCTCGCCCGACGCCGGCCGTGTTGCCTCGACCTTTGGCTCGGGCGCGCCGCGAGCCAAAAAGCCGTCGTCCAAGGTGTCCCCGACGGTGGAGCGCAAGGTCGATCGCGCCAGCGCATCGCAGGACTTTGCCGCGGGCGATACCGTGAGCCATAAGACCTTTGGCACGGGTACCGTGATCTCGGTCGCCGGAGACATGATCGAGGTTCAGTTCGAAAAGACCGGCCAGACCAAAAAGCTCATGAAGGGATTCGCTCCGATCGTCAAGCTGTCATAATCCCGGCGGACCTGGGCGGGCGTATGGGGCAACATCGCCTGCTCGGGCAGTCCTGCTCGCACGGAGAGCACATTAAGTGCTCTCCGGCTCGTGCGGAACTCGCGATCGATGTTGCCCCATACGCCCGCCCAGGTCCTTAGATAACGTTGCTTGCGAACGTCGCTTTGCCCGTTCGCTTTTTGGTCTGGAGGGCCGGGTGGGCTGAATACTTAGACATGGCAAGGGGCTCCCCCGTTAAAGAACGGGGGAGCCCCTTGTTGCGTTTTGAATGGTGCGCTTGGCTTTGATGATTGATGATTTTATACGATTCAGTATAATTTCAGATAGACGCTAAAATGTAACCGAAATGAAAACGGTGATTGTACATGCTGATAAACTGCCTCCCAAAAAGACTCTTCTCTTTAGAGCTCGCTATCGACCCGGAGCCAGTTGAGATGCAGATTCCTCGCATGTATCTTGAGCGGTATTCGCTTCGCTTGGCACGGCTCGGCATGTCTAAACAGGGCCGTTTTATTGTTGCGGAACCAAAGGAACCGCCCAGTGTCATTTCGGCGCGAAATCTCGTCAGTGCGGTGCGCAAGTTAGATGTTCACCCGGTGGTAATTTGCTGGGATGCTATGGATTTAGGTTTTATGCGCGCGCTTTCTTCGGAGGGAATCGCATATATCCGAGATGAGCGAAATGCGTTCCTGCCGTTTATCGGAGCCGTTATTTCCGATGAGGTGCTGGGTGCTTCTCCCGCTGCTCCGCTTTCGCCCCAATCTCAACGAATCGTCCTAAATCTCATTGCGGGACGATGGGTTGACTGCTCCGCCGGCGACCTAGCGCGTCTGTGTGGCAAAAGCGCGGCAAGCGTCAGCGGCTATCTTTCGGAAATCGCCGCTATAGCTCCTGGGTTGATTATGCGGGACGGCAAAAAGCGTATATTGTGCGACGCCGGGCTGTCGACCGAGACGTTGCTAGATGGGTTTGAGGACTATCTTCGCACGCCAGTTTTAGAGCGAATCCGGCTCAAGAAGGTTATCGAGAGAACAGAGCTACGTGCCGTTGATGCGCTGCTTTCCGGTGTGTCTGCCCTTAGCTATATGTCCGACCTTGCCCATGAAGACTCTGCTCCAACCATTGCTCTCGAAAAATATCAGCTAGAGGCCTTGAAAGAGCATATGGGCGACAGATGGCTGGAGGCTCAGTGGTACGAACCGGCGGCAGTTGTGATTGAGGTCTGGTCGTATCCCGTGGACGCGCCGTCCGATATTAGTTTTGACGCGACGAGTTTGCAGTGTGTCGACCCGTTTTCCTTATACGTTGCTTGCGCAAAAGCAGATTACAAAGAAGATCGTCTGCTCGACGCGGTCGAACAGCTCAGGAGGACGATATGTCAAAAGTGAGGGGAATAGAGCGATTTGCCGATGCCATGAGCGGCTGTAAAGGCGGTTACGTCCTTATTGGTGGAGGGGCCTGCAGCGTTCTATTTGACAATGAGGGCGATTCGTTTAGAGCTACTGAAGACTTGGATATCGTCGTAATTGTTGATGGGGAAGGCGTTGAATTCGCCACTGCATTGTGGGCATTTATCAAAGCTGTCGGATATGAGACTGGGAAGGTCGGCGATGGAAAGTGCACTTACTATCGGTTCTGTTTGCCCGAAGGATCAAGGCAAGTCCTAGACTATCCCGGCCAAATTGAGCTATTCGCCCGACATCCTGATTTTGTGCTCGAAGATGAAACGAGCGAAGTGGCACCTCTTTCCTTTGACGGGGCCGTATCAAGTCTTTCGGCAATTATTCTCGACGATGGCTACTACGAATTTATTCGCGACAACGCAACGAACGTAGAGGGCATTACGTTGCTCGATGCGCTCCATATCATTCCCCTCAAGATGCGTGCACACATTGATATCAATAGGAGCTATGAAGAAGGGCGCCATTGCAACGATAAAGATCGACGAAAGCATCGCTCGGATATTGTTCGACTTGCGGGTTTGTTGCCGCCTTCGGCTCGCTTGGAGCTAATAGAGCAAATGAGGGCTGACGCCGGAGACTTCTTTGCGGACTTTTCTTCTTATGTAAATCGGCAGACCGATCGTAAAGAGAGAGCGCGTCTTCAGGACACATTATCGTTTCTCGAAAAGGTCTACCTATAGGCACCTTGATTCGTTATGTATGGTGAGGGGCTCTCCCGTTTGATGAGCGGGGGAGCCCCTTGTTGCTTTTTGATTGTCGTAACTAGCCAGAGGCTCGCCGGGACGGGACGCGGGGTTTGGTCGATCGCGAGTTCCGCACGAGCCGGAGAGCACTTAATGTGCTCTCCGTGCGAGCAGGACTGTCCGAGCAGGCGACCAAACCCCGCGCCCCGTCCCGGCGAGCGCTTGGGGACCGGTGGCCTACAGGTGGCTGATGATCAGTTCCATCTTGCCTTCGAGGTCGATGGAGCTGACGGTGCTCGGGGCCAGCAGGTGGCTTCCCTTGTGGACGGGGTCGCCGCAGACGGTGCCTTCGCCGTCGATGACCGACAGGCACATGAAGGGCCAGCGCTGGTCGAGGGTCTTGCTGCCGTTGACGCGCACGCGATCGACGGTGTAGCAGGGGTTGGACTCGAGCTCGGTCACGCCGTCCACCTCGGGCGCGGTCACCGTGCCGTCGGTCGGAGCCTGAGCATCAAAGTCGATGCAGTCGAGGCTCTGCTCAATGTGCAGCGGGCGCAGGTTGCCGTCAGTGCCGGGACGGTCGTAGTCGTACAGACGATACGTCACGTCGCTCGACTGCTGCGTCTCCAAAATGAGCGTGCCGGTCTTGATGGCGTGCACGGTACCGGAATCAATCTGGAA
Source organism: uncultured Collinsella sp. (assembly GCA_900544135.1). Classification (GTDB taxonomy): domain Bacteria; phylum Actinomycetota; class Coriobacteriia; order Coriobacteriales; family Coriobacteriaceae; genus Collinsella. The sequence goes on from UQTU01000004.1 coordinate 65,292, forward strand.
AAAGTCGCCCTTGTGAATCGGCAACACGTTGAGCATGTCGTCCCAACGTCCTTCCTCGATCATTTGTGCGGCCTCGGCGCGGTCCTTGGCACGCTGGCCGACGATGATCGTGGCGTCGGGCTCGCAGTCCAGCACATACCAACACTCGGTTTTGCCCAGGCTACCGTTCTCGTGCTCGGCAGCGTACTCGTCGTTGGGATGAATCTGGATCGAAAGGTCGTCCTTGGCGTCCAGAATCTTAATGAGCAGCGGGAACTCCTTGCCCTCGCAGTTGCCAAAGAGCTCGCGATGCTCGGCCCACAGCCACGACAGCGTGTGGCCGGCATACGGGCCCTCCGCAATCTGGCAGTCGCCGTTGGGGTGGGCCGAGATGGCCCAGCACTCACCGATGGGGCCATCGGGAATGTCGTAGCCAAATACGGTTTCGAGCTGGCGACCGCCCCAGATCTTCTCGTGGAAGATCGGCGTCAGTTTAATCAAATCGGACATATTCATACCTCATTGTGTTGCGCGGGCGCTGCGTAAAACTGTTCAAAACGAGCGCCCGCATGACTGCAAAAACCTATGCCAACGTTACGTTGTGCAACTCAAAGCGGTCGCCAACGTTGCGCGAGACCGAATACTCAAAGGCGGCGCCGCTGTCCAAAAAGCCAATCTGCTTGAGCTCGAGCAGGGGAGAGCCAGGTTTGGTGTCCAGGCGCTCAGCTTCTTCCTTGGTTGCTGCCACGGCGCGAATGGTACGGTGGAAGCTCGAAATTTTCAGCCCGCATTGCTCGCGGATGAAATGGTAGACCGATCCGTACAGGTCCTTCTTTTTAAGGCCCGGAATCAGCTCGAGCGGCATGTAGGTGTACTCGATAACGATGGGCTTCTCATCGGCCTGACGCACGCGCACGATGTGATAGGCAAAGTCATCCTCGGCAATTCCCAGCTGGGCTGCGATGTCCGCTGGTGGATTAACAATCGAGAAATCGTAGACCACCGAGGTCACCTTCTCCCCGCGGTGCTCATACGAAAAACCCTGGGCACGGTCGTTTTTGCCCTGGAAAAACGCCTGGCCGGGAAGCCCCGCCGTGTCCTTAACGTAGGTACCCGATCCACGACGGCTGGTAATTAGACCTTCCTCGGTGATTTGCTCGATAGCTCGTTTGACAGTGATTTTGGAAACGCTATAGAGCTCACAGAACTCAACGACGGTGGGAAGCTTGTCGCCCGGTTTAAGAGCGCCATCCTCGATACTTCGACGAATATCTGCAGCTATCGCCTCGTATTTGGGAATCATGGAACCTCCTTTCCGACATATATGAATACAAAAAGTAAGTATAACCCTCAACAGGGCATCCATATTACTTTTATCTAAGAAGTTCGAGAAAGAAAAAAGAAAAAGACGCTTTACTTTTAAAATTAAAGCGCTATAGTTTAAGCAACGAACGGAATCCTTCCGCACAACAGGATCGACCGTTTGGGGACGGTTTTGTTTTGGCGGGTTGGATATCGGTATGGCCGGTGCGCGCCCGCGCCGGATAACCTGCCAAAGCAAACCCGTCTCCAACCGGAAGCTCTAGAACACGAAAGCGAGGACTTTGATGGCACAGTATCAGCTGCCCAACGACTTCTTCTTTGGCGCTGCTATGTCCGGCCCGCAGACTGAGGGTCAGTGGAACCAGGGCGGCAAGCTCGAGAACCTGTGGGACACCTGGTCCATCCAGGATCTGGGTTCGTTCTACAACCGCGTTGGCTCTTACGCCGGCAATGACTTTATGGCCAAGTACCAGGAAGACCTTCGCATTTTGAAGGACTTGGGTCTGGATACCTATCGCACTTCCATCCAGTGGAGCCGTCTGCTCGATGCCGACGGCAACCTCAACGAGGAAGGTGCCGCGTGGTATCACGAGTTGTTCCGCGCCTCTCGCGAAGCCGGCTTGGAGCCGTTTGTCAACTTGTACCACTTTGACATGCCCACCTACCTCTTTAACCGTGGCGGCTGGGAGAGCCGTGAGGTTGTCGAGGCTTACGCACATTACGCCGACGTCGCCTTCCACGAGTTTGGCCAGGAGATTAAGTACTGGTTCACCTTTAACGAGCCCATCGTCGAGCCCGAGCAGCGCTATCAGGAGGGCGTGTGGTTCCCGCAGCTCCACGACTTCAACCGCGCCCGCACCGTGCAGTATCACATCTCGCTGGCGCACGCGCTGGCCGTGGCCAACTATCGTCGCGCCTATGACGAGGGCGCTATTCGCGCCGATGCCAAGATCGGCATGATCAACTGCTTTACCCCGGTCTACACCAAGGAGAACCCCAGCGAGGCGGACCTCGAGGCCGTGCGTATGACCAGCGGCATCAACAACCGCTGGTGGCTCGACCTCATTACCAAGGGCGAGCTTCCCGCCGACGTGCTCGACAGCCTGGCCGAGGGCGGCGTTAAGCTTCCGTTCCGTGCCGGCGACCAAGAGATTCTTAAGCAGGGTGTTGTCGACTGGCTCGGTTGCAACTACTACCACCCCACGCGCGTTCAGGCGCCGGCGAGCAAGATCGACCAGTACGGTCTGCCGCACTTTGCCGACGAGTACGTGTGGCCCGACGCCGTTATGAACGAGAGCCGCGGCTGGGAGATCTACCCGCAGGGCCTCTACGACTTTGGCATGGACTGCGCTAAGAACTACCCCGATCTTGAGTGGTTCGTTTCCGAGAACGGCATCGGCATCATGGACGAATACAAGAACCGAGACGCCGAAGGAACCATCCAGGATGACTACCGCGTCGACTTTGTACGCCAGCACCTGGAGTGGGTTGCCAAGGCAATTGCCGAGGGCGCCAAGTGCCGTGGATACCATTATTGGGCCGTCATCGATAACTGGTCTTGGGCGAATGCCTTTAAGAACCGTTACGGTTTTGTCGAGGTCGACCTTATGGACGGCTACAAGCGCCGCCTTAAGAAGTCGGCAGCTTGGCTCAAGCAGGTCGCCACGACTCACGTGGTTGATTAGCGAACGGGCGAACGCCCAGACCGCGCGCCGCTGCGCGCAACACATGGCACATCTGGTGGCAGAGGGCGACAGACCACCGTGCGCATAGGAAAAGGCCGGATTTGAAAGTTAGGAGCAATCATGGCCAGTGACAACGGAAAGAGCTTCCTCGACAAGTTTGCCGAGGTCTCTGCGAAGGTGGGAAACCAGGTTCACCTGCGTTCCCTGCGTGACGCCTTCGCGACCATCACGCCGCTCTATATCCTTGCGGGTATCGCGGTTCTTATTAACAACGTCGTGTTCCCTCTGTTCCCGCTCGATGCGGCGGGCCTTGCCAACCTTCAGACGTGGGGTTCGGCGATTACGCTGGGCACCCTCAACGTCTCTGCCATTATCTTGGCCGGATTGATTGGCTACAGCCTCGCTAAGAACAAGCGCTTCGATAATCCGCTTGCTTGCATGGTCGTCGCTATCTCTGCCTTCGTCATCATGATGCCGCAGCAGATCACCGCCACGCTTGCCGCCACGAGCCCACTGCTCACCGACAAGATCACCTCCGCCGAGGTCACGGGCGCCCTTTCGACTGCCAACACCGGCACCAACGGTCTGTTCTCGGCTATTATCATCGCCCTGCTTTCCGTCTCGCTCTTCATCAAGATTTCTGGCGTCGAGAAGCTCAAGGTTAAGCTGGGCGAGGGCGTGCCTCCCGCGGTCTCCAACTCCTTCAACGTCATGATCCCGATGCTGCTCAACCTCGCGATCTTCGCTCTTGCCGCAGCCCTGCTCGCCGTGTGCGCCGGCACCGATCTGTGCACCATCATCTCCACGTGCATCTCCAACCCGCTCAAGAGCATCATGAACGCTGGTCCGTGGGCTGTTATCCTCATCTACACCCTTGCTAACCTGCTGTTCTGCGTCGGTATTCACCAGTCCACCATCTCTGGCGCTACCGTCGAGCCGATCCTGACCATGCTCATCGTCGACAACATGGCTACCTTTGCCGCCGGTGGCACCATCCAGCCCGATCACTACATGAACATGCAGATCGTTAACAGCTTCGCCCTCATCGGCGGCTCGGGCTGCACCCTCATGCTTCTGCTCGACACGCTCCTGTTCTCCAAGAACAAGGCTTCCGAGACCGTTTCCAAGATGGCTATCCTGCCTGGTCTGTTCAACATCAACGAGCCGGTTATCTACGGTTACCCCATCGTGTACAACCTGCCGCTCATGATCCCGTTCGTCCTTCTTCCCGATCTGTTCATCGGCATCACCTATGGCCTTACCTGCGCAGGCATCATCAGCCCCTGCATCGCCCAGGTGCCCTGGACCATGCCTCCCGTCATCAATGCCCTGCTCGCTACGGGCTTTGACTGGCGCGCCGGCGTGTGGCAGGCTCTCGAGATTGTCATTGGCATGGCCGTCTACCTGCCCTTTATGAAGATTTCCGAGAAGGCAATCGCCAAGCAGGAGGCTCTCGCCGAGTAGAACGCCTAACGTTCGTCCCTTTCACCTTTGCGGGCGCCGGTACGCGGCGCCGGTGCCCGCGGCTCTCTCCCTTGCGTAAAGATACAGGGGAGCGGGCACAATAGCCGCAAGGAATACAACCAGTTGTCGTCTGCGCGCCGCGCAGTTATAAGGAGGAAACCATGAAGAAGATCATGCTCTGCTGCAATGCCGGCATGTCCACGAGCCTGCTGGTCCAGAAGATGCAGGCCGAGGTTGCAAACCGTGGTCTGGATATTGAGGTCGAGGCTCGTCCCATGAACGAGGCCCACGATCACCTGGACGAGTGCGACATGTTGCTGCTTGGTCCGCAGATCGGCTACACCAAGGGCGATTTTGAGAAGGAGGCCGCCGGTCGTTTTCCGGTCGAGGTCATCAACATGGTCGACTACGGCCGCATGAACGCTGCCGGCATCATCGACCACTGCGTCAGCGTGATGGGCTAGGTGCTCCGCATGGAGGATATGAACGAACTGCAGATGACCTGCTTCGAGATCATCAGCTACGTCGGTACCGCCAAGAGCATGTACATCAATGCCGTGCAAAAGGCCAAGGAGGGCGATTTTGACGCCGCCGAGGAGCTTATCAAGCAGGGCGACGAGGCCTATAACGGTGGCCACGATGTTCACATGGGGCTTCTGAAGAAGGAGGCCAACGGCGAGCGTAACGGCGAGGCCCCGTTGATTCTGCTGCATGCCGAGGACCAGATGGCCGGTACCGAGACCATGCGCGTCATGGCGACGGAGCTCATCGAGATTCACAAGCAGCTGCAGGCACTTCAGGCCTAGTCGGCGTTATCGCCGCGACGGACCGTGCGGTCCAACAGACAACATAGTCCCTTTGACGGGCGCCGGGAGCCTCCGCCTCCCGGCGCCTTTATTTTTGGGGATGGTCTTGCGCGGCCTGTTGGGCAGCCAATTGCGTTACCCCAGATAAAACCTGCCAAAACAAACCTGTCCCTTTTTGGTAGGTTTTTGCCTTGAGAGCGGTACCATACAGGCAATGTTTAAACGAGAAAGGTGGGCTCTCATGGAACCTAAGCAGTACTACATCGGCATTGACGTCGGCGGCACTTCGGTTAAGGAGGGCCTGTTCGACGAGGACGGAAACCTGCTTGCCAAGGCCAGCGTGCCCACGCCTCCCATCGTTGACGCTGCGGGCTTTGCCGCGGTGACCGAGGCTATCGACCAGGTGGTCGCCAAGGCGCAGATTCCGCGTGCCTTTGTGGCAGGCATTGGCCTGGCCGTTCCGTGCCCCATCCCGGCGTCGGGCGATGCCAAGGTCAAGGCCAACATTGCCATTAACCTGCCCGAGCTGAGGATTGCCATTCAAAAGCACTGCCCCGACGCGGTCGTTAAGTACGAGAACGATGCCAACGCCGCTGCTATGGGCGAGGCCTGGCTCGGCTCTGCCAAGGGCGTACAAAACGTGGTGATGGTCACCATCGGTACCGGTGTGGGCGGCGGCGTTATCGTTAACGGCGACGTGGTATCGGGTGTTGTGGGCGCCGGCGGCGAGATTGGCCACATGTGCCTGAACCCGGCCGAGGAGCGCACCTGCGGCTGCGGCGGCCATGGCCACCTGGAGCAGTATTCCAGCGCCACCGGCGTGGTGAGCAACTACCTTGCCGAGTGCAAGAAGGCGGGCGTCGACCCCATCGAGCTCACCGGCCCTTCCGATTCCAAGGACGTGTTCCAGGCCTGCCGCGAGGGCGACAAGCTCGCGCTGGCCGCGGCCGACACCATGGCCGACTATCTCGGTCGTGCTCTGGCACTTATCGCCAACGTGGTCGACCCCGAGATGTTCCTGATCGGTGGCGGCGCCTCCGCCTCGGCCGATGTCTACCTTGACAAGGCTCGCGAGTACTTCCAGCGCTACGCGCTCTCTGCCTCGCGCGAGACGCCCATTAAGGTCGCTTCGCTCGGAAACGACGCCGGCATCATCGGTGCCGCCTACGTAGCTCTGCGCGCCGCCGGCAAATAGCTGGTGCAAAGGGGGCAGACTTCGCTCCAACACTTGCCCCAAAATATGCCGTGGCCCTTCCGTCTGCGAAGGCTCGGCATCGGCGTGCTACCATAGCTACGTCCAAGTACACATATCAAGTGGAGGATATCCATGGCAAACGTTCTTGTCTTTGGTCACCAGAACCCCGATAACGACGCCATCATGAGCGCCGTCGTCCTGTCCCAGCTGCTCAACCAGGTTGAGTATGCCGGCAACACCTACGAGGCCTGCGCCCTTGGTCAGCTTCCGGCCGAGTCCGCCAAGCTGCTCGCCGACGCCGGCATCGCCGAGCCCCGCGTGATCGAGTCCGTCGAGGCCGGTCAGCTCGTCGTCCTCACCGACCACAACGAGTCTGCCCAGTCCGTCGCTGGCCTTAAGGACGCCACGGTCTTTGGCGTTGTCGATCATCACCGCATCGGCGACTTCGAGACCGCCGGCCCGCTGCACTACATCTGCCTGCCCTGGGGCTCCAGCTGCACCATCGTCACCAAGCTCGCCGGCGTGCTCGGCGTTGAGCTTTCCGACGTCCAGGCTAAGCTGCTGCTCTCGGCCATGATGACCGACACGCTCATGCTCAAGAGCCCCACCACCACCGATGTCGACCGCGCCGTCGCCGCCAAGCTCGGCGAGCAGGTGGGCGTCGACCCGGTCAAGTTTGGTATGGAGGTCTTCCTTACCCGTCCGTCCGGCTCCTTCACCGCAGCCGAGATGGTCGGCAACGACATCAAGATGTTCGAGCCCGCCGGCAAGAAGCTGCTCATCGGCCAGTACGAGACTGTCGACAAGACCCGCGCACTCGGCATGATCGACGAGATTCGCGAGGCCATGCGCGCCTACGCTGCCGAGAAGGGCGCTGACGGCATTGTCCTGTGCATCACCGACATCATGGAGGAGGGCTCGCAGGTCCTGCTCGAGGGCGAGACCGAGGCCGCTCAGAAGGGCCTGGGCATTGCCGACGAGCACGACGGCGTCTGGATGCCGGGCGTCCTCTCCCGTAAGAAGCAGGTCGCTGCCCCCATCATGGCCGTCTGCTAGGTTTAGTTCACTAAACGCCACGACCGGATCGCGGACGCCCCGCGCTCCGGTCGTTTTTTGTGCATGGTGCCGCGTCGTCTCTTGGACAGGCGTGCCCGTGCCGTTGGGCAAATAATGTTCAACCTGTGGTTCCGCTTTTCGGCCACGCCTGCGTGCTTGTCGTGCAGGGTAGGCTAGATGCAAGCGTAATACGTTAGAGCGCGGCGCCGCCACTTGGGCGGGCCGTGCTTTTTTAAGACGGGAGCCTTCCCGTGAAAGGAGCCGCCCATGGCAGCACCCGAGCAGCTGTTCAACGTCCGTGAGCGCAAGCGTTTTGAGCGTCACGACATCTGGGAGCGCATCGCCGAGAACGGCACGATTTCCGCCGCCGTCATGGTCTTCGCCGCCATCGCCGCCGTCATTTGCGCCAATACCGATGCCTACGAGGCCATCCATCACTTTTTGGAGACCCCGCTGTATGTGGGTCTGGGCAACCTTACGGCCGGTCTCACCGTTGAGCTTTTCGTCAACGACTTTCTCATGGCGATTTTCTTTTTGTTGGTGGGTATTGAGCTTAAGTACGAGATGACGGTCGGCGAGCTCAAGAATCCGCGTCAGGCCATGCTTCCCATGCTGGCGGCCGTGGGTGGCGTCGTCGTTCCCGCCTGCATCTACCTGATCTTTAACCATGCCGGCGCCCGCAACGGTTGGGCCATCCCCATGGCAACCGATATTGCCTTTGCGCTGGGCGTGCTGTCGCTTTTGGGCAACCGCGTGCCCAACGGCGTGCGCGTGTTCTTCTCGACGCTCGCCATCGCCGATGACCTCATCTCCATCGCCGCCATCGCCATCTTCTACGGTCAGAGCCCCAATCCGTTTTGGTTGGGCGCCGCCGCGCTGGTGACCTGCGCGCTCGTGTGGCTCAACAAGACGCAGCATTACCGCCTCGCCCCGTATTCGGTACTGGGCCTGCTGTTGTGGTTCTGCATGTTCAAGAGCGGTGTACATGCCACGCTCGCCGGCGTCATCCTGGCCTTTACCATTCCGGCCAAGTGCGGCGTCAAGCTCGATAGCCTCACCGATTGGTTGGGCGAGTGCCTGCCGCTGCTCGATGACCGCTACGACGACGAGGCGCACATCTTGGGCCAGCATGACTTTACCGTCTCGACCACCAGGGTCGAGCGCGTCATGCACCGCGTGACCCCGCCGCTCATCCGCATGGAGCGTCTGATCTCCACGCCGGTCAACTTTGTGATTCTGCCGATCTTTGCGTTCGTGAACGCACAGGTTCGCCTAGTGGGCGTGGACATGAGCACGCTGCTCACCGACCCGGTGACGCTCGGCGTGTACTTTGGCATGCTGCTGGGCAAGCCGATCGGCATCTTTGGCATGACGTTTGCCCTGGTTAAGTTTAGGGTCTGCGAGCTGCCGCATAACGTTAACTGGCACATGATTGCCGGTGTGGGCATTCTGGGCGGCATCGGCTTCACCATGTCGATCCTCATCAGCGGCCTTGCCTTCCCGACGGCCCAGTTTGAGGTTCTGGCTGCCAAGGCCGCCATCCTTGCCGGTTCGGTCACCGCCGCCGTGCTCGGTATGATCTACATGAGCGTGGTCTGCAAACACCCCGCGCCCAAAGACAAGTAAAAGCATATACAAGTTTGAAAACGCCGCCTGTGGACACCATCACAAGCGGCGTTTTAGTCAATGGGGACGTTCTTAAATGACTAGGCTTATTCCACCGTTCCGTAGACGGCGCCCCAGCCGTGGGCGGCCAAGGCGGAGTTGAGCTGGTCGCAAAGTGACTGGCGGTCGTAATAGCCGGGCGGTAGCAGGTTGACGATCTCCATGAGATCGGGTGCCAGGTCCAAGATTTCGGCCTGCACGATGAGATCCAGGCGGTCGATGGCGTGGCGGTCGTAAAACAGCCCGTCGACCAGGCGCTGCAGGTCGCCGAATTCCTCGGCCTGAAACGATCCGTACTCCATAGTGCCTCCTTGGGCGCCCCACGCCGACATGCGCGGCGATTCGTAAATCATTGCGATGAACTTAATCTATCACGGCTTCATGCCGTTGCGGCGGTGGCGGTCTATACTTAGACGAACTGCAACGTCCCGCTTCGCGAAAGGTCGCACCCATGCAGACGATCTACCAGAAGATGGAAACCACCGAACTCGATGCCGCCATCGAGGCGCTCAAAGCCGAGGTCGCCGAGGTCAAGGCCAAGGGCCTGGCGCTCGACATGGCCCGCGGCAAGCCGTCGCCCTCCCAGGTGGACATCTCTCGACCCATGCTCGATATCCTCAATGCCGATGCCGATCTGCACGACGGCAACGTCGACTGCTCAAACTACGGTTGCTTTGAGGGCATTCCCTCTGCGCGCAAGCTGGCGGGGGAGTTCCTGGGTTGCCCTGCCGAGCAGACGCTCGTACTGGGTTCGTCGAGCCTTCTGATCGAGCACGATATCGCCGGCATGTTTTGGCGCTGCGGTTCGTGCGGCAGCGAGCCCTGGGAGGCTTACGAGGCCGCGCACGACGGCAAGAAAGTCAAGTTCCTGTGCCCTGTTCCCGGCTACGACCGTCACTTTGGCATCACCGCCGACCTGGGTATCGAGAATGTCCCCGTCGCGATGACCGACAACGGCCCCGACATGGACGAGGTCGAGCGTCTGGTTGCCGCCGACGACTCCATCAAGGGCATCTGGTGCGTGCCCAAGTATTCCAACCCCACGGGCATCACCTTTAGCGAGGACACCGTGCGTCGCCTGGTCGAGATGCCCACGGCCGCGCCCGATTTCCGCATCTTCTGGGACAACGCCTACTGCGTGCACGACCTGTACGACGAGACCGACGAGCTCGCAAACATCTTTGACCTCGCTCGCGCGGCGGGCACCGAGGACCGCGTGGTGGCCTTTGCCTCGACGTCCAAGATCACCTTCCCGGGCGCCGGCATCGGCTTTATCGGTGCGAGCCCCGCGGTTATCGCGGAGTTCTCCAAGCGCCTGAAGGCCGGCCTCATCAGCGCCGACAAGCTCAACCAGCTGCGTCACGTGCGTTTCCTTCCCACCATCGAGGCGGTCAAGGAGCACATGAAAAAGCATGCCGAGTTCCTGCGTCCGCGCTTTGAGGCCGTTGAGCGCAAGCTCACCGAGGGCCTGGGCGATACGGGCTGTGCCACCTGGACGCACCCCCGCGGCGGCTACTTTGTAAGCTTCGATGGTCCCGAGGGCTCGGCCCAGAAGGTCGCCGCGCTTTGCGCCGACCTGGGCGTCAAGCTCACGCCGGCTGGTGCCACCTGGCCTTATGGCAAGGACCCGCGCGACACCAACATCCGCATCGCGCCGAGCTATCCCACGGTCGAGGACCTGGAGGCCGCGCTCGATGTGCTGGTGCTGGCCGTTAAGCTTGTCGCTGCCGAGCTTGCGCGTGCCGAGCGCGCCTAACGCGTAGGGCCCCGCAAGTCCGCGCTTAGTACTATCCGCACTTTCGATACGTAAAGGAGCGTATACATGGATTTGGGTATTTCCACCAACCCCACGCCGGAGACCTACACCATTAAGGTAACCGGCGAGATCGATATCTCTAACGCCGATAGCCTGCGCAATGCCATCGACCTGGCGCTCGAGCAGCCCACTGAGGCCGTTGAGCTCGATTTTGCCCAGGTGAGCTACATCGACTCGACGGGCATTGGCGTGCTCGTGGGCGCCGCGCACCACGCGGTCGACCACGGCAAGCGCTTTAGCTGCACCAATGTGCAGCCCCCGGTGATGCGCGTGGTTCAGCTGTTGGGTGTCGACCAGGAGATTTCGATCACCGCTGCATAATCTTTGCCCCCAAAAGGGCATGCCGTTTGGCATATGTTTGTGATGCGCTCGGACGTTTTGGCGTCCGGGCGCTATACTTGACCGAATGAATAGACGAGTTCCGGCCGAATGGCGCGGTGCGGGCTCGACTCACATCGAGCCTTGGAGGTATGTGTGTTTGGTATTGGAGAGGGTGAGCTCGCGATCATCGTGGTCTTCGGCTTTTTGCTGTTTGGCCCGGATAAGCTCCCGCAGATGGGCCGTACGATCGGCCGTGCCATCCGTCAGTTCCGCGAGACGCAGGAAAAGATGACGGCCGTTGTTCAGTCCGAGATCATCGACCCGGTAAGCGAGGCCGCGTCGGCCCCGGTCAAGCCCAAGAAGGCTGCCGTCGATGATGATTCCGATGCGGACGAGGATGCCGTCGAGACGGCTGCGCCCGCAAAGAAGGAGACCTTTGCCGAGCGCCGTGCCCGCCTTGCCGCCGAGAAGGCCGCAAGCGAGGGTGCCACCGAGGGCGAAGGCGCTGCTGATGAGGCCGAGCCCGCCAAGGCCGAGCCTGCCGCTGCCACCGTCGATCCCGAACCTGCTGCAGAGCCGGAGCCCGAGCCCGAGCCGGCAGAGCCCACGACGGCCGATCTCTACGCCCGTCGTCCCCGCAAGCGCAAGGCCGTCGTCGACCAGCTCGCTCGCGAGCTCGAGGCCGAGGACGACGCTGCTGCCGCCGACGCCCCGAAGGGAGGCGATGAGTAATGCCTATCGGACCCGCGCGTATGCCGCTCTTCGATCACCTGGGAGAGCTCCGTCGCCGCCTGACCATCGTGGTCGTGTCGGTGTTTGCCGCCGCTATCGTGCTGTATTTCGCCACGCCTGTAGTGCTCGACATCCTGGAAGATCCCATCCGCTCCTTTGTGCCGGACGGTAAGTTCTACATCACCACCACCCTTGGTGGCTTTGGTCTGCGCTTTTCGCTGGCCATCAAGATGGCCGTTGTCATGTGCACGCCCATGATCATCTGGCAGATTCTGGCGTTTTTCCTGCCGGCGCTTCGCCCCAACGAGCGCAAGTGGGTCGTGCCCACGGTGCTCGCCTCGACGGTGTTGTTCTTCCTGGGCGCCATCTTTTGCTACTTCATCATCATTCCTGCGGGCTTTGAGTGGCTCATCGGCGAGACTTCGGCTGTCGCCACGGCGCTGCCCGATCTGGAGAACTACGTTAACATGGAGCTGCTCTTTATGATCGGCTTTGGCGTGGCGTTTGAGCTGCCGCTCATCATCTTCTACCTGTCCGTCTTCCACATCGTGTCCTACGCTGCTTTCCGTAGTGCCTGGCGTTACGTATACGTTGGCCTGCTTGTGGGCTCGGCTGTGATTACGCCCGACGGCTCGCCCGTTACGCTGGGGCTCATGTATGGTGCTCTGCTCTCGCTCTACGAGATTTCGCTTGCCATCGCCCGTGTGGTCATTACCGCGCGCGAGGGCAAGGAGGGCTTGTTTGTGAGCCGTCTGGACCTGTTCTCGGACGACGAGGACGATGAGGAGTAAATCGGTATGCACGAGGTTGGCATTGTCAACGGCATACTCGATACAGTGATTCGCGCGGCGCGTGGGGCGGGGGCCTCGCGCGCCGTTTTGGTAACACTTCGTATCGGGGATATGACCGAGGTCGTGCGCGAGGCGCTCGACTTTGCGTGGGAGACGTTTCGCGACGAGGACCCGCTCACGCGCGGCTGCGAGCTTGCCGTAGAGGAAGTCCATCCACAAAGCGAGTGTCAGGACTGCGGCGAGGTCTTTGATCACGACCGTTTCCATTGTCGCTGCCCCCAATGTGGCGGCGCCAACGTGCGCCTGCTGCACGGCCGCGAGCTCGACATCGCCAGTATCGAAATCGAAACCCCCGACGATTAGCCCGCCAGCCACCTGGGGACGGGGCATAAATGGTAGAAGTAAGGAGTGCCGAATATGGCCGAGAAAACGATTGATATCGCGTCGCCGATCCTGTCGCGCAACGAGCGCCTGGCAGATCAGCTGCGTCAGCGATTTAATGAGACAGGCACCTATGTGATCAATGTGCTGTCGAGCCCTGGCTCGGGCAAGACCACTACGATTCTGGGCACCAACGAGCGCCTGCGCGACAAGGCCGGCTTGCGCTGCGCCGTCATCGAGGGCGATATCGCCTCGGACGTCGACGCCATCACCATGAAGGAAGCCGGCATGCCCGCCATCCAAATCAACACGGGCGGCCTGTGCCACCTCGAGGGCAACATGATCATGGAGGCCGTTGACGCCTTCGACCAGGCTGTGGGTCTGGAAAACATCGACGTCATCTTTATCGAAAACGTGGGCAACCTGGTCTGCCCAGTCGACTTTGACCTGGGCGAGAACCTGTCTATCATGATCCTCTCGGTGCCCGAGGGCGACGACAAGCCCATCAAGTACCCGGGCATCTTCCAGCACGCCGGCGCACAGCTGCTCAACAAGGTCGATGTGGCCCCGGCTTTCGATTTTGACATGGATAGGTATACTAAGACACTCGATGACCTCAATCCGCAGGCGCCGCGGTTTGCCGTGAGCGCGCGCAAGGGCGAGGGCATGGATGCCTGGTGCGATTGGCTCATCGGGCAGATTGAGCAAGCAAGGGCGTAAGTCGGCCGCCATACGGGCGGGCGTAGCCGCAGAGATACGAGATAGGAGCCTCTTTTGAAGCTCATCATCGCCGAGAAAAACGACGCCGCGCGTCAGATTGCCGAGCGGCTGACCACGGGTAAGCCCAAAAAGGACAAGGTGTACAACACCGCCATCTACCGTTTTGAGTGGAAGGGCGAGGAGTGCGTGACCATCGGCCTTGCCGGTCACATCCTAGCGCCCGATTTTTGCGACAGCGTGCTGTTCGATAAAAAGCTGGGCTGGTATTCGGTCACCGAGGACGGCGAGATGCTGCCGGCCGACATACCCGATGGCCTGGCCCGTCCGCCCTACGACACCAAGCGCAAGCCGTTCCTTGCCGACGGTATCTCCATTAAGGGCTGGAAGCTCGAGAGCCTGCCCTACCTCACGTGGGCACCGGTCATTAAACTGCCGGCCGAGAAGGAACTCATTCGCTCGCTCAAGAACCTGGCTAAGAAGTCCGACAGTGTCATCATCGCCACGGACTTCGATCGCGAGGGCGAGCTGATCGGTTCGGACGCCCTCAACAAGGTGCGCGAGGTTGCGCCCGACCTGCCGGTCGCCCGCGCCCAGTATTCTTCGTTTACCAAGGCCGAGATCACGCAGGCCTTTGATAATCTCGTCTCGCTCGACCAGAACTTGGCCGACGCCGGCGAGAGCCGTCAGCACATCGACCTCATTTGGGGCGCGGTGCTCACGCGCTACCTGACGCTCGCCAAGTTTGGCGGCTTTGGCAACGTGCGTTCCGCCGGCCGCGTGCAGACGCCGACGCTCGCCCTGGTGGTCGAGCGCGAGCGCGAGCGCATGGCGTTTGTGCCCGAAGACTATTGGCAGATCCGTGGCATGGGCGCCGCGCAGGGCGCTGCCGAGGACGACCGCTTTAAGATCGCGCACAAGACGGCGCGTTTTACCGACAAGGATGCTGCCGAGACGGCGTACGGCCACGTTGACGGCGCTACGACGGCGACCGTTGCCGCGGTGACCAAGCGCTCGCGTAAGCAGCAGCCGCCCACGCCGTTTGCGACCACCTCGCTGCAGGCTGCCGCCGCGGCCGAGGGCATCTCGCCTGCGCGTACGATGCGCATCGCCGAGTCCCTCTACATGGCGGGCCTCATCAGCTACCCGCGTGTCGATAATACCGTGTACCCTGCGACGCTCGATCTGGGCGCCGTGGTGAGCGACCTTGCAAAGATCAACCCGGCGCTGGCGCCCGTGTGCAAAAAGGTGCTCGCCGGCCCCATGAAGCCCACGCGCGGCAAAGTCGAAACCACCGACCACCCGCCTATCTATCCCACGGGCGAGGGCGATCCGTCCGCGCTCGACGGTGGCCAGCGCAAGCTCTACGACCTCATCGCCCGTCGCTTCCTGGCAACGCTCATGGGTCCCGCGACCATCGAGAACACCAAGCTCGAGCTCGACGTCAATGGTGAGCCGTTCGTGGCCTCGGGCGATGTGCTCGTGACCCCGGGTTTCCGCGAGGCGTATCCGTATGGACTCAAGCGCGACGAGCAGATGCCGCCGCTGGAGCAGGGCGATACGGTCGACGTGTTCGACATTAAGCTCGAGGCCAAGCAGACCGAGCCGCCCGCACGCTACAGCCAGGGCAAGCTCGTGCAGGAGATGGAAAAGCGCGGCCTGGGCACCAAGTCCACGCGCGCGAGCATCATCGAGCGCCTGTACGCCGTGCGCTATCTCAAAAACGATCCCGTGGAGCCGAGCAAGCTGGGCATCGCCATCATCGATGCACTGTCGCAGTTTGCCCCGCGCATCACGAGCCCCGATATGACCAGCGAGCTCGATGGCGATATGACCCGCGTGGAGCGCGGCGAGGACACCGAAGAGCATGTCGTGACGCACTCGCGCGCGCTGCTGGCCGGTGTGCTCGACGAGCTGCTCAAGCATACGCAGGAACTGGGCGATGCTATCAGCGACGCCGTCACGGCCGATGCGCGCGTGGGCGCCTGCCCCAAGTGCGGCAAGGACTTGGTTATGAAGACGAGCGCCAAGACCCGCGGCAGCTTTATCGGCTGCATGGGCTGGCCCGACTGCGACGTGACCTATCCGGTGCCGAGCGGCGTCAAGGTAAGCCCGCTCGAGGGCGAGGCGGCCGTGTGCCCCGAGTGTGGCGCGCCGCGCATTAAGTGCCAGCCGTTCCGCCAGAAGGCTTTCGAGATCTGCGTGAACCCGACGTGCCCCACCAACTACGAGCCCGACCTTAAGGTGGGCGAGTGCAAGGTGTGCGCCGAGGCAGGACGCCATGGCGACCTGATCGCGCACAAGAGCGAAAAGAGCGGCAAGCGCTTTATCCGCTGCACCAACTACGATGACTGCGGCGTGAGCTATCCGCTGCCGGCGCGTGGCAAGCTCGAGGCGACGGGCGAGACCTGCCCCGAGTGCGGCGCCCCCATCGTGGTGGTCAACACGGCGCGCGGCCCGTGGCGCATCTGCGTGAACATGGACTGCCCGACCAAGGAGAAGAAGCCCGCCCGCGGCCGCAAGACCACGACCAAGGCGAGCACGGCGAAGAAGACGACCGCGGCCAAGAAGACGACGGCGGCAAAGAAGACTGCTGTCAAGAAGACGACCGCCAAAAAGACGACGGCCAAGAAGTCGACTACCAAAAAGACCGCTGCCGACAAGTAGCCGCACGGTCGAAACATCACCTAAAACAAAAACGAGCGAGGACCTCAAAATCCTCGCTCGTTTTTTATCCGGCAGTTAGGGACGTTCCTTTTCTGCCGGCAGTTTAGGAACGTCCCTAACTGTCGGCTCGGGAACGACAAAGCGCTAGTTCACTTCGACGGGTTTGGCGCCGGGATAGCGCTCCTCAAAGTCTAGGCGATACTTATTGTCATTGGTGCCCGCCACGTTGTCGCGCGACAGCGGCGCCACGATCTCATTCTTGTGGTCCGCAGGCTTGGCGTATTTCAGGCTGATCTCCCAGGCATCACAGATTGCGTCAATGCGGTGATCCAGGTCGTCGTACAGGGCGATGATGTCCTTCCAGGAGCTGTAGTTCTTGGAGCTCGTCGGGACGTCTAGGTCCTCGACGATGTCGTAATACTGCTCGATGGTGTCCTCCGTGCGCTCGGCGACGTCGGCGAGATTTTGACGGGTGGTTCGATCCTCTTCCAGATAGCTGCCGTTGAAGTTCTGCGCGCAGCCACGGACGTAGCTATCGAGGTCTTCGAGCAAGTCGTAGTATTCGCTCAGGCGACGGTAGAGGTTCTGCTCGGAGAGCGTTGCTTCGCCGCCATCCTCGTCGTCATCGTCATCATCGTCGTACAGGCTGTTGGGATCGCCGAGAGGCTTTAGGTCATCGTCGTCGACGTCATGGTGCAGCTTAGCTACCTCGGCAGTCGTCTGCGTGGCGGCGCTGTCGAAAGGCTTGATCACAAAGAAAACGACCAGGGCGATGATGATCGCCACCAGCACAACGATAACGGCGATAAGCGGCCCGGCGCCGCTCTTTTTGGGAGCGGGGGTCTGTGGCGAAGCGGGCGCGTATGCGGGAGCCGGCTGCTGTTGGGGCGAGCCGCTCGCGACGGGTATGCGCTGCGTGGTCTCGACGGCCGCGGGGCTTGCGGCGGGGTCGGGGCGATAGGCGAGGGGGTCGTCCGCCTTGGCTTGCGGCGTATCAAGGGAGCCGGTCTGCTCAAAAGCGGGCTGGCTATCGCTCGCGGTTGTTTGCTCAACGGGTGCACCGCACGAGGTGCAGAACTTGGCATTATCTGCAAGAAGCTTGCCGCACGAGGCGCAATACCGAGACATTGCCACTCCTTTCGCCACATTTCAATGCAATACGACGATTATACCCAGCGTCCAAAATTCCCCATCATAAGTTGCGGTGAAATAGGGACTGTTGGCGGTCTCGGAGCTTCAATCAGTCCCTATTTCACCGCAACTTTGGAAAGGCACTTTAGCTATTGGGGACGCACCGAGCACTGGGGTATCATGGCTTGGTTGATATATCTGCATTTACGCGCCTTGTAGGAAGGGGCTGCGCCCATGGCTTTTGAGCCCGCTCAACATAGCTTTATCACGCTCGAGGGCGTCGATGGCGCCGGCAAGTCCACGCAGGCGCGTCTGCTTGCCCGCGCTCTTGAACTCGCCGGCTACCAGGTTGTGAGCCTGCGCGAGCCGGGCGGTACCGCCATCAGCGAAAAGATCCGTGCTCTGCTGCTCGACCCCGCCAACACGGCGATGGGCGACACCTGCGAGCTGCTGCTCTACGAGGCAGCGCGTGCCCAGCTGGTGCACGAGGTCATCGCCCCCGCCCTTGCGGCCGGCAAGGTGGTCCTGTGCGACCGTTTCTACGATTCCACGACCTGCTATCAGGCGTTTGCCGATGGTCTCGACCGTCAGATGGTGCGCGACGCCAACAACCTGGCTGTCGCCGGTACGCATCCGGCGCTCACGCTCGTCTACCACATCACACCCGAGCAGGCGGCGCTACGCATGGCAGCCCGTGGCGCGGCAGATCGCATGGAGGCAAAAGGCATGGCCTTCCAAGAGCGCGTCTACCAGGGATTTTGCGCCATTGCCGCCGAGGAACCAAACCGCGTAAAGCTCATCGACGCGACCGCGTCCATCGAGGACGTCTTCGCGCAGACGGTCGAGCAGGTTCGCGCCTACGGCCTCGACATTCCGCAAGATGTCGCCGCCGCCGCGCTTGCCAAGGAGGCCGAGTAACATGGCCCCCGCTCAGGCAAGCCTGCTGGCCAAGCTCGACACCCAAGAGCGCGTGCGCGACTTTTTGACCAATGCCGTCGCCAGCGGCCGCGCATCGCACGCCTACCTGTTTTTGGGCGCGCCCGGCGCGGGCAAGCTCGACGCCGCGTGGGCGCTCGCTCAGGCCTTCCTGTGCGAGCAGGATGGCTGCGGCTCATGCGATAGCTGTGTGCGCGTCGCCCGCCATACGCACCCCGACGTGCACTATTACACGCCCGAGAGCGCCACGGGCTACCTCATCGCCCAGACCCGCGAGCTGCTCGACGACGTGCCTCTGGCGCCCATCCGTGCCAAGGCCAAGGTCTACATCATCGACCGTGCCGAGCAGCTGCGCGCCAACACCGCCAACGCACTGCTCAAAACACTCGAGGAGCCGCCCGAGGGCGTTATGTTTATCTTGCTGGGCACCTCGGCAGACGTGATGTTGCCCACCATCGTGAGCCGCTGCCAGTGCGTGCCGTTTCGGCTGGTGTCGCCCGCCGTCGCCGCGCAGGCCGTGAGCCGTGCCACTGGTCAGGATATCGCGCGTTGTCGCATGGCCGTCGCCGTGGCGGGCAGCCCCACGCGCGGCATCGAGTTCCTTAAGAGTGCCGAGCGCCAGGACGCCCGCCGTCAGATGGTCCGTGCCATCGACTCACTCATTGCCGCCGACGAGGCCGACGTGCTCAGCCGCGCCAAGTCGCTCATCGTCGCCGTTAAGGCGCCGCTCGCCGAGGTCAAGTCCACGCAGGAAAAGGTGCTCGAGCAAAACGCCGACTACCTGTCGCGTGGAGCATTGAAGCAGCTTGAGGACCGCAATAAGCGCGAGCTCAACGCGCGCGAGCGTTCGGGTATCATGGAAGCGCTGACGAGCGTGCGGACGCTCATGCGCGATGTGCTGCTGACACTTCAGGACGAGGCGGCCGACGTCGTGAACGAAGACGTGCGCGACACGATCGGTCGGCTTGCCGCTGCGACCAATGTTGCGGGTGCCACGCGGGCGCTCGAGGCAGTCGCAACCGCCGAGCGCAACATCGCCAGAAACGTTACTCCCCAGCTGGCCATCGAGGTCATGCTGTTCGATATCAGGAAGGCACTGAAATGCCGTTAGTCGTACCCGTTAAGTTTACCTACGCCTCGCGCGACCTGTGGTTCGATCCGCAGGATCTGGATATCCTCGAGGCCGATTATGCCATTTGCTCCACCGAGCGCGGAACCGAGATCGGCCTGGTCACGGCCGATCCCTTCGAGGCGCCGCAAGATGAGATCGGTCAGCCGCTCAAGCCCGTGCTGCGCGTGGCGAGCGACATCGACCTGCAGCTTGCCGACGACTTGGCCATCCAAGGCGACGAGGCGATGGTCGATTTCCGCCGTCTGGTCAAAGAGCTCGACCTCGAGATGAAGCCGGTGGGCGTCGAGTACCTGTTTGGCGGCGAGAAGGCCGTGTTCTACTTTGCGGCCGAGGAGCGCGTCGATTTTCGCCAGCTCGTCAAGGACCTGTCCTCGACGCTGCACATTCGCGTCGACATGCGCCAGATCGGCGTGCGCGACGAGACCCGCCTGGTGGGTGGCTACGCCCAGTGCGGACAGGAGCTCTGCTGCACGCGCTTTGGCGGACAGTTTGAACCCGTCTCGATTCGCATGGCAAAAGAGCAGGACCTGCCGCTCAACTCGTCCAAGATCAGCGGCGTGTGCGGCCGCCTGATGTGCTGCCTGCGTTATGAGTTCGAGGCGTACAAGGACTTTAAGAGCCGTGCGCCCAAAAAGAAAACGCTCATCGATACGCCGCTCGGCAAGGCGCGTATTCAGGAATATGACACGCCGCGTGAGCAGCTGGTGCTGCGCCTGGAGAACGGCAAGGTTTTTAAGGTCAACCTAGCCGATATGACGTGCTCGGAGGGCTGCAAAAAGAAGGCTGCCGAGCAGGGCTGCAATTGCCGCCCCGACTGCGTGACGCGTGACGTGCTCGAGCGCATCGAGTCGCCCGAGATGCGCCTGGCGCTCATGGAGCTCGACCGCGAGAACGGCGTCGACGTGGGCGATGGCCTGTCGAGCGCCGACCGTCTTGCCGGCACGTCGATGCCCAAGCGCCGTCGTCGCGATGCCGATTCCGATGCCCGCGCTGCTCAGAGCCAGGGCGAGGGCCGTGGCCGCGGAAAGGGCCGTGGTAAGGCCGAGACACCCGAGGCCGAGGAGGCCGCCGGTAGCCGTCGTCGTCGCAAGCGCGCGGGCTCGGGCGATGCTACCGAGGCTGCAGCCGCGGGCAAGAACGCCTCTCGCGAGCGCGAGGTTCAGCAACCCCAGCAGCAGAATCGCGGCGGTGGCATGAACCCCACACGACGTCGCCGCCGTCATCTGTCGAGCGAGGAGCGCGAGGACGCCTTCCGCGCCGCAGCCGCTCGCGAGGCTGGTACCGCCCCCAAGGGTGGTTCGGGTTCCGATGCGCCTGCCGACAAGGGTGGCAAGTCACGTGGCGAGGAGGAGCGCGCGCCGCGTCCGCGCCGTCGCCATTCCTCGGGCGCGCAACAGAAGCCCTCAGTGCCCTCCGTGGCCGATCAGGTCTCGGATGGCGAGGTCAAGGTCACGCGCCGTCGTCCCGGGGATGGCGGGGGAGCGGCTGCCAAGGCTTCGCGTGGCGCCGCTCGCGACGAGCGCGAGCCGCGCGAGGATCGCGGTGGCGAGGGCTCGGCCGACCAGGGTCAAAAGCGCCGTCGCCGTCGTCGTTCCCGCAAGCCGCGCCAGGATGGTGGCGAGGGCTCGACCCCGTCTTCGTCCGCACCACAACCGCCCGCCGGCGAATAACGCCCGCGAGCGGATTTAGCTCGCCTTGCCCCGAGCGCATCGGGGTATCATAGCGCCGAATCAACAACCCTCCCTGCGACCGAACGTAGGGAGGGTTGTGTCTTGAAGAGCCGTTTGAACATATTGAGCTGTCTGCAGGGTGCCGGTGCCCTACCGTTTGCGGACGAATTGCTACCGTTTGCCGAGCGGGTGGCACGCGAGGCGCTCGAGGCATTGTCGCCAACACGATGTGCCGGCTGCGAGCGCGCCGGTGCGCTTATTTGCCAAGACTGCCTGGCCGCGCTCACGCTCATCGACCCACGTCATAGCTGTACCCGATGCGGCGCCCCGTTTGGGGATTTGCTGTGCACTGAGTGTTCGGTCGAGGGCACGTCCTCGGCAATGGCGGAGGCGCTCGACCGCTGCCTGGCGTGCGCCGTCTATGCGCATCCGCTGCCGCGCATCATTAAAGCGTACAAGGACGCGGGCGAGCGACGTCTGGCTCCGTATCTGGCGGAGCTGCTCTACGACACCGCCCTGCATGCCCAGGTCGTAGCGCCCGATCGCTACGGAGGTGTGCTGTCCGGCGCGGATGCGGTGGTGTTTGTGCCTGCGACGGCGGCAGCGTTTCGGCGGCGTGGTTTTGATCATATGGAGGCCATTGCGCGCCCATTTTGCGAGCTGTCGGGTGTTCCCTTGCTCGATGCTCTCGTCAAGTACGGGCATGGCGACCAGCGCGAACTCGGTCGTGAGGAGCGCCGCGAGCGTGCCCGAGGTATGTACGAGACGGTTGAGGATGTGCACGGCCGCCGCCTGCTGCTTATCGACGACGTTATCACCACGGGTGCGACGATGGCAGCGGCTTCGGCGGAACTCAAGCGCGCCGGCGCCGCAGCAGTCGATGGCCTTGCTATCGCACGTGTTTGGTAGGGGTGGTTCAGATGGCAATAAAGATCGGGCAGCGTGGCAAGCCTGCAAGCGAGCAGCTGGCTGCTTCCGTAATTTTGACGGGTGCCTCGGCGCTGCGCATGATGCGCGCCGAGCGCCGGCAGATGGGCTACATAAGCTGGAAGGACCTTAATCCCGATGAAGAGCGCCGTGTGCTGCGCACGTCGTCGCCCTCGACCGAGGACATCTATCTTCCCGATTTGGTGCGGATTGGGGCCGCAAGCGGCGAGGTGCAAGAAGATCTGTGCTTGCTGGTGGGATCTGCGGCGCAGCGCCGCCGCATCCCTGGCGTGAGCTGGTCCGTGTGTTCCGGGTTGCCCGCCGGCTCGAGTCTAGAGGTGGAACCGGGGGTGTACAGTCTATCTCCCGAGGCCCTTTGTGTTGCCATCGCGCGCGAGGTCGGCTGCATCCAGGCGTTTGCCCTGGCCCAGGAACTGTGCTCTAAGATTTCACTGAGCGACCGCGGGAAGTATCTGCCTCCCTACACCTCGCCTGTCGTGAACAAATTGGCAAAGGACAAAGACCAGCCGCCAGATGTCGGTTACTTTGAGGTCGAGTCCGTGCTGACACCCGATCGCCTGGTAGATTACCTCGCGGCATGCAAGGGGAACGCGGCCAAGCAGCTGCGGCGTCTGTGCCCCTATCTTTCGGAAAACCTGCGCTCGCCCATGGAGTGCATCATGCTCGCTCTGTTTTCGCTTCCGTTTTCCTATGGCGGATTTGCCTGCGGTCCCTTTAAGACCGACTACAAGATCGAGTTCGATGACCGTGCGCAGGCAATCTCGGGGATGCCGCATGCAGTTTGTGATGCGTATCAGGAAACAGCCCGGTTTGACCTGGAATACAACGGTGAGCTGGGCCATTCCTCTCGGAGGGGACGTATCCATGATGAAAAGCGCAACACGGGCTTGATTACTATGGGAATCGAGGTCGCGACGGTCAACAACGAAATGCTCTGCGACATGGAAGCGATGGAAGCGCTCGCATGGCGCATCCACCAGCGTATGGGTAAGCGATATCAGAATCGCGTAGAGGCTCGCCGAAAGAGGCAAGATGCTCTGCTGAATACGCTCCGAGCGTGCTTTGGGCTCAAACCAGCGTAAAACTATGGCTTTATAGGGGGTCTGTTTATATGCTCTGTGCAAAAAACGGCAAATATGAGTACTGTTACTAGATTAGTGACAGCAAAAACAAAGAAACTTGGGCCGATAATCTGGATTCAGCGAAGAGATAATAAACGAATGTGGAATATCTTGGCGCCAAGCAGGCTGTGCGGAACTCAAAAAGGGCTCGTGAGGCGGTAATACTCTGCTACTAAATTGGTAACAGTACTCATATTTGCCGTTTTTTGCACACGGCACCCTGAGACGGGTGCCCCGGAGCTCCCCGTGGGGGAGCTCCGGGCTTCATGGGGGCACGAATGATCCGCCCCGACCTGCGAAATCTGTACTCGCGATGCGAATGACGCCCCTAACCTTAAACTTTAGCTTGAACTTAGCTATAATGCGCTTCGTTCCTACCAGGCTGTGGTTGCGGACGGACGAAATGCCCGTCCTAGTCCAAGACAGACGCGGTCAAAGGGATCCACGTAAGCGACCGCGTGCGCGCGGCGCGATCATGGCGCGTCCTAGATGTAAGCCGCACCGTCCGTTCTACTTTCTTTGGGGCAATACCGCCTCGCGGGCGAGCGGGTCAGTCGTGAAGGTGGCTGCGGCCTCCCGAGCAAACACCCCGGTGCGCAAGTGTGGGGTCAAATACCAGGTCAGCTGGTGGGAACAACCTGATATTCCGCGCAACGCACGGATTGTATACGACACAGAAGGCAGGGTAGTGGACATGGTGAGGGGCAGCTTGATGCACGCGGCTCGGTTAGGTGCTGGGACCGCAGCGGTCATCGCCGTTTTGGGCCTGAGCGGATGCGCGTTCAACCCGCTGTCTACGTTCACGACTCCCACGATCGACCAGATCGAGTACGAGACCGTCACGCCGGCGGTGTCGGACGATGCCCTGGTCACTTCCGGAACCCTGACGGTCGCCCTCGATACTTCCGATGCGCCGCAGGCCATGCAGGACGCCGACGGCGAGCTCACGGGGTATGCGGTTGACGCCGCCCGCGCCCTCGCAAGCCGCATGGGCCTTAAGGTCGCCTTTGTCGATGCGTCTTCGGCAGATTCCGCGCTCGGCGACAAAAAGGCCGATATCTTTATCGGCGAGATTAACTCCACGGACGGGGACATTAGCTCGCTCGGCACCTGCCTGTACGATGCCACTTCCGTGTTCGGTAAAACTAGCGATGGTGGGTCGCTAAGCGTTTCCACCGATACCCTTAACGCGTCTACTCTGGGTGTCCAAATGTCCTCGGCCTCGCAGGAGGCGCTTGCTAAGCAGAGCATCACCGCCAATCAAAAGACCTACTCCAACATCAACGAGTGCTTTGAGGCGCTCGAGTCGGGCGAGGTCGATTACGTGATCTGTGATTCCACGGCTGGTGGCTACCTCGCGCGTCTGATGAGCCAGATCTCCTATGTCGGTACGCTCGAGGCGCCCTCCACGCTTGGCGTCGCAGGCCTAAGCTCTAACGATGAGCTGTGCCGTGCCGCGAGCGATGCCCTCGATGGCATCACGGTCGATGGCACGCTCGAGGCAGTCCACTGCGTCTGGTACGGACAGATGCCCTATGACCTTACCGCCAAGACCGTTTCGGGGGCCAATGTGCAGGCATCCGACTCCACGTCCAACGAGACCGAGTCCTCCGATGACGACGCCTCTGATAACAACGGCGACAGCCCGTCGTCTAGCCAGGAGGGCACCATCACCGACGATGACATCAACAAGCTCAATAGCTAGTTATTGGTAGGGGTGGCGCCTGCCATACATTGAACGAGGCACTTCTTCACGGTTTCAACACGCATAGCCGGGTCTCCCTAATAGGGGAGCCCGGCTTTTCTATTTTGGTAAAAACGGCAGGTAAAAGCTGATTTCCAGGAGAAAAACTAGCTTTGCCGACGCCTTCCTATAGCGCACTTTGCCACGGAAAAGTGCGAGACTTCGGTATGCGGTATCAAGCAGTCGTTATTCGGGTCTTTGGGAAATCGCGTGATTAAATGCACGGCAATGGGTACATAGCCAGTACAGTAAGTCCCCGAGGCAGATTGGAGCCACGTATGGATATCAAGGTTTCTGGACGCAAGACGACGGTAACCGATGCTCTGCGTGCGCATGTGGATGAGAAAATCGGCGAGGCGCTCAAGGTTTTCGACATCGAGCCCATGACAGTCGACGTCGTGCTTCGTTATGAGAAGAACCCCTCGAACCCCAACCCGGCAATCGTCGAGGTCACGGCTCGTGCCCGCGGTTCGGTGATTCGCGTTGCCGAGCACGGCGCAGATATGTATGCTGCCATCGACCTCTCCGCCGATAAGGTCACCCGCCAGCTGCGCAAGTTCAAGACCAAGGTCGTGGACAACCGCCAGGGTGGTGCCAGTGCCGCGGATGTCGCGCCGGTCGAGCGCGTTGAGGATCTGGCCGACCTGCTGCTGCCCGAGGAGGACGACGACCTGCTCGTCCGCGAGAAGGTCATCGATGTCACCCCGATGACCGAGGAGCAGGCGCTGGTGCAGACCGATTTGCTGGGCCACGACTTCTACGTGTTCGAGAACGCGACGACCGGTCTCATCAATGTGGTGTATCACCGTAAGAATGGTGGATATGGCATCATCAAGCCCCGCATCGAAACACTTGACGAGTAAAATACGTTAACTTGCATGAGTTAACGGTTGGCGGCCATCCCATGCGGGTGGCCGCCTTTTTACGTAAGGAGTCGCTTTGATGGACAAGGCCGCATCCGCCGGTCATTCGAACCGTTGCCGCATCGTCGTCGATACCTGCTGCGACTTTAGCCCCGAGGTCGCCGCGAACCTCGATGTCGATATCCTGGGTTTCCCTTTCATTATCGATGGCGAGGAGCGCACAGACGACATCTGGTCGAGCATGAGCCCTAAGGAGTTCTACGACCGCATGCGCGCCGGCGCCCGCGTTTCCACCTCGGCCGTGTCGCTCGGTCGCTATATTGAGTTCTTTACCGAGTGCGCCAAAGAGGGCACGCCCACGGTCTACCTGTGCTTTACCTCGGCGCTGTCGTCGAGCTACAACTCCGCGTGCCAGGCGGCAGATGTCGTGCGCGCCGAGTATCCCAACTTTGAGCTCTACGTGGTCGACAACGCTCTGCCCTGCGCGACCGGTGCGCTCTTGGCGCTCGAGGCCGTGCGCCAGCGTTCGGCGGGACTGACCGCCAAGCAGCTGGTCGATTGGGCAAACGAGGCAAAGACCTACGTGCACGGCTACTTTACGCTCGAGAGCTTCGACGCACTGGCTGCCGGCGGCCGCATTCCTCCCGCGGCGGCGCAGCTCACGGCAAAGCTCGACGTCAAGCCCGAGCTCTCCTACGACCTGGCCGGCTCGCTGTCGCTGATCGGCGTCAACCGCGGCCGCAAGAAGGCGCTCAAGTCCATCCTCAAGTCGTTCCGCGAGAACTACGTGCCCGATCGCACCATGCCCATCGCCATCATGACGGCCGATGCCGAAAAGGATGGTGACTGGCTCGAAGCCGCCATCCGCAAGGAGGAGGGTTGCGCCGACGTCACGATCATTCGCGGCTCCGTGGGTCCCACCATCGGCTCGCACGTGGGCCCCGGCATGGTGGGCTGCGCGTTTTGGGGTAAGAACCGCGCCGACAAGGCGTCGCTTTCCGACCGTATCGCCCGCCGCGTGCGCGGTCAGTAGGCAAGCGCTGCGTCCGTAATCGCCCTCGACTCACAGCCCAAACGCTGGCACCGAGTATTCAACCTGGTAACAACACCCAACCCAAAAGGAAAGGTTTCATGGCAAACAAGCTCTCCGTCGCATTCATCGGCACCGGAATCATGGGTGCCCCCATCGCCGGCCACATTCTGGACGCCGGCTATCCCGTCACGGTCAACAACCGCACCAAGTCCAAGGCGGCGGCGCTTATCGAGCGCGGCGCCGTCTGGGCAGATACGCCGGCCGATGCCGCGGCGAACGCCGATGTCGTCTTTACCATGGTGGGCTATCCCTCCGAGGTCGAGGAACTCTACCTGGCGGGCGACGGCCTGCTCGCGTGCACTAAGCCCGGCGCGGTCTTGATCGACCTCACCACGAGCTCGCCCGAGCTTGCCCGTGACATTGCCGAGGCCGCCCAGGTTTCTGGTCGCATGGCGTTTGACTGCCCCGTCACCGGCGGCGAGTCGGGCGCTATCGCCGGTACGCTCACGGCTATCGTGGGCGCTACCGAGAACGACATCGCGCCGGTCCGCGACATCCTTGCCACCTTTGCGGCCAACATCTGCTGCTTCGACGGCGCCGGCAAGGGCCAGGCTGCCAAGCTCGCCAACCAGGTGTCGCTGGGCGCCTGCATGGTCGGCATGGCAGACGCCATGGCATTTGCCGAGCTGAGCGGCCTTGATCTGGAGAAGACCCGCCAGATGATCCTGGGCGGTACCGGCAAGTCCGGCGCCATGGAGAGCCTGGCTACCAAGGCGCTCGACGGCGACTACAAGCCCGGCTTTATGGTCGAGCACTTCATCAAGGACCTGCGCTTGGCGCTCGCCTATGCCGACGATCGCGAGCTTGCGCTGCCCGGCGCCGACGTGGCCTTTACGCTCTACGACATGCTCGATGCCATCGGTGGTGCCAAGCTGGGCACCCAGGCCATCACGGTCCTCTATAAGGAGGAGGCCGACGCCATCGCCGCCGGTCTGGACTGGTCGCAGTATCGTCCCGAAGAGCACGGTGCTCACGAGGACGGCTGCGGTTGCGGCGAGCACGGCGACGACCATGAGTGCGGTTGCGGCCACCACCATGGCGAGGACCACGAGTGCTGCGGCGGCCACGGCCATGATGATGGCCACGAGTGCTGCTGCGGCCACCATCACGGGGAGTAGCGCCCATGAGCTGGACGTTCGTGGTACTTGCGCTGGTGCTCTTTCTCTTCGCGATCTACATTGGCTTTTTGTGCGGCCAGTGGGCGTGCGAAAAGCGCGTCATCACCAAGCGCGACTACTGGATTGCCAACTTTGCGGGAGCGGCGGCAGTCATCCTGCTGACCTGGGTGTTCTCGCTGTTCCCGCTGGTGCAGTTTGCGCCGATCGGCTGGCTCGGCGGCTTTATCGCCGGCCTTAAGATGAGCTTTGGCGAGTCCGTCGGTCCGTGGCGCAAACACGACGAGGTCTTTAACGTTAACAAGGCTCACCGCGCCGCCGCCGACGCGGGCGATGCCGAGGAGCGCCGCCGTGCGCGTCGCAATGGCGCGGCCGACCGACAGCTCATCTCGGTCACCGATGACAGCAAGGGTGCTGACAAGCACGCTAAGAAATAGTAAAAAGAGGTAACTATGGCAGAAAACAAAGACGAACAGCTCACCGACGAGGAGCTGGCACAGCTCCAGCTGGCAGAGGAGAACGAGAACGCCGTCGACCGCCTGGTCCAGGAGCTCGGCTGCCCCACGCGCCGCATCCGTCAGTTTGCCGCCCGCGTGCTGCACCTGCTTGCCGAGCGCGATCCGCAGCGCGTCGTGCCCTGCGTGCCCGCGCTGATCGAGGCGCTCGACCGCCCCGAGGCTCAGACCCGCTGGGAGGCTCTCGATGCCCTGGCGGCGCTCGCCACCACCTGCCCCGAGCAGCTGGGCGATGCCTTTGAGGGCGCCGAGACCGCGCTGTTCGATGAGATTTCGTCCACGCTGCGCTATGCCGCCTTCCGCCTGCTGTGCGTGTGGGGCGCCACGAGCGTCGAGCGTTCGCGCGAGGCTTGGCCCATCCTGGACGAGGCCATCCAGTGCTACCACGGCGACCTCGAGTATCGCGACATGCTCGGTTGCCTGTACGAGTTTGGCCGGGGCGAGATTGACGCCGAGGTCGCCGAGAAGCTCGCGCTGCGCCTTAAGTTCGATGCCGAGAACGGCAAGGGTAGCTATCTCAAGGCCCGTTCGAGCGAGATTTGCGAAATGCTTGTTAAACGTTTTGGCCTGGATCTCTCCAAAAAGAAGAAGCGTGCTAGCGTAAAAAAATCTGACGACGCCGAAGACGAGGAGTAACAGATTATGGCGCACGATGTAGTCCTGATTCCTGGTGACGGTATCGGTCCCGAGATTACGCAGGCTATGCGCCGCGTGGTCGAGGCCACTGGTGTCCAGATCAACTGGAACGTCCAGGAGGCCGGTGCCGGCGTCATGGACGAGTTTGGCACGCCGCTGCCCCAACATGTGCTCGATGCGGTCGCCGAGACCAAGGTTGCTATCAAGGGCCCCATCACCACGCCGGTCGGCACGGGTTTCCGCAGCGTTAACGTCGCCCTGCGC
This sequence comes from uncultured Collinsella sp., assembly GCA_900544135.1. Lineage (GTDB taxonomy): Bacteria > Actinomycetota > Coriobacteriia > Coriobacteriales > Coriobacteriaceae > Collinsella. The sequence continues at coordinate 95,058 of UQTU01000004.1, forward strand.
AAGCATTTTGACCTGTACGCCTGCGTGCGCCCCTGCCTGTCGCAGCCGGGCGACGGCTCGCGCTTCCGCGACGTCGACCTGGTTATCGTGCGCGAGAACACCGAGGACCTCTATGCCGGCATCGAGTTCGATGAGGGCGCTGCCGAGGTCGAGGAGCTCTCGCAGCTCGTCGAGCGCTCGGGCCAGAAGACCTTCGCCGCGGATTCCGCCATCTCAATCAAGCCGATTTCCATCGCCAAGAGCCGCCGCATTGTGGAGTACGCTTTTGAGTACGCCCGCCGCTGCGGCCGCAAAAAGGTGACGGCCGTGCATAAGGCCAACATCATGAAGGCGACCGATGGCCTGTTCCTGCGCGTTGCGCGCGAGGTGGCCGCCAACTATCCCGATATCGAGTTCAACGACAAGATTGTCGACGCCACCTGCATGGGCCTGGTCCAGAACCCCAACGACTTCGATGTCCTGGTGCTGCCCAACCTGTACGGTGACATTGTGAGCGACCTGTGCGCCGGTCTGGTAGGTGGACTGGGTATGGCTCCGGGTTCCAACATCGGTGCCGACTGCGCCATCTTCGAGGCGACGCACGGCTCCGCGCCCGATATCGCTGGCCAGGATATCGCTAACCCCACGGCCGAGATTCTGTCCGCGGCTATGATGCTCGATCACCTGGGCGAGAACGACGCGGCCAATCGCATTCGCGCCGCCGTTTCTGCCACGCTCGACGAGGGTGAGCAGGTTACCGGCGACGTTCGTCGTGCCCAGACCGGCTCCGTTGAGGGCGCTGTGGGCACGCAGGCCTTTGCCGATGCCGTTATCGCGCACCTGGCCTAAGGCATGCAGACTGCAAACGCCTAAATAGTACTTAAGTGTTTGCGTATAACCTGAGAATCAATACGCCCGGCGCTTTGTCGGGCGTATTCTATTGCGGACTATGTTTCCTAACAAGGAGTAACTGATATGGGTCTGATTCAAAAGAAGGACGAGAAGGACGAGATCGACGGCATCCAGATCATCGAGCGCGGCGAAGGCCCCGATGGTGATGAGGAGGAGAAGATCGATCTGGTCGCCGGTACGTCTGCCGAACATATTGCCGCCGGTACGACGGCCGAGGAGGAGGACGCTCGCCTGGAGGCAAAGATCGCCGCGGACGCCGCCGACGAGAACCTCATGCCCGAGGAGCAGGACGAGGACGACGATATCCTGGGTTCCGACGAAGACGACCGCGCATCCAAGCACAAGAAGACGATGATTGCCGCCTTCGTGGTTGCAGTCGTGATCGCTGCTGTGGTCGGCTTCTTTATCGGCAACGGTGGTTTTGGCGGCAAGGGCGTCGGCTCGGCGACCCTCACCGAGGACCAGCTCGATTCGACCGTGGCAAGCTACAGCTACAACGGCAAGAAGAGCGACATCACCGCGCGCGAGGCCATTGAGAGCCAGTACAGCCTCGACACCGTCAAGGATGGCGATGGCAACTACACCGCTCCCTCTGCCGACGTCATCCTGTCCTACGTGCGCAACAAGATCCTGCTCGACGCTGCCGAGGACGAGGGCATCACCGTCTCTTCTAAGGAGATGAAGAAATACGCCGAGGATTCCATCGGCACTTCGGACTACAAGACCATGGCCACGCAGTATGGCGTGTCCAAGGACCAGGCCAAGCAGATCGTCCGCCAGTCCGCGACGCTGCAGAAGCTCTACAAGAAGAAGGTGGGCGATAGCTCCGCAAGCATGCCGACCGCTCCGACCGAGCCTGCTGACGGCAACGAGGAGACCGCGAGCAAGGACTACGCCGACTACATCATCAACCTTGCCGGTGACGAGTGGGATAGCGAGAAGGGCACTTGGAAGGACGCCGACAGCACCTACGCTAAGGCCTTTGCCGACGATGCCTTTACGGCCGATAGCGCCACCTATAAGCAGGCCATGACCGCCTACTACACTGCTTACCAGCAGTACTCTTCGCAGGCTTCGAGCGCCAGCTCCAAGTGGACCGAGTATGCTAACGGCCTCTACGCCAAGGCCAACATCAGCATCTACGGCCTGTTTGCGTAAAGAGTCGCACGGCTCATCGAGCATCTAGCCGATAGACAGCAGAAAGTCCGCCAGTACGGAAGTCGTTCTGGCGGACTTTTTGCGTTGAGGGCGTGATTGGCGGCTTAATTATGGCTATTCATCTTTAAGTCCAAAAAGGCTATCGGCTTCATCGTCGGATATATATTCCAGTACATCGCCCGGTTGGCAGTCGAGTGCCCGACATATCGCGTCAAGAGTTGAAAAACGTATGGCAGAAACCTTGCCCGTCTTAATGCGTGACATATTGACCTGGGAGATGCCCACGCGTCCCGCAAGCTCTTTGGATGAGATCTTGCGTTCGGCGAGCATGCGGTCAAGCCGCAGAATAATCATGGATTCCCCCTAGAGCAACTCGTCATCTTGTTTTTGCAGGATATACCCGTAGCGGAAGATGCTGGCAATCAGGCAAATAATCAGGCCCGCAAAGAGCATGGAGGGCTCGAATAACTGGCCGGCGAACGCATCCGTAAAGCTGCCGCCAAATCCTGAGAGTATCATTCCCGTGATTACGGCACCAAGAAGCCTCACGGCAACGCCGCCGATAAGGAATAAATGTCCTACTCGACGAAGTGTTTGGTTACATTCAAGGTCAAAGGGCCTGCCTTCCTTTTCAATGTTTAAGAAAAGCCTGCGCACGCTTAGCGCGATGGTAAGCGCGAGGCATGTCATCAAGAGGCTCCCTATGGCAGTGTGACCATCGTGTGCGACGAGCATAAGTGGGGTCTGCGCATCGGTACCGACGATAGCCAGGCACGGCCCTTCGCCGCCTTGAAGTTCTACGGATTGGAGACACGACCCTTGGGAGAGGCTAGGCAATACGAGTAGAAGGTCAATCGCAATGACTGCGAGAAGTCCCAGAGCGAGCGCCACGGTGGTGCAGATTGTGGCCCATTTGCAGATGCGAGTGAGCTTCCTCAGATCGGCTATTGCCTGTTCACGGTCGATGGCTTCATTCGATTTGGATACGTTCCAGCGGATCATAGCTCCTCCAACCAATGTCTTGGATGATACTTGTATCTTATATCATATTTAATGATAAACGATAAACAATTACAGATTAGAGTAAGTAATGTTTGTGAGACGAATAGCGAGAGCTATGGCTCATTTTGGGTGTCGGAGTTTGGCGCGCGGGGGATGAGGACAAATGTCAAAACTTCCCTTGATCGCGCAAGCGCTCCATTGTGTTTCCCTAATTCATCTGGGAAAACGACTGCAAACGATTGCAAGTAACCGGTGAACGGTCGAAAACTACCGTTCACCGATAATCTCAAAACTGGTTCTAACTGGTATTAAGTCAAAAAGACCAATTCACATATCTTCACAATGACCTGCAATTTTTCTACACGCTATTTTTAGCCGCCCTGCGTTGTTTAGACACAGGAAAAGATCCGATCTTTTGCCAAAGCATTTCGGAACGGTTTCAAAACCGCAGGTAGAAGTGTTAACGACCGGTAAACGGTCGATTTATCACCGTGAGCGGTGCAAAAACGTTTTACCGTATGAATCAACGAAAGCGACCTCTTCTGGGGTGATATAGTGACAACAACACGTCACGTGGTTACTACCAGTTTAGAAACCACTGGTCTTCAAAGTACGCTTTCTAAGAAGCTTTAAGGGCGAGCGCCCGCTGGCTTCCGAAAATCATCGGACTCAGATCGTACACACCTTCGGAAGGGAAATTTGAATGGTTGGCTTTATTCTTACCGGTCATGGACAGTTCGCACCCGGCCTCGCAAGCGCTATCGCTATGGTTGCTGGCGACCAGCCCGCTTTTACCGTCGTTCCTTTTGAGGGCGACCAGGCTGCTTCCTACGGTGAGGATCTCCGCGCCGCTATTACCGCCATGCGCGAGGAGTGCGATGGCGTGCTCGTCTTTACCGACCTGCTTGGTGGCACCCCGTTCAACCAGGCGATGATGATTGCCCAGGATGTCGACAACGTCGAGGTTCTGACCGGCACCAACCTTCCCATGGTTATTGAGCTTCTGTTCCTCCGCGGCAACGCCACGCTCGCCGAGCTTGGCGAGCAGGCCGTGACCGTTGGCCAGACGGGCATCACCGCCCAGACGGTCGCATCCGTTGCCGGCTCCGACGAAGAGGATATCTTCGGCGACGAGGACGGCATCTAATGGCCGATTTCGGAGCCAACGTCCTGAGCTCCTCGGTCGCCCTTTTAGGCCTGCTTGTCATCATGGGCTTGATTTACACCATCTGGTCGCAAATCAACATGAAGAAGAAGCAGAAGTACTTCAAGGAGCTGCACACCGAGCTCAAGCCGGGTCAAGAGGTTCTTTTCGCCGGCGGTATCTACGGAACCGTCAAAGGCATCGAAGGCGAGAAGGTCCAGATCAAAGTCCGATCCGGAGCCGTCGTAGATGTTTCGCGTTACGCGATTCAGGAGATCAAGTAACTGTCGTCAGCAAATAACGAAAGGAAGCTGATCAACATGGCAGAACCCAACATTCTTCTTACCCGCATCGATAACCGACTGGTTCATGGTCAGGTTGCCACCCAGTGGAACTCCACCCTGGGCTCCAACCTCATCCTCGTCGCCAACGACGACGTGGCGTCCAACACCATGCGCCAGAACCTCATGAAGATGGCCGCTCCCGCCGGCGTCGCTACGCGTTTCTTCTCTCTGCAGAAGACCATCGACGTCATTGGCAAGGCGAGCCCGCGCCAGAAGATCTTCATCGTGGCCGAAACACCGGAAGACGTGCTTACGCTCGTCAAGGGCGGTGTGCCTATAAAGAAGGTAAACATCGGCAACATGCACATGTCGGAAGGAAAGCGCCAAGTCGCCACCTCCGTCGCAGTTAACGACGAGGATGTCGCTGCGTTTAAAGAGCTGCAGGAATTGGGGGTGGAGTTGGAGATCAGGCGCGTTCCGAGCACGCCTGTTGAGGACACGAGCAAGCTCTTCTCGTAATCCTCGTGATCCACGTTGTCAGGAGTGAAACCCTGACGTTCTGTACGTGAAATCCAAAGTGCGTACATACATTTTGAAAGGAGGAGCAAGATGGAATACTCGATCATCCAGATCGCTCTGGTCTTCGTCGTCACGTTCATCGCGGCAATCGACCAGTTTGACTTCCTCGAGTCTCTCTATCAGCCCATCGTCACCGGCGCCGTCATCGGTCTTATCCTTGGCGACCTCAACACCGGTCTTCTCGTGGGTGGTACCTATCAGCTCATGACGATCGGCAACATGCCGATCGGAGGCGCTCAGCCGCCTAACGCCGTCATCGGCGGCATCATGGCAGCCATTCTCGCTATCGCCACGGGCCTCGAGCCCAACGCGGCAGTCGGTCTCGCCATTCCGTTCGCTCTGCTTGGCCAGCTCGGCGTTACCCTGGTCTTCACGCTTATGTCCCCGCTTATGTCCACGGCCGATAACATGGCTCACAACGCGGACACCAAGGGCATCGAGCGCCTGAACTACTTCGCCATGGCTCTGCTCGGCCTGATCTTCGCTGTCGTCGTCACCCTGTTCTTCATCGCTGGCGCTACCATTGGTCAGACCATCGCTTCCGCCATCCCGACTTGGCTGCAGACCGGTCTGTCCGCTGCAGGCGGCATGATGCGCTTCGTCGGCTTCGCCGTCCTGCTCAAGGTTATGATGAACCGCGATATGTGGGGCTTCTTCCTCATGGGCTTTGGCCTCGCGCTCATCACCGTTGCCAACGATTCGCTGGCAACCCCTGCTCTGCTCATCCTCGCTCTCATCGGCTTCGGCATCGCTTTCTGGGACTTCCAGCAGCAGACCGAGCTGAAGGGTGCAGCTGTTTCTGACGGAGGTGACTTCGAAGATGGCATCTAATGAGTATGTGATCCCGGAGCACTACGAGGATCTCACTCCTGCTCCGCAGCTCGACCAGAAGACCCTCAACAAGATGGCTTGGCGCTCCTGCTTCCTGCAGGCATCGTTCAACTACGAGCGCATGCAGGCCGCTGGCTGGCTCTACTCCATCATCCCCGGTCTGGAGAAGATCCACACCAACAAGAACGACCTCGCGGCTTCCATGAGCCACAACCTGGAGTTCTTCAACACCCACCCGTTCCTTGTCACCTTTGTTATGGGCATCGTGCTTTCGCTCGAGCAGAACAAGGTTGACATCCCCACGATCCGCGCCGTCCGCGTCGCCGCAATGGGCCCGCTCGGTGGTATCGGTGACGCCCTGTTCTGGCTGACGCTCGTGCCTATCACGGCCGGCATCACCTCCAACATGGCCATCAACGGCAACGCCGCTGCACCGATCATCTTCCTGGTGATCTTCAACGTCGTCCAGTTCGCTCTGCGCTTCTGGCTCATGAACTGGTCCTACAAGCTTGGCACCAGCGCTATTGACGCTCTGACCGCCAACATGCAGGCCTTCACACGTGCCGCTTCCATCATGGGCGTCTTCGTCGTCGGTTGCCTGGTCGTCACCATGGGTGGCACCCAGATCAACCTCCAGATCCCCAACGGCACCACCCGTGGTCTCTCCGCTACTACCGTGATCGTCTCCGAGAAGGAGGCCGAGAACTTCACCGGTATGGAGGGCATCGATACCGAGACCGCTGAGGCCGGTACCATCGCCATGACCGATAAGGACGGCAACGCCCTTACCGCTTCCGATGCCGACGGCAACGCTGTCGAGTGCGGCGTCACCGATCTGGGTAACGGCATGGAGTCCGTGACCTACGGCACCGTTACCGAGGATCCGGTCAACTTCTCTGTTGCCGACACCCTCAACACCATCGTCCCGAAGCTCGTCCCGCTTATGCTTACGCTGCTGCTTTACTACATGTTCGCTAAGCACAGCTGGACCCCGACCAAGGGCATTCTCCTGCTCTTCGTCCTTGGCATCCTGGGCGCTGGCCCGCTTGGTCTCTGGCCGAGCATCTGGTAAGGCTCTAGCTTGAGGGGTGTGTCCCTACGCGGCTCACACCCCGACCCCTTAAGCCATGTGTATGTTAAAAGCCGCGTGCTCGAAAGAGCGCGCGGCTTTTGTTTTCTTAATGATTCGGGTGTGGCAGACAGATAATGCATAACACCCTAGGTAGTTAGCCGAATTCGAGCAAAAGGGAGGATAGGATGGCGATCGGAGCGCGTAAGCAACCGCTGTACGATCAGCTGGTCGATATTCTGACCGAAAAGATTGACCATGAATATCGCGCCGGTGACATGATTCCTTCCGAGCGCGAACTTTCGGAGCGCTATGGTCTCTCGCGCACTACGGTACGCCTGGCTCTGCAGGAACTGGAGCGTTTAGGACTGGTGGTTCGGCAGCACGGTCGCGGTACCTTTGTGACCGACCGTTCGGCAAAAGCAACCAATCTTATGCAGTCCTACAGCTTTACCGAGCAGATGCGCGCGATGGGTCGAGAACCCGAGACCACGATTCTCGAGTTTTGCGAGATGGAGGCCGATAAGAATCTGGCCGAGCATATGGGATTGCGCATCGGTGATCGCATTTTTAAGCTCAAGCGTCTTCGCTCTGCCGACAACATGCCCATGATGGTCGAACGCAGCTATCTACCGGTTCGTCAATTTCTGTCCCTAAAGCGACCGCTGCTGGAGCGTAAGCCGCTTTACGATGTGATTGAGCAGGACTTTCAGCAAAAGATTCGCGTGGCCGAAGAGGAGTTCTATGCGAGCATAGCCCGTCCCACCGATGCCCACCTTTTGGGAATTGTCGAGGGCTCGCCTGTGCTCGATTTGGTCAGGACTACGTATAACGAGTCAAACGAGGTAGTGGAGTACACACTTTCGGTTGCTCGTGCCGATCAGTTTAAATACAAGGTTTACCACCAGCGCAGTAACTAGTGCTCGCATCGTTTCCATATGGTGATTCTTTGCATTTAACTGGTTACTACCAGATAACCAACCGAAGTGTATAATTGCACGTCAGAGGATTACTTCTAGAGAGAGGTATTAGAAATGTTCGAGAAGAGTGTCGAGGAGCTCACCGAGCTCGGCGCCCAGATCACCACGGCCGAGATTGCTCAGCAGCCCGAGCTTTGGCGTGATACGCTCAACATCTATCGCGAGAACAAGGAGGCCATCGAGGCCTTCCTGGCCGAGGCTCGCGCTATGGGCGAGGGTCGTCTGTCCGTTGTCTTCACCGGTGCCGGTACGTCCGACTACGTTGGCGATACCTGCGCCCCGTACCTGCGTCACGCTGGCAACACTGATCTCTACGACTTTAAGCCCATCGCCACGACCGACATCGTGAGCGCCCCGCGCGACTTCCTGCGCGCCGAGGATCCCACGCTCGTGGTTTCCTTTGCCCGCTCTGGCAACAGCCCCGAGAGCCTTGCCGCCGTTGCCGTTGCCAAGGAGCTCGTCCACAACGTCAAGTTCCTCAACATCACCTGCGCTCCCGAGGGCAAGCTTGCCGTCGAGTCTGCCGATGATCCCAATGCGCTGACGCTGCTCATTCCGCGCGCCAACGACAAGGGCTTCGCCATGACCGGTTCTTATTCCTGCATGACCCTGCTCTCCACCCTTATTTTCGACACTGCCTCTGACGAGCAGAAGGCCGAGTGGGTCGAGACGATTGCCAAGATGGGCGAGGAGGTCATCTCCCGTGAGCCCGAGATCGCCGATTACCTGGCTGGCGATTTCAACCGCGTGACCTACTTGGGTTCTGGCTCCTTCGGTGGCCTTGCTCAGGAGAGCCAGCTCAAGATCCTCGAGCTCGCTCACGGTCTGGTCGCTACTTCCTACGACACCTCCATGGGCTATCGTCACGGACCTAAGTCCTTCGTCGACGATAAGACGCTCGTCTTCGTGTTCGTCAACAACGACGCCTACACCCGTCAGTACGACATCGACATCCTCAACGAGATCGGTGGCGACGAGATCGCTCAGCACACCATCGCCGTTCAGCAGGAAGGTGCCACCGTCTATGAGGGTGAGTCCTTCACCTTTAAGGGCTACGAGGCACTTCCCGAGGGTTACCTTGCTCTGCCGTTCGTGATGTTTGCCCAGGCTATCAGCCTGCTCAACTCCGTCCGCGTGGGCAACACGCCCGATACGCCGAGCCCCACCGGCACGGTCAACCGCGTGGTTAAGGGCGTGACGATTCACCCCTTCACCGCTTAATCGCGTCCCCCTGTAAGGGCGCCCGTCCGCTCATAACGGCGGGCGGGCGCTTTTTGTTTTACGTGAGCTGGGTATAAGCATTACCACAGTCAACTGCTTTAGAAGCGAGGAGTGCATATGAGCACGTACGCAATTAAGGCTGACAAGTTCTTCTTGCCGGCAGGCCCGCAACTGGGCGGCTATCTTATGGTCGAGGATGGCGTTTTTGGCGCCTGGCAGGCCGACGAGCCCTCTTGCGAGATTAAGGACTACACGGGATCGTGGATCGCACCGGGTATGGTCGATACTCACATCCATGGCTTCTACAACCACTCAACTACCGATAACGATCCCGAGGGCATCGATATCAGCTCAACCGAGCTCGCCCGTCGCGGTACCACCAGCTGGCTGCCCACGACGTTCACCGATGGCGTCGAACAGATCAAGGACGCCTGCGCTGCTATCGCCAAGGCGGACGAGGGCCGCGGCCCCGACTTCTGCGGTGCCCGCATTCAGGGCATCTACCTGGAGGGCCCCTTCTTTACCATGAAGCACGTGGGCGCGCAGAACCCCGCTTACCTGATTGACCCCTCCGAGGAGGTTTTCGACCAGTGGCAGGAGGCTGCGGGCGGTCGCATCGTTAAGAGCGCCATGGCCGCCGAGCGCGACGGTGCCGCTGCTTATGCGGCTGCTCTGAACGCCAAGGGCGTGGTGACCAGCATCGGTCACTCCGACGCCACCTACGATGAGTGCATCGCCGCTATCAATGCCGGTGCCAGCTGCTTTACGCATACCTATAACGGCCAGCGCGGTCTGCATCACCGTGAGCCCGGTGTCGTGGGTGCTGCCATGTCCACGCCCGAGACCTACGCCGAGATCATCTGTGACGGCAAGCACGTAAACCCTGCCGCCATCAAGGCACTGCTGCAGGCAAAGGGCTGGCAGCACACGGTGCTCATCACCGACTGCCTGGGCTGCGGCGGCATGCCCGAGGGCAGCTACACCAGTGGTGGCATGGACGTCATCATGAAGGACAACCTGTGCTGGCTCGCCGACGGCAAAAGCATTGCCGGCTCGGTGCTCACGCTTGCCCAGGGCGTCAAGAACATTGTCGATTGGGGCATCGCCAGCGCTGATATCGCCATTCGCATGGCAACCGAGGTGCCGGCTCGCTCTGCGCACATCGAGGATAAGTGCGGCAGCATCATGCCGGGTCGCGACGCCGACTTTGTCGTGTTCGACCATGAGCTCACCCTCGTCGAGACGTATGTTGGCGGCCAGAGCGTCGGCAACGCCTTTACCGATTAACGATAGAAAAAGACGGCGGGCCCGAATCTGCTCGGACCCGCCGTATGGGTTAAACGCTCAAAAGCACCTTAACAGTTACAGCTTGTTAACGATCTTCTTTGCCGTGCGCTTGACGCCGGCCACAAGACCCCCCGCGGGATGCTCCTTTTCGTATGCTAGACGCTTCTCGCGCTTGGCGTACTCTTCGACGATGATGTCGCCATACTCGTCTTCGATCTTGTCGAAGAAGTCGACGGCGCCCTTAATTTCCTCAGCGGTCGGGTGTCCCTTCTGGACGCCGCCGGTGAGTTTGAACGGCCCCCACGTATCAAAGCCGGGACAGCCGTAGACGCCCATAAAGATGGCCTGCCTCATGCGGCAGATGCCATCGATATCCTTGCCGTACCACTTGTTTTTGCCACCGTAGGTCATAAGGCCAAACACCTTGTCCTGCGGCTGCAGCACGTTCGTGAGCACGCGTGCCATGTCCTTGTCGATCTCGGAGTAATAGATGCCCGTGGCGACACCGATCAGATGGTATTCGTGCAGGTCGGGGTACTCGTTTTTACCGAGTGACTTCACGTCGAGGGTATCGATCTCGGGGTGCGCCTCGACGATGGCGTCCACGAGCTTTTTCGTATTGCCGTGGTGGTGTGAGGCATAAAGGATGATGGTTCGCATAAGAAGGCCTTTCAGCTGTAATTGCATCAATGTCTGTATGGTACCCCGTTGCATGGCTGGGAAACCGGACGCATCGATGAACGTGCGGGTTTGTCCTTTGGTCAGGGCCGAGACGGGTTCTTGCGAGCAAAAAGCAGTTGTTCGAAAGGATGGACAATGGAATACGCTCTCTCCAACGATTCGATTTCTATCAAGGTCTCCACGGCCGGTGGTTCGTTTACCTCGATTGAGGCTGGAGGTCGCGAGTACTTGTGGCAGGGCGATCCCGCCGTGTGGTCCGGCCAGGCACCGATTTGCTTCCCGATTTGCGGAGGTTTGCGCGATAACAGCGCCATGACGTTTGCCGGACATCATGTGAAGCTCGCCCGCCATGGGTTTGCGCGCAAACAGGAGTGGAAGCTGCTGAGCCAGAGCGAGAACGAGCTGGCGATGTGCCTGGCTTCGGAGGATAACGCCGCGCTGCTGAGCGATTATCCGTATCCGTTTAAGCTTGTCGCCCGCTATACGCTCGAGGACGCCGCCGTGCGCGTCTCCTATGAGGTTACCAACGAGGGCACCGAGGACATGCCTTTCTTTATCGGTGGACACCCCGGCTTTAGGTGCCCGCTCGATGAGGGCGAGGCCTATACGGACTACGAGTTGCGTTTTGAGAAAGACGAGGCTGCTGAGCTTTGCGCTGCCGTCCCCTCGACTGGCTTGATTGACGTGACCAACCGCTCCAAGAACCCCATGGTGGGAAAGACGCTGCCTCTGTCACATGAGCTCTTCGATTTTGCGGAGACCATCTTTGACGTGCTCGAGAGCCGTCAGGTCACGCTTTCCAAAAAGGGCGAGGACAAGGGTGTTCGCCTGAGCTTTGAGGGCTTCCCGTACCTCATTGTGTGGAGCAAGCCCGAGGGTGATTTTGTGGCAGTTGAGCCCTGGGGCGGTCTTTCGACCTGCTCCGATGAGGACGACGTGCTTGAGCACAAGCGCGGCTGCCTTATCGCCAAGCCCAAAGAAACCATCGTGCGCTCGTTCACAATCGAGATTCTGTAGTCGCATGTAGCCAATTCGTTTTGCAAGGCATAAGGAGCCTGCGAGATAAGGAGCTAGAAATGATCCTCACCGTTACGATGAACCCGTCCGTCGATACGCGCTATCAGCTCGATGAGCTCATTATCGACGACGTCAACCGCGTGACGCCCGAAAAGACCGCCGGCGGTAAGGGCCTCAACGTGGCCCGCGTCCTGGGCCAGCTGGGCGACGATGTCGTGGCAACCGGCTTGCTTGGTGGTCATATGGGCGCCTATATGGCCGAGCTCATGGATGCTAACGGCATTAAGAATGATTTTGTGCCCATCAAGGGCGAGACTCGCATTTGTCTCAACATCCTCCACGCCGGCAACCAGACCGAGCTGCTCGAGAGCGGCCCGACGATTGCCCCCGAGGAGCTCGATGCCTTTACCGCCAAGTTCGCCGAGCTTGCGAGCAAGGCCGATGTCGTTACCATCTCGGGTTCGCTGCCCCGCGGCGTCGAGGCGGACTACTACGCTAAGATCACGGGCATTGCAGAGAACGCCGGCGCCAAGGTGCTGCTCGATACCTCGGGCGCCTCGCTCGAGGCTGCGCTCAAGTCCGAGGTCAAGCCTGAGCTGGTTAAGCCTAACCTGACCGAAATTAACGGCCTTCTGGGCACGAGCTTTACCACCGACGATGTGGACGAGCTACGTTCCGCGCTCGCCTCTGACGCCCGCTTCTCCGATATCCCCTGGGTCGTCGTATCTATGGGCGCTGCCGGCTCCGTTGGTTTCCATAACGGCCGTGCGTTCCGCGCCAAGACCCCCGATATCCCCGCCGTTAACGCTACGGGCTCTGGCGATTCGACCATTGCCGGCTTCGCACATGCGATTGCTGCCGGAGCCGACGACGAGACGGTGCTGCGTACCGCCAACACCTGCGGCAAACTCAATGCCATGGATCCCATGACTGGCCACTTGGTTATGGATCGTTGGGACGAGGTTTACAACGGCGTTGTCGTGACCGAGCTGTAGGAGCTTGTGCTGCGGCCCCGGCATCGGTTGCCAGCTCATGTCGACGACAAGTGCAGTAGCATTATGCCGGGGCGCGACGCCGACACTGTCGTGTTCAATCCCGACCTTACCCTGGTCGAGACGCATGTGGGTGGCAACAGCGTCGGTAATGCGTTTGCCGAGTAGCCGCCAAAGAAACGATCCGAGAGGGGATTTAGATGATTTACGGTGCATTGGGCGATATCGAGGAGTACCGTGGAATGCTCAAGGGCCTCGACGTGCTGATCGACTGGCTCGAGGAGAACGATCCGGCGAAGCTCGAGGTCGGCAGCCATCCGATTCTGGGCGACAAGGTCTTTGCGAACGTCATGGCTCCCGCGACGCGTCCCGAAGCCGAGGCTCACTATGAGACGCATCAGCGCTATCACGACCTGCAGATCGACGTCGAGGGTCGCGAGGCCTTTAAGGTTGCCACGGGCAGCCTGACGCTGGTTCAGGAGTTTGACGAGAAGGACGACTACGATCTGGTCGATTCCGACGCCTCGATCGCCGGCGATCTTGCTGACGACAAGTTTGCGCTGTTTGTTGCCGGCGAGCCTCACATGCCCACGCTCGAGTTCCAGGGCGATGGCGCGCAGCCGGTCAAGAAGATTTGCTTTAAGCTGCTTGCAGATGCTTACTGGGAGGAGTAGCGCGCTGCTCGGCTGAGCTGTTCGTGTTGCGAGCGTTATCCCTTGGGGGAGCTCGCTTGGGCCCCGCTGAACGCGGTTCCTTTGGGGATTGCGGTTGGCGGGGCTTTTGTTGAGTAGGAGAGTTTCCGGCGGCGTTGTGCTTGGATTGGCGGAAGCGCGCCCGAAATCAGCAACAAAAAAGCCGCCCGAAGGCGGCTATCTTGTGCAATGGAGCCAGCGACCGGGCTCGAACCGGTGACCCCCGCTTTACGAGAGCGGTGCTCTACCAACTGAGCTACGCTGGCGACCATGTGATGGCGCAACTGAGGCGTCAACGGCTGTCTATGATACGGGACATCGCAAATCCGCGCAAGTGTTCTGACGGCTTTTCTCACTTTAAATGCACTAATATTGGAGACGCGATGTCTTGCTCTTACGGGTCTCAAACAGAATGGGGCAGCGATGACTCAACCCAAGATTCTTCTCGCACGCATCGACGACCGTTTCATTTACGGACAAGACGTTGAGCTGTGGAACGAAGCCGTGGGTTCCAACCTTGTCCTAATCGTCAACGATGAGATCGCGGCAGATTCGCGCCAATGGGCACCCATGAGGGTGGCGGCGCCAGAAGGCGTTTGGACGCGGTTTTTCTCGGTGCAAAGGACCATCGACGTCATTCATACCGCAACGCCTCGCCAATTGATTCTGATCATGGTGGCCTCACCCTCCGATGCGCTCGCGCTGGTTAAGGGCGGTGTGCCGATCACCAAGATCAGCATTGGTCATATGCAGGCAGGGGAGGGCAAGCGTCCCGCAACGCCCGCAGTTGCCGTAGACGACACAGACGTCGCTGTTCTCAGAGAGCTGCAAAAGCTCGGCATAGAACTAGAAATCCGCTATCTCCCCAGTTCCGCCCCCGACCCCATCGGCAATCTGTTCAACTGATCCCTTGGGGACGGAGGAAAACGGATCATTTTGCCTTCGTAGGGGATCTGTGTGGCGCTGTCCGCCAAAACTATGCCGGTTTACTACGATGAATTGCTTATCGCCGAGCATGCCAAATTTGCAGAGAATAAAACCGCAGGTAGACGAGTTGCTAATTTTTTATAAACCAGCGCGTGGTCGGACATAGTGGGTTCATCGTAGTAATTCGGCATAGTTTTGTTATGTCACCAATTCGGTGGCATCGAAAAGAAGGATTTAGGCATGAAGCAGCGCCCGTCGGCGGTGGTGCCGGCGGGCGTTGCTGTGCGAGATGTCGCGTTGTGGGCCTAGTGCCTCATAAAGTGGTATTCGATCATATTGCTGTAGGGGTGACCCGGACCCACAATGCCCTGCGGGAACAGCGGCTGGTGCGGCGTGTCGGGGTACATCTCGGCCTCGAGGGCAAAGCCGGCGCCCCAGCCATAGTTGGCATCGTCCTTGGCGTGCTCGTCGCCCAGCCAGTTGCCGGTGTAGAGTTGCACGCCCGGGGCGGTGGTGTAGTAGTCCAGCTCACGACCGGTCCACATCTCCTCGACATGTAGGGCGCGACGCAGGTTGCGGCCGTACTGATAGCCATCGATGCACAGGCAGTGATCGTAGCCACGGGCCTGCTTAATCTGCGGGTCGTCGGCCTCCATGCCGGGTGCGACGGGGCGCAGCTCGCGAAAGTCAAACGGTGTTCCCTCGACCGGAGCGATTTCGCCGGTGGGGATGTTCTGCTCGTTAATGGGCAAGTAGTGGGCAGCGTTGGCGATAAAGAAGTGCTCACAGTCCATGCCGGCGTTATGGCCGGCAAGGTTAAAGTACGTGTGGTTGGTCATGGACACGTAGGTGGCGCGGTCGCTCTCGCAACCATACTCGATGCGGAAGACTCCGGTGCGCGTAACGGTAAACACAGCCGTAAAGATTCGGTTGCCGGGCAGGCCCAGCTCGCCATCCTTAAGCGAGGTGGTCATGCGCACGGCGTTGTGAGTCTCGTCGAGCTCAACGTCCCATACGCGCTTGTGCAGACCATGCTCAAGATCGCTGTGCAGGTTGTTGACGCCTTCGTTGGCCGGCATATGCCAGTCCGTGCCGTCGATGGTGATCGTGGCGCCCGCGGTGCGGTTTGCCACGGGGCCGATGGTCGCGCCAAAGCAGGCGGGGTTGTCAAAGTAATCCTCGAGCTTATCGAAGCCCAGCACCACATCGCGCACGTTGCCGGGAATGTCGGGCACATCGATACCCAGCACGGTGGCGCCATAGTCCATAATGCGAACGCAGATCTCGGGCCCGTTGAGGGTGTAACGATGAACGGGGGTACCGCACGGCGCGGTGCCGAAAAGCTCGGAAGTGATCATTTGGTTCCTAACATCGAGGTATTTCCGACAAACTGTAGCGCGAACAGGTGAGATTATCACTACACCCCACTAAAGCAGGGGGTATTTTTCTCAAAAAAGTGATGATTGGAGCTGTGCTGGCGTTGATTTTTGACGCGCACGAGTCTGATACAATTTGTTCGTTACTGTTTGAATGATATGTGCGCAAAGAACGGCGAGGATTCATCGTGATTAAGGCGGAGCGACAGGATAAGGTTCGTCAGCTGCTCGAGGAACAGGGCACGGTCTCGGTCAAGGAGATCTCGGACGCACTGGGCGTCTCGGATATGACGATCCGCCGCGATCTTGAGGAGCTTGCGAGCCTAGGTGAGATTGAGCGCGTGCACGGTGGAGCCCGTAGCGCGCAGGGCCGTCCACATGCTATGTTGCGCCACGAGTATTCGCACAGCGAAAAGCGTACCAAGCATGCCGAGGAAAAGCTGCAGATCGCGCGCCGCGCCGTTGAGCTCATCGAGGAGGGCTCGACCATCTTTTTGGGTACGGGCACCACGGTTGAGCAGATGGCCTCGATGCTGCCGGCGTTTCGCCTGCGCATCGTGACCAATTCGCTTTCGGTGTTTAACTTGCTTGAGGCGCGCGAAGACTGCGACCTGTGCCTCGTGGGCGGCATGTACCGTCGCCGCACCGCCGCTTTTGTGGGACCAACGGCCGAGGATACCCTGCGTGCGTTGGGCATCGACGCGGCGTTTATCGGCGCCAACGGCATTCTGGATGGCGATGTGTCTACGTCCAATATGGACGAGGGCCGTATCCAGCAGCTCGCCTTTAGCAAGGCAGACTCGCGCTACTTGATCGCCGATTCAAGCAAGATCGGCAAGCGCGACTTCTACACCTTCTGCCGCCTGGACAGCTTGGACGCCGTGGTGTGCGAGCCGGGCATCGCCGCCGAGAATCGCGCCGCCATCGAGGAACACACGCAGGTCATCTGCTAGCTTAGGTATTACAGATCTAGATATTTCGAACCGGGTGCCCCCGTTCATCTCAATCTGTAACAATTGGGGCCGAAAATCCCTGCTAGATGTTACAAATCGAGACAAACGGCCTGCTCGGGTCGAGCCAAAACAAAAAAGCCGCATGCGAACCCGTGGAGGGATTCGCATGCGGCCGACAGGGGGTATGCGGCTTGAATTAGGCCATGAGCAGGCCGGTCTCCGCGACGTTCTTGTACCAGTACGCGCTCGCCTTGGGATAGCGCTTCTGGGTCTCGAAGTCGATGTAGAACAGGCCGTAGCGCTTGTTGTAGCCGTTGGTCCAGGAGAACTGGTCCTGCAGCGACCACACAAAGTAACCGTCGACGTTTACGCCGCCGTCGATTGCCTTGAGGACCCATGCGAGATGCTGACGCATATAGTCGATGCGAGGGGCGTCGTCGATAAAGCCGTCCTCGAAGTCGTCCTTATAGCCCATGCCGTTCTCGGTGATGTAGATCTTCTTGTAGTTGGGGTAATCGTTCTTAATGCGGAGCAGCAGGTCGTAGAGGCCCTCGGGATAGATGATCCAGTCCCAATCGGTGGTGGGTACGCCTTCGCGCACGCATGACTCGCCCACGCCCTTGAGGAACCAGCGCGAGGAGCCCTTGTCGCCGGTGCCATTGTGGTTGATGTCGTTTTCGCCCTCGGCGGCACGCAGGAACTGGCACTTGTAGGTGTTGACGCCCAGGCAATCGTTGTAGGGGAGCGCGGCGGTCAGCGCGGCGATGTCCTCGTCGCGGACGTCGAGCTCGCCGCCGGCGATATGGGCCAGCTTGGTCGCGGCCTCCATGGTGTCGGCTGCATAGTGGCCGCGGAAGGTGGCGTCGAGTACCCAGCGGTTGTTGATGACGTCGGCCATACGAGCCGCCTCGCAGTCGGCAGCGCTGTTGGGATCGAGGGGATACTTGGGCTCCAGGTTCTGGACAATGCCGATCTCGCCCTCAAAGCCGCCCTCATGGAAGGCGACGACAGCCTTGGCGTGGGCCACCATCATGTTGTGCATGAGCTGGAAGGCCTTGTCCAGGCGGTACTTCTCGCCGTGCGGCCAGTTGCCGACGATAAAGCTGCCCTCGGCGGTTGCGGGAATCTCGTTAAAGGTAAACCAGTGCTTGACCTCGGTGAACTCGGCAAAGCAGAACTTGGCGTACTCGACGAAGGCGTCGATGGTCGTGCGCGTCAGGAAACCCTCGCCGCCGTTCTGGTAAAAGGCCTCGGGCGTATCGAAGTGATCGAGCGTGACATAGGGGATAACGCCAGCTTTGTTGCAGGTGGCGAAAAGCTCGTGATAGAAAGCGACACCCTCGGGGTTAATCTCGCCGGTGCCACTGGGGAAGATGCGGCTCCAAGCGATGGAGACGCGAATGCCGTTAATGCCGAAGCGCTGGCACAAGTCGATATCGACCGGATATTTGTTGTAGAAGTCGCTTGCGGGGTCGGGGGAGAAGCGACCCTGAGCAGCCAGGAAATCGTCCCAGGGCACTTTGCCCTTGCCGTGCGTGCGGGTCTCACCCTCAACCTGGTAAGCGGCGGTGGCGCCGCCAAACACAAAGCCGTCGGGGAACTGCATGGGGTTGGTCATGAGTCATCCTTTCTGTGGGATACGAATAGGGAGAGGTGCCCGAACTGGGGATCCGGGCACCAACAGAGGGAGGAACTAGTCGAGGTTCTCGCGGAGCCACTTGATGGCGCCAGCGGGGTCGCGAGTAAGGTCGATATATTCCTTACCGCGCGGGGCGAGCAGCTTAATGCCCAGACGATCGGTGTCGGCCTTCATGTCGTTGTAGTAGCTACGAACCTGCGGAGCGAGCACGATGACGTCGTACTGATCCATGATGGCAGTGTGCTGGCCATAGGCGCCTGCGGAGGAAGCGATGTTCTCTCCGGTCTGTGCGGCACCTTCCTTGATGGCGTTGGCAAGCATGGCAGAGGTGCCGGCGCCGGCGCACAGGACGAGGACCTTCAGGCCATCGACATCCTTCTTGGCGGATGCATCGGCAGCGGGCTCGGGCTGATCGGCGACAGGCTTGCTGTCGGCGGCGGCAACGGTCGTCTCGACGGAAGCGGTGGCCTGCTCGACAGCGGGCGTAGAGGCGTTGGCGGCGACGGAAGCGGCACCATCGGACTCGAGTCCCAGCTCGGCGGCGCGCTCGGCCTCCTGGTCGCAGAGCAGCTTATCGTATGCCTTCAAGAACGGCAGGTAGATGATGGCGTCCAGCAAGATGATGATCGCGACAAATACCAGGGCGATAAGCTGGAAGTTCGTGGTGATGAAGATGCCGATGGGGGCAGGGGTAGCCCAAGGCACCACGAAGGAGAAGCCGTTCATACCCACATTGTCGATAAAGAACTTGGCAACACTCACGTTGACGCAGCCGGCGGCAACAAAGGGGATGAGCATGTAGGGGTTAAGGATCATCGGCGCGCCAAAGAGCAGCGGTTCGTTGACGGCGAAGGCAACAGGGACAATCGAGGCCTTACCGACGGCTTTGAGCTGCTTGGACTTCATGAAGAGAATCAGCAGAAGCGGCACGATGAACGTGGCGCCGGTGCCGCCGAACTCACCCACGAGCGACATGTTAAAGGTGAGGGAGTGGGCGGGGTGGCCGCCCGCCAGCAGAACCTGCAGGTTCTCGGCCTGGTTGGCAAGACGGATGGGGTCGATGCCCGGCTGGACGATCGAGGGGCCGTGGACGCCGATGAACCAGAAGAACGCGGTGGCTGCCTGGATAAGGATAAGGCCAGGATAGGTTTCTGCAGCGGTAAAGAGCGGGGAGAGCAGTTTGATAAGCAGCTCGGAGAACGGAACGCCCATGAGGTTGCGCACGACGACATCGATGATGCCGCAGATGATGACGGCGCCGCCAAAGGGGATAATGTCGCGGAAGTTCTGAGCGATGGCGCCCGGGACCTCCTTGGGCAGCTTAATGGTCAGATCGCGCGAGACGCAGAATTTGTAGACCCACACGGTGATGAACGCGGCGATATAGGCCGAGAACAGACCGCGCGTGCCCATGCTGGTGCAATCGAAGACCGAAAGTTCGGAGCCGTTGAACTTGGTGGTGAACTGCGTAACGGCGAGCAGCAGCATGCTGCACTGGGCGGCCACCATGGTGGAACCGTCGTTGAGCACTTTGCCGGCGGGCATGCGACGGTTCATGGAAGCCGTGAAGTTCTTGGCAGTGGTGCCAGCAACCATGATGCCCATAACGCCCATGGTGAAGTTGTACAGCTTGTTGCACCAGTCGATAAGCGGCTGGGGCAGCGTGATGCCGACTACGCCGGGAAGGGTGGCGATCAGCAGGAAGATCGAAGAGGTGAGGACGATGGGCATGCACCCAAGGAATCCGTCCTTAATGGCCTGGAGGTAGACGTTCCTCGAGATCTTCTCAAAGAACGGTTGATGCTTTTCGAGCATCTTTACGATGGCGTCCATAGAGCTCCTTTGCTACTTAATGCGCGACGCATGTGGATGGAACTGGTCGTCGATGGATGGTCAGGACTGCCCGGAAACCTTCCTGCTTAAGGAAGGCATTGCGAAATGACAACGTTGTCATTTCGTTAATGACAACGTAAGACATTTTTGGAAGAGCAACAAGGATTTACGGGTGAACGGTCGATATTGTCCGATAAACGCCTGATTTGTCAGTCGGGCAGGTAGTGTATGCTAGAACGCAAAAAACAAGCGATGTAAAACCGACTGGAGAAGTAGTGGCAACGATGGACAAGAAAAATGTCTCAATGAATGATGTGGCAGTTGCCGCGGGCGTTTCTCTCAAGACGGTGTCGCGCGTGATCAACGAGCCCGATAGCGTGCGAGAGTCGACACGCGATAAGGTCCATTCGGCAATGGAGGCGCTCGGGTTTCGAGCCAACTTTGCCGCGCGTTCACTCAAGTTGGGCCGTTACGGGTGCATCGGCGTGGTGATGTTCCACTTGTCGGGCGGCGCCGTGGACATGATTGACGGTATCGCCGATGCCGCCGAAGAACGCGGCTTTGCGCTCACGATGATTAAGAAGCGCGCGGGGGAGAAGATGACCCTTGCCGAAGCGGCGCGTAGGATGTCGCAGCTGCCTGTTGATGGCATGATCTTCAACCTGCGTCAGATGGTCGATGACTTTGATACTTTTGAGGCACCGAAAGACCTCAAGACGGTGATTATCACACCGATGGAACATCCTACCTGCTCCACCGTCAGTGACGACCAAGAGGGCGGCGCGCGCATGGCGTGCGAGTACTTCTTGAACCACGGGCATAAAAACGTGTACTTCGTCTCTGGTAAGAAAGAGTCGTTGTCGAGCCAGTGCCGTATGAAAGGTTGGCGTGCGGCACTCGAGGCGCGTGGCATTGAGCCGCCCGAGCCTCTGCAAGGCGATTGGAATGCGGATAGTGGCTATGCCGCGGGCCTTGTGCTTGCCGATAAGCCCGATTGCACGGCGGTCCTCGCTGCTAACGACTGCATGGCAAACGGCGTGATGATGGCTCTACGTGACAAAGGGCTCAGTGTGCCCGACGACGTGTCCGTGATCGGCTTCGACGATGAGCTCTATAAGACGATTCCCAACTCGATTCTGACGTCGGTGAAGTTTCGCCACCGCGAGCTGGGCGTCCGTGCGCTCAACGAGGTCGTCGCGGGTCTGGAAGCTCCGAGCTCCAGAAGCCGTACGCTCGTCTCGGGCGTGTTGGTCGAGCGTTCCAGCGTAAAGGACTTGCGGGCGTAGACGTGCTCGGCCTATTCCGTTTGTCTCGATCTGTAACAACTAGACGGTCAAAAGTGGTCTACATGTTACAGATTGAGATTTTCGGCTTGGCCTGTGCGTTCATCTCGATCTGTAACAGCTAGGACCGAAAAACTCGGCTAGATGTTACAGATTGAGATGAACAGGAGGACGGGTGCGGTCTAAACAAAATGGCCCGCGCATCACACATCGATGCACGGGCCATTTATTGTCTGCAAGCGGCAGGTGGTGTCAGCGTCTTATGCCTCGAGGTTTTCCTCGATCCAGGCGACGGCACCCTTGGGATCCTTAGTGAGGTCGATGTACTGTTTGCCCTTGGGCGACAGCAGCGTGATGCCCAGGCGGTCGGTGTCGGCCTTCATCTCGTTGTAATAGGTGCGAACCTGCGGAGCCAGGACGATGACGTTGTACTGGTCCATGATGGCGTAGTGGCTGCCGTAGGCACCGGCGTTGGCGGTAATGTCGATGCCCAGCTCGTCGGCGCCTTCCTTAAGCGCGTTGGCGAGCAGTGCAGAGGTGCCGGCGCCAGCGCACAGAACCAGAACCCTCAGATCCTTGCCCTTAAGGGCGGACGGAGCTGCGGAGGCCTCAATGGCAGAAGCGGTCTCGACAACAGGAGCCTCAACGGCGGGGGCGGCAGCGGTCTTGACGGCCTTGGTCTCCTCGGCCTCTTCTTCGGCCAGGGTCTCGGCCTCCTGCTTGCACAGGACGTTGTCGTAGGCCTTGCAGAACGGGTAGTAGATCAAGAAGTCAACGACCAGCAGGACGACAACCAGGACCAGAGAGATCGGCTGGAAGTTGGTGTCGATGAAGGTGCCGATCGGTCCGGGGAGTGCCCACGGCATGGCATAGATAAAGCCGTTCATGCCCAAAAAGTCGATGAAGAACTTACCAATGAGGACGTTGGCCACGGGGGCAAACAGGAACGGGATCAGGAAGTACGGGTTGAGGATGATGGGCGCGGCGAACAGCAGCGGCTCGTTGACGGCGAACATCACGGGCACGACAGAGGCTTTGCCGACGGCCTTGAGCTGCTTGGAGCGCATAAAGAGCAGGAAGATGATCGGGACAATGAACGTGGCGCCGGTGCCGCCGAGTTCGCCGATGTAGTTACCGAAGTTTTCGGTCAGGGCGAGGGCGGGGTGACCGCCGGCCTGCAGCGTGGCGAGGTTGGTGGTGATGTTGCCAAACAGCGCGGCGTTGAGGGCAGGCTTAACGACCGAGGGGCCGTGGATGCCCATGAACCAGAACAGCGGGATCATGAACCAGATGAGGGCGAGGCCGGCGTAGGAATCGGCAGCGGCGAACAGCGGGCTCACCAGCGTGGAGATGACGTTGGCAAACGGGACGGCCAAGCAGGTGCGGCAGATAACGTCGATGACGGCGACAAACAGGATGGAGAAGCTGAAGGCGAAGATGTCGCGGAAGTTCTGGGCGATGGCGCCGGGGACTTCTTTGGGCAGCTTGATGGTGATGTCTCGCTTAATGCAGAAGGCATAGATGTTGACCGTGGCAAATGCGGCGACAAAGGAGCTCAGCAGGCCCTTGGTGCCCATGTTGTCGGTAAAGAACACCGAGACATCGGCGCCGTCGATCTTGGCACTCGTCTGGGTAACGGCCAAGATGAGCATAGCGCACATGGCGGCGACCATGGTGCTCGTGGCGTTGATGGCCTTGCCGGCAGGCATGCGGCGGTTCTTGGAGCCGGTCAGCGCGCTTGCGGTGGTGCCGGCGACCATGATGCCCACGACGCCCATCGTGAAGTTGTAAACCTTGTTGCAGAAGTTCACGACGTCGACGTTCCACCAGTCGGGCAGCGTAAAGCCGCCGACCGTGGCGACAACGCCCGGCAGGGTCGAAATAAGCAGGAAGACAGAAGAAGACAGGATAATGGGCATTGCTGCCAAAAAGCCGTCTTTAATGGCCTGAAGGTAGATGTTCTTAGAGACCTTGTCGAAGTACGGCTGACCTTTCTCCAAGAACTTAACGATCGATTCCATAGTTCACGCTCCTCTTTGCATGAAATCTTAATGGCATGGACGTTGAAAACCTATATGGTCTCCCGCTTGCTAAAAGCCCGGGTGCAGGCGGGGCCGGTCCCAGGGGGAGAGAGGGGAGCGGCTGGGTTTGTATCGCATAGGGCCGCTCCCTTCTCGGGGGAAAGCGAGGCGATGCGCTACTGCGCGTCCGCCATAGTGTCGGCGAGCTCCTTGTACCAGAGTGCCGACTGCTTGATGTAGCGTTTTTGCGTGTCGAAGTCGATGTAGAACAGGCCGTAGCGCTTGTTATAGCCATTGGCCCACGAGAACTGGTCCTGCAGGCTCCAGATAAAGTAGCCCTGGACGTCGACGCCCTCGGCTCGCGCCTGGAGCACCTTCTCCATGTGCTGGTCGACAAAGTCGATGCGCTCGGGATCGGCGACGATGCCGTTTGCGTCGGGCTCGGGGTCCTTGTGGCCCAGGCCGTTTTCGGTGATATAGATGACGGGGAGGTTGGGATAGGTGGCGCTGATGTGCTTGAGCGTGTCGTAGAGGCCTTGCGGGTAGATGAGCCAATCCCAGTCGGTGGTGGGGATACCCGGCATATCGACCTGCTGCCCGACGCCCTTAAACTTAAAGCACGAGGTGCCCTTGTCTCCGGTGCCGTTAAAGCTGTTGGTTGACTCGCCATCGTAGGCGGCGATAAACGCCGACTGATAGTAGTTGAGGCCGAACATATCGTTGCGGGGCGCCGCCTTGGCGAGCTCCTCCATGTCGCTGTCCTCAACCGTAAGTGTGGCGTTGTTGGCACGCAGAATCTCGTTGATGAGTGAGAGGGTGCGCGCGGAGTAGTGACCCAGGAAGGCGCCGTCCATGATGAAGTCGGTGTAGAAGGCGTTGTACAGGTCGGCGGCGTGCTGGTCGGCGGGCGAGTCGGTGGCAGGATATGCCGGCGTCAGGACGTTGACCATGCCAATGCGTCCGCCCAGGTGCTCGGTCTCGTCAAGATCCTTATACAGGTTGACGGCGCGGGCGTGGGCAACGAGCTCGTTGTGCTGGCTCTGGATGCCGCTCGTCACATCAAAGTGATGGTTGGGCGGGAAGTTGCCTTGGATGTATTGGGAGTGCGAGAGGCTGATGAGCTCGTTGATGGTGAACCAATTCTTGACCTCGCGGAACTCGCGGAAGCAGAACTCGGCATAGCGCACATAGGCGTCGACGGTCTTGCGGTTGAGCCAGTCGCCCTGGTTGAACAGGGCGGCGGGGGAGTCAAAGTGATGCAGGGACACATAGGGCTCGACGCCATACTTTTTGCAGCAGGCGAACAGCTCGTGGTAGTGCTTAACGCCCTCGGCGAGGGGTTCGGCATCGTCGCCGTTGGGGAAGATGCGGGTCCAGGCGATGGACACACGAATGGCGTTGAGTCCATGCTCGGCAGAAAGGCGGATATCCTCCTCGTAGCGGTTGTAGAAATCACTGGCCGGGTCGGGCAAAAAGCGACCCTGGGCGACAAGGTAATCGTCCCACATGGTCTTACCCTTGCCTGCCACCTTCGTGGAACCTTCCGTTTGGTACGCGGCGGTTGCGGCGCCCCAAACAAAGCCCTTCGGCAGCTGCTGTACGCGGTTTAGCAAAGACATATGCATACACCCTCTCGTCTCGCTGTTCGATATTGTGCGTTTGCGCTCAGGAGGCTCCCTGGTTAGCGTTCAGCGGTGAAAAAGCCCGATAAACACTATCTTAAAATGATTAGAACCAAAATGAGCACGTGAACATTTGACAATGAGCACGTTAACATCCGGCTGGGATGTATAGAAACAAAACAACTTCAAACAGCCGCGAACGGTTGTATTTGTTCGGTAAGCGGTTTTGATTGACAGAAGTTTTCATGTTGTGGTATATGGCTCGGGTATCATGAGCACGTTATCAATGTATGTACGATGCGCCATGGGCGCGGGGAATAGTTGGGAAGCAGGTTAGCGTGGAAGGCATGGATCAGCAGACAAGGAATGGTCGTTCGGCGAGCGCGGCAGAGGTTGCGGCGCTCGCTGGCGTGAGCCGCCAGACTGTGTCTCGCGTGGTCAACGGTATGCCCAACGTGACGGAAAAGACGCGCAAGCGTGTGCTGGCCGCCATGGAAGAGCTGGGCTTTCGTCCCAATTTTGCTGGAGCGGCGTTGCGCGGCGGGTCGTATCGTTCTATTGGCCTGTGCATGTACAACATCACACGTGTCGGTAACCTGGCGACGCTCGAGGGTATCATGCAAGCGGCGCGCGAGCACGATTTTGCCGTCACTATGATCGAGATGGGCGGCGACAAGCCCTATGCACTTGCCGATGCCTCGCGCCGCATGGTCGAGCGACCCGTCGACGGCATGATTCTCAACATGAACCGCATGGCTCCCGATTTTGAGGAGTTTGTTCCCCAGCCGGGAGTGCGAACGGTCATCCTGTCCATGTATGCGCATCCGCGCTGCACGACGATCGACTCCGACCAGTATGGTTCGTGCGAGCTGTTGACCAATTATCTGCTGGAACATGGTCACTCGAATATGCGGTTTGTGGCGGGTCCGGAAAACTCGATTTCCTCGCGTTTTCGTGAGGCCGGTTGGCGCGATACGCTGGGTCGTGCTCATGTCGATGCCGCTCCGATGCTGCGTGGCGATTGGAGTGCGGACAGTGGGTACGCCATGGGCGAGCGGATTGCGGCCGAGGTGCTTGCCGGCGGGTCGCAGGCGCCGACTGCCGTGCTTGCGGCAAATGACCAGATGGCGCTGGGCGTTATCGCCGCGCTCGAGAACGCGGGCCTGTCCGTGCCCGACGACGTGAGCGTGGTTGGTATCGACGACGCACTCGAGGGACTTGTTCCTCACAATCGACTGACGACGCTGCGATTTGATTTGCGCGGTGTCGGTAAGCTTGCGTTTGAGGCGGCGATTGGAGAGAGCTCGTCTATCGAGGCGATTCATGTGCCGAGTACGCTGGTCGAACGCTCGACTGTTAGGGACATACGGGGTTAGGTCCTACTCCGTTTGTCTCGATTTGTAACAGGTAGACGGTCAAAAGCGGGCTACGTGTTACAGATTTAGATTCTTCGGAAAGAGCAATCCTGTTCGTCTCAATCTGTAACAGCTAGGACCAAAAAACTCGGCTAGATGTTACAGATCGAGACAAACGGCTCCCGACCAGCCCAAAAACAAAAAGACCGGGGGCGGCGCGCCGTGTGACGTGCCGCCCCCGGCTGAGAAATGGGGACAGGTTGTGTGAGCGGGCAACCCCGCCAGCCGCTAGTCCAGACGACGGGTCTGCGCCACGTGCTTATACCAGTATGCGCTTGCCTTGGGCGTGCGCTTCTGGGTTTCAAAGTCAACGTAGAAGAAGCCATAGCGCTTGTTGTAGCCATTGGTCCAGGAGAACTGATCCTGCAGGCTCCACAGGAAGTAGCCGCCCACGTTGACGCCCACCTCCATGGCCTTGAGCAACCAGCGCAGGTGCTGCTCGATGTAGTCGATGCGCGGCTGGTCGTCCACAAAGCCGTCTTTGTAGGGGTCCTTGTAGCCCATGCCGTTCTCGGTGATGAAGATCTGCTTGTAGTTGGGGTAGCGCTGCTTAATGTAGACGAGCAGATCGAACAGGCCCTCGGGATAGATGATCCAGTCCCAGTCGGTGGTGGGGACGCCGGGCTTGTTCACATGCTCGCCAATGCCCTTAACGCGCCAGCGGCCAGTGCCCTTCTCGCCCGTACCGTTGTGGTGCAGGTCGTTCTCGCCATCGTAGGCCTTCAAGAAGCGGCACTGGTAGTTGTTAACGCCCAGGTAGTCGTTGTAGAGCGCGGCCTCGCGCATGATTTCCAGATCCTCGTCTAGGATCTCGATGGTGCCGCCCGAGACGGCAGCCAAGCGGTTGGCGCACTCGAGGGTGTCGGGCGCGTAGTCGCCGCGGAAGGTGGCGTCGAGCAAGAACTGGTTCTGCAGCACGTGCTCGTTGTTGGCGGCTTTGATGTCGGCGGGGTCGTTCTCGTTGAGCGGATACTTAAACTCCAGCGACTGGATGACGCCGATCTTGCCCTTAAAACCGCCGTTGTGGAAGGCCAGTACTGCCTTGGCGTGGGCGAGCATCATGTTGTGCTCGCACTGGAAGGCTTCGGCCAGATGCGCCTTGACGCCACCGGGGAAGGTGCCCTCGATGTAGGTGTTGGAGGCGTCGGCCCAGATCTCGTTAAAGGTGAACCAGTAGGTTACCTGGTCGGCGTACTCCTTAAAGCAGAAGGTGGCAAAGTCCACAAAGGCATCGATGGTCTCGCGGTTGAGGAAGTCGCCCTTCTCAAAGAGGGCAAGCGGCGTGTCGAAGTGATGCAGCGTGACAAACGGCTCAACGTGGTGCTTGTGGCACTCGGCGAAGAGATCGTGGTAGAACTGCACGCCCTTGGGGTTGATCTCGCCGGTGCCGTTGGGGAAGATGCGGCTCCAGGCAATGGAGAGGCGAATGCCGTTGATGCCGAACTCCTCGCACAGCTCCAGATCGACGGGGTACTGGTTGTAGAAGTCCGAAGCGGGATCGGGGGAAAAGCGCCCCTGGGCCTCCAAGAAGTCGTCCCAGGCGACTTTGCCCTTACCGTGGGTGCGGGTCTCGCCCTCTACCTGGTAAGCAGCAGTGGCGCCGCCAAAGACAAAGCCCTCGGGAAACTGCGCAGGCGGGTTGGTGACGCTAGCGGGGTTAACGGACATGATGATCCAATCGTCTAAATCGAAGGGCCAGCCGGTCTTGGATGGTCGGCTGGCCCTAAGCGTTACTTACTTCGAAAGCTGTTCACTCACGAAGGCGAGAGACTTGTCGCCGTCCTGGGAGAGCTCGATGTACTGCTTGCCACGGCAGGCGACGCACTTGTTGCCCACGCGCTCGCAGTCCTTCTGCAGGTCGGCCAAGTAGCTGGCAGCCTGCGGGGCCAGGACGACCAGATCAAAGTCGGGGAGCATGTCCACGTGGTTGCCATATGCCTCGGCAGCGGTCTCAAGATTGATGCCGCGCTCCTTGGCGGCCTTTGGCCAGCGCGTTGGCGAGCAGGCCCGAGGTTCCGCCACCCTGGCAGAGCACGAGTACGCGCTTGCCGTTGAGGTCGCTGGCGGTCGTTGCCTCAGTGGCGACAGCGGCGGGGGCGTCGGCCTTCACGGCCTCGGCAGCAGCGCCGGCGGCAACGCTCTTGGCGTCAGCCTTGCCCTGGAAGGCATCGTTGAGCTTGGCGGCCTTCTCGGCGTTCTTGGCGGCGAGCTCCTCTTGGGAAATCTCGGCCTCCTCGGCGCACTTCTGGGCGTCGTAGGCACGGAAGAACGGGTAGTACAGAACGAAGTCGACGACCAGGATAAGGGCGAGCATCACAAAGGCGAGCGGCTGGAAGCCCAGGCCCATGATGGTGCCGATGGGGCCGGGGACAGTCCAGGGCAGGGTGTACATAAAGCCGTTCATGCCCAAGAAGTCGATAAAGATCTTGAGGATCCAGATGTTGGCGATCGGGGCAAAGACAAACGGGACAAAGAAGACGGGGTTGAGCACGATGGGCGCGGCGAACAGCAGCGGCTCGTTGACGGCAAAGCAGACGGGGACGATGGCGGCCTTACCGACGGCGCGCATCTCCTGAGACTTTGCCAGGAAGCAGAACATAAAGACCAGGACGAGCGTAGCGCCGGTGCCGCCCATGCAGACGACGAAGTACTGGGCACCCTGGGTCAGGACAGCGGAAGCGTGCTGGCCAGCCTGGAACGCAGCCAGGTTGTCGGTCATGTTGGCAACGAGAGCGGCGGCGATGGCGGGCTCGACGATCGAGGGGCCGTGGACGCCGACGAACCAGAAGAGGCTCATGGCGCCGTAGATCACAGCAAGGCCGATGTAGCCGTCGGCAGCGGTGAACAGGGGCTGGAACACCTGGATGACACCCTGGGCAAAGCAGAAGCCAAAGGCAGCGCGGAAGACGATGTCGAAGACCCAAAAGACGGTGATGCAGACGGAGAAGGGGATGATGTCCTTAAAGGTCTGCGAGATGTTGGGCGGAACCTGCTCGGGCATCTTGACGGTGATGTTACGCTTGATAAAGAACTTGTAGATGATGCCGGTCACAAACGCAGCGATGAAGGCGGTCAACAGGCCCTTGGAACCAAGGTAGGTGGTGTTGAAGCCACTGGCGGCGTCCGTGGCGATCGTGTCGCTCGAAAGGAGCAAGAAGCCGATGATGGCCGCGCACATGCACGAGATAAAGTTGATCTGGTTATTCTTGGGCAGATCGCGGTTCTGGGCGTCGGCGAAGTGCTTGGCGGTGGTGGCGGCGCAGGCGATGGCCAGGATGCCCATGGAGTAGTTGTAGCACTTCCACAGGGCATTGTTGATGTCATCGGGCCAGTAGAAACCCCAGATGTTGGGGACCGAGGCTACCAGGCAGAAGATGGACGAGAAGATGATGATGGGGATGACGGAGATAAAGCCGTCGCGGATCGCCTTGAGGTACTTGTTGCGGGCGATCGCGTTGAAAAAGGGCTGGCCCTTTTCGATGATGGCGATGAGTTGCTCCATGCAATGCTCCTAAGAGTCGGTGGGTTAGCAACGATGGTAGCTTTTGACTTTCGGTTGCCAAAATGTTGACGTTGCCATTTTGTGACACAAAAAAGAAGCGAACCGGTGGTCCCTGTGCCTGTGGACCGTCGATTCCTTGCGCGTAAACGATTGAGCCGCCCGGTGGCTCTATGTTTGCACAATGGCAACGTTAACATTTGGTCGACAAAAGCCGTTCGGGGAAGCAAAAATGTCGGTGAACGGTAGGTTTTGGGTGGTGAGCGTATGGTGGGGAAGGCGTTGGATATACTTGAAGACGTTTCATTTGACTGCGCAGGATGCCACTAATGGCATCGTTGACATAGAAAGATCGACCTATGGCCGCTGTTAAAAAATCGGTTTCCGTTAAGGACGTGGCGCGTCTCGCGGGCGTCTCGGAGCAGACAGTCTCGCGTACGGTGCACGATTCGCCCAGCGTGCGCCCCGAGACCAAGGAGCGCGTGCGTGCCGCCATGCGCGAGCTGGGGTATCGCCCCAATTTTGCCGGTCGATCGCTGCGCCGCGGCAAGTTTAAGACCGTCGGCGTCGCCATGTTCAACATTACCGGTACCGGCAACCTCGACCGTATGGAGGGCTTTGCTGCCGCCGCCGATAAGCACGGCTACGCCATTACCCTCACGAAAGTAGATGGGCATCCGTATACCCTCGAGAGCGCATCGTCGCGCATGAGCGCACTGCCGGTGGATGGCATGGTCGTGATCATGAATCGCATGCCGGCGGACTTTGGCACCTTCGAGCCACTGCCCGGCATGCAGACAGTGCTCGTTACGATGTTGGAGCACCCGCTTTGTTCAACGGTCGATAACGACCAGTTCGATTGCTCGCGCCAGGTGGTCGAGTATTTGCTGGAGCAGGGGCACAAGACCGTGCACTTTATCTCGTGCCCCGAGCGCTCGCTTTCGGGCATGCAGCGCGAGGAAGGCTGGCGCGAGACATTGCGCGCACATGGTATTGAGCTGCCGCGACTCATCCGTGGCGATTGGACGGCGCAGAGCGGATATGCCGCAGGCCAGGCTCTGGCGGACGATCCGACCTGTACTGCCATCTATGCCTCCAACGACGCCATGGCCTACGGCTGCATTCGCGGGCTCGAATCGCGCGGAAGGCGTGTGCCCGAGGACGTGAGCGTGGTGGGTGTTGATGACAGCCTGGGCGATATCGTGCCCGACCGTCGCCTGACCACCGTGCGCTTTGACAACAGGCGTGTCGGCATGTGGGCAGTCGATAAGATCGCCGGTGCCGAGGGGGGTGCGTCTGGCGTGGAGCACATGCTGATCCCCGGCGTGCTCGTAGAGGGCGATACGGTGCGCGATTTGCGCTAGGGCGCGGTCCTGTTTGGGTTTCCGTTAATCATGTTTGATATTGTTCGAAATGGTTTGGAAACCGTTCACGGGCGAAAATTGACCGTTCATAGCTTGAAATTATGTTTTGCGTTGTTCTTTTTTGTTTGAATGTTAATGTTTCTGCCATACAGAACGCAGCGCGTATGCCCGGACGCGATGCTCTCCATTGGTTCATATGTGAAAGGAACGCAATATGGCAACCAAAGAAGAAATCTCGATGGTTGGATTCGAGATCGTCGCATACGCAGGTGACGCCCAGACCGATCTGCTTGCAGCGCTCGATGCTGCTCGCGAGGGTGATTTTGAGAAGGCCGAGCAGCTGCACAAGGATGCCAGCGATGCGCTCATCGGTGCCCACGACACGCAGACCAAGCTGCTTTCGCAGGAGGCCGGCGGCGGCGAGATGGAGATGACCTTCATCATGGCTCACGCTCAGGACACTCTCATGACCACTATGATTCTGGAGAAGCAGACCCGCTTTACCATCGATGCCTACAAGCGCATCGCCGAGCTCGAGGCCAAGCTCGCCTAACGAGCCCGCACAACCAAGTCCCCTTCCAAAAGCTCTGCCGCAAACTCGCGACAGGGCTTTTTCTTTTTACCCGGCACTTGGGGACGTTCCTTATCTGCCGCAGTTAGGGACACTCCTGCCATGCATTTGATCCTTTGAGGATGGAAGAAAACGGGTTATTAGGTTTGCTGCGGTGCCGACTCGGCCTGTCGGTTACAAAACTATGCCGGTTTACTACGATGATTCGCATTCTTTCAACTATGGAAAGAACGGCGTTATCAAAGCCGCAGGTAGAAAGCTTGTCATTTTCTGCTAATAGCAAATGTGGTCGGTCCTATCGGTTTTATCGTAGTAAACCAGCATAGTTTTGAAATGGCACTATTCGACTAGCAGCGTTATGGAGCTTCTGCACGCCCTCCCGTTCGGTTTTTCGCTGGGTGGGTATACTTCCATCCGCAATACAGGCCGGAATAAGGAGGTATCCAAATGCCGGGCAACGGATTGATTCAAAAGGGAGACGCGCACGAGATGACTCATGGGCGTCCTGTCCAGATAACCGAGCACACGACGGTAACCGAGCTGCAGCCCAGCCTGTCCGATGTCGTGTGCGCAAACAAAAAACTGCAGATTGGCTTTATCGTTGCGCTCGTGGTACTGGCGCTGTTGTCGGGCTTTGTAGCTCGTCCGCATTTTGCCGATACCAAGACCTGGGACTCCACCATCGAGGTCATCGATCAAAAGAAGGGCAATGTTTTGGCGCTCACGACCTCGTGCGTCGCCCTATCTGCGGGTATCACTGCGCTGCCGGGCGATACGGGAACGCCAGTTGCCGAGCAGCTCGCGCAGCTTTCAGGCAACCTTGGTATCGTGCTTGCCGTGC
This sequence comes from uncultured Collinsella sp., assembly GCA_900544135.1. Taxonomy (GTDB): domain Bacteria; phylum Actinomycetota; class Coriobacteriia; order Coriobacteriales; family Coriobacteriaceae; genus Collinsella. Next base: position 128,230 of record UQTU01000004.1, read on the forward strand.
TCTACCTAGAGAAATATTTGCTCACGATTTTGTGGTCGGTTGGCTTGGGCATCTTAATCCCGTTTGCGTTGGTACTCTTTGCGGTGTCGCTCGGCATTCACGGGCGCTGGAGTACGAGCACGGTCATTCGCCGCGTGGCAACGCGTGTGCTGGTGGTTGCCGTGATCGGCATGGCGCTCGTGCCCGCGAGCGTATGGGTGTCGCAAAAGGTCGATGAAACGTATCGCGTTAGCATCGAGGCGGCCGAGCAAAAGGCGGCCGACGCTGCGAGCGCGGCAGATAGCGATAGCTCCAAAACAAGCAAGAAAAAGACCGAGTCCACAGAGTCCAAGAACGTGCTTGAGCAGCTTGCCGACGGTGCCTCGGGTCTCGTCACGTCGGTGACCAGCGGCGCCAAGCAGATGACCGATGAAATTGTGCGGCAGGTGACCGATCTGATCGAAGGCGTCATCGTGATGATCGTGACCTCGTGCGTGATTCCATTGCTGGTGCTCGTGGCGTTCCTGTGGCTGGGACACGTACTGCTGGGGATCGATATTTCCGGCCCGGCGAACTATTTGACGGGCCGCTTTCTGAGTGCTCCGTCCAAGCACGCCAAAAAGGGTGGGCAGTCCGAGTAGCTAAAACAGCTGTATATACCGGGGAATACCGCCGAAGGGCGGCCGAGACACGTTCTTGGCCGCCCTTTTGTTTGTTGAACACATGGTCGCTACGTCCGCGCCCGGCTCAAACGGTCAGCAATCATCCGTGAACGATATTTGTTCAAAAAAGAACAAAGATAAACAAATAGTTGTTGCAGTTACTGTTCGAATGTGTTCAAATAAACATGAACAGTGAAGAACCGCACATTCAGATGCCCGGACCTGAACGCGATTCAACACTTCCAAACAGAAACTACGCACCTGCGTATCTCTCAAGGAGGATGTCATGAGAGTTGTAATCGCTTCCGATGCCGACGGTATGTCGATGAAGGAGTCCATCAAGGAGATGCTCATCGCCGACGGTCACGAGGTCGTCGACTATTCCGAGACCCCTGCCGCGGACTTTGTCGATTCCGCGACCGCCGTTGCCAAGGACCTGCTGGAGCACAAGGATTCCCAGGGCTTCGCATTCGATAAGTACGGCGTCGGCTCCTATATGGCCGCCGTCAAGATCAAGGGCATGGTCGTCGCCAACATTTCCGACGAGCGTTCCGCCTACATGACCCGCGAGCACAACGGCTCGCGCATGGTCACCATGGGCCCGGGCGTTGTGGGCACCGAGGTCGCCAAGAAGATCGCCCGCGAGTTCCTGCGCGCCCAGTACGCCGGCGGCCGTCACCAGATCCGTGTCGACATGCTCAACAAGATGGCCTAACGAGAGCCACCGAGAACTCGAACTTCTACCTCAACTTGTGAATTCAGACGAAAGGACGTTCTGATGAAGAAGACCATCGCAATCGGTTGCGACCATATCGTTACGGACGAGAAGATCTATCTGGCCGACCGCCTGGAGCAGGCTGGCTACAAGGTGCTCGACTGCGGCACCTACAGCCACACCCGTACGCACTATCCCATCTACGGTAAGGCCGTGGGCGAGGCCGTTGCCAGCGGCAAGGCCGACTTTGGCGTGGCCCTGTGCGGCACCGGCATCGGCATCACCAACGCCGCCAACAAGGTTCCCGGCGCCCGCTGCGCCCTGGTCCGCGATATGACCTCTGCCCTGTATGCCCGTCGCGAGCTCAACGCCAACATCGTGGGCTTTGGCGGTAAGATCACCGGCGAGTTCCTGATGGCCGATATCATGCTTGCCTTCCTGGAGGAGCCCTACGACAAGACTCCCGAGCACGATGCCCTGATTGCCAAGATCGATGCCTGCAATAAGGCCGACGCCGAGGCTCAGGCCGACCCGCACTTCTTTGACGAGTTTCTCGAGAAGTGGGACCGCGGCGAATACCACGACTAAGGAGGTTCTGGCGTTCTACCGAACGCCAGACCAGTCGACGCTGCGAAGCCATCTGGCGGGCGAGTTGCTCTGATAACACTTTTGCTTGCTGAGCTTGGGTGCTTCGTTTTGGCGGTACCTGGCATTCTGCAGCTTTTTAATTGACGGCTCGCGTTTCTGTGATGGGGCGCGGGCCGGTTTTCTAAACAGGAGTCCAACATGATTCTGACCGTTACCATGAACCCGTCGATTGATACGCGCTATCAGCTCGACAAGCTGATTATCGACGATGTTAACCGCGTGACGCCCGAAAAGACCGCTGGTGGCAAGGGTCTCAACGTGAGCCGTGTGCTGCTGCAGTTGGGCGACGATGTGCTCGCGACCGGCCTGCTTGGCGGTCACATGGGTGCCTATATGGCCGAGCTCATGGATGCCGATGGCGTCAAGAACGACTTTGTGCCCATTGCCGGCGAGACGCGCATCTGCCTGAATATTCTGCACGAGGGCAATCAGACCGAGCTGCTGGAGAGCGGCCCGCAGATCGCCCCCGCGGAACTCGAGGCCTTTACGGCCAAGTTCGCCGAGCTTGCAGCGAAGGCGGACGTTGTGACGCTTTCGGGCTCGCTGCCGCGTGGCGTCGATGCCGGCTACTACGCCGAGCTCGTAAAGATCGCCGAGGCTGCGGGCGCCAAGGTGCTGCTCGACACCTCGGGTGCATCGCTGGAGGCCGCGCTGGAGTCTAACGCTAAGCCCGAGCTCGTAAAGCCCAACCTGACCGAGATTAACGGCCTGCTGGGTACGTCCTTTACGACCGACGATGTCGATGCCCTGCGCGAGGCTCTTGCCGCCGACGGCCGCTTTGCCGGTATCCCCTGGGTTGTCGTTTCGATGGGCGCTGCCGGCTCGGTGGGCTTCCATGAGGGTCGCGCGTTCCGCGCCAAGACGCCCGCGATTGCGGCTGTGAACGCGACGGGTTCCGGCGACTCGACCATCGCCGGCTTTGCGCATGCCATTGCTGCTGGTGCCGACGACGTCACGGTGCTCAAGACTGCCAATACCTGCGGCAAGCTCAACGCCATGGATCCCAAGACCGGCCACCTGGTCATGGACCGCTGGGACGAGATCTACAACAGCGTTGTCGTGACTGAACTTTAGGGTTACGGCGTTTTACCAAACCTATTGGTTCCGCCGTTCTACCGAACGGCGGACCGGTCGACGCTGCGCGGGCCGCATTTGGACAATCTGACGTTCAACTTCAAGGGCGCGACCAGAAGGTCAGCGCCCTTTCGTTTCGCGTCACCTTGTCTCAAATGCGACCCGCTCGCTGTCCGTCCTCTACCTGCGGCGTTGTCTTGCTCCGGATGCGGCAGTTAGGGACGTTCCTTTTCTGCCGGCAGTCTGGGATATTCCTTGGGGTAGTCATTGGGGACGCTCTTTAATGACTAGTCGTTTAAGAACGCCCCTTAAGAATGACCCCAATGACTACACTCAAAAAACGGCGCCCGCCGGCGATGTTGCCGGCGGGCGCCGTTGTCTTGAAGACGAAGTGATCCGTTTTCCTCCGTCCCCAAGGGATCATTACAGTGAGTCGATAAAGCGCTGTTGGGCGGCGCGGCCGGCTTCGTCCCACTTAAAGACGCCGGCGTTGTCGAGCACGTGGCCAAACACCACGCCGACCTCCTCGTGCAGGATGTCGATGGCGTTGTCCGCCGTAAGCTCGTCGGCGCGGCGGGCAAAGACGTCCTCGGCCCATGCGGCGTGGCTGCGGCAAAGGTCGTCGCCCTCGAGCGCACCGGCAAGGTCGTAGCTGGCATCGGTCTTGGCCGCCAACAGGTGCTCACGGACAGCGCCGAGCTCGGGAACCAGGCGCGGCGGCAAAATGGCCAAGCCCATGACCTCGATCAGGCCGATGTTCTCCTTTTTAATATGGTGATACTCGGCATGCGGGTGGAAAACGCCCAGCGGATGCTCGTCGGTCGTGATGTTGCAGCGAAGTGCCAGGTAGGCCTCGTAAATCTCGCCACCGGCATTGCCGCGGAAGTCGACGCGGCGGATGACGGGCGTCACGGTGTTGTGCGCTACGCCGTCGGCCGTGTGCGCGATAACGCCCACAGACTCATCGGTCCACTCGCGCCAGGCGAGGATAATCTTCTCGGCAGCGTCGAGCAACTGGGCGCGGTCGTGCGAGCGCAGTCGCAGCACCGAAAGCGGCCACTGCAACACGGTACCGCTGACCTGGTCAAAGCCGGGCACGCTAAACTGCGAGACTTCGGTGGCATGCATCATGGGGAACTCGTGCGCGCCGCCCTGGAAGTGGTCGTGCGACAGAATCGAGCCGCCCACGATGGGCAGGTCGGCGTTGGAGCCGATAAAGTAGTGCGGGAACAGGTCCACAAAATCGAGCAGGCAGGTCAGCCCCTTGCGGTCGACGTGCATCGGACGATGCTCGGAGCTCATGGCAATGCAGTGCTCGTTAAAGTACGCGTACGGGCTGTACTGGAAGCCCCAACGCTCGCCGTCGAGCTGGATGGGGATAACGCGCAGATTCTGGCGGGCGGGATGAGCGCCGCCGTCAGCCGCGGCGGAGCGTCCGGGGTAACCCTCGTTCTCGATGCAGAGCTGGCAGGCGGGATACTTCTCGCCCATGTTCTTGGCTGCACCTGCCGCGGCGATATCGCGCGGGTCCTTCTCGGGTTTGGACAGGTTGATGGTGATTTCAAGATCGCCCCAGTTAGTGGGGGTGCTCCATTTGATGTTGCGCGCGATGGCGGCACGGCGCACGTAGCCGGCGTCGCAGCACAGGCCGTAGAACCAGTCGGTCGCGGCGCGGGGCTCGTTGACGCCCATGCGGCCGGTAAACTCGTCAATCACGGCAGACGGGCGCGGCATGAGCGCGCCCATGATGCGCATGGCGATGCGGTCGCGGCCCGATGCCGTGTCCTCGGCGGCGCCGTTGGCAACAGCCGCCTCGGCAAGCGCGGCAAGTGTGCCTTCAAGGTCAAAGTTGGGCAGGGTATCGGGGTGCAAGAGCGAGAGTTTCTCGACCTGGAGCGCCCAGGCCATGTCGAGCGCCGGGCCCGTAGCACCGATGCACTCGAGAATGGTGTTATACGCCCAGATGCGATCGTCCTGGCCGATCATCGATCGGTGGATGGCGTACTCGATCAGGTTCTGCGCGGCCTCGCGCACGTCAGTCATTACAGCCATGCCGCGTAGGCCCCCTTGTCAGAAATTGCGTAGTGGCGGGCAGAGCCCTCGCCCAGCCAGCCGTTCATCTTGGCGATGAAGGTGTCGACCAGGTCGAGCGGCACGAAGGCCTGGATGGTGCCACCAAAGCCGCCACCGTGGATACGGACGGCGCCTCGGCCGTCGAGCACGTGCTCGGCCAGTGCCAGGGCATACATCGAGGGCTGCTCGGAGCCCAGCTTGGCAACGACATTCTGTAGGTACATGGCAGAGCTGGCGCCGGACTCGCGCGTCAGGACCAGGAACTGATCGATGTCGCCGGCGTTCAGGGCAGCCCAGCGCTTGTCGACCAGGCCGTTCTCGTACCAGTAGTGAACGGCGCGCAGACAGGCGCGGTCGCCCAGCTTGGCGCGCAGCTCGGGGAGCTTGGCGTCAAAGTCGGCAACATCGACCTCGCACAGGCGTTCCTTGCCAAACTCGGCGGCGACGTCCTGCATTTCGCGCGGAACGGCGGCGTAGTCGTCGGTGGCGGCCACGTGGTCGGCACCGGCCTTAACGAGCACGAGCGCATAACCGTGATCCTCAAAGTTGAGCTCGAGCTTCTGGGTTTTAGGCTGAGCCTGGTCCTCAAAGTCCATGTAGGCGAGGCCGCCCAGGCACACAGCGGCCTGGTCCATCAGACCGCAGGGCTTGCCATAGTAGTTGTTCTCGGTGCGCTGGCTCATCTGGGCGAGTGCGACGGGCTTAATCGCGGGCGCGCCCCAAAGCGTCTCCATAGCGCGGCCGTATGCCGCCTCGACAGCAGCGGAGCTCGAAAGACCGCCACCCGAGGGGACGGAGCAGGTAAAGGCGAAGTCGAAACCCTTGGGCTCAACGCCAAGGGCTGCAATCTCGTGGGCCATTCCGCGCACGAGGCTTGCGGACGTGCCCTTCTCGGACTCCTGAACACCCAGCGTGTCGAGCGTAATCTCAAACGTGGGGTAGCCCTCGTCGATAACGCGGACCTTGTTGGAGTCGGTTGCCACGGCGATGCCGTCGACGGCTACATCGAGCGATCCGGCGATAACGTGGCCGCCCTCATGATCGGTGTGATTGCCGCTGATCTCGGAACGCCCGGGCGCGTGCACGTAGAGCACCTGGCGCTCGTCGATGGGGCCAAACTCCTCCTCAAACAGTTTGGTGAGGGTGGCGAGTATCTTTTCGTCGGGGGCGGTCATACGGGTCCTTTCCTTGACGCCGGAGAGACTGGTCCGTGTCATTATGAGTACGTTAACAATTTTGAGCACCACAAACCAGACGTTCGCGGCGCCGCACGTTAAAGGGTATGTTAACGTACTCATAACACAATGTATCTCCTTTTTTGAGAATCTGGTAATCGGTAGATTTTCGGCCGTGAACGGTGTGGCCGTATGGACATATGGAGCAAAAGAACCGCTGATAGAAAAAGTAGAGTACGTTAACATGCGTCCGACGATAGCGGGCTTCGGCGCGGGGTGTGTTTCTGCCCGGGCCGACATTCGCACTATTCAGATCCTGCGAGAGCGAAGGTGATTTTGTGGCAAGGCGCCCTTCCAACGATACGGGTACGCGTCCGGTATCCATGGCCGACGTTGCCCGCGCTGCCGGTGTTTCGCAACAGACGGTTTCGCGCGTTGCCAACGGATTGCCCAACGTTAACGAACAGACGCGCCAGCGCGTGCAAGCCGCTATGCAAGAGCTCGGCTTCCGTCCGAGCTATGCCGGCCGTTCGTTGCGTGACGGCCGTTACCATTCGGTCGGCCTGTGCGTCAACGATGTCACCAAGTTTGGCAACCTCTCAATGATTGACGGCATCGCCAGCGCTGCTCGCGAGCATAATTGCGCCATCACACTGGTCGAGATGTCCAAGACCGAGGAATTCTCTCTTGCCGAGGCAACACGTCGTATGGCCGCGCTGCCCGTGGACGGCATCATTATCGGCATGAGCCGTATGGCTCCCGATTTTGAGACGTTCGATCCGTTGCCGGGTATTGGCGCGGTCATCGTTACCATGTATGCGCACCCGCGGGTGACTACGGTTGACTCCGATCATTACGGCTGCTCGCTGTTGCTCATGAATCATCTGTTTGAGCTGGGACATGAACAGATTCGCTTTATCGGCGGCCCGTCCTTTTCGATTGACGAACAGTTCCGTCGCGCCGGCTGGCAGGATGCGCTCGAGCGTAAGCACATCGAGCCGGCTGAACCGCTCGAGGGCGACTGGTCTGCCAACAGCGGTTACGAAGCCGGCAGATATCTGGCTGAGCACGACCGCACCATGACGGCGATTTACGCGGCAAATGACCAGATGGCAAACGGTGCGATCGCTGCGTTGCGCGACAGCGGATTGCGTGTGCCCGAGGACGTGAGCGTGGTGGGCGTCGATGACTCGCTCGACGACTTTGTCGCGCATAACGAGCTCACGACCGTGCGATTCGATCTACATCAGCGCGGACGCGAGGTATTCGAGCACGCGGTTCCCAAGGCGGGGGCAACGGGCAAGACTGTTGCCATTCGTATTCCGGGCAAGCTCATCGTTCGGCACACCACGGCAGAGCCTCGCGTATAGTTTTTGCAGGTCAAAAGCGGTATATTCCGCATCAATAACAATCGGTAAGGATGCTGGCAGATAGCCGTAGCTACGAGGGCGAGTGCTATGATAGACGGGTTCTTTTGTCTATCTAGGAGGCTTTGCCTGATGGAGATCACCAAGGATATCCGCTACATTGGCGTCAACGATCACGACATTGACCTGTTCGAGGGCCAGTACGATGTGTCCGAGAATGGTATGGCATATAACAGCTACGTTATCTTGGGCGATAAAATCGCTGTCGCCGATTCGGTTGACGCTGGCTTTGTCGACGAGTGGCTCGGCAACCTCGAGGCCGTGCTCGATGGCCGTACGCCCGACTACCTGGTTGTCCATCACATGGAGCCCGATCACTCCGCCGGTATCGCCGCCTTTATGGAGCGCTATCCCCAGGCGCAGATTGTGGCCAGCGTGGGTGCTTTCCGCATGATGGTCAACTACTTTGGCACCGACTTCCCCGAGCGCAAGATGGTCGTCAAAGATGGCGACGTGCTCGACCTGGGCGGCCACAGCCTGACGTTTGTCGGCGCCCCCAACGTGCACTGGCCCGAGGTGCTCTTCTCCTACGAGTCCACCGACAAGGTGCTCTTTAGCGCCGACGGCTTTGGCAAGTTTGGCGCCAACGACATCGAGGATCCCGAGGGCTGGGCCTGCGAGGCTCGCCGCTACTACTTTGGCATCGTGGGAAAGTTCGGCAAGTTTGTGCAGGCCGTGCTCAAGAAGGCCGCCGATCTGGACATCCAGATCATTTGCCCGCTTCACGGTCCCGTGCTGACCGAGAACCTGGGCTATTACCTCGACACCTACAACACCTGGTCGAGCTACCAGCCCGAGGACGAGGGTATCACGATTGCCTATGCGAGCGTGTATGGCCATCTGAAGGCTGCCGTTGAGGAACTCGCATCTGCGCTCGAGGCCCGCGGCCAGAAGGTCTCCGTCTTTGACTTGGCTCGCGATGATATGGCTGAGGCCGTTGAGGACGCGTTCCGCTACGACCGCCTGGTGCTCGCCTCCATTACCTATCAGGGCGAGATCTTCCCGTTTATGAGCACCTTCATCCACACGCTTGCCGAGCACGCCTATCAGAACCGCACGGTTGCGCTCGTCGAGGCCGGTTCCTGGGCGCCTGCCGCTGCCAAGGTTATGACCAAGGAGCTCGAGGGCATGAAGGATATCGCCCTGACGCAGAACAAAGTGACCGTCATGGGTTCGCTCAACGACGCATCGCGCGCCCAGATCGAGGCCCTCGCCGACGAGCTTTCCAAGTAGCGATATTTCGCTTTTGACGCTCAACCACCACAAAGGGGACAGGCACCTTTGTGGTGGTTTTTGTTTAAGCGTCAGCGATGAGGAGATTTGGGCGGGCGTCGTCGACGATCTCGGCGATTGAGGTGGCAACGGCATGATCGGGGTCACGGTCCATCACGATGGTGTCGACATCTGCCAGCTCGGCAAAGCGGTACATGCCACGTCCGTTAACCTTGCTGGCGTCCATGAGGGCGACGCTTTGACGGGCGGCGCCGACCATAGCCGCTTTGGTCTCGGCCATCTGCGGAAAGTCGGTCGTAAAGCCGCAGCGGGGGACAAAAGCGCCGGGGCACATGATGGCAAGGTCGGCGTGGACCATTTGGAGCGCCTGCATGGTAAGTGGACCGTACAGATAGCGATGACCTTTGCGCAGTGCCCCACCCAGCATGACGACATCGACCGAGGGCATGCTCTCGTCGATGTAATCGGCGATGGTAATGTCGGCCGTGATGACGGTGATGCCGTCGCGCTGATCGAGGAGCCGGACAAACTCGAGCGCCGTGGTGCCCGAGTCGACAAGCAGCGTGTCGCCATTGCCGACGAGCTCGATGGCGCTTTGCGCGATGGCCTGCTTGGCGGCGACATTGACGTTGATGCGGCGATCCTGGGTGGATACGGTCAGTCGCTTCTGGAGAGACACGGCGCCACCATGCGTGCGGCGCAACTTGCCGGACTCGGCGAGCGCGTCCAGGTCGGCGCGGGCGGTAACGGAGGACACGCCAAAGGTCTGGGCGATTTCTGCCACTTGCACCGAGGCGTTATGTTCGAGCATTTCCATGATGGCGGAACGACGCTCATCGGCGAAAGCTCGGGTTGTTGCGTGGGCCATGTTTGCTCCATTCTCGGCTAAATTTGTAGGAATTGTGTTGAGTCTATTTTCGTTCATTTTCTTTTTGAGTAAGAAAACACCTTTCGATTACTTATCTTTTCTATAAAAAAAAGACGCTGAACGCCCAAAATTCAATATCGAACATGTCCACTCGGCTCAAATTCCTTCCGTTTACTTTTCAAAAACGACTGTATTGACCTGCATGGGCTCAATATCTCGAGCGTGTAAAGCCGCTGAATTTCATACAATGAGCGCAGCAAAACGCAAGGTAAAACGCCTTGTGAACAACTACGCCCGATGTCCAGATGCGGGCGAGGGAGAGGAGCAAACGCTCATGGCACTTGTTACCACCGAAAAGATGCTCAAGGACGCTCAGGCCGGCCACTACGCCGTCGGCGCGTTCAACGTCGAGAACCTCGAGTTTGTTATGGCCGTTCTGGCCGCTGCCGAGGAGACCAAGTCCCCCGTCATCATGCAGACCACCCCGGGCACCATCAAGACCGCTGGTCTGGACTACTTCTACGGCATGGTCAAGGCTGCCGCCGAGCGCGCTTCCGTGCCCGTCGCTCTGCACCTCGATCACGGCGATGGCTATGACCGCTGCATGCAGGCTTTCCGCACCGGCTACACCTCCGTTATGATCGACGGTTCGCACGAGTCCTTCGAGGACAACATCGCCCTGACCAAGTCCGTCGCCGATGCTGGCCGCGCCATGGGCGTGCCCGTCGAGGCAGAGCTCGGCAAGGTTGGCGGCAAGGAGGACGACGGTCCCGCGGTTGAGGGCGAGAGCCCCTACACCGATCCGGCCGAGGCCAAGGAGTTCGTCGAGCGTACCGGCTGCACCTCCCTCGCAATTGGCGTTGGCACCAGCCACGGTGTGTACACGAGCGATCCGCACATCGAGCAGTCCGTGGTCAAGGCCATCCGCGACGCCGTCGACGTGCCGCTGGTTCTGCACGGCACCTCCGGTGTGCCCGATGAGCAGGTTGCCGAGGCTGTGAAGAACGGCATCTGCAAGGTTAACTACGCCACCGAGCTGCGTCAGGCCTATACCAAGGGCTTCATGGCCTACATGGCCGAGAACCCTGCCTGCTTCGATCCCAAGAAGCCGGCCAAGGAGGGCATGCGTGAGATCACCGAGCTGGTTAAGATCCGCATGACCAACCTCAACTCCGTGGGCAAAGCAGAGTAACAGCAAGGGTACTCCGACTCGCTACATATCCCGGGGAGGGACGAGGGCTTAGTTCCCCAATCGTCCTCGGGCATGCAAAAAGCCTCGCTGCGCACTTCGTGCGGCGAGGCTTTTTGCCCCCTGCGGAAAGATTGGGGAACTAAGCCCTCGTCCCCCCCCAAGTTGACCTGCTCGAGGTCGTCGCCCTTGTGGCGTTGGGGCTGAAAGGGTGGGGCGCGGGGGTTACTTGGTTGTTAGGGTTAGCAGGTCGTTGGGGGTTTTGAGGTTGTAGGTGGCGTTTGGGATGTCTTGGTGCGATTCCCATGCCGCTCTGGCAAAACTGATCCCTGCCGAAGTTGCGCATTGTTCGTCGTAGACGGTGTCGCCAACGTAGACGACGTTGCCAGGATTCGCGCCCGTACGCCGGAGATATTCGAGCATGGGAGCGGGTGCGGGTTTATGTTCGGTTGTGTCTTCGACAAGGATGATGTGCTCAAAATACTTATCGAAGCCAAGGGGTGCAATTTCTTCTGCGTATTCGTCGCGCGCACGTGAGGAGACGATGCCAAGTTTGCAGCCGCTATCGGCGAGTGTTGCGATGACTTCAAGCAAACCTGGAAACACGCTGATGGTGCTTTTAAAGCTGGCGGCAACTTGGCACCAGCGATCCAACGTTGCCTGCGAGTAGATCCCAAGTTTCTCAAGGGCATCCTTGCCGGGTATGCCGAGGGCAAATTCAAGCTCGTGTCGGGGGAGCGTTTTGCCGGTCTCTTCTTGGACAATCTGGACAAGCGATGATAGAACGCTTTCTTCTGTATCTGCCAATGTCCCATCAACGTCAAATACGATATGGTCAAAGTGCTTCATATGATTGCTCCTCTCTGTTGTTTGCCTGCAAGTTTGATGCGGTGACAGAAGAAAGGCTAGCGGGATTTCTGCCTGGTGCTATCGAGATTCTGCCTCGCTGCTCGATAGCTCGAAGGAGTGCACCCCATTTGTTCTTTAAATACCTGGCCAAGATGGCTTGCTGTTATAAATCCGCATTGGCGCGCGACTGTCTGTACCGTTCGCGTGGTGTGTGCCAAAAGTTCGCAAGCACGGTTTATGCGGTATGCGCGTAGATATGCCGCCGGGGTCGTTCCTGCACAAGTTTCGATAATGCGGTAACACTCTCTTTCGCTTACGCCGGCTGCAGATGCCATCTGGGGCACATCTATAGCGGCTGCATAGTTTGCGCGGATAAAGTCCAGGATTGCCTTGAACTGTACGTCGCGGCCGGTCATCCAAGAGGCGCCGTCGGAGGAAAAGAGCGGTTCGGCCTTGGCGTAAATCTGAATCCAGAGCTCTGACAAGTTATTTCGAAGCGCCATCTCGTTCTGCGGCCGTTGAAGGTCGTGGCTAAAGGAGCTCTTCAGCAAATCGATAAAGGGCATATCGTCGGGGTTGGTGGGCGACCATTTGAGCACATCGACGCCTCGACATTGAAGTAATGGATTGATGTAGCGCTTTTGGAGACGTCCCGCGGGATCGCCGAGCATCGACGGCTGAAAGATATGCAGCATTTGAATGGCTGGCGCCGAATTGGGCGATTGCAGCGTGCTGTGCAAAACGCCGCCGTTGATAAAGCCGGCGGACCCTTCCTCAAAGCGTACGTGCTCATGAGCCGCGCGCGTTCGATAGTCAATCGCTCCCTGCTCCATGTAGAAAAGCTCAACTTCGGAATGCCAGTGCCAGGGGACGGAATTGCCCGGATAGCGAGCGAATTCTGCGCGTTCGGCAATATAGGGCCAGTCTTCGGCGGTCTCGGGAAACGCTTCCTCGCGTCCTCCGCGGTGCAATTCTATGTGATCCATGTTTCGCATGGCATCAGTATAAAGCGCGATGGGCTTAGATTGCTCTTGCCTGTTCGGGGAACGCCTTGTCTAGGGATGCTTGGAGCTTTTCGAACGATGCTCGCAAGTTGTGCCTCTGGTTGGTCGAGCGTTTGGCTTTTGTGGTGGGGGAGTCGAGGAGGCCGTCTCTCTGTGTCGGGGGGAAGGAGAAAAGGTCTGCATGTTTTAGGGATGGCTGCCGTGTTACGGCATTGGAAGAATGCATGCTTATGCGGCCTCCTCGATGTCCACCAAAAGGTTGCGCACGGGGTGTGCTGCTAGGTCCTGTGCGTTGGCAGTATTATGCCGCGGCTGCTGCAAAGAAGCGCTAAAGAAAGGCTTAACCTGGTTTGGTGTTACGATGAAACTGCAGGTCAGAGGTATCGAGTAACACTCTTGAAAGGTTTTGAGCTTAAGGACTTTCTAAGGTTTGTGACGCGGATATGGCTCGCCTGTGTGAGGCGTGTGGGCGGCTCGTTCCTAGCGCTGCGGCTCTGCGGCGCGCACCTGCTCGATGACCTTTTCCATGGTGGCGTCGATGCAGTCTTTTTTGAGCTCGCATTCCCAGATGGTTATGGATGTCCAGCCCATTTGAGTGAGTGCTGCCACGGCAGCGCGGTCGCGCTCGACGTTGCGGCGGAACTTTGCCTCCCAAAACTCAACATTGCGCTTGGGCTGGCTCGGATTGCACTTAGGGCAGCGATGCCAAAAGCAGCCGTTGACGAAGATGGCGATCTTGCGCCCGGGAAAGGCGATGTCGGGCTTGCCGGGAACCTTCCATTCCAAGCGATAACCCGTAAGGCCCGCGGCCCGTAGGCGTTGTCGTACGAGCAGCTCGGGCTTGGTGTTGGCACGCTTGTTGCCCTTCATGGACTTTTTGATGGCGGCGCGACGGCGCACCAGTTCGCGCTCGTCGGCGGAGAGGTCGGAGGTATCGATGCCGTCGAGTAGGCTGGGCTTGGGACGCTTATTGCTGCGGCGCTTAGGTGCGCGCTTGGGCTTGGCGACGGGGCGTTCGGTCGTGGCGGCCTCGGCATCTTTGGCAGTGCTGTTGACCTTAAGCCGATCTTCCTTCAGCTCAATCAGGGCATCGATAAGCCCCTTGTCGGCGGGCATCCATTTCACCGTGGCAAGCGAGGTGCGTGGAATCCAGCGGATATCGAGCTGGCGGTCGTGCTTCTGAGGCTCAGCGGATTCATCGGCGAGCGAGCAGTAGTAACACTCCATCGAGAGATGAAAATCGGGGTAGTCATACTCAACGGTGTAGAAATCGCGCAGGTTGGTGACTTTGACCCGCAGCTCTTCCATGAGCTCGCGGCGTACGGCGTCCTCGGGCGTCTCGCCGCGCATGAGCTTGCCACCGGGAAACTCCCAAAGTCCCTGCATGTCGCCATAGCCGCGCTGCACGGCAAGCAGCTCGTCAGATCCTTCCTTGCGAATGATCCCAGCGGCAACATGAACAGTCTTCAACAGGAGTCCTCTCTCAACATCAACACGTGGCAGGGTAGCTATCCGTACCTTACACAACGGTAAGGCAAGCGTAAGCCATATCGATGGTAGCCGACTCGTCTTCTTGCGACTATAGATGCCGTAGACTAATCGCAAGAAAGGACTCGGTATGCAAACCACGCACATGGCGACCCCGGTACTGGAGGTCGCGCATCTCGAAAAGGTATATGGGGCGCTGGGCAACGTGACCCGCGCGCTCAACGACGTCAGCTTTACCGTCAACCGCGGTGAGTTCGTGGGCATCATGGGCGCTTCGGGCTCGGGCAAGTCGACGTTGCTCAACTGCGTGTCGACCATCGATAGCGCCACGAGCGGCACGATCCGCATCAACGGGCAGGACGTGACGCGCATGAAGCAGGCCAAGCTCTCGCAGTTTCGCCGCGAGGAGCTCGGCTTTATCTTCCAGGACTCCAACCTGCTCGATACGCTCACGGCACGCGAGAACATCGCCCTGCCGCTCACCATTGCCCGCACAAACTCGGCAGAGATCTCGACCCGCGTGCAGGATGTGGCAGCGCGCCTGTCCATCAGTCAGGTGCTCGACAAGTATCCCTACCAGATGTCCGGCGGCCAGCAGCAGCGCGTTGCCGCGGCTCGCGCGCTCGTCACCGACCCCACCATGATCATGGCCGACGAGCCTACCGGCGCCCTCGACTCCAAAAGCGCCCGCCTGTTGCTCGAGAGCCTAGAGGCCCTCAACCGCCGCCTGCGCGCCACCGTGCTCATGGTCACGCACGACAGCTTTGCCGCCAGCTACACGAGCCGTGTGCTGTTTATCCGCGACGGCAAGATCTTCACCGAGCTGCGCCGCGGCGACACCGACCGCCGAGAGTTCTTCGACCGCATTATGGAGGTCGTTGCCATGATGGGCGGTGAGGGCTCCGATGCTCTGTAAACTCGCTTGGGGCAACGTCCGCCGCGCCGGCCGCGACTACCTTGTCTACTTGCTGACGCTCACCCTGGGTGTCACGGTCTTCTATGCCTTCAATACCGTCTCGATGCAGGTCGACATTGCCGGCATCAAGGAGGAGGGACTGTCCGAGCTCATGGGCAGCATGCTCGGTTACCTGACGTACTTTTTGGCCGGCGTCATGGCCTTTCTGATGGTGTATGCCAACAACTTCATCATGAAGCGCCGCAAAAAGGAGTTCGGCCTGTACCAGGTGCTCGGCATGCGCCGCGGGCGCGTCGCCACGATCATGGCGCTCGAGACCGTGATCGTTTCGGTCGGCGCCTTTGTCGCCGGCATTGTGCTGGGCGTGGGGCTCTCCCAGCTCATGACATTCTTTACGGCCTCGCTCTTTAAGACACAGATCGCTAATTTCCACTTCTTTTTCTCGGTGCATGCGTTCAACCTGACCCTTGCCTGCATGCTCGTGATGTTTGTGCTTACGCTACTGCTGAACCTTCGCGCCGTGCGCCGTACCAAGCTCATCGAGCTTATGGGCGCCGAGCGGCGCAACGAGAGCATCAAGACGCGCAACCCCTGGATTGCGATCGCCATCTTTGTCGTGGGCGTGGTGCTGGTGGGCGTGGCCTATTACCGCCTGTTGCGCGATGGGTTCCCGCTCACCGCGACGGAGGGTAAGCTGCAGGAGGCCATGAACCAGTTCGGTATCACCACGGCCATGGTTACGGTGGGTACCTTTGCCCTATTTTGGGGACTTTCGGGCATGCTCATCAAGCTGCTGCAGAGCCTGCGCAGCGTCTATTGGCGCGGCCTCAATATGTTTACCGTGCGCCAGCTTGCGGCCAAGGTCAACACGGTGTGCTTTTCGATGGGCGTTATCGCGATGATCCTGTTTCTGGCCATTACCTCGGTGACCTGCGGCATGTCGATCGCCAACGTGATGAACGAGAACCTGGAGCGCTATACGCCGGCGGATATGTCGCAGACGTATATCTATTACGCGTCCGATAGGCTCGACTACTACAAGGAGTATGTCAATCCTTCCGAGGCCGATCGCATGGTGCTGGCAGACGCAACGGTCGATTTGTACTCTGCATGGCACGGTGACCGTATCGATTCTGATAACGTTGCGGAAAGTATCAAGGGCAAGTCGGCAGATAATGGCAACGAGGCCGGAAAGAAGGTCAATATCGCCGATGTTGCCGGCGAGCATGTGCAGATTGATTCGTATCTGAGCTATACGCTTGGCGGCTCGGATCCTTCGGTGACGGCGGGCGAGATGTGCAAGGCCATGGGCGAAAAGCTCCCCAAGGCGCTCGAGGGTAGCAATGCCGATGATATGGGCCTGTTTGTGACGCCGGCGAGCCAGTACAACAAACTGCGCCAGATGATGGGCGAGGAGCCGGTGAGCATTGGCCGCGACCAGTACTTGCTTACGTGCGATATGGGCGGCGAGTTGGGCGACCTGTACACTAAGTACATGGCTGGGGGCCATACCCTCACCTTGGGCGGACATACGCTCAAGCCCGCAACCGATAAGTCGGACGAGGACACGGCTGCCATCGCCAACTCGGCACTCGGCAGCAATCCCGGTACCGTGGTCGTAGCCGACGAGCTGCTGTCCCAGCTTAACCTGCAGCCGTATTCCAGTAATCTGCTCGTTAACTACAAGCAGGGGATGGATGTGACCAAGGCAGACGAGAGCATTAAATACACCATGCTCGACAATCTGCTCGTTGACGGCAAGGAGCCGGGGTCGTGGGGAATCTTCATGACACGCTCCGAGATCTATACGCAGGCGGCGCAGATGAACGGCATGATTAGCTATCTAGCCATCTATATTGGCTTTGTACTGGTCGTTGCATGTGCGGCAATTCTGTCGATCCAGCAGCTCTCCAATGTGGCCGACGGAAGCCGCAGCTATCGCGTGCTGGCGCAGATCGGCTGTGACGACCGCCAGATTCGCCATTCGGCGATGGCGCAGCAAGCGGTGTTCTTCCTGTTCCCGCTGGCAGTGGGTCTGGCGCACTCCTTTGTGGCGCTCAAGGTGATCATCGAGCTGGTGAGCGTATTCGGCGATATGAGCATCGGCGCCACCGTGGGCCTCACCTGCGCGATTTTCCTGGCGGCCTACGGCGGCTACTTCCTGGTGACCTACCTCATGAGCGCCGGAATGGTACAAGCTGCCATCGCCACCCGCTACAGTGAGTAACTCACCCAGTTTGGAATTATCGTAGGTTGAGCATAAGTCAGACACTATGACCCAATCCAGGGGCACGGAAACGACAGGAGCCCCCGCTCGTGACCGCGGGTCGGGGCTGCGACAATGTTGTTGAAGTGCCAGAGGCGCAGCCGCGCCGCAACGAGGTTGGGAGGCTCCCGTGCCTAGATATTCTACCGCCTTCGGAATGGACGTACACCTCAGGTCCACCACCGTCTGCGCGCTCGACGCGGAGACGGGCGAGGCCGTGACGAGGAGGTTCCGCGGCAACCCCTGGGGCGAGGTCGCGGAGTGGATGTCGGGCTTCCCCGGCCCGTCGCTCGCCGCCTACGAGAGCGGCTACCTCGGCTTCGCCCCGCAGAGGGAGCTCTCCGGGCTCGGCGTCGACTGCGTCGTCGCGGCCGTCTCCAAGGTCCCGAGGTCGGCGGCAGACCTCTCGTCCAAGAACGACCGCAACGACGCGGCCAGGATGGCCAAGGCGATACTGTCGCACGATATCTCCCCGGTATGGGTGCCGTCCCCCGAGATCGAGGGGCTCAGGGACCTCGCCGCCGCCCACGACGCCGCGACCGCGAGGCTCGCGGCGGCGAAGCAGCGGCTCCTGGCGTTCCTGGCCCGCCGTGGCTACGCCTACGGCGGCACGACGCCGGCCGGAAACCCCCGGAGGTACTGGACGTACGGCTTCCTCAGGCGGCTCGACAAGGTCCGGCCCGCCGACGACGGAGGCATCCGGGCGCTTGCGGCGCTGAGGAACGAGGTCGAGGCGGCCGACGAGACGAGGGAGGTGTTAGCGTCAATATATTTTTCACCATTTTCACCAACGTATTTTCGCCAATCGCGCCAACGCGGATGCGCCGGAT
>UQTU01000005.1 GCA_900544135.1 uncultured Collinsella sp.
GAATCCGGCGCATCCGCGTTGGCGCGATTGGCGAAAATACGTTGGTGAAAATGGTGAAAAATATATTGACGCTAACAGAGCTGTACCGGCGGCGGGAGCCCCGGCGGCGTATCCCGCACCGGATGCCCATCTCGCGCATCATCTTGAGCACGGTCTTGTCGGCCACGACCGCGCCCAGCTCGGCGCGCAGGCACATGGCTATCTGCCGGTGCCCGCAGCCGTTGGCGGTGCGCGAGAATATCTCGGCCGCGGCGTCGCGCAGCTCGGGCCTGGTCGGCCTCCGCGGGTGCGCCAGCGCGTAGTAGTAGGTCGACCTCCTGAGCCCCGAGCACTCCAGCAGGTGGCGCAGGGAGTGCCCCTCCGCCCTCAGCGCCCCCACCGCCTCGGCCGCCGCCCTGGTCAGAGCCCGTCCCGCTCGACCAGGGCGCGCAATTTTTTTAGGTAGGCGACCTCGGCCTCGAGCCTGCGGCAGCGCTCCTCGAGCTCCTGCTCGCGGGTGCGGGCCCGGGGTTTCGACCTCGACCCCCTCGGCCTGCCCTTCGGTCCGGGCCGCAGCGCCTCGGCGCCGCCCTCGCGGTAGAGCCTGCACCAGCGCTCCAGCGGGGACTTCGACCTGATCCCGAACTCGGCCATGGCGTCGGTCTTCGCCATCCCGCCGTCGACCACGGCCGATGCCGCGGCGACCCTCTGCTCGAATGTGTACCTGGATTGTTTCCCGCCCATGGACAGCAGCGCCTCGCTTCCGAACGCCCGGTATACCCACTGCCATTCTCTCACGGTCTCGCGGGGGACGGACAGGGCCTCGGCCGCCGGTTTGCAGCCGACGCCGGCGTCGAAGAGCTCGACGGCCCGCCTCCTGGACTCCAGGTCATGCTTCACCCTGAGGTCTATACTCATGGAAAACCTCCCATTTCCCGATGTCCAAGAAATTGGAGGCAGTTCATTGTCCCCTTTGTGGTGGTTTTGGGTTAGGCCTAGAGCGTGTGACCGTAGGTGTTGGCAGCCTTTATGGCGGCGGCGAACTTTTCGTCGGTGAAGGGCTCCGGGTTGCCCTGCTTCCACTCGTTGGTGGCGTGCGCGTGCTCGCACAGGGCAGGGATATCGGCCTCGGAAAGCCCGACCTGCTCAAGCGTCACGGGTAGCCCCATCTGCTTGTTAAAGGCGGCGTAGCGCTCGAGGTTCTCGGTATCGCCCGTATAGGCAAACAGCACCAGCACGCCCAGGCTCACGACCTCGCCGTGTAGGTAGGAGCCCTCGCGTGGAATGCTGCAGGTGGCGTTGTAGAACGCGTGCGCTACGCTCGAGTTGTAGTAGTAATCGTTCTGGTTGGTCAGGTTGGAAACGTAGCCCGTGTTGACTACGATGTCGAGCGCGATCTGTTTGACGGCTTCGGTCGACTGGTTCTGGCGTACGTCCTCAAGACCCTGGACGCCGTAGGTAAACAGCGGCTCGGAGCAGGTGTGGGCGAGCGCCAGGCCAAGACCGGCGGTGTGCTCCAAATTACCGGCGCTCGTGGCGTACTCGACCTCGGGCTGCTTGGACAGGGCATCGCCCACGCCAGCCCAGAAGTACTCCGCCGGAGCCTCGGCGATGATCTTGGGATTGATGAAGATGTGCGCGGGTCGGTTGGGGTACGAATAGCCCTCGAGCGAGCCGTCGTCGTTGTAGACAACGGCAATGGCGGTCGCGGCCGAGCAGTTGGAGCAGATCGTCGGTACGGTAAAGACGATCTTCTTGAGCTCGATGGCCGCCGTCTTGACGGTATCGAGCGCCTTGCCGCCGCCGCAAGCAATGAGCACGTCGGCTTCCTGGCAGGCGGGGGAGTTTACGACCTTGGCGATATTGGCGCGCGTACTGTTGGTGCCGTAGACGCGCGTCTCCAGAATCTCGACGTCGGTACCCGCTAGCGCAGCTTCGATACCGGGAAGTGCTGCGGCCAGTGCCCGCTTGCCACCGATGATCGCGACCTTGGTCGCTCCGTACTCCGCCAGTGCGGTGGGCAGCTCGTCAAAGCAATCCTCGCCAACGGTGTAGTCGCTCATTCCAATCGTGCGCATAGCAACCTTCTTTCGTTCGATAAAGTGCTTTCAGGTATTTTGCTCCAAGAGAAGGTCCACAGCCGCGAGAAATTTCGAACGTATAAAACCAGTGTTGAGGGTTTTTCGTCGGCGTGGAACGTGCTAGCATTCTCCGCATAAGCGTTGATGGGGACGAGTAGTCGGCCGTCCGCATGCCACAGAGAGCGGGGAGCGCTGAGAACCCGTGCATGCGACCGATGAAAATCACCCCGGAGCTGCGATCCCAACGGACGTGCCGCGCAGGTTCGTCTTAGTAGACATCGCCGAGATGGCCGTCGATACAGGCCAGCCGAGTAACGGATGCGAGCGCGCGAATACGCGGGCGAGGGCATCTAAGCTGGGTGGTTAAGCGAAGAGCTTTTACGGGCAGACTGCCTGTTTTATGGCGCTTCGTCCCAGCTTGTAGGGACGGGCGCTTTTTTGGTGCCCAGAGGGCGTGCGCGCCCACGACATGAAAGGGGTACCGTGGCAAACGAGTACAAGCAGACGATGAATCTGCCCAAAACCGGATTTCCCATGCGTGCCGGTCTTTCCAAGTCCGAGCCCAAGCGACTCAAGGACTGGCAGGACAACAAGGTCTACGAGCAAGTTCTAAAGAAGAACGAGGGGCATAAGAAGTTCGTGCTGCACGACGGCCCTCCGTACGCCAACGGCCCGATCCACATCGGCCATGCCATGAACAAGATCTCCAAGGACATGATCAACCGCTACTGGATGATGCAGGGCTATGAGGTTCCCTATGTCCCCGGTTGGGACTGCCACGGTCAGCCGATTGAGCACAAGGTCGAGGAGAAGCTCGGCACCGAGAAGTTCAACCAGACCTCCACGGCTAAGATCCGCGAGCTTTGCAATAAGTTCGCTGTCGAGAACATCGAGCTGCAGAAGGTCGGCTTCCGTCGCCTGGGCGTGCTCGGCGATTGGGACAACCCGTATCTGACCCTCTATCACCAGCATGACGCCGCCGACATCGAGGTCTTCAAGGCTATGTTCGACAAGGGCATGATCTATCGCGGCCACAAGCCCGTCCACTGGTGTAAGCACTGCCACACCGCACTCGCCGAGGCCGAGATTGAGTACTCTGACGAGACGAGCCCCTCCATTTTCGTGCGCTTCGAGATGACTTCCAAGCCCGCCGGCCTCGAGAACTTCGACGGCCCGGTCGACTTTATCATCTGGACGACCACGCCGTGGACCATCCCCTCCGACCAGGCCGTTTCCCTTAAGCCCGGCGCCGCCTATGTCGCCGTTGAGCACGAGGGTCGTGCCGAGGTCATGCTCGAGGACCTGGCTCCCAAGTGCTGCGAGGAGTTTGGCTGGGAGTACACCCCGGTTATGGTCGACGGCAAGCCCTACGTGGTTCCTGCCGAGACCTTCCACCACATCCACTACAAGCAGCCGATCTTTGATGGTGTTGAGGGCGTGGCGCTGCTGGCCGATTACGTCGGTGTCGATGACGGTACCGGTATCGTCCACAACTCGCCCGGCCACGGCGTCGACGACTACTTTGCCTGCCTCAAGGAGGGCATCACCGACATCTGCATGCCGGTCGATGACGACGGCAAGTTCTACACCGGCGAGGAGTTTGGCACCGGCGGTCCCTTCAGCGGCATGGATACCGACGAGGCCAACCCGCACATCATCGAGTTCCTGCGCGAGCGCGGCACCCTGGTCCTCGAGAAGAAGATCACGCACAGTTATCCGCACTGCTGGCGCTGCAAGCACCCGGTGCTCTTCCGTGCTACCGACCAGTGGTTTGTCTCGATGGACAAGACCGGTTTGCGCGAGCAGGCTGGCAAAGAGGTCCGCGAGAACGTCAAGTGGTATCCGGCCCACGCGGCAAACCGCATCGGCGCCATGGTCGAGCAGCGTCCCGACTGGTGCATCAGCCGTCAGCGCAACTGGGGCGTGCCTATCCCCAGCTACACCTGCGCCGACTGCGGCGAGAAGGTCATGAATGACGCCACGCTCGACGCCGTCATCAAGCTCTTCCACGAGAAAGGCTCCGACGCCTGGTTCACCGACGCTCCCGAGAGCTACCTGGGCGAGGCCTGCGTCTGCCCCAAGTGCGGCGGCCATCGCCTCAAGGCCGATAAGGACATTCTCGACGTGTGGTGGGATTCCGGCGTGTCCTGGAAGGCCGTCTGCGAGTATCGCCCCGAGCTTGAGTACCCGGCGGACGTGTACCTCGAGGGCTCCGACCAGCATCGTGGTTGGTTCCAGAGCTCGCTGCTCACCTCGGTGGGTGCCAACGGCCACGCTCCGTACAAGGCTGTCGTCTCGCAGGGCTTCACGCTCGACGGCCAGGGCCGCAAGATGTCCAAGTCGCTCGGCAACGTCATCGACCCCAACAAGGTCTGCGACGAGATGGGTGCCGACATCATCCGCCTGTGGGTTGCCTCCGTCGACACCAGCTCCGACGTGTCCATCGACCACGAGATTCTTGCCCGTACGTCCGATGCCTACCGTCGTTTCCGCAACACGCTGCGCTTCCTGCTCTCCGAGCTCGAGGGTCAGTTTGAGCCCGAGACCGACGGCGTCGCCTTTGCCGACCTGCTGCCGCTCGACAAGCTCATGGTTGCCCGCCTGACCCAGGTCCAGGCCGAGGTCGACGATGCCTACGCCAGCTACGAGTTCCCGCGCGCCTACCGTGCGCTCTACGACTTTGTTGTTACCGAGCTTTCCAACGTGTACCTCGACGCCCTGAAGGACCGTCTGTACTGCGAAAAGCCCGGCTCGCTCGAGCGCCGCAGCGCCCAGACCGTGCTCGCCGAGCTCTTCTCGATGCTCATTCGCGATCTGCAGCCGATCCTGTCCTACACCGTCGATGAGGCCATGGCCTATGCGCCCGCCGGCTGCGTCGATCATCAGAAGTACGCCGCGCTGCTCGATTGGTACAAGTCGCCCATCACGGTCGACGAGGCCAATGAGTTCGAGGGCGTGCTCGAGGCTTCGCTCGAGCTCCGTAGCGCCGTGACCAAGGCCCTTGAGGATGCCCGCTCTGCCGGCACCTTCACCAAGAGCCAACAGGTCCGCGTCAAGGCGGTCGTTCCCGCCGAGATGTATGCGCTGCTGACCGGCGACAAGGCCGTCGACCTGGCCGAGTTCTACATCGTCTCCGATGTTGAGCTGACCCAGGGCGAGGAGCTCTCCGTTGCCATTGAGGCTGCCGAGGGCGAGTGCTGCGACCGTTGCTGGAACTATCGCACCACCGTCGGCGAGTACAACGGCCACGCGCATATCTGTAAGCGCTGCGCTGATGCGCTGTAGGTTACGGCGTTCGTAGAACGCCGTAACCTACCGACGCTGCAAACGCCCCTAAGCGGCAATCTGACGTTCAATCGTCGGTCGCGTACCAAAGTACGCTTCCCTCCTCTTTCACGTCACCTTGCTCGCTTAGGGACGTTTTCGCTGTTGGCGACGGTAATGCGGCGTTTCTATGGACCTAGTCGTTGGGGACGTTCTTAAACGACTAGTCAAACAAGAACGTCCCCAACGACTACCTGTGTCATATTCAAGCGGCATTCTGTTTTTCGGAATGTCGCTTTCGTTTTATGCTGATTATTTCGCTAACGTTGGTGGATATGTCGTGCGCCCTGCGTGTGACAATATAAGATGATTAATTGCGTTAAACGGAATTCGATTGGTTTGAGGGTAGGGGATTTCTTTGGGTCGTGGTGCGGATATGACGCCGCCTTTGCGTTGGCGGTTAGGTGTTGCTGGTGGGGTAGCGCTTGTTGTGCTGCTTGTTGACCAGCTGACCAAGCTTGCGGTTCGTGCCGTGGGCGATGCCCTGCATATGACCGTTATCCCCGGTGTGATTGACTTTCTGTTTGTTCGCAATATCGGAGCCGCCTTTAGTATGGGCGAGGGCCATGGCGTTGCGTTCGCCGTGCTGGCGCTTGCGGTCATTGTCGCCATTGCCGTGTACTTGCTGCGTGCGCCTCAGCTTGCTCGTCTTGAGGTTGTGGGCATGGCCATGGTCGCGGGCGGTGCTGTCGGCAACGCGATTGATCGCCTGGCCATGGGCTTTGTGACTGATTTTATTGCCGCTAACTTCATTGATTTCCCCGTCTTTAACGTGGCCGATATTGGCATTACGGTCGGTGTCGTGCTGGCTCTTATCGGTTACATGTTCTTGAGTCCCGCCGCTCGCGAGGTCGATGCGACCGCCGAGCTCAACGTCCGTGACGAGGCCCGCGCCAAACGCAAAGCCAAGCAGCGTGGGGAGCGTGCCCGCAAGATTCGCGAAAGGAATGAGCGTTAATGGCCGACATCCATATTCTTGTTGCCGACGATTCCACTGGTCAGCGTCTTGACGCCTATCTGGGCGCCAACGATGGCTGCCCCACGCGCTCTGCCTGCGCGCACTTGATCGAGGGCGGCGCCGTTGCCGTCAACGGCGAGACCTGCCTATCAAAAAAGTATGCCGTGCGCTCCGGTGACCGCATCTCGGTCGACCTGCCCGAGCCGCACGATCCCACTGATGTGATTCCCGAGGCCATTCCCCTTGATATCCGTTACGAGGACGACTACCTCATCGTGCTCTCCAAGCAGCGCGGCCTGGTGTGCCATCCCGCCCATGGCCACGAGAGCGGCACCCTTGCAAACGCTCTGGTCTACCACTGCGGTATCGATCATCTTGGTACCGTGCAGGGTGAGGACCGCCCCGGCATCGTGCATCGCTTGGATCGCGATACCTCGGGCCTTATGCTCGCGGCAAAAGACGACGACACCCAGCGCGCACTTCAAAATCTTATCCGTACGCGCACGCTCGACCGTCGCTATATCACGCTCGTTCACGGGCACATCGCCATGGACGAGGGCACCATCAACACCGGTATTGCCCGATCGACACGCGACCGCGTGAAGATGGCGGTTTCCGATGACCCCTTTGCGCGCCAGGCCATCACGACCTTCAAGGTGCTTGAACGCTTTGATTCCACGCGTTTCGACGACGGCTACACGCTTGTCGAGTGCCACCTGTTTACCGGTCGCACGCATCAGATTCGCGTGCATATGCGCCATATCAACCACGCCTGCGTGGGCGATCCGCTCTACGGTAAGTGCGATGTGCGCGCCGATCAGGGTCTGACCAGGCAATTCCTTCATTCCTGGCGCGTCGCATTCGACCATCCCGCGACGGGGGAGCGCATTGAGTGCCGTGACGAACTGCCGTGGGACCTTGCGGCGGTTCTGGACTATCTGGCCCCGCGTTCGCTCGGCCGCACTGCCGCCGGCGACGAAATCGTCCCGCAGCTCGGTCTGCTCGAAGCCTAGCCAGTATTAGGTGGTTTCTTGAACTCGGTAAGCCTGCGGTAAGATATACGATTGTTTACGTAACGCGTTGCTGGGAGCCTGCATGCTCGCCTTTTTACAAACCAACACACCCATCGTGATCTTCAACCAGATTGTCGTCACGCTGCTCACGGTCTGCTTTCTATACCAGGTGGTCTTCTTTGTCATTGGCGCTCTTCGTGGCGAGGTCGCGCCTCCCAAGGCCAAAAAACTCCACCGCTATGCCTTCTTTATTGCTGCGCATAACGAGGAGGCCGTGATCGCCAACCTCGTTCGCTCCATCAAGGATCAGGACTATCCGTCCGAGCTCATCGAGGTCTTTGTCGTTGCCGACGCCTGCACCGACAACACCGCGCAGCTCGCGCGCGAGGCGGGCGCCATCGTTTATGAGCGCAACGACCTGGCCCGCAAGGGTAAGAGCTGGGTCATGGACTTTGGCTTCGACCGCATCCTTAACGAGTATCCCGACACGTTTGAGGGCTACTTTATATTCGATGCCGACAACGTTATCTCCCGTGATTACGTATCCAAGATGAACGATGCTTTTGACCAGGGCTTTCATGTGGTCACGAGCTATCGTAACTCCAAGAACTTCGGCAGCTCGTGGATCTCGGCGGCTAATGCTACGTGGTATCTGCGCGAGGCGCGCTTTCTCAACAACGCGCGCAACATCTGCAAGACGTCTTGCGCCGTCTCAGGTTCGGGCTACCTCATCTCCGCCAGTGTTATCGAGGGCATGCACGGTTGGCAGTTCCACACGCTGACTGAGGACATTCAGTTCACCACGTTCTGCGCCATCCACGGCATTCGCATTGGCTATGCACCGGCGGAGTTCTTTGACGAACAGCCCGTGACGTTTAAGGCGTCCTGGAAACAGCGTATGCGCTGGACTAAGGGCTTCTACCAGGTATTCTTTACCTACGGTAAGCACTTGGTCAAATCGACCTTTCGTTACCATCGCTTTGCCGCCTATGACATGTTCATGACGATTGCGCCCGGCATGCTGCTATCGTTGATCTCGATGCTCGCCAATGCGACGTTCCTCATCGTGGGCGGTCTTTCGCATGGCTTTTTGGCTACCGAGGTTGAGATGCAGGCGTGCGCCGCTTCGCTCATTTTGACCTTCGCCATGATGTATCAGACGTTCTTTATCCTGGCACTGCTCACGACCATCTTTGAGTACAAGCATATTCACTGCGCGCAAAAGTGGCGTCTTGTGACTAACCTGTTTACCTTCCCGATCTTTATGTTCAGTTATATCCCCATTACGGTGGCTGCTCTGTTCTTGAAGGTTGACTGGGTGCCGACGCAGCACGCCGTGAGTGTTACCCTCGACGAGGTCATGCAAGGCGCCAAATAACCATGATCAAAACCATCACAAAGGGGATAGGCACCTTTGTGGTGGTTTTTGCGTTTGAGCTGCTGCCCAAGGAGGTGTTCGATGTTCTATATCCCGTTTTGGATTTGCATCTTTGCCGGCGCGGCGATTGATGCCCGTGAGCGACGGTTTCCCAATCAGCTTGCCGGCGCGTGTGCCGTGGCTGCGCTTGCAGGCGTTTGGCTCGACAGGGGCGTTAACACAGCCCTTGACCACGCTGGTCTTGCGGTTATCGTCTACCTTGCCCTTGTGCTTACTGAGTCGCTCTGGCGTCGTGTTCGCCACGCCCCTGGCATTGGCATGGGGGACGCCAAGGCGCTCTTTGCCCTTTGCACCCTCGATCCCCTGGGTGGTGTCGTCGCGTTTGCGGTTGCGCTCCTGACCCTTGCCGCCGCTTGTCTCATTGCAAAATCGCGCTCCCTGCCTTTGCTGCCGTTTTTGGTGCCTATATTTGCCATAATCGAGGTCGTGGGTAGTACGCTGTAATCGTTTGCGCGCCCTTTTTAAGGAGCATGCCATGGCAATCAATCAACAGACAGCCGCCATCAAGGCGCGTATGGATCGCATTCCCGCGGCGTTGTCGCCCGAGCTGGTCGAGCGTATCGCTGCCGATCGCGCCTCGGGCGTCGTTAATCCCTATCGATGTGGTGACGACCAGGTTATCCGACGTGTCGATCGTGCCGCAGACGAGGGCACGCTTATGCGTCCATCCTTTATGCGCGATATCGAAAAGATTCTGCATCTGCCCGCATACTCCCGTTATGCAGGTAAAACGCAGGTCTTCAGTTTTCGCAGCAACGATGACCTGTCGCGCCGCGGCCTGCACGTGCAGCTTGTCTCGCGCATCGCTCGCGATATCGGACGCGCTCTGGGGCTCAACTGCGATCTGATCGAGGCAATTGGCTTAGGCCACGACTTGGGCCACACGCCCTTTGGCCATGCCGGTGAGCGTTTCCTCAACGATATCTATCACGAGCGCACGGGTCGCTATTTTTTCCATAACGTGCAATCCGCCCGCGTGTTCGACGCACTGTACGGTCGCAACGTGTCGCTCCAGACGCTCGACGGCGTACTGTGCCACAACGGCGAGTACGAGCAGCGTGCTTTTGAGCTTTCGGACATGGGTTCCTTTGACCAGTTCGACCGAACCGTCGAGGAATGCATTGCCACAGGTTATAGCGCAATTGAGCACCTGCGTCCCATGACGCTCGAGGGCTGTGTGGTTCGCATCTCGGATATCCTCGCCTACGTTGGGCGCGATCGCCAAGACGCCATTGCGGCGGGCCTGCTGTCGCCCGACGCCTTTGACGATGGCCTGGGCGGTGCATACAACAGCTGGATCCTCACGCACGCCTCCATCGATATTGTTGAGCACAGCTATGGCAAGCCGCGCATCGAGATGAGCGAGGGCTTGTTTGAGGAAATCCGCCGCGCTAAGCGCGAGAACTACGAGAAGATCTATAGCAAGGGCGGCATCGAAGGCGACTCCGAAGCGGAGCTGCGCGAGGCCTTTGAAAAGCTCTACGACCGTTGCCTGCAGGATATAAACGAAGGCGACGAGTCCTCTTACATCTTTAAGCACCACATCTCTCGCATTGAGCAGCAGCTTTCCTACTACGATCGCACCTATGCCTGGCAGGGCGATAAAGACCAGGCGGTCGTGGATTACATTGCTAGCATGACGGACGGTTATTTCTGCGAACTTACGAGCAAGCTTTTCCCGGGATTGAAGTTTCCGCACCGTACTTATATTAACGAACGGTAGTTCGTATTTATTCGGTATACTGTTAGTGGAAAACGTATTTGATTGACGCACGGGATGGCTATGGACGACCTTTTTTCTGCTTCGACGCGTGAGCGCTCCTTTCGGAATGCGCCGCTTGCGGTGCGCATGCGCCCCAATTCGCTCGACGAGTATGTGGGCCAGCAAAAGGCCGTCGGTAAGGGCTCGTGGTTGCGTGCCGCAATCGAGCACGATGTGCTTTCGAGCGTGATACTGTACGGGCCGGCCGGTACGGGCAAGACGACGCTGGCCCACATTATCGCCAACCATACCAAGAGTGAGTTTGTCGAGGTCAGCGCCGTCACGGGTACCGTGAAGGACCTGCGTCGCGTGATCGACGAGGCAAAGACGCGTCTGAATACGTACGACCGTCGCACCATTCTTTTCATCGACGAGATTCACCGCTTTTCCAAGTCGCAGCAGGATGCCCTGCTGCATACAGTCGAGAACCGTACCGTCATTATGATTGGCGCCACGACGGAGAATCCGTACTTTGAGGTCAACTCGGCGTTGCTCTCGCGCGGTCGCGTGGTGGAGCTTGAGCACTTAAAGGACGAGGATATCGCCACACTTATCGAGCGTGCGCTCGAGGCGCCGCAGGGCCTGAACGGCAAGTTCTCTGCCGATGAGGATACGGTTAAGACCATCTGCACGCTGGCTGCAGGTGACGCTCGATCGGCGCTTACGACACTCGAGCTTGCGAGCGAGATTGCCGTCACGCGTCCCGATACCGAGGGAACGCCAGCGCCGGCGGCGGGGGAGCGCTATCCCATCACCGTGGATGACGTGAAGATTGCCAACCCGCGCCGTGGTTTTTCGTATGACAAAAACGGTGACATGCACTACGACATCATCAGCGCGTTTATTAAGTCCATGCGTGGTAGCGACCCCGATGCCACGATCTATTGGCTTGCGCGCATGATCGATGCGGGTGAGGACCCCAAGTTCATCGCTCGCCGCATTATGATCCAGGCTTCCGAGGACGTTGGCAACGCCGACCCGCAGGCGCTTTTGGTGGCGCATGCCGCGTTTAAGTCTGCCGAGGTCATTGGGTATCCCGAGTGCCGCATTAATCTGGCTCAGGCTGCGCTCTATGTGTGCCTGGCGCCTAAATCCAACGCGTGCGAGTCTTCCATTGATGCGGCGTTGGCCGACATTCATTCAAGTGGGCTTCGCGAGGTGCCGAGTTATCTGCGCGATCGTCATCGCCCGGGCAGCGACGAGTACGGCGTGTATAAGTATCCGCATGATTATCCCGAAGGCTGGGTCGATCAGCGTTATTTGCCCGAGGGGCTTGAGCACGGCGCGTTTTGGCAGCCTGCCGGCCGCGGCTGGGAAGAGTGGCGTGTAGAGCAAAGCGAGCGCGACCGTAGCGGCAATGCGCCCAAGTAGGTCGTTGCCATCTCGCGCATTCCCTTTGGGTATCTTTCCCCTTCTTTGGGGTACCATGAACAGCGTCTGTATTTCAATTCCTTCGGGAGGCTTGTATGAGTCCCATTCAAATCGCCCTGCTTCTGCTCGCCGTTGCCGGCGTGTGGGCTGTTATCGAGCTCGCGCTCACGCTGCGCAAGACCCGCAACGTCGTTGATTCGCTCGACAAGACCGTAAGCGATCTCAATAACACCATCGCCGAGGCTCAGCCCGTGGTGGCAAAGCTCGATGGCGCCGTCGATGAGCTCACCCCCGCGCTGGCGCAGGTTGAGCCGCTCCTCAAGTCGAGCAAGACCACCGTCGACGCACTTACCTCCAATCTCGTAGAGGTCGAAGCCGTGGTTCGCGACATTTCCGAGGTTACGGGCAGCATGGCCGAGGCTAGCAATGCTGTGTCGAGCGTGACCGATTCTGCGGCCGGTGCCGTTCAGAAACTCTTTAACAAGGTAAAGGTTCCCGCGGCCGACGCCGAGCACAAGCTTTCCGCTGCCGCCGAAGCCGAGCAGCCGACCGAGCGCGTCCTGATTGGCGAAGCCGGGGGCGATGTCGCTGCTGGTGACGATGATGCACAGAAGCCTGCTGCTAAAGCAGCCCAGTATTACACCTACACGTCCGCCGAGACCTCCGAGGAGTCCTGCGATGAGTAGCGAAGCAACTTGCCCCATCACGCTGACTGTTGCCGGGGATCCGCGTCTGGCTCGCCTTGTGCGTATGACGGCGGCTAATGTCGGTGCACTGTGCTCCATGTCCGTCGATCGCATCGAGGACATCCGTATGGCTGCCGAGGAGGCCTTCATCTTTGGCTGCACGGCCGTTGATTCCGACGACATCTCGATCAAATTCGATGTCGACGAGTCTCACGTTGGCATGACCTTTACCTTTGGCGATCAGGCGACTGTGGACGAGGACGACCAGGCTGCTGTGTATGCCGAGCTCATCCTCGCGAGCGTGTGCGACTCCTACGAAAAGACTGCGGCGCCCCTGACGCTTTCCCTCGACCTCAAGGCGGATATTTAATATGACCGAACGTTCCCGGAGCGGCAAGACCGCTTGGGACAAGGAGAAAACCCGCGAGCTGTTTCGTCGCTACAAGGAGACCGGTGATCCGGACGCCCGCGAGCAGCTCGTCATGTCCCATATGAACCTGGTAAGGTTTCTTGCCAACAAATTTAAGAATCGCGGCGAGCCGCTCGACGACCTCATGCAGGTCGGCTATCTCGGTTTGCTCAAGGCTATCGACCGTTTTGATCCCGAGCGCGGACTCGAGTTCACGACGTTTGCGACACCCACTATCCTGGGCGAGATCAAACGCCATTTCCGCGACAAGGGCTGGAGCGTGCGCGTACCGCGTCGTCTGCAGGAGCTCTCGGCCAAGGTCAACCAGGCTACTGACAAACTTACCAACGAGCTGCAGCGTTCGCCCAAGGTTGAGGAGATCGCTGAGTATCTAGATGTGACTGTCGATGAGGTCCTCGAGGCTATGGAATCGTCTTCGGCCTATACCTCGGTGCCCATCGAGGCTCCTGGTGCGTCCGATTCCGACGATGCGCCGTCGATTCTCGACCGTTACGCCGACGATGACAACGAGCTCGACTTTACCGATGACCGCCTGGTGATCGAGGAAGCCATCCGCGATTTCTCGCCGCGCGAGCGCGAGGTGATCGAGCTGCGCTTTGTGAAGGGCATGACCCAGATCGAGATCGCCAAGAAGCTGGGTATTTCTCAGGTGCAGGTTTCGCGTCTGCTGCGCCGCACGCTTAAGAAGATTCAGGACAAGATCGACCCCGACGGAGTGATGATTCGTTCATGAGTGAGCACCCCCAACAAACCGATCGCGTGCTGCGCGACACCCGCATTCTGACGCTGCGCATTTGGGCTGTTGTCGGCTGCATTGTTATTGCTGCTGTCATCTTTAACCTTATGGGCATCCTGGCACCGGTTATTGAGTTTCTTGCCGTCGGCTCCATCATTGCTTTTGTGATGTCCCCGATCACCAACTGGCTCGAGCACCATGGCGTGAATCGCGGCATCGGTTCGCTTATCGCGCTTATTGTTGTTGTTGCCGTGCTCGTCGGTGTCGTTTGCATCTTGTCGCCGATTCTCTTTGGTCAGATCATGGAAGTCCTGAGCCGTCTGCCCGAGCAGCTTCGTGTTGCGGGTGGCGATCTCAACGAGATGATTTCGCATGCCAAGACGCTCAACAACACGCCGCTCAAGGAGTATTTGGACGATAATCTTTCGTCGCTTGTTACTGTGGCATCAAAGTACGTGTCTCAGATCGCTGCCGAGCTTGGCCGCGGTGTGTTCCCGCTCATCACCAATACGGCCTCGCAGTTGTTCGTGATCTTCCTTGGTCTGGTGCTTGCGTACTGGATGGCCTGCGACTACCCTCGCATGCACCACGAGATTTGCACCATCATCGGTCAGGAGAAGGAGACCTCGTACCGCTTTATGGTCGCCATCCTTTCTCGCTCTGTCGGCGGCTACATGCGCGGTATGGTCGTGACATCCATCTGCGGTGGTTTCCTCGCCTTTATCGGTTTTATGATCATCGGCCATCCGTATGCGGCGCTCATGGCTATCTTTACCGGCATCATGCATTTGGTTCCAGTCGTCGGTCCTTGGGTGAGCGCAGCAATCGCCACAGTGCTCGGTTTCATGTTCAGCCCCATGTTGGCGTTATGGACGCTCGTCGTGACGATGGTCGCGCAAAACGTCACCGATAACGTGATTTCGCCTAAGGTTATGCAGAGCTCGGTGCAGGTGCATCCCATCATGAGCCTCACGGCGCTCGTTATTGGCTCGGCACTCATGGGCCCCATCGGCATGATTATTGCCATCCCGCTTTGTGCGGCCCTCAAAGGTATCTTCGTGTTCTACTTCGAGAATGAGACCGGCCGCCAGCTTGTGGCCTATGACGGCGCCGTGTTTAAGGGCACACCGTACCGCGATGCCGATGGCAACCCGGTCGCCGCCTACGACGCGCTCGGCGACGACACCTTCATTTACGAGTCCGAGCTCATCGGCAACGAGACTGCGCCCGAGGCCCAGGCTTTGCCCAAGCCCGAGCTCGATAATCCTTGGATTAAGCTCTCGGGTCTTCAGCCCGACGCGACGGGCTTTTTCAAGAACCCTTTCGCCAAGGATGACGATTCCAATACGGACGACGACACCAAAACCGGCATCGACGGCTCCATGGACGATGATGACAACTAGCGGGGTAATTCGGATTAATATTCATACGCGCTAACATGCAATTTCGCTGAAGGGCCGGCATTGTGCCGGCCCTCTTTTTTGCACTTGCGCGGTGGGATGGTAATATCGTTACGTTTGAACTGTTTCGATGTGAAACCGAGGAGATTCCCTCTATGAGTGCTGACTACCCGTCAATGACTACGGCCGAGATCCGCTCCAAGTTCCTCAACTTCTTTGAGGAGCGCGGTCTTAAGCTCTATCCTTCTTCGTCTCTTGTTCCCGACGATCCTTCGCTGCTGCTTGCCAACGCCGGCATGAACCAGTTTAAGGAGTACTACCAGGGCAAGAAGACCATGAAGGAGATCGGCGCGATTTCCTGCCAGAAGTGCGTCCGCACCAACGACATCGATTGCATCGGCGAGGACGGCCGTCACCTGTCCTTCTTCGAGATGCTTGGCGACTTCTCTTTTGGCGGCGTCTCCAAGGAGCAGGCTTGCGCCTGGGCCTTTGAGCTCATCACCAAGGAGTTCAAGCTGCCGCTCGACCGCCTGTACTTTACCGTCTTTACCGAGGACGACGAGACCCACGACGTGTGGCGTTCTTTGGGCGTTGCTGAGGACCACATCTCCCGCCTGGGCGAGGACGACAACTTCTGGGCCGCTGGCCCCACCGGTCCCTGCGGTCCGTGCTCAGAGATCTACTTTGATATGGGCGAGGAGGTCGGCTGCGGCAGCGCCGACTGCAAGCCCGGCTGCGACTGCGACCGCTTCCTTGAGTTCTGGAACCTCGTCTTTACCCAGTACGACCGTCAGGAGGACGGCTCCATGCCGGAGCTGCCGCACCGCAACCTCGATACGGGCATGGGCCTGGAGCGCATGGCCGCTATCATGCAGCACAAGACTGCTAACTACGACGGTGATCTGATGCAGCACCTCATCAAGCTGGGCGAGGAGATCAGCGGCAAGACCTATGACGCCGACGATTACTCCGGCGCCAGCCGTTCTCTTCGCATCATCGCCGACCACTCCCGTGCCGTCGACTTCATGATCTCTGACGGCATCCTGCCCGGTAACGAGGGTCGCGAGTACGTCCTTCGCCGCCTGCTCCGCCGCGCCGTGTTCCACGGTCGCCTGCTGGGCATCGAGGGCGCCTTCCTGACTAAGTTCATCGACGAGGTCAACGCTCAGATGGGCGAGGCCTATCCTGAGCTGCTCAAGAACGTCGCGCTCGTCAAGGGTATCGTCGCCTCCGAGGAGGAGCGCTTCTCCACGACGCTCGACTACGGTCGCGTCTACCTGGATGAGGCCCTGGCAGCGCTTGCCGAGGGTGCTGCGCTTCCGGGCGATGTTGCCTTTAAGCTGCACGACACCTTTGGTTTCCCCATCGACCTGACCGTCGAGATCGCCGGCACCGCTGGTCACGACGTCGACATGGACGGCTTCACTGCCTGCATGGAGGACCAGAAGGCCCGCGCCCGCGCCAATGCCAAGGGCGACGCCTGGGGCAGCTTCAACGACGTGTGGGTCGAGCTTTCCGACAAGGTCGCAGCGACCGAGTTCGACGGCTATGACAACGATGTGATCGAGGGCGCCAAGGTTGTCGCCATCGTGCGCAACGGCGAGTCCGTCGAGTCCGCTGCCGCCGGCGAGGACGTCGAGGTCGTGCTTGACCGCACCCCGTTCTATGCCGAGATGGGTGGCCAGCAGGGCGATGCCGGCGAGCTTTCCGCCGAGGGCGTTTCGCTGACCGTTTCCGATACCAAGAACCACAACGGCCTGTATGCTCACGTCGCCCACGTTGCCGAGGGCACGCTGACTGTCGGTGCCGCTGTTACCGCCGCGCTCGACGCCGAGCGCCGTGGCTTCTTGCGCCGCAGCCACACCGCCACGCACCTGCTCGACGCCGCCCTTAAGCAGGTCCTGGGCGAGCACGTCTCCCAGGCCGGCTCGCTGGTGACGCCCGAGCACCTGCGCTTTGACTTCACGCACTTCGAGGCTCTGTCCTCTGAGCAGCTCAAGGCTGTCGAGGACCTGGTCAACCAGCAGATCTTCGCTTCCAAGCCGGTCGTGACCCGTGTCATGGGCATTGACGAGGCTAAGGCCGCCGGCGCTGTCGCTCTGTTTGGCGAGAAGTACGGCGATGTCGTCCGCGTCGTCTCCGTGGGCGCCGAGGACCAGCCGTTCTCCCGCGAGCTCTGCGGTGGCACGCACGCTGCCAACACTGCTGAGATTGGCCTGTTCAAGATCATTTCCGAGTCCTCTACGGGCTCGAATGTCCGTCGTATCGAGGCCGTGACCTCTAAGGGTGCTCTCGACTATATGGCCGACCGCCTGGCGCTCGTCGACGCCGCCGCCGCTGCGCTCAAGTGCCGCGTAGACGAGGTTCCCGCCCGCGTGGAGAACCTGCAGGCCGAGCTGCGCGAGACGTCCAATAAGCTCAAGAAGGCTCTGACCGGTGGCTCCTCCGACGCTATCTCCAGCGCCATCGAGGGCGCCGTCGAGCTCGACGGCTATAAGCTCGTTGTCGCTGAGCTCCAGGGCCTTGAGGCTGCCGACCTGCGCAACGTATGGGATACCGTGCATCAGAAGGTCGCCGGCCCTGTCGCTTGTGTCGTCGCCAGCGTGACTGAGAAGGGCACTCCGGCCCTGCTCGCTGCCGGCTCCGATGACGCCGTCAAGGCCGGTTTCCACGCCGGTAACGTGATCAAGCAGATCGCGGGTCTGGTCGACGGTCGCGGTGGCGGTCGTCCCAACATGGCCCAGGCTGGTGGCAAGAATGCTGCCGGCATCGCCGATGCCCTTGCGGCCGCTAAGACCGCGCTCGGCGCCTAAGAATCTAAGAAGTCGCTGTGGTTGCGCTCGCGCTGGACATAGGGGAGACCAGGATTGGCATCGCCGTCTCGAGCCGTGATGGCAAGATGGCGATGCCTGTCAAGGTGCTTCCGGCTGCCGAGGTCACCGGTATGGCCAAGACGTTCCGCTACCTGGTTGAGGACTATGAGCCCGACATCCTGGTAAGCGGACGTCCCCTGACCATGGCCGGTGAGCCCGGCCCTCAGGCCGAGCGCGTTGCCGCTGTGGCGCAAAAGATTGCCGACGAGCTCGATCTTCCTTTGGAGTTTGAGGACGAGCGTCTGTCCTCGCAAGAGGCCAAGCGTATCCTGCGCGAGCAGGGACTCAACGAAAAGCAGATGAGGGGCAAGATCGACATGATTGCCGCCAGCCTGTTTTTGCAGACGTGGCTCGATCGTAAAAACGAGGAGGTTTCGCATGCCTAGTGCTTCCGATCCGCGCCAGCCGAATCGTACACAGCAGCCGGCGTCGCGCCCTGCCCAGCCTGGCCAGCGTCCGGCACAGCCGACGCAGCGCGCAGCTCAGCCTGCCGCGCGCCCGGCGCAGTCCCTCTCTCGTTCGGCCCAACCTGTTCAACGGACGGGTCAGCAGCCTTCTGCTCGTTCGGTTCAGCATTCGGCTTCTCACGCGGCTCAGCAGCCCACTGCTCGTACGGCCCAGCCTGCAGGCGGCACCCGCTTTAAGCAGCAGGCACCTACCCAGCGAACGCAGGCCCCCCAATCGCATTCGCATCACGCTCGTGGTTCGCATGGCGTTGCTCCGGCGACCCGCTCGAGCTACAACACGCATGCTCGTCGCGGTGCTCAAAAGAAAAGCTCCCCGGTGCCTATGATTATCGGTGGCGTCGTCGCCGTGTTGGCGCTTGCCGCGATCGCTTTCTTTGTCGTGCCGGCCGTCAAGGGTTTCTTTGCCGGTGAGGATACGAAGGTTACGGCTGGTCAGCAGGTTACGGTGACCATTCCCGATGGTGCTTCGGGCGATACGATCGCCTCGATTCTCTCCGAGAACCATATCGTCGAAAATCCCAAGGATTACTATGCGGCGGTGAAAAAGCTCAACGCCGATATGTCGCTCAAGCCTGGTGATTATTCGTTCACCACACTCATGGATGCGACCAAGGTTGTTCAGCAGCTCATGGAAGGCCCCAACGCGGGCTCCAATGCGCTGACTATCCCTGAGGGCTTAACGGTCGATCAAGTCGCCGACCGTGTGGCCCAGGCCTACGACAGCATCTCTAAGGAAGACTTCCTCAACCAGGCCAAGGCCTCCAACTACGTGGACGACTATAGCTTCCTTAAGGGCGCCGCTAACGACTCGCTCGAGGGTTTCTTGTTCCCCAAGACCTATTCGTTGGGTGATTCGCCGACGGCCGATGGCGTGATTCGCGCTATGCTCGATCAGTTTAAGACCGAGTACAAGTCGCTTGACTTTGCGAGCTGCGAAGCCAAGATCAAGGAACGCTACGGTGTGGAGATGTCCGACTACGACATCGTCAACTTGGCCTCTATCGTTGAGCGCGAGGGCCTCAACGCCGATCAACGTGCGCATGTGGCCTCGGTTTTCTACAACCGCCTTGCCGGCAAGCTCGATGGCCTGCGCTATCTCAATAGCGATGCGACTATGATGTATGTCACCGGTGGCGAGGTTACCGCCGACGACCTGCAGAGCGATAGTCCGTATAACACCTATAAGCATGAGGGCCTGCCGCCCACGCCCATCTGCTCTCCGTCGCTCGAGGCGCTCAAGGCCACCCTTGAGCCGACCGACTCTGATGACCTGTATTTCTACATTACGCAGGACGAGGAGTACTTCTCGCAAACCTACGAAGAGCATCAACAGTCTTGGAATTAGTATGAGGATTTTTAGCCCCAAACGTTACGTTGCCTCGGTCGATCGCATCGACCTTAATACCCTGTGGGCCGACGGCAAGCGCGCCATTCTGCTCGATCGCGATAACACCTTGGTGCCGCGAGACACCGAGCAGGTTCCCGCCGCGGTTTCCGCTTGGCTCGACGCCGCCCGCGCCAAAGGCTTTAAGCTGTGCATGGTGTCCAACAACTGGCATCGCGACCAGGTCATGAGCTCTGCGCGCGAGCTGGGACTCGAGGCCATCAGCCACGCCATGAAGCCGGCGCCGTTTGCCCTCAAGGCGGGCCTTAAGCGCCTCGGCGCCACAGCCGGCGAGGCGGTGCTGATCGGTGATCAGCTCTACACGGACGTGTGGAGCGGCAACTTCGCCGGCGTCGATACCATCCTGGTAAAGCCGCAGGCGACGCAGGACCTGTGGTATACGCAGATCTTCCGTATCTTTGAGCGCCGGGCCCTGCGCGACCTTCCCTGCGAGGAATAGGTCTCGTCATGTCCCAGCACATCAAACACGGCTGCGACCATATCTTCTTTATCGGCTTTTTGGGCGCGGGCAAGTCGACGCTTGCGCGCAACGTGGGCACCATGTTCAAGCGGCGTTTTATCGATACCGACCGTCTGGTCGTGCGCCGTTGCGGCAAGTCGGTAACCGAGATTTTTGAGACCGAGGGCGAGGATCGTTTTCGCGAGCTCGAGACCTCGGCGCTCCGTTCGCTCCAAAGCGAGCGCAGCCTGTTGGTTTCGTGCGGGGGCGGTATCGTCGAAACGCCGGTGAATATTGAACTGATGCACGAAATGGGTACGTGCGTGTACCTCGAGGGCGACTTCGAGGATTCGATTCGACAGATTCGTCGGTCCGACACGCGCCCCGATTTCCGTTCGCCCGAGCATGCTGCGCGCCTGTTTGAGCATCGCCGTCCGCTGTATCGCCAGGCCGCCGACCTTACCCTTGATATTCGCAACAAGTCCTTCGAGGACGTTTCCTACCTTTGTGCCGAGATGCTTTTGGAGCGTGGGCTGCTATGATTCGTCGTCAACTGATCAATTTCCAAAACCGCAGCGTCGATGTCCGTGTCGGATTGGGCGCGTTCGATGAGTTGTCGCGCATGTTTGCCTCGACTGTGGGCAAGCCTAAGCGCGCGATGGTCGTTTGGAACGACGCCACATCCGAGCGTTTTGGTGAGGTCGTCGAGCATGCGCTGGTCGACGCCGGTTTTGTCATGTCACAGCTTCCCCTCGAGGTTTCGCCTGCTGGTGCCACGCTTGCTGATGCCGATGCTATCTTTGGCGCCCTGACTGCCAATGGCATTACCTGTGACGATCTGGTTGTCGCCGTTGGCGATGCCGCAACCTGCTCGGTTGTTAGCTGGTGTGCCAATCAGTGGTGCGGCCGCACCGAGTGCGCGTTGCTGCCGACGACGTTCGACGCCATGCTCACGGTCGCGACGACCATGAAGCCGCTCGTCGCCTCGTCGTCGAATGCGCTTCCCGCTATCGCGTTCCGTCCTGAGCCGGGCTTGGTCGTGTGTGACCTCGACCTTGTTCGCGAGGCGGACCCCGAGTACCTCAAGCTCGGCTATGTGGTACTTGTTGGTACCATGCTTTCGAGCAGCAAGACCCGTTGGAATCAGTTTACTGAGACCGTTCCCGAGATTCTCGCGGGCGAGGAGGTCGCGCTCGTCAATGCAGTTCAATGGTCTCAGACTGCCCGCAAGGACGTACTGATGGCCACGAACCCGAGCGCCCGCCATGCGCTCGATTTTGGCAAGACGGGGGAGCGTACTCTGCGCGCTTGCTTGGGCGATGCTGCTTCGCAGGTTCCTGCCTATCAGCTGTTATCCGAGGGCATGCGCTTTGAGGCGCGCCTAGCACATGATGCCTGCGACTTCGATATCGATTACGTCTTTGAGGTCGATGACTGCCTGGAGGACTTTGGTATCGAGGAACTTGCCTTCGATCTGGAGCCTGCCGCATATATCGAGGAGTTCCGCAAGCAGCAGTTCGCTCGCTCGAACCGCAGCATGTTGCCGCTGCCCGCGGCACTTGGCGCCATTCGTCTAACGAGCGTTGAGGACGAGGTTCTTGAGCGCCATACTCACGCCTACTTGGCTTCACGCAAAGAACTTCTCTAAGATTTATTGACATCCATTGTCTTTCGTATCATGTTGAGGGGCGGGTTTTCAATCGGTTGCGGATCGCATGCGATTTCGTCGTTCGGTTGAGACCCGTCCCGTCTATATAGAGACAACAAGAAAGGAATCTGCATGTCTGAGTTTGCTGCCGGTCCTGCCGGTCGTATCGAGCGTGTCCGTGCCCTGATGGCCGAGCGTGGCTACGACGCCATCGTGGTGCGCGACGAGGCCAACCTTCGTTGGCTTACGGGCGTGAAGGGCGTCTTCGACTACACCTTCGAGTTCCCGCACGCTGCGTTTATTACGGTCGACCAGTGCCTGTTCCACACCGACTCGCGCTACCTCAACAGCTTTGAGGAGAACACGCCCGCCGGCAGCCCTTGGGTCTACGACATGGACGAGGGTACCATTCCCGGCTGGGTCGCCGGCAAGATCGCAGCCAACAAGTGCCGTGTCTGCGCTGTCGAAGACGATATGCAGATTAACTTCTACCAGGGTATTCAGCGCGGCCTGGAGGACCGTTCCGTCGCCTGCATGCTAACGCTGATGCACGACGACATCCGCAAGATGCGCGCCATCAAGGATGCCGAGGAGATCGAGCTCATGCGCCATGCGCAGTCGATCACCGATGCCGCCTTCCAGCATATGCTCGGCTTTATTAAGCCTGGTATGACCGAGAAGCAGGTTCGCAACGAGCTCGAGAACTTTATGTTCGCCAACGGCGCCGACAGCCTGGCCTTCGGCTCCATCGTGGCGAGCGGTCCCAACACCGCCAACCCGCATGCCGTGCCGAGCGACCGCGTGATCGAGAAGGGCGATTTCGTTCTTATGGATTACGGCGCGGGCTACTGCGATTACCGCTCCGACATGACACGCACCGTCGTGATGGGCGAGCCCACGCAGGAGCAGCTCGACCTGTACGCGCTCGTGCGCCGTACACACGAGGAGTGCGTCGCCGCCATCCATCCGGGCGTCGAGGGCAACGACATCTTCAAGCT
The DNA here is from genome assembly GCA_900544135.1 of uncultured Collinsella sp. Lineage (GTDB taxonomy): Bacteria > Actinomycetota > Coriobacteriia > Coriobacteriales > Coriobacteriaceae > Collinsella. The sequence continues at coordinate 23,009 of UQTU01000005.1, forward strand.
CTCTAAGAAGATCATCGGCGATGCCGGCTATGGCGATTACTACAACCATGGTCTGGGCCACGGCGTTGGTATCGACATCCACGAGCTGCCCAACTTCAACCGCAGTAAGAACACCATCGAGATCGGCTCGGTTGTCACCATGGAGCCCGGCGTCTACCTGCCCGGCGTGGGCGGCGTGCGCCTGGAGGACTACGGCGTGGTCACCGAGAACGGCTACGAGCCCTTCACCAAGACCCCGCACGACCTGCACATTATCGACTGCTAGTCTACTTCGGTAGATAGTTTGGGGCGGGGCGTCCGGATCGATTCGGACGCCCCGCGTTCTCTTTTTATGCGCTCGCCGCAGGCGCCGCCTGCAAGTGTATAATTTCTATCGTATGTAATTTGGACGCTTGTGCGTTCTGCCCATAACAAGAAAGGTCGCTATGCCTACCATTTCTACCGCCGACTTCAAGAACGGCCTCGGTCTCCGCATCAAGGACAAGGTCTACACCATCGTCGAGTTCCAGCATGTCAAGCCGGGCAAGGGCGGCGCGTTTGTGCGCTACAAGACCCGCGACATCAAGAGCGGCCGCGTCGTCGAGAACACCTGCAACGCCGGCACCAAGTTCGAGAGCGTCATGCTCACCACCCGTGAGTTCCAGTACCTCTACAACGATGGCACCGACTACATCTTCATGGACAACGAGTCCTATGAGCAGGTTCCCGTTCCCGAGGACATGGTGGGCGAGAACTCCAAGTGGCTGCGCGAGAACGACATCTGCCAGCTGCTCTTCGCCGACGATGAGCTCATGGGCGTGACCCCGCCGATGTTCATCGAGACCACCATTGTCCAAACCGACCCGGGCTTTAAGGGCGACACCGTCCAGGGTTCCACCAAGCCGGCCACGATCGACACCGGCGCTGTCATCCAGGTCCCCATGTACCTCAACGAGGGCGAGGTCATCAAGGTTGACACCCGCGACGGCAAGTTCGTCTCCCGCGTCTAGCAACCAACTTCTCTAGGAGGACTCATGCCCCAGGAAATCAAGATTGACGGCATCGGCATTTCGCCCGATGTTCTGACCGCCATCGTCTCGCGCGCCGTGTCCGATGTCGAGGGCATCGCCTCCGTTGGCGTCAAGGACCTTGCCACTAATCTTGTCTCCATGATGCTCTCGTCCAAGGCCCCGGCTTCCGAGCCGGCGGTCGAGGCCGAGGTCGTTGGCGACAAGCTCGCACTCACCGTGCGTGTCGTGGTGTTCTTTGGCTATCCGTTCAAGAAACTCGCCGAGGCCGTTCGCGCCGCCGTGGTCGCCGCCATCGATGCTCAGGTGGGCGTCGAGGTCGAGCGCGTCGACGTTTGCATTGACGGCCTCGTTTTCCCCAAGGAGTAACCTTTGAGCCTTAAGGTTTATCGCGGGCGCACGCTTGCCCGCAGTCAGGCGCTGCAGCTGCTGTTTCAGGCCGAGGCCACGGACAGCCCGCTCGAGCGCGTCCTCGAGGGCGATTTCCTGATCTCGAAGGGCCCCCTCGACCCCTATGCGCTCGAGCTTTGCCGTGGTGCCTACGAGCATATCGATCGCATCGACTGTGCCCTGCGCGCCGTCGCCAAGAACTGGGATCTTATGCGCATGCCCGGCGCCGACCGCAACCTGCTGCGTATCGCCGTCTACGAGATGCGCTTCCTCACCGACGAGGAGGTCTCGGACGCCATCGTGATCAACGAGGCCGTCGAGCTTTCCAAGGCCTATGGCACCGATCAGTCCGCGTCGTTTGTCAACGGCGTGCTGGGCAAGATCGCTCGTAGCGAGGAGCTGCCGGGTGAGGATCTGTACCAGGAGCTGCTGGCCGAAGATCGCGCTCGCGAGGAGGCGCAGGCTGCCGAGGCGGCCGCCAAGGTCGCTGCCGCTCAGGCTGCCGCCGGTGTACTTGCCGAGGATGCGGACGCTGCTGAGGCCGTCGAGGCCGACTCCGTCGAGGAGTAGCCATGCCAGAGGGTTCCGTCCGCAACTTCGATGAGATCTCGGATCGCCTGGACCAGATCATCGCTACCGTTCGCTCCAAGGATACCTCCTTGGAGCGTTCGCTCGATCTGTTTGACGAGGCGATTGAGCTGGGCTCCCGCGCGGTCGATATGGTCGACAAGTTTGAGTTGACGCCGCGTGAGGCCGATAAGCTCGAACAGGAATACGATGAGGATGCGGCAAACGAATCCCAGGATAGCTAGGCCGCATCTCTGGATACGAATGGTTGATGGCATTCATGAAACGCGTGCGTCTTGATGACGAACTGATTTCACAGGGCATCTGCGCCGATCGCGCGGATGCCCTTCGCACTCTTATGGCCGGCTTGGTCTCGAGTGGCGGCGAGCGCTTGACTTCGCCGGGTCTTAAGGTGATGCCGGGGCTGCCGCTGCACGTGAAGGGGCGTATTCCCTATGTTGGCCGCGGCGGTCTTAAGCTCGAAGGCGCGCTTGATGCGTTTGGCATCAATCCGACGGGCCTTGCCTGTTTGGATGTGGGCTGCTCTACCGGCGGTTTTACCGATTGCCTGCTCAAGCGCGGAGCTGCGACTGTTGTCTCTGTGGACGTGGGTCGCGCCCAGTTCGATTGGTCGTTGCGTCAGGACGATCGCGTGACGCTGCATGAGCGCACAAACGTGACGCAGCTGCCTGAGCTTGGCTATGCCGGCGCCATCGACCTGGCTGTGTGTGATGTCTCGTTTACCAGCATCGCGAACATTATCGATGCGGTACTGGCGTGCCTGGCGCCTACGGGTGCATTCTGCACGCTCGTAAAGCCGCAGTTTGAGGCTCCGGCGGCGCTGGTGGGCGAGGGCGGCATTGTGACCGATCCCGCCGTGCGCCGCGATACGCTCGTGGCGGCGGTTGAGCTCTTTGCTGCCAAGGGGCTGTTCCCGGTCGATGTGTGCGTGTCGCCCATTCATGGTGCCAAGGGCAACGTTGAGTTTTTCCTGTACGGCACGAGATTTGAATCTGGCGACCGCTCGCAAGACGTGCTGCAATCCCAGGTATCGGTTTTGAGCGAGAAAGCTGCAACGCTATGAAGGTCTTTCTGGTTCCCAATTACTACAAGCAAGAGGCGGTCGAGAGCGGCCTGATGCTCGAGCTTTGGCTGACGCGCCAGGGCTATGAGGTCGCATGGGCTGCCGACCAGCGATCGAAGATTCAGAGCACGCCTGATATTGACGGCTCCGATCTGGTCATTACGCTCGGCGGTGACGGTACGTTGCTGCGCGCTGCCCGCATCCTCAACCATCGCGAGATTCCTATCCTCGGTCTTTCCTATGGTCACCTGGGCTTTTTAACTGCTGCGAGCCCCGAGGAGCGCGACATTCTGCAGGTCGTGAGCGACGCCCTTTCCGGCGAGCTGCACGTGAGCCGTCGCGCCACCATCGCCGCGGATATCGTGTCCGTGCGCGAAGACGGTACGAAGGATGTCGTGCGCACCTTCGCCCTCAACGACATGGCGCTTACCCGCGGTCCGCTGTCCGATATGGTCGAGTTCGACATCACGGTGTCGGGCCACCATATCGACCGACTGCGTGGCGACGGCGTGGTCGTGTCCACGGCGACTGGTTCTACGGGGTACGCGCTCAGTGCCGGTGGCCCCATCGTGAGCCCCGACTATACGGGTATGGTCTGCGTACCTATTGCGCCGCACACCATTCAGGCCCGTGCCTTCTTGACTTCGCCGAGTGATGTCGTCGAAATCTTTATGTCTGATGACCGTCCGAGCGTTCCGGCGATCGCTATCGATGGACAATTTATTACTTGCGATGGCACCGTTGAGAGCGTGGCGGTGCGTCGCGGGCCCGGTGATGTGCTGCTGCTGGATTACGGCCCCGAGAGCTTCTATAACTCGGTGAGCCGCGTATTCTACGGAGTCCGTCATGATCGATGAGCTGCAGGTTTCTAACATTGCGCTCATTCGCGAGGCGACGCTGCTGCCGAGTGCCGGCCTGACTGTCCTGACCGGCGAGACCGGTGCCGGCAAGACCGCGCTGCTCTCGGCCCTCAAGCTTATTTTGGGTGAGCGCGCGGATTCGTCTATGGTGCGCGAGGGCGAGGCGCTGGCGAGCGTCGAGGCGCGCCTGTTTGACGGCCCGCACGACACGGAGGGCTTCATCGTGCAGCGCAGTCTTTCTGCCGAGGGCCGCAGCCGAGTGAAGATTGACGGACGCATCGCCAGTGTGCGCGAGCTTTCGGAGCGCGTTGGCGTGATGATGGATCTGTGCGGCCAACACGAGCACCAGCGCTTGCTCGATCCGGCGCATCATGTTGCGATGGTCGATGCCTGGGCAGGGCGCCCTGCACTCGAGGCGCTCGAGCACTACCGCGCCTGCTTTAAGGCTTCGCGCGCTGCCGCTAAGGAGGTTCGACGTGTCGAAGAGACCTCGCGTGCGCAGGGGAGCCGCGTCGAGGAAGCGCGCTTTGCGCTCGAGCGTATCGGCGAGGTCGACCCCAAACCGGGCGAGTATGAGGAACTCGAGGAACTGCTGCCGCGCTCCGAACATGCCGAGGTGCTGGTTGCCACAGCTAATGATGCCCATGCATCGCTTGCCTCTGAAGGGGGAGCGCTCGATGCCGTGAACAGCGCCGTGGCAGAACTTTCCCGTATGGCTTCCGTCGATCGCAAACTTGGCGACATTGCCGATTTGCTTTCGGATGCCTGTATCTCCCTTGAGGATTGCGCGAACGAACTTCGTGCCTATCGCGATGGCGTCGCCTTCGATCCGCGCGAGCTCGCTCGCATGCGTGAGCGGTATTCCGACCTCAAGGGCCTGCTGCGTCAGTGGGGTCCTACCATGGACGATGTTTTTGCCATGCGCGATCGCTCGCAAGAGCTGCTGTCCCTGGTCGATGATGGCGATGAACAGATCGGAAAGGCGCGTGAGGCACTCGGGAGCGCCGAGCACGAGTTGTTTGCCGCTGCCAAGGCACTTAAGCGCGCTCGCAATGTGGCGGCCCCGCGCTTCTGCCACGAGGTTTGCCGCCAGATGGCTCGCCTGGAGATGGGCGGCGCCGAGCTCGTCTGGGAGTCGCGTGATCTTCCCCGTGCTGAGTGGACGCCCGTTGGTCCTTCGAGCTACGAGCTGCTATACCGCAGCGGTGCCGGTTTGACTCCACGTCCCCTGCGCCGCATTGCGTCGGGCGGCGAGCTCAGCCGCGTCATGTTGGCAAGTAAGGTTGTCCTCGGTAGCGCGGACGGTGTCGATACGCTGGTGTTTGACGAGGTCGATGCCGGTGTCGGTGGCTCCACGGCGCGTGCGCTCGCGGGCGTGCTGGCAGATCTCGCCGCTACGCATCAGGTGATTGTCGTAACCCACTTGGCGCAGGTCGCCGTCATGGCTGACAAGCATTATGTCGTCAGCAAGGAACCGGGCGACGTTCCCCAGACGCATCTGGATGAGGTGGCTGGGGATGCTCGCACCGCAGAGATCGCCCGCATGCTGAGCGGCGATCAGTCCGAGGCAAGCTTGGCCCACGCGAAGCAGATGCTCGAAGAAGCTCGAGGTTAGGTCGTATCAGCGGTGTTGGTGGGACAAAATTGACTGAAATTTTTGTCCCACTACGCGTTTTACTCAACGACCTTATCCGGCTGGATGAGCTCCTCGTAGTAGCTGATATGCTCGCGGGCGTCTTCAATCTCGGGCAGCAGGAAGTTGTAGATAACCTCGATGATCATCGTGGCACTCATCTTGGAGAACGCAAAGTCGCCCGTGGTGAGCAGTGCCTCGTGGTTCACAGTATTAAAGGTGTAGTCGGCCAGGCGAGCAAGCGGGGACTTGCTGTCGCTGCTGATGACGACAACGGTGGCGCCACAGCCGCGAGCCGCTTTTGCCATGCGATTCAGTCGACGCGACTTGCCGGAGTTCGAGATCAGCACGATGACATCTCCAGGGCGCAGCGTAAGCGCAAAACCAATCGAGGTCTCGCTGATGGTGCTTGCCATACAGCGAAGGCCCAGCTGCGAAAATTTAAACGTCGCGTCGAGCGCGACGGCGTTGGTGTTGCCTACGGCTGCAAACTCGATAGCCCCTGCGTTCTTAAACGCGTGCACGACGGCTGTCAGTGAGTCGTGATCAATGCCATCGATAGTCGCATTGAGTTCGCTGACCTTGGCAGCGAGAATATTCTTGAGGCTCTGCTCCATATTGTCGAGCGAGACCTCGTCGGTGAGGCCTTCATTGCGCTGGCTTTCCAGATCGCGCGCTAGTGAAAACTGGAAACTGCGAAAACTGCCAAAACCCAGTTTGCGGCAGAAGCGCGAGACGGTTGCTTCGGAGGTTGCAGCGGCGCGCGAAAGCTGGGCGGCTGTCAGACGCGGGGCCTCGGACTGGTGCTCTAGGATATAGTCGACAATGCGCTGCTCGGACTCGCTGTATCCCTTGTGCGTGCTAATAAGGGAGAGTGCGCTTTTGCTGCTATCGGACATGGTTGACTCCTGGTTGGCATTAAAAGCTGGCTTTTTGTGTGCCGCTCTAGTATACGGGGATTGGTAAATACAAGATACACCTTGCCGTTTCAATAGTTGATGGTAAACTTTCATCGACCGTTTACGGTAATGAAAGAACCTTTCACCGGAGAAATGAGCTGTATTTCTTCTCGTACAAGCGGTGACTTGGTATCTTTCAGATGTGGAAATACGCGCATTGAAGCGCGTGTAGGGGAGCGCCCGCGGGCGCTGTACTCAAGAAGGAGGGACACATGGCTAAGTTTGACATCATCGCCGCCACCGGTTGCCCGACCGGTATCGCGCACACCTTCATGGCGAAGGAGGCGCTGGAGAAGGCAGCTGCCGAGCGCGGTCTGACCATTAAGGTCGAGACCCATGGCCAGGTCGGTGTCGAGAACGAGCTCACCAAGAGTGAGATCGCTGGTGCCAAGGCCGTCGTCGTCGCAGCCGACAAGGATGTCCAGGCGGAGCGTTTCGCCGGTAAGCCCATGGTTTCCGTTGGTGTTTCCAAGGCCCTGTCCGTCGAGGCTGCAGGTAAGCTGATCGACCGCGCACTCGCCGCCAAGGGCGACGACACGGTTGCGGCTGCTGCCGATGTCGAGGATGAGGTCGAGGAGAAGGAGTCCATCGGCCACATCATCTATAAGCACATCATGAACGGCGTCAGCCACATGCTGGTCTTCGTCGTTGCTGGTGGTGTTCTGACCGCCGTTTCGTTCCTGTGGGGCATCACGTCCTTCGATTCGACGGCTGCCGACTACAACAGCTTCGCCGCTATGCTCAAGATCATCGGCGGCATTGCCATGAACCTCATGGTTCCCGTGCTTTCCGCCTACATCGCCGAGTCCATCGGCAAGCGCCCGGCGCTCGTTCCCGGCTTTGTTGCCGGTATGATCGCCATCCAGGGCCTGCCCGTTAACGCCGATACACACATGATCGATGCTGGCGGCACGGGCGTGGGCTTCGGCTTCCTCGGCGGCATCGTCGGCGGCTTCCTCGCTGGTTATGTCATCTTGCTGCTCGAGAAGGTTTTCTCTAAAATTCCTGCGAGCCTTAATGGCCTGAAGGCAATCTTCCTGTATCCGCTGTGCTCTACCGCCATCGTCGGCCTGGTCATGCTCGGTATTTCCGGCCCCATGGCTGCCATTAACCAGGGCATGATGGATTTCCTGCAGAGCCTCGGTAACTCCGGTCCGGTGATCCTTGGCCTGGCCATCGGCTGCATGTGCGCCTTTGATATGGGCGGCCCGGTCAACAAGGCTGCTTACGCTACTGGCACCTTCCTGCTCGGTACCGCTCTCGAAGCTGGCGTCGGCACCGAGACCTACAACTTCGGCACCAACTTCATGGCTGCCGTCTCCGCCGCTTGCATCGTTCCGCCGCTGATCACCACCTTCGCCGTCGTTGTCGGCAAGAAGTACTTCAGCCAGGAGGATCATGACGCCGGTATCGTCAACCTTATCCTTGGTTGCACCCACATCACCGAGGGCGCCATTCCGTTCATGACCAAGAACATCTGGCCCGTTATGCCCATCATGATGCTCGGTTCTTCCATCGCTTCCATCTTGACCATCTTCTTCAACGTTCACGATCCGGCGCCTCACGGCGGCTTCCTGGTCCTGCCCGTTGTCGAGAACGGTCCGCTGTGGGTCCTCGCGATCCTCATCGGCGCCGTGGTCGGTGGCATCCTGTTCGTGGCTTTCAAGAAGTACGACTTCGAGAAGAACCAGAAGCCCGCTCCTGCAACCAAGCCGGTTGAGGCCCCCAAGGCCGCTGCCGTCGAGGCCCCCAAGGCCGAGGCTGCTGACTTCGTGAAGGTCGAGAACGTCTTTGTCGCCGAGGACTTCGCTTCTCGTGACGAGGCTCTGAGCTTCGTTTCCAACCAGGCTGTCAAGGCCGGTATCGCCAGCGACGCCGACGCCGTGATGAACGCCTTCCTGGCCCGCGAAGCCGAGGGCACCACGGGCATGATGGAGGGCTTCGCCATCCCGCATGCCAAGTCCGACGCCATTACCGAGGCTGCCGTCATCGTCGTCAAGGACGAGTCCGGCGTGACCGGTTGGGACACCATGGACGGCGCTCCCGTTAACGTGGCTATCGCCCTGCTCATCCCCGGTGCCCAGGCCGGCACTACGCACCTCAAGATCCTGTCCAAGGTCGCCGAGGCGCTCATGGACGAGGGCTTCCGTGCCACCGTCAAGGGTTCCACCGACGCCGCCGAGATCGCCAAGACGATCAACGCCCGCCTGGTCTAATCCCCCAGCCCGCGAATAACATCGCCCCCTGTATATAAGGCGGAGTCCCTCCCCAGGGTCTCCGTCTTTTTCATCCCCAAATAAGTTGCGGTGAAATAGGGACTGTTTAAACGATTCAACCCCAAATTCAGCCCCTATTTCACCGCAACTTATAAAAGGGTATAGAGGGGGCTACCTATCGAGTCTTTATCGCGAACAGTTCATCAGCCAGAATTCCTTTCAGCCGACATAACTCTGGACCGACCGATTTTCCGCAGCTTGCTCGCCGGGCGGGGCGATTAAGTTTGTCGCGAGTTCCGCACGCAAAGGAAAGCACTTAATGTGCTTTCCGTCTTGCGCAGGACTGTAGAGCAGCAAACTTAATCGCCCCGCCCGGCGAGCAAGCGGACGACAAACACATCTGTCCAATAATTCGTCTGAAACACAATGAAAAACCGTTTGATGTGAGTTAATATAAACAACGTCGTGAATCTGACTCCTGCCACATACATGACAGGGGTTAAACACAAAAAAGGAGTCAACTATGGTTTCTGAGAAGGCTACCCTCGTTAATCCTCAGGGTCTGCACATGCGTCCGGCTGGTCTGTTCGCCTCCACCATGGGCAAGTACGCCTGTGACGTGACGGTCGTCACCCCCGAGAAGGAGGTCAACGGCAAGTCCCCGATGGCCCTCATGGCTGCTGGTATCCCCTGCGGCACCGAGGTCGAGGTCAAGTGTGACGGCGCTGACGAGGCCGAGGCTCTGGCTGCTGCCATCGAGCTCATCAAGAGCGGTCTTGGCGAGTAGAACTCAAACGGGTCGCATGTTGAACAACTAAGTTCATATTTGGGGGCGCAGTGACCTGTTGTAAGGTAACTGCGCTCTTTTGTCATGGATATGGCAAAACGCTTTATCACATGACACGGAGAGAGGAATGGGAATGTATCAGGGAGTCAACGCTTCCGAGGGCATCGGTATCGGCACCGTCATGGTCGCCGTCGATCCCGACTTGACGTTTGAGCCGCACGAGGTTGCTGATTCGGCAGCAGAGAAGGAGCGCTATCAGTCCGCTCTTTCGGTCTTCTGCGAGAAGACCCAGGCTCAGGCCGACCACATGAAGGAGACGGTGGGCGAGGCCGAGGCCGAGATCATGAGCGGACACATTGTCCTGGCTCAGGACCCGGGCATGGCCGACGCCATCAACGCCGCCATTGACGGCGGTACCTGCGCCGAGCAGGCGCTCATGGACACCTCGACCATGTTCGAGAACATGTTCCTGTCCATGGACGACGAGATGTTCCGTCTGCGCGCGGCCGACATCGCCGACATCCGCACCGGTATTCTGGCCGAGCTGCTGGGCAAGGAGGTCGTCGACCTCTCCGTCCTGCCCGAGAACACCGTCGTTGTCGTGCACGACCTCACGCCGTCCATGACCGCCACGATCGATAAGGCCCACGTTGCCGGTATCGTCACCGAGACCGGTGGCCGCACGTCGCACTCCGCGATCATTGCGCGTGCCCTCGAGATCCCGGCTGTCCTTTCGGTTTCCAACAGCTGCACCGCGCTGCGCAACGGTATGACCGTCGTCGTCGACGGTGGCAAGGGTATCGTCGAGGCCGATCCCGACGAGGAGACGCTCGCTGCCTACACCGCCAAGGCCGAGGCCTTCGCTGCCGAGAAGGCAGCCCTCGAGGCCTTCCGTGGCAAGCCGTCCGTGACTGCCGATGGCATCAAGAAGATCATCGCCTGCAACATCGGTAACCCCGATGACGTGCCCAACGCGCTCGATCACGACGCCGAGGCCATCGGTCTGTTCCGCTCCGAGTTCCTGTTCATGGACTCTGCCGAGCTTCCTTCCGAGGAGGAGCAGTTCAACGCCTACCGTAAGGTCGCCAGCGCGCTCAAGGGTGCTCCGGTCATCATCCGTACGCTCGATGTGGGTGGCGACAAGGAGATTCCGTATCTGCATATGGTCAAGGAAGACAACCCCTTCATGGGCTTCCGCGCCGTGCGTTACTGCCTGGCCAATCCCGACCAGTACAAGGTCCAGCTCCGCGCTCTGCTGCGCGCTAGCGCCTTCGGTGACGTCAAGATTATGATCCCGCTCGTCACCTGCGTCGAGGAGGTCTTGGCTGTCAAGGAGCTCGTCGAGCAGTGCAAGGCCGAGCTGACCGAAGAGGGTCGCAAGTTCAACGAGAACATCGAGGTCGGCATCATGGTCGAGACGCCCGCCGCTTCGCTGCTCGCAGACCGTCTTGCCGAGGTTGCCGACTTCTTCTCCATCGGCACCAACGACCTGATCGGCTACACCATGTGCGCCGACCGTGGCAACGACACCATCTCCAACCTGTACCAGGTGTACTATCCCGCCGTGCTCCGCTCGCTCAAGAACATCATCGAGAGCGGCGTGAAGGCCGGCATCATGGTCGGTATGTGCGGCGAGGCCGCTGCCGATCCGCTGCTCGAGCCGCTGCTGATCAGCTGGGGCCTGGAGGAGTTCTCGATGAGCGCTCCGTCGATCCTGCGCGCCCGCAAGACCATCAGCCAGTGGACCAAGGCCGAGTGCGACGAGCTCGCCGAGAAGGCGCTCGCCTGCAACACCGCCGCCGAGGTCAAGGCACTGCTCGAGTCCGCAGCTCGCTAATTTGGTATCAGAGGTAACCGCGTGGTTGGAATGGGCCGGCCACGCGGCCCTCACATATACAGGGGGTACTGTAAATGTTCTACACGCTAACCGCTAACCCGGCTGTCGACATGACGGTTTCGAGCTCTCCGCTCGAGCCCGACGAGAACGTCCGCACCGGCTCGGCCAGCTACACGGCTAACGGCAAGGGCCTCGACGTGTCCTTCGCCTTTAAGAAGATGGGCGTCGACACCGTCGCGCTCGGCTTCTTCGCCGGCTTCACGGGCAAGTTCATCGTCGAGGAGGTCATGAACCTGGGTTGCCTCTGCCGCCCGGTCTGGACCGACGGTATCACGCGCATTAACACCTACGTCAACGATGGCCAGCACGAGTACGGCATCCTGAACCCGGGTGCTCCGATCACGCCGCAGCACCAGGAGGAGCTCTACAACATCCTGGACACCGCGGGCGATCTCGAGTGCCTGATCGTTTCCGGCTCCGTTCCTCCCAAAGCTACGCCTGACTTCCTGGCTAAGGTCATGGAGCACGCTCAGGCTCGTGGCGCCGACGTCGTCCTGGACCTGTCCTCCGACAAGCTCAAGGAGCTCGCTCACAAGAAGCCTCTGCTCATCAAGCCGAACCATCACGAGATGAAGGCCATCTTCGGCGTGCCGGTCGACACCGACGACGAGGTCCGCGTTGCCATGAAGATGGCTCACGACGCTGGCGTTCAGAACGTGCTGCTCACCCGTGGTAGCCGCGGCGACGCTTACTTCTCCAACGGCGAGGACATCTGGTACGCCAAGCGTGAGTTCAACATCAAGCTGGTTTCTTCCGTCTGCGCCGGCGACTGCACCCTCGCTGCGTTCCTGCACAAGTGGTACAGGGATCGCGACAACGTCGAGGAGGCCATGAAGCTCGCTATGGCCACCGGCGCCAACGTTGCCGAGTCTGTCGGCATCGGCGACTTCGGTCACGTCGACGAGTACAGCAAGCGCGTTGCTGTCCGCAAGCTCGATCGTCAGTAATCGAAACGCGACATATTCGTGCGCATGTGGCGCCCCGGTTTCGGCTGGGGCGCCTTTTTGTTCCGCCACGGGGGAGAGGTGTCCCGCCGTGCTTCATCGCTTCCACACCGTTCGCCGAGTTGTCCTAGCCTTTTACCGATGCGTGGAATATACTTTCATTAACACGTTGCTTCGTGAAAGGAACATTCATGATTTACACGCTCACTGCAAATCCCGCCATTGACTACAACATCGCCTGCGACGGCCTTACTGCCAATACCGTCACGCGTACCCGCAATGCCGTCTACACGCCCAACGGCAAGGGCCTCAACGTCTCGTTTACGCTTGACCACTATGGTGTCGACACCACGATCCTGGGTTTCTTCGCCGGCTTCTCGGGTGAGTTTATCGTTAAGGGCGCCGAGGCCCTGGGCGTGCCCGTCAAGCCCGTGTGGACCGACGGTATTACGCGCGTCAATGTGTTCCTCAACGCCGGTCCCGACACCGAGTACAACATGGTCAATGCCGGTGCCGCCATCAATGAGGCCAACGAGCAGGAGATGTTTGAACTTATCGATTCGCTCGATGACATGACCTGCCTGGTCATCAGCGGCTCGCTGCCTCCCAACACTTCCGAGGGCTTCTTGGCCGAGGTCCTGCGCCGTGTCAAGGCCAAGGGGGCCGAGTTCGTCCTCGACATCTCGAGCCATCAGCTGGCAGACCTCATTGCTCTGGAGCCACTGCTGATCAAGCCCAATGACGACGAGCTGCTTGACATCTTTGGCATCAAGGTGAGCGGTGGCGACGACGAGTCCGTCAAGGGCGCTATGGCCGAGCTGCACGCCAAGGGCGCCAAGAACGTGCTGCTGACCCTTGGTGGCGCCGGTGCGTACTTCTCCAACGGCGAGCATATCTGGTTTGCCAACCGCACCTTCGACGTCAAGCTGCTGTCGACTGTGTGCGCCGGCGATTCCTCGCTCGCTGCCTTCCTGTCCGTGTGGCACGACGCCCCCGAGCGCGTCGAGGACGCCCTGCGCCTTTCGATGGCCACTGGCGCCAACGTGGTCGAGTGCCCCGGTCTGGGTGATTTTGCCAAGGTGGACGAATATAAGAAGCACATCGAGGTTCGCCAGGTCTGCTAGTTCCGGCACCTTGTCTGAATAGTTTGATTATTTCGCATCCGTCTTAGACTAGGACGGATGCGTTTTTGTTTATCGGACTTGCGTGTGCAGTGGAGGCTGTTTCTTGCTAGACTTCTTGCAGACGCAATCGATAGCCAATTTGATAGTCGCAGGAGGCCATAGGCATGTGCAATGTTTCGCTCAACGGTACTCAACCGTCCGATGCGTCCCTGCGCGTCCTGCGCGCGCTTGAGGCGGCTGGTCTTGAGGCTTGGTACGTGGGCGGTTGGGTGCGCGACGCCCTGATGGGGTACCCCAGCCACGATGTTGATATGTGCTGTAGCGGCCTGTGGCAGGAGTCCAAAGCGGCGCTCGAGGCCGCCGGCATCGCGGTTGTGGAGTCGGGCATTAAATTTGGCGGAATCACGGCTATTTCCGATGGCGAGCGTATCGAGGTCACCACGTACCGTCTGGATGGCTTTTACACCGATGGTCGCCATCCCCAGAGTGTGGAGCGTGCCGCCTCGCTCGAGGACGATCTGGCGCGCCGCGACTTTACCGTCAATGCCATGGCCTGGCATCCCGAGCGCGGGCTTGTCGACCGCTACGACGGCCAGGGTGACTTGGAGCGCAAGCTGATTCGCGCTGTCGGCGATCCCAAGCGTCGCTTTAACGAGGACGCCCTGCGCATGCTGCGTGCGGTGCGCTTTGCCTGCCGTCTGGACTTTATGATTGAGCCCGAGACCAAGCGTGCGCTTGCCGAGTGCGCGCCGCTGCTCGAAGCCGTGGCGCGTGAGCGTGTGGGTATTGAGCTCGAGGGCATTCTTTCGACCGGTCATGGGGGAGACGCGATGCTCCGCTATCCCGAGCTCATCTGCGCCGCCGTGCCCGAGTTGGCAGCGGGTCGCGGGTTTGATCAGCGCAGTGTCTATCATGCGTTTAACGTCTACGTGCATATCGCCCGTGTGCTGACGGTGGCGGGGGAGCTCGCGCTGTGTGACGGCGTCGCGCCCTCGTCGAGCCTTATGTGGGCGGCGTTTTTGCACGATGTGTCCAAGCCCGAGTGCTTCACGGTCGATCACGCCGGCAGCGGACACTTCTACGGTCATCCCGAGCTCGGCGCCAAGAAGGCGCGCGTCATTATGGATCGCCTGGCCCTCTCGCACGACTTGGTGCGCGACGTGTGCCTGCTCATCAAATACCATGACAAGCCGCTGCGCCCCGAGCGCTCCTGCCTGCTCAATATGATGCGCGCGCTTTCGGGTGAGGGCGTCGACACGGCCCGCCTGATTGACGAGCTCATGGACCTTAAGCGTGCCGACACACTTGGCAAGGCCCCGTCGTGCTTCTATTATGTTGAGACGATTGAGGAGATGCGCGCGCTGGCGCACGAGCTGCTGAAGGCAGGGGAGCCCTATACGCTCAAGATGCTCGCCATCAACGGCGGCGACCTGATCCGTGCCGGAGTCAAGCCCGGGCCGGAACTGGGTCAGCTTCTCAACTCCGCCCTCGACGCCGTGATCGAAGACAACATTCCCAACGATCGCGAAGCTCTTTTGGTTCATCTCAACTTGAATTAGCTACCAAGTTTACCTGCGTATTCCATAACCTGCCGACAATTTTTCGGCAATTTGGAATTTCTTCTTGCGCTGACGTTTTTTGTCCCGTAATATATTTCCTCGCAGCACGGCAGTGCAGATGTCATGTGGCCCGTTCGTCTAGCGGTTTAGGACGCCGCCCTCTCAAGGCGGAGATCACCAGTTCGAATCTGGTACGGGCTACCACGCATCTGATACCCGGACTTCCTATGGAAGGCCGGGTTTTTTATTTTCAAACAACCGTCTGCAATTCCCGTTTGAACCAGAGCTTTGCGTTCTGCCTATGGCCCTTACGGGTACAATATCCAACATATTATGACTGTTAGAAGGAGTCTCATGACGGAGTCCTCTCAGCATACGTCTAAGCCCCAGGTCGAGGTTGAGGCCTCGGGCGGAGATGACAATATGAGCGCACGCCGCGGCGCCATCTTTATCGGCGTCGTGCTGGTAGGTTATATCGTCTATCTGGTGGTAACCGGGCAGATGGGGCAGTTCTGGGCCGCTATGTCGAGCGTCCAGGCGTCATGGCTCGTTGTCGCGTGTCTTTGCATGTTCATGTACCTGTTCTTTGGCATTGTGGCCTATGCGATCGCCGTCTGGCTCGATCCCAATTCGCCCGTCGGCATCCGCGACCTGATCTCGGTCGAGGCGAGTGGCATCTTCTTTGGTAACCTGACGCCCATGATGATGGGCTCCACCCCGGCTCAAATCTATCGCCTGACCAAGGCCGGCCAAAACGTGGGCGAGGCCGGCGCCACGCAATTCACGCGTTTTATCGTGTACCAGTTTGGCCTCGTTGCCTGGGGCGCTATCCTACTGCTTGCTCGCATGCCGTTTTTTGCCGAGCGCTATGGCGACATGACGTTGCTGTGCGTCTTTAGCTTTGGTGGGCACTGCTGCATCTTGCTGGGCATCTTCGCCGTCGCGCTCATGCCTAAGACCGTCACGCGCGTCGCCCATTGCATCATCAATTGGCTTGAGCGCATTGGTGTCTCGGCCACTAAGATCGAGGGATGGCGCACGTTTGTCGATGGCGAGATCTACTCCTTCTCCGAGAAGTTCAAGCTTTCAGCCGGACATTTTTCTTCCATGCTGCTCACGGTGGTCATCACCATGCTGCAACTCGCGTTTTTCTATCTGGTGCCGTATTTCCTGATGCTTGCCTTTGGCCACCACGAGGTCGACTTTTTCTCGGTCATGGCCGCGAGCGCCTTTGTCCAGCTGCTGAGCTCTGCGGTCCCCCTGCCCGGTGGAACTGGTGGCGCTGAGGGCGGCTTTGCATTGTTCTTGGGTCATTTCTTTGGGTCGGCTTCGACCGCCGGCTATCTGCTGTGGCGCCTCATTACGTTTATTGCGCCGACCATTTTGGCTGCGCCCCTGCTGGGACTTAAGAGCGCCCACAACGAGAGCATCCATGCGCGCTGGGATCGTGTGATGCGCAAGCTCGGCCGCACGCCTCAGACGCCCTCTGCGCCCACTATGCCGCACCCCACGAATGCTGTTACCGTTGATCCCAAGAAGCGCGCTCAGAAGGCTTCTGGGACCGCTAAGCCGGCTCATAAAGCCTATGTGCGCCAGACAGGCGATGGTATTCGCGTATCTCCGTCGGCACTCAATAAGAAGAAGCATCCCAAGTCGCAGTAGGGCAGTCGTGCGTTCTTCATGATGCGGGGCATATTTGTGCTGTATGGGGGATAATCCTCTTACGTAGATTATCTCTCATCTGTTGATGAATGCTTGCATATCGAAGGGACATGCCCATGGCAACCAGCAAACCGCGTCTTGATCGTCGCATCATTCGCAGCCGTAATGCCATCCTTTCGGCTTTCGAGCGCCTGCTCATGGAAAAGCCGCTGGCAGACATTACGGTGAGTGCCATCGCGCGCGAGGCCAATGTCGACCGCAAGACCTTTTACGTTCACTTTGGTACGGTTGACGGCCTGCTCGATGCCATTGCCGTCGATGTGGTGGAGATGATTGTCGACTCGGTCGAGAAAACGCTTGCTTCTATGGACGGTGACACCAGCGAGCGCGCTCTTGGCGCGGCGGCGACCTTCTTTAAAACCGTTAATGAGGCACTGTGCAACAACTTAGTGCTCAATCGTCAGCTGATCGAGAATATTCCGCTCGATGATTTCATGGCTCGTCTTCGTGCGCCGCTCGAACATGAGATTGCCGAGCGCGATCTGCTGCCCCAAGGTCTCAAGGACGAGATGTTCGACTACTATCTGGCGTTTTTGCTGTCGGGTATTATCGGTATCTATCGCACGTGGGCACTGTCTGACGGCTCGGTTCCTATCGAGCGCGTCTCTGAGGTCGCCAACGACCTGACTCTTAATGGCCTGTCGAGTCTGGAATCTCGCTTGGAATAGCATTGATAATTCAACAACTTAAAGAAGCTGCGGTGGAATAGGGATCGTTTTGGCTATTGGAAGGCCGTTCTGGTCCCTATTTCACCGCAACTTAGTAAAACTGTTTTGATGGTAAGGCGGAGCAGCCTCGAAGATGAGCCTCGAGACTGCTCCGCTTCATTTCTGAGCGTTTGTCATGTAGGGCAGAATTAATCGCCGTTTTTGAGTGTGCGGCCCTGTTTTTCGAACTTGTGCATGTCGCTATCGGCCATGCCCTGCGACTTGTCCTCGTGACGCTTGGCGTATAACGGATCTTCGGAGTCGTTCCAGATGCGGTCGGCGACAGGTGACCATGCCTCGGCGGCAGCCTGGGTCTTTTCGCGCAGTTGCTCGGGTGACTCCTTCTCGATTAGGTCGGTGCTCATTGCGCCACTCTCGGCGATCAGTTTGGGCAGCACGTCGGGATTCTCGAGCATGGGGCATGGCTTGAGGTAGTTGTCGTTGAACGGCATGTTCTCGTAGTACTTCATAAAGAGGGGAGAGCGCAGCGCGTCGAGTAAGCTCACATCGTGGATGTTGGCGTTTGAGTAGTGGATGAACACGCACGGCTCCACGTCTCCGGCGGCGTTGATGTGCAGGTAGCGGCGGCCGCCGGCGATACATCCGCCTACAAACTCGCCGTCGTTTTGGAAGTCGAGCGTAAACAGCGGCTTCTTCTCACGCATTTCGCGGATAAAGTGATACATGTGCTCGCGCTGCTCGGGCGTGGGCATGAGCTCGGAGGTTGCATTGCGGCCAACCGGCATAAAGTGGAAGTACCAGCAGAAGAGTGCTCCCTCGTCGATCATCCAGTCCATGTTCTCCTCGGTAGCAACCGTATCGGCATTGGCGCTGGTCCAACAGGTGGAGATACCAAATGGCAAGTCGCGCTCGCGCAGGAGTTTCATGGCGTGCTCGATCTTTGCGTAGGTACCCTCGCCGCGACGGGCGTCGGTGGTGTGCTCATTGCCCTCGGCGCTGATGGCGGGGACAAAATTACCTACGCGAATCATGTCGTCGCAGAAGGACTCGTCGATCAGCGTGGAGTTGGTAAAGCAGAGAAACACGCAGTCCTGATGTTTTTCGCAAATTCTGATCAGGTCGTGCTTGCGGACGAGCGGCTCGCCGCCGGTATAGATGTAGATATGCGTACCGAGCTCTTTGCCCTGCGTAACGATAGAGTCGATGTCTTCGAACGAGAGATTCTGCTTGTAGCCGTACTCGGCGGCCCAGCAGCCCGTGCAATGCAGGTTGCAGGCGCTCGTGGGATCGAGCAGGATGGCCCACGGAACGTTGCACTGGTACTTTTCGCGGTTCTTTTCCTGCTCTGGCCAAGCAAGCAGGTTGGCGTCGACAATGAGGGTCTTAAGCAGTTTGGTTCGCATCTGGGGATTAAGGCTGAACACACGCATGATTAGGTCATACCAATTGCCGCGGCTCTTGATGACATTGGTGAATGCCTCGCGCTGTACGGGAAATACGCGATTGGGGACCAGCTTGTTCACGAGGTCCATGATTTTGTCGATGTTTTCTTGCGGGTTGTCGTCGAGATAATCGATGAGCTTGTTGAGCGCTGCACGCTCTGCTGACTGTGTAAGCGACATGGGTATATCCTTTCACGTGTGCTTACTGTGTGATAATACCCACTTGTGGATTAAACGAAGTCTAAAAATTTGTAATGTGTCTATTCAACGAATCAATTTAATTTGGGGTGAAGCGTTATACCTTACGCTCTCTAAGTTGCGGTGAAATAGGGTCAGATAGGGGGCGCGGACGATTTCTTGAACCGTGCCTAGGCGTATCCATTGGAATCCTCCGATGCGCCTTTGCGCGCTCGCATGACCTCGATACCATGTGAGCGTGCGAACTCGACGAGCTCTGCGTTGCGGGCGTTTATGGTGCCGAAGGCGGCGGGGCACACGATAAGGCGCGCACAGTGGACGAGGAGCTCTTTGGCGTGGGCTATGGTTTTATCCCCGATTGGCTCGAAGGCGCGCTCGGCCACGCATTCCGCCGCCAGGTCGCGCGCGAGCTCACAGTCGATGTCCCCTTCATGCAGAACGCCCGCGTAGAACGCCTTGCCCTGCCGGATGAGCTGGCGAAACACAGCCGACCCCGTACCCGCGCCGGCGATGACGAACGTGTGCGCATCGCCGTGCGGGCGCCCAATTTCCACGCTGCCGAAGCGTTCGTTGAAGGTGCCATGTTGAAGGCCGTAGAGCTCGCCAATCGTCTCGCGCGTGAATATGTCCTCGGGTGCGCCGGCGCGGAAGACCCGGCCGTCCTTCACGCAAATCACCTTTTCGGCGCTTTTCTGCGCGAGCTCGAGTTCATGGATGGACATGATGACAGCAACATTCCGCGATTTCGCAAGGTGGCGAAGTATTCGCAGCAGGTCGATCTGGTAGCGGATATCGAGATACGACGTGGGCTCGTCGAGCACGAGCACACGCGGATCCTGCGCGATGGCGCGTGCGAGCATGACGCGCTGGCGTTGCCCGTCGCTTATCTGCATGAAGTCGCGCTCGGCGAGCTCTTCCACATGTGCGGTTTTCATGGCCTCGTCGACTCGACTATGGTCGTCGGGCGAGAGTGTACCCATTCGCCCGGTGTAGGGATGCCTTCCCGCCTCTACGATATCGCGGCAGGTGAGGAGCTCGGTCCGGGGGCGATCTGTCAGCATAACGGCAAGGTTCCTTGCGAACTCCGCCGTCTTCCATCGGGAAATCTCCCGCCCGTCGAGCTCGACCGCACCGGCAAGCGGTGCCAGATGGCGTGTGATGGTTTTCAAGATGGTCGACTTGCCCGAGCCGTTCGGCCCGATGAGTGCCACGACGTCGCCCGCGCGAACCTCCAGATCGACGCCTTCGACTACGACCTTCTTGTCGTAGCCCGCCGACAGGTCGCTTATGCGGAAAAGCGGCGCTCCATCAGCCTGCGTTTCGACCGGGGTTTCGAGGTTCGACTCCGCTCGAAGGAGGCGTTCCGCGCGCAGTTCCGCACGAGCCGAAAGTGCCTTCTGGCGCTTTCGTGCGAGCTCAGGACTGGCCAAGCATGGAATGTTCCCTCCGAGCGTTTTGGTCCGCGGCACGAATTCTCCCATCTACCTCACCCGCTTCTTCAACATGAGTGCAATAACCACCGGCGCGCCGAAGATGGCGGTGACGGCGCTGATGGAAAGCTCGACGGGGGAGAACAGCGTGCGCGCGATCAAATCGCAGCCCGCGCAAAAGATGGCGCCTCCCAAGAAGCACGCAGGAATCACGCGGATAGGCTTCGACGACTTCAGCGCCGACTTAACGAGATGCGGAACCGCGATGCCTACGAACGACACCGGACCAGCGAACGCGGTCACGCAGGCGGAGAGCATGCTCGCTAGAAGGACGAGCACCACGCGGAAGCGTGCGACGTTCACGCCGACGCTTTTCGCGTAGGCTTCTCCCAGCTGGAAGGCGGAAAGGGGCTTCGATATCGCGAATACGCATGCGCTCACGGTGATCACCACGACCGCGATGACCGCGATGTCGTCCCAGCTCGAACCCGAGAAGCTACCCAAAGACCAGTTGTGCAGGTTCACGATGGACTGGTCGTCGGCGAAGGCGATGAGGAAGTTCGTCGCCGCCGAGCAGATGTATCCCACCATGACGCCCGCCACGATGAGCATGGCCATGGAACTTATGCGCCGTGCGATGAGGAGCACGAAGCCGATGGTGATAAGCGAGCCCAGAAACGCTGCGGCCACCATGGCCGGCGAGGACATGGCCTGGTTCGCGCCCAGAAGTACGATCATCGTAAGCGCGACGACGAACTTTGCGCCCGAGGAGACGCCCAAGATGAACGGGTCGGCGATGGGATTGTTGAAAAACGTCTGCAGCAGGAACCCGGAGAGCGAAAGTGCCCCGCCGAGAAGCACGGCTGAAAGCACGCGCGGCAGGCGAATCTCCCAGATGACTTGGCTTTCCATGGAATTGGCCGCGCCGCCCGAAAGGATGCCAGGGATGTGGTCTGCGGGCACGAGCACGCTCCCGATGCACAGGTTGGTCCCGACGAGCACGATGAGGGCAACAGCGAGCAGCGCCGTCACGACGCGACACCGCGCGGCGCGCCCCGATTCGTCGTATGTCATGGAAAGTCGGCTTTTCATGGTGCTAGCCGAGCTTCCTCAGATAATGGAAGTCGCTCGCGTCATCGCCGGTGAACGCCCCGTGCAGTTCGTCGATAATGTCGGCGGTAGAAGTCATCTGCTGGTACATGTCGGCGCTTGTGACCCAGACGTTGCCGTTCTTCACGGCTTTGAACTGCGACAATAGCGCGTTTTTGCCTACGAAGTCGTTCAAGGTGGCAACCGATTCGTCGATGGTGCCGTTGTAGACGATGATGTCGGCATCCTTCGCCGTCGCGTAGAAGCGCTCCATTTCGAGCGTTACTGACGAACCTGACGTCGACGCCGTCTGCGCGTCATCGAGCGCGTAGTTGCCGCCTGCAAGCTCGATCATCTGCGCCACGTAGTCGCCCGCCCGCCGCGTGACGGCGGCCCCGTTCGAGTTAATGTAGAAATACGCCACGGTTTTACCTGACGACGCGAGCCCCGACGTTTGCTCGACGCGGGCCTTCTGCTCGTTGAACAGGTGTGCGGCCTCGTCTTCCTTGTCGAACAGGACGCCGAAAAGCTTAATCCACTCGACGCGCCCGAGTGCTTCGGGCTCGCTCGACGACTGTTCGGTGAGCACGACGAGCCCGAGCTTCTGCAGCTTTTCCTTCACATCGGGCGTGTGGTTGATCATGGTGTTCTCGATGGCGAGCGTGCAGCCCGAGGCCGATATTCGCTCGTAGTCGGGCGCGCTGTACTTGCCGCCGTAGGCGATCGCCCCACTTTCGAGTGCGCTTTTGAAGCCCGCGACCGAGCAATCGTCGGCCTTCGTGCCCGACATGATGATATTGTCGTTCGCATCGAGCGCGTCGACCAGGCACATCGTCGCCGACGACACGAGGTACACCTTGTCGGCGGGGCGCCTTATGACCGCGATGTCAGAGCTCAACCCATCAGGTACCTTCGCATCTTGCGGTACCACGAGGAAGCGCTCCCCGTTCGAAACGCAGATAAGCCGCAGGCCGCCTTCGAACTCGTCGACAGTGAAGTGCTTGGCGTATTCAAGCTGAAGCGTCCCCGTCGGCTCCCAGCCGCAGCCCAAATCTGGGTTGTGGAAGTCGGCCGCGGCGCTTGAAGCCGTTCCCGCGGGGGAGTCGCCGCTTGCATCGTCGCCCGATTTCTCCTTCATGGTGGATGAGTCGAAGTGGAGCGTGTAGTCGATGGTGTGCGGCGTCGACATGGCGACGGTCTCGGCCGACACGGCGATGTCCTCGTCGAGTGTGACGGGTATCTCGAACGTGGAGTTGCCGCCGTCGTTTATGGGCGCGTAGTCCACGCCGTCGACGGTCATCTTGTCGTAGTTCGAACTCGACCAGGTGATGGTCGCGGTGTAGGTGTCGCCATCCTTCACAATTGTGGTTGGTGAGGCGATGCTTGCTCGCCCTGACCCGCCGGAAAGCGAGACGCTCACAGTGTATTCCTGAGAGCCCGTCGTGGCACCGGTCGCGTTCGGGCTCGCACTGCACCCCGCGAAGGGAAGCGCGAGCAGGGCGACGAGAACGCAGGCGATCGCGCGCGCCGCGATGCTGTGGCGCTTCCTGTTTTCCCCCTTGGGAAGAATCGACCGCATGGCGTTACTTCAGTGCGTCGGCGCGCAGATCGACGCCGGCGGATTCGAACACGAGCGTGCGGTCATACCACTGCTCTTTTCTAATACTCCACGCGGCGCAGGCGGTGTCCTCGTCGAGCGCTTCAACGGGCACGTCGTAGGTGTACTTGCCTTCCGCGTTTTCCACATAGGGGATGAAGTCGGCCTCGCTCGCGGCGGCAGCCTCGTCACCCGTGCCCATGAAGAGCTTGCCGTAGCCCGTGCCGGAAAGTGTCATCACGCAGTGCATGGAGCCGTTTTCCACGATGAGCTGGGCGTCCACAATCCTGAACATGTTCGAGCTGGAATCTACGGTGATCGGATAGGTGCCGTCGGCCACCTTGTCGGCGGTGATGGGGGCAGCGCTTGCGCCCTCGGGCGCATCGGCCGCCTGTTCGGTCTTTTCCTGGGAATCGGCATCGCTTGCCTTTGCGCTGTCGATTGAATTTCCGCCGCAGCCGGCGAGCGAGAACGCGAAAAGCGCCGCCGACAGGGCGAAGGCGAGGGTTTTCTTCAACATGGAGGGGTTCCTTTCAATCGCTTCGACCGCCCGCGCCGTGCGGTGGGCGGGCGGGATGCGAATGCAACGGGCATGCATCGTCAGTCGGGGAAGGCGCATGCCCGTTGCACGGGGACGCGACCGGCGCCCCCGTGCGCGGCGAGTTTACAGCTTGGCGATGGCGTCGTCCACGTGCGAGACGTAGATGTCGTCGACCGCGACGTTCTGTCCCAGACCCTGGAGCAGGCACGTCACTTCGAAGCCAGCGGCCACGAACTTTGCAGCCCAGCTGTCGGGGTCGGTCTCGTCTGCCATGTCGTTGTTCGCGTGGTCGCCCGCGACCACCATGAACGGCGCGAGCACGGCCTTCTTGTACCCTGCGGCGCTTGCGGCGGCGATAACATCCTCGCAGGTCGGCTCAGCCTCGACGGTGCCGACGAAGAACTGCGTCAAGCCCTCGTTCTTGAACACTTCCTGCATCTTGGCATAGTCGGCGTTGGAATCGGCTTCGGTGCCGTGGCCCATGAGGCACAGCGCCGTCTTGCCGTCGTCGAAGGACGCCATGTTCTCCTTAATGGCTGCGGCCACCTTCTTGTAGTCGTCGTCGGAGGTGAGCAGCGGGTCGCCGAGCGAGATCTTGTCGAACTTGTCGGCGTACTTGTCGAGCTCGTCTTTCACGTCGGCGTATTCCAGGCCAGCCATGAGATGCGTCGGCTGCACGACAATTTCCTTCACGCCGTCTTCCACGCAGCGGTCGAGCGCCTCGGTCATGTTGTCGATCGTGATGCCGTCGCGCTTCTTCAGCTTGTCGATGATGATCTGCGCGGTGAAGGCGCGGCGGATGTCGTAGTCCTGCCAGTACTTCTCGCGGATAGCGTCTTCGATGGCGCCGATGGTGATGTGGCGCGAGTCGTTGTAGCTCGTGCCGAAGCTCGTGACGAGGATGACCGGCTTCACGGCCTTCTCCTTTTCGCTCGATTTCTCGGAACTCGCGGAGGTGTTGGAGCAGCCCGCGAGCGCGACTCCGGCGAGCGCGACGGCTCCGGTTGCTGCGGCGCCCATGAAGCCGCGGCGTGACATCTGGTCGGACATGGTTTTTCCTTTCCTCGGTTTGCCGGTCCCCCGGCGACAGTTGCTTGTCGGCACAAGCGAAAGAAAAGCGCACCCCTCGGGGTTCACAAGGAGCTAACGCCACGGCGATGCCGTGAGGAAAAAGCGAAGCAGTCTGGCTTGGGGCGCGAGGCGGTTCGCCCGCGCATCCTATACAGTAATGTCCCTTGCCCAGGATTCCCACCTGGTTCCCTCCGCAAGCCAGCGCGGGCTGTGCGGGCGCCGCGCCGGTCATTTCCTTTTATCCGATTGTCATATGCTCGTTGCCGAAACTTTTACTATGATAGTGGGCACTTGTGAACGTGTCAAAGCCAGGGCGGGCGGCATTGCGGCTCCTGCCTGCGTATTTGCGCCGATTGTCGCCGCAGGCGCCGTGTTTTGCCCGCCGCGCGAATGGCGGCGTAAACGGTTGCGATGAGAAACGGGAAGGGAAGGCTCGGATGATTCATATCGTTGGCGCAGGCTCGGGCGCCGCCGACCTTATCACGCTGCGCGGGGCGCGCCTTCTGCGCGCGGCCGACGTGGTCGTTTGGGCGGGAAGCCTTGTGAACCCCGAGCTGCTCGCTGAGTGCAAGGAATCCTGCATCGTCTACGACAGCGCGCACATGACCTTGGAGGAAGTGCTCGACGTGATGTGCGCGGCGGATGCGCGGGGCGAGGAAGTGGTGCGCCTGCACACGGGCGACCCGTGCCTGTACGGCGCCATCCAGGAGCAGATGGACGCACTCGACGCGCGCGGCGTGGACTACGAGGTGGTGCCCGGCGTGTCGAGCTTTTGCGGTGCCGCGGCGGCGCTTCGCCAGGAATACACGCTGCCGGGAATCAGCCAGTCGGTCGTGATCACGCGGCTTTCCGGGCGCACCCCCATGCCCGCGGGCGAGAGCATGCGCACCATGGCGGAAAGCGGCTCGACTATGGTCATCTTCCTGATCTCGGGTATGCTCGCCGAGCTTTCCGCTGAGCTTTTGGCCGCGGGCCGCAGCTCCGACGAGCCGGCGGCGCTCGTGTACAAGGCGACCTGGCCTGAGGAGCGTGTGGTGCGATGCACAGTGGGCACGCTCGCCGATGCGGGCGCGCGAGAGGGCATCGACCGCACGGCGCTCGTGGTGGTTGGCCGCGTGCTCGGAGCTCGCGGCGGACTTGCGCACGACGGCGCGCAAGCGGAGTCGTACGAGCGCAGCAAGCTTTACGACCCTTCGTTTGCCACGGGCTATCGGAAGGCGAGCAGCTAGCGTGGCCTTCGAGCACTACATATATACTGGGACGACCCGCCTGCGCTGCGGCTACACCACGGGGAGCTGCGCCGCGCTCGCGGCGAAGGCGGCCTGCGAGATGCTCTTGTCACGAAAGACCGTGGGCCGCGTGTCGATCGTCACCCCCGGCGGGCTGCCCGTCGAGACGGACGTGGTCGACGCATGCATCGGCGAGGGGTGCGCCCAGTGCGCCGTGCGAAAGGACGCAGGCGACGATGCCGATGTGACCGACGGCGTGCTCGTGTACGCGCGCGTGGAACATGCGGGGTCGGGCACGGGCGCTGCGGGCAGCAAGGGCGTGCCCACGCGCGAATCGGAAGTTTCCGTCGATGGCGGCGTGGGCGTGGGGCGCGTGACGTTGCCCGGGCTCGAGCAGCCGGTGGGGGCGGCCGCCATCAACGCAACGCCGCGCGCGATGATCACTTCGGCGGTGCGCGAGGTGTGCGCCGTGCACGGCTTTTCTGGAGATATTGCTGTGACGATTTCGGTACCCGAGGGTGTTGCCCTTGCCAAAAAGACCTTCAACCCGCACCTGGGGATAAAGGACGGCATCTCCATCCTGGGCACGACGGGCATCGTCGAGCCGCGCAGCCTCGCTGCCTTGCGCGACAGCATCGAGCTCGAGATCCGGCAGCATGCGGCTATGGGGCGGCGCGGAGTCGTGCTCACGCCCGGCAACTACGGCGCGCAGTTCATCTCGTGGCATTTCCATCTAAACGGTGCGCCGGTGGTCTTCATCTCCAACTTTGTGGGCGATGCGATTGATTGCTGCGTTCGCGAGGGATTCACCAATGTCCTTCTTGTGGGACACATCGGCAAGTTGGTGAAGGTCGCGGGCGGCATCATGGACACCCATTCGCGTACCGCCGACTGTCGCGCGGAGATTCTGGCCGCCCACGCGGCCATGGCCGGCGCGGGCGCGAAGACCGTGCGCGAGATCATGTCGTCCGTCACGACCACGGCGGCGCTCGAGGTAATCGAGGCCGCCGGCGCGGGGGACGCTGCGCGCGCCTCGCTCGCTGCGGCAATCGAGGACAGGTTGCGCCGCCGCGCGGCGGGCGCATGCGACATCGGCGCGGTCGTGTTCGACGCCGAGCGCCGCGAGCTTTTCCGCACGTCGGGCGCCGATGCAGTTATCGGGGAATTGGGGGCGACGTATGAGTAAAGGCGTTCTGTACGGGGTGCGCCGCGCAATCGGCTGGCCGGGGACGAAAGTGGTCATGAAGGCGCGCCGCTCGCTTGCGGACACGAAGCGCATCCTTCGCGAGGAGGGCGCCTTCGACGGTGCCGAGCTCGTAGGGGACTGTGGGCTTCCGGGCGAGCGCGTGTACCGCTCGCTCGACGATGTGCCCGATCGGGGCAGCTACTTCTCGACGATGGTGGTGCGCTAGATGAGGATTTCCTGCATAGCGTTCACCGAGAGGGGGTATGCGTTGGCGGAGCGCACCGCACGCGCGCTTTCCGATTGCGCGCAGACAGGTGAAGATGACCCTGGCTGGGACGTTTCCGTTTCGCGCGGGTTCGGCGAGGGGAAGGCCGACCTGCGCGCATGGACGGCGCTTGCGTGGGAAGCGTCGGACGCGCTTCTGTTCGTGGGCGCGGCGGGCATCGCCGTGCGGGCGATCGCGCCGCATGTCGCCTCGAAGGCAAGCGATTCCGCGGTTGTGGTGATCGACGAGGCGGGGCGCTTTGCCGTCCCGCTTTTGTCGGGGCATTTGGGCGGTGCGAACGAGCTTGCGCAAACTGTGGCACGCGCGGCAGGGGCCATCCCCGTCATCACCACGGCGACCGACGTCCGCGGCGTGTGGGCGGTGGATACGTGGGCGCGCTGTGCGGGGCTCGCCGTTTCGAATCCCGAGGCCATCAAGCGAGTGTCGGCGCGGCTGCTTTCGGGCGGGCGCGTGACGCTCTATTCCGACATGCCGATTTCGGGACAGCCGCCTGAGGGGGTTGACATTGCGTCCGACCGCGCTCGGGCGGATATC
Source organism: uncultured Collinsella sp. (assembly GCA_900544135.1). Lineage (GTDB taxonomy): Bacteria > Actinomycetota > Coriobacteriia > Coriobacteriales > Coriobacteriaceae > Collinsella. Next base: position 51,029 of record UQTU01000005.1, read on the forward strand.
GTCGTGTCGCCGTTCGCTGGCGCGAATGCAGGTGCGTCCGTTCGCGCGGCGGTGACAACGGGCGAGGTCGTGCCCGCCGGTGAGACGGGGAAGCCGGTCGGCGTGCGGGCGCAGGCGCCTGCGCCCGAGCCGCTTCGCCTTGTCGTGCCCTGCATCGTTGCGGGCATAGGGTGCCGTCGCGGTGCGTGCGCCGAAGCGATCGGGGACGCGTTTCTTCTCGCGTGCGGGCAGGCGGGCATCACGCCTTCGGCCGTGCGCGAGGCGGCGACGATCGACGTGAAGGCGCACGAGGAGGGTCTGCTCGCCTTCTGCCGCGCGCGCAATATCCCGCTTGCGACGTATTCCGCAGAGGAGTTGTCGCAGGTCGAAGGTAGCGTTTCGCCATCTAATTTCGTGCGCGCGACGGTGGGGGTCGACAATGTGTGCGAGCGCGCGGCGCTCGCGGGCGGGGGCAAACTTATCTTCCCGAAGCTCGCTCACGGCGGCGTGACCGTCGCGTTTTCCAAAGTATCTATCGAACTTTCGTTTAAGGAGCGGTGATGGGAAAGCTCTTCGTGGTGGGGATCGGCCCGGGCGGCCCCGACGGCATGACGATTGCGGCTCGGCGCGCGCTCGAGGCGGCCGACATCGTTGTTGGGTACACGAAATACGTGGAGCTCGCGCTTGCCGCCGTGCCTGACGCGGCGCATCTCGCGACGCCGATGATGCACGAGGTCGAACGGTGCCGTCTGGCGCTTTCGCGCGCGCAGAGCGGAGAAGCCGTGGCGCTCGTGTGCAGCGGTGACGCGGGCGTTTACGGCATGGCGAGCCCCGTGCTGGAGCTTGCGGAGGGCTACCCCGATGTAGACGTGGAAGTTATCGCCGGGGCCACCGCGGCTCAGAGCGGGTCGGCGGTGCTCGGCGCCCCGCTTGCCCACGACTTCGCGGTCGTGTCGCTCTCCGACCTGCTCACGCCGTGGGAGGTCATCGAGCGCAGGCTCGCCGCCGTGGCGAGCGCCGACTTCTGCATCTGTTTGTACAACCCGCGCAGCAGAAAGCGCGCCGACAGGCTCTCGCGCGCGGCGAAGATTATGCTCGAATGGAAGGCCCCCGACACGCTCTGCGGCTGGGTACGCAACATCGGGCGCGAGGGGCAGCAGTCGGGCACGTGCAGGCTCTCCGAGCTGGGGGAGCTCGACGCCGACATGTTCACCACCGTGTTCGTCGGCAACGCGGACACGAAGCGCGTGGGCGGCCGCATGGTCACGCCGCGCGGGTATCGGGAGATTCCATGCGAAAGGTAACGATCATCGGGGCGGGGCCCGGAAACCCCGACTTGCTCTCGCGCGCGGCGCTCGACGCGATCGATATCGCCGACGTGGTCATCGGCGCTCATCGCGCGCTTGCCGGCATCGACGTGCCGCCCGACGTGGTGAGATGCGAGCTCGTGAAGACGGCGGACATCGTCGCCGCGCTCACCGATGCGGCGTCGTGGCAGCGCGCCGTGGTCGTGATGACGGGCGATGTGGGGCTGTTCAGCGGCGCGTGCCGCCTGGTGGAGGCGCTCTCCGGCGACGCGCAGGTGGACGTGCACGTCATCCCCGGCATAAGCTCAGCGTCGTATCTCGCCGCGCGCCTCGCGCGTCCATGGCAGAATTGGCGCTTCGCGAGCGCTCACGGCGTGGCGTGCGACATCGTGGCCGAGGCCGAGCGCGCAGGTGAGCTCTTCCTCGCCACGTCGGGCGGGGAAGACCCCTCGCGGCTTTCGGGCGAGCTTGTGCAGGCGGGCTTCGGGGACGCGCGCGTGACGGTGGCCGAGCGCCTGTCGTACCCCGACGAGCGCATCACCTGCGCGACCGCAAGTGAAATCGCAGATCAGACGTTCGACGACTTGAACGTGATGCTTATCGAGTTCGCAGGCGGCGCCGGGTCGCCTGCGAACTCTAGCGCAGCCTCCGAGGCGCCGGCCGGCGCGTCATCGCCCGCGGCGGCTTCTTTCGCGGCAGGCTCTGCGGGCGCATCCCGCGCCGCGAGCTCCCGCTGGCCGTACGCTTCCTCGGGCATTCCCGACGAGCTCTTCATCCGCGGCGACGTTCCCATGACCAAGCAGGAGGTGCGTGCCGTCGCGCTCGCGAAGCTGCGCCTTACCGCGACCGACACCGTGTGGGACGTCGGCGCCGGCACGGGGAGCGTATCGATCGAGGCGGCGCTCGTCGCGCGAGCGGGGTCGGTATGGGCGGTCGAGCGTAACGCGGCCGGCGTGCGGCTCATCCGAGAGAACGCGGATGCATTCGGGTGCGGCAACGTGCATGCGGTCCCCGGCGTCGCCCCCGAAGCGCTCACGAAACTGCCCGTCCCCGACGCCGTGTTCGTCGGCGGGAGCGCGGGCGAGCTTCCCTCCATCGTGGAGGCGGCGCTCGAGAGGAACTCGCAGGTTCGCCTGTGCGTGCCATGCGTCACCGTTGAGACGCTCACCGAGGCGTGCGCGCTCCTCTCGGGTTCGCGCTTTAAGGGGTTCGAGGCGTGCCAGGTGTCGGCCGCCCGCGCCGAGGCTGTGGGCTCGCACCATCTTATGAAGGCGCAAAACCCCGTGTTCCTCGTCAGCGCGCGTGGTGCAGGTGGGGAAGGCGGCGCCCGGTGAGCACGACCATCCCGCGCTTCATGGTCGCTGCGCCCTCGAGCGGGAGCGGCAAGACGGTCGTTACGTGCGCGCTCCTGCGCGCGCTCGCGCGCCGCGGCCTCGCATGCGCGGCCTTCAAATGCGGCCCCGACTACATTGATCCGCTCTTTCATCGCCGCGTCGTGGGCGCGCGCTCGGGCAACTTAGACGGCTTCTTCACCGACGCCCCGACGCTGCGCGCCCTGCTCGCACGCGGCGCCGCGGGCGCGGATATCGCGGTGCTCGAGGGGGTCATGGGCTTCTACGACGGCATGGCGCCCGGCGTGGCCGACGCGAGCAGCTACCAGGTTGCGCGCGACACGGAAACGCCGGTCGTTTTAGTGGTGAACGGGCGCGGGGCGTCTTTATCGCTCGCCGCCGTAATTCGCGGCATTGCCGAGTTCCTGCCTTGTGCGAACGTGCGCGGCGTCGTGCTGAACAAGACGAGCGCCGCTGCCTGCGCCTACGCGGCGCCTGCGATCGAGAAGCACACGGGCGTCGCGGTTTTGGGGAATATCCCCGCCGACGAGGCGTTCTCGCTCGAAAGCCGGCATTTGGGGCTTGTGACCGCCGACGAGGTCGAGCAGCTCTCCGCGCGCATCGACAAGATGGCCGAGCTGGTGGAAAAGAGCGTCGACGTCGACCGCTTGCTCGAAATAGCGGCGACGGCACCCGATATCAGCGAGGAACCTTACCGGTTGGAGCCGATCGCGGGAGCGCGGCCCATCGTCGCCGTCGCACGTGACGAGGCGTTCTCGTTTTACTACGAGGAGAACCTGCGCGCGCTCGAGGATCTGGGTTGCGAGCTGGCCTTTTTCAGCCCTCTGTGTGATAGTGAGTTGCCCCGGGGGACAAGCGCCCTCTATCTGGGGGGCGGCTACCCGGAGCTCAATGCGCGGCAGCTCTCCGAGAACGCGCCGATGCGCGAGGCGGTGCGGCGCGCGGTGGAATCCGGCATGCCGACGGTCGCCGAATGCGGTGGGTTTCTGTACCTGCAGCGCGAAATCGCCGATAGCGAGGGGCGGCGCTGGCTTGTTGCGGGCGCCCTTGAGGGCGCAAGCGAGAACGGGGGAAGGCTGTTCCATTTCGGGTACGTGGAGCTCACTTCCCAACGCGACGGGCTCTACGGGCCGCGCGGCACACGCATCCGCGCGCACGAGTTCCACTACTGGCAGTCCACCTGCCCGGGCGGCGACTTCTGGGCGCAGAAGCCCCGGCGCGACAAGGGCTGGCCGTGCATGACGACCACCCCGTCCCTGGTTGCGGGCTTCCCGCATGTGTACTATCCTGCGAACCCCGACGTTGCGCGCGCGTTCGCGTCTGCCGCAGCGTCGTTCGCAGAGAGGAGACGGCATGGCTGAAGCAACCGAAACCGCGCTTGCCTGTATCCGCGAGGAAGTCGAGCGTGCGTTCTCGTCGGCGCCGGGCGCCGTGCTCGAAGCTGCGCTCTCCCGGATCGCGCCCGCAGACGAGTGTGCCCGCGCCGCCGCGTACGCCGCGTGGGACTCCATCGCGCATCCTTTGGGGGGATTGGGCGACTTTGAAGACGCCGTCGCGTGTATCGCCGCAGCTCAGGGGAGCGCCGAGGTGGCCGAGTTTCCCCGTGCGCTCGCGGTATTCTTCTCCGACAACGGGGTCGTTGCCGAAGGCGTGTCGCAAAGCGGGCAAGACGTGACGCGAGCCGTCGCGCGCAACATGTGCGAGGGGGCCACGAGCGCCTGCCGCATGGCGGCGTTCGCGGGTGCCGAGGTCGTGCCCGTCGACGTGGGTATGGCCCGGGGCATAGAAGACGCGCGCATGGTGCGCGCGAACGTGCGGCGGGGGAGCGGCAACATCGCGCACGCCTCCGCCATGTCTCGCGATGGGGCCGTGCGCGCGATCGAGGTCGGAATCGCCGTCGCGTGCGGGCTTGCGCGCGCCGGCGTGCGCCTTCTCGCCGCGGGCGAGATGGGCATCGGCAACACGACCACCTCGGCGGCGGTGGCTGCAGTGCTCATCCGGGCGGACGCGCGGAGCCTCGTCGGGCGCGGCGCGGGGCTCTCGGACGCCTCGCTCGCGCGCAAGCGCGACGTGGTCGAGCGCGCTATCGACGCGAACTCGCCCGATCCCGCCGACCCGATCGACGTACTCTCGAAGGTGGGCGGCTTCGACATCGCGGCGATGTGCGGCTTCTACCTGGGGGCCGCGGCCTCGAAGGCGCCGGCGCTCCTCGACGGGGTCATATCCTGCACGGCGGCCCTGTGCGCGGCGCGCCTGTGCCCCAATGCCTTGGGCTACCTCGTGGGCACCCACGCATCAAGCGAACCCGCAAGCCAGGAGCTCCTTCGCGAGCTCGGCATAAAGGCACCCCTCGACGCAGGCATGCACTTGGGCGAGGGCGCGGGCGCCATGGCGTATCTGCCCCTTCTGGATTCGGCGCTGCGCGTGTACCGGGATGGGAAGACATTCACGGCGACTGGCATGGCTGCTTACGAGCATTTCGAGGCCGGGAAATGACGGTGACGTTCGTTATCGGTGCCGCCGCGAGCGGCAAGAGCGCCTATGCCGAGTCCCTGTGCCTCGGGCACGACGGCCCCCGCGTGTACCTGGCAACGATGGAGCCCTTCGGGGAAGAGGGCGCCCGCCGCATCGCGCGCCATCGGGCGCTGCGCGAGGGCAAGGGGTTTTCCACCCTCGAGCGCACGCGTGACGTGGGCGCCGCAGTGCCCGGGCTTCCGCGCGGCTGCACGCTTCTTTTGGAGGACGTGGGCAACCTGGTTGCGAACGAGCTTTTCGCGGAAGGCGGCTTGTCCCCACGTGACCCCGACGCTACGGCGCGCGAGGTGCTCGGAGACATCGAACGGCTCGCTCAGGCCGCTGCGTATACGGTGGTGGTCACCGTCGACGTGTTCGCCGATGGGATGCGCTACGATGATGGGACCGAGGCATGGAGACGCGCGCTCGCGCGCGTGAACGCGGGCGTGGCAGCGCTGGCCGACCGCGCAGTCGAAGTGGTATGCGGGATTCCCGTGTGGATGAAAGGCGAAGGACCTACAAGGTGAAGATAGCAGAGGCAATCGGCGCGGCGTTCGGAACGTTCTCGCGCATTCCCGTCCCGAAATCGGCCTGGACTGATTTCGGGTCAACCCATGCGCTTGCCGCGTTTCCCCTGGTGGGACTTGCGGAAGGCTTCCTCATGACGGTGTGGGGGCACGTGGCGAACCTGCTCGGCGTGCCCGCGACCATCGTCGCGGCCGTGCTCGTGGCGTTGCCTGTGGCGGTGACGGGAGGCATCCATCTAGACGGGCTCTGCGACACCTCCGATGCGCTTGCAAGTTGGGCCCCGCGCGAGCGAAAGCTCGAGATCATGCACGACCCGCGGGCGGGCGCCTTCGGGGTCATCGGTGTTGTCGTGTACCTTATTCTGCAGTTTTCCCTGTTCACCGCGCTGCCGCTTACGGCGGGGGCGTTCCTCGCGCTTCTGTGCTCGCTCGTGTTCTCCCGCGCGCTTTCGGGGCTCGCCTTAGAATGCTGGCCTGCCGCGCGGGCGGACGGCATGGCCGCGGGGCTCTCGCCTGCGAAGAAGCGCGCGGCGATCGTCGTGCCGCTTTGCGCTTTCGCTGCGGCTTCGGCTGCAGGGATGGTCGCGTGCGCTCGGGCCGTCGGCGCCCTTATGGCGGTGGCGGGGCTTTTGGCGCTCGCGTGGTACCGCCATGTTGCCCTGTCCCGCTTCGGCGGGGTGACGGGTGATTTGGCCGGATGGTTTCTGCAATGGGCCGAGCTCGCGATGCTTGCCATGCTGGTGGCGGGGGGCATGCTCCTATGATTCTCGTGGTAGGTGGCGCGCATTCGGGGAAGAGGACCTTCGTGCGCGAAAAGCTCGGGTTCGCGGCGGACGATTTCGTCGACGCGGCGCAGCTTGCGGAGGGCGGCGTGCCCGCGGCTTTTGCCGGCCGTGTCGCGTACCGTGCTGAGGAACTCGTACGCGCGCTCGACGCTGACCGGGCGCTCGAGCGGCTGATCGGCTTCGACGCAGTGATTCTGCCCTTGGTCGGCTCGGGGGTCGTCCCCATGCGTGCGGAAGACGCCCAATGGCGCGAGCGCGCGGGGCGTCTGGGATGCGCGCTCGCTGCGCGCGCCGACGTCGTCGTGCGCATGACGTGCGGGATTCCCCAGGTCATCAAAGGAAACCTTACCGATGCGCCTCGAGGGACGCAGGGCGCGGGCGCGCCTTTGGAAGTCGTCTTCGTGCGCCATGGTGCCACGGCGGGCACGGAAGACCATCGCTACAGCGGGGCGGGCACCGACGAGCCCCTGTCGAGCGCGGGCGAGCGCGCTTTGCGCGACCTCGCGTGCGATCGTGACGTGTTCCGTGTTATCACGAGCGGCATGGCCCGCACCGACCAGACGGCGCGCATCCTCTTCCCGAACGCGGAGCTTATGGCGTGCCCCGGTCTGCGCGAGATGGATTTCGGCGACTTCGAGGGGCGAAGCGCCGCCGAGCTTAAAGAGGATGCGCGCTACCGCGCCTGGGTAGACTCCTGGTGCGAGACGCGCTGCCCGCATGGCGAGGGCAAGAGCGATTTCACCCGCCGCGTCGTCGCGGCGTTTCGGGAGGCGTGCGAATCGGAGTGTGCCCAGGGGAGTGGGCGCGCCGTCTTCGTCGTTCACGCAGGTACCGTGAAAGCGCTGCTCTCCGAGCTAGCTGTTCCGAAAATGGGATATTTCGACGTGCATACCGAGCCGGGCGGCGCATGGGCCGCCACCTGGGATGGGCGCTGCCTTCGCGACGTTCGCCCCGCTTCGGGGGGCGATGCCCGGTGATGACGATTCTTGCCGTCGCTGCCGGGTTCGCGGCCGACCTTGCCTTCGGCGACCCGCGCTGGCTTCCCCATCCCGTCGTCGCCATGGGGCGCGCGATCACGTGGGCCGAAGGCCGCCTGCGGCGCGCATTCCCGCAAACGTCCGCGGGCACGCGCGCCGCAGGGCTTGTGCTCGCCGTGGCGCTTCCGCTTGCGTGTGGGCTTTTGACCTGGGGAATCCTGCATCTTTGCGGCATGGTTCACCCCGGCTTGCGCTTCGTGGCCGAGGCATGGGCGAGCTATCAGATTCTCGCGGCATGCGAGCTGAGCCGCCAGAGCCTGGCCGTGGCCCGCGCGTTCTCGAAGGGCGGCCTTGTCGCGGCGCGCGAAGCCGTCGGGCTCATCGTGGGACGCGACACGTCTGTTCTCGACGAGCAGGGCGTTGCGCGCGCCGCCGTGGAAACGGTGGCGGAGAACGCGAGCGACGGTGTCATCGCGCCGCTTTTCTACCTTATGATCGGGGGTGCGCCCTTGGGCATGGCGTACAAGGCGGTGAACACGCTCGACAGCATGGTAGGCTACAAAAACGAGCGCTACATCGACTTCGGCTGCGCCTCGGCGCGCCTCGACGATGCGGTGAACTGGATTCCCTCGCGCTTATCGGCCCTGCTCATGATCGCCGTGTGCCCGATCGTCGGGCTCGACGCGCGCGGGGCGGCGCGCATCTGGCGCCGCGACAGGCGTCGCCATGCGAGCCCGAACGCGGCGCAGACCGAGTCAGCGTGCGCGGGCGCGCTCGGGCTGCGCCTGGCAGGACCCGCGGTGTATTTCGGCAAGCTCGTTGAGAAACCGACGATAGGCGACGCGTCCCGCGAAATCGAGTGGGGCGACATCGCCCGGGCGACAAGGCTCATGCTCGCCGCGTCCGTATGCGCGCTCGTCGTCTTCGGCGCCGCGCGCGCGGCGGTCGTGCTCGCCGTGGGGGCGATGGTATGAGGGAAGACCACGCCGCGCCCCGGGCTGCCGGGGGAATCCTGCGCGCCCGTACGCATGGGGGCAGCTCGCAATCGCTCGGCATCGCTTGCGAAGGGGGCGCCTCCGACCTTATCGACTTCTCGGTGAACGTGAATCCGGCAGGCCCCTCGCCGCGCGCCGTCGCCGCAGCTTGCAAGGCGCTTTCTCGAATCGACGCCTACCCCGATAGGGAAAGCCGCGCCCTCGTTCGCGCCCTAGCGCGCGCCCAGGGCATTCCCGAAGATACTATCGTCTGCGGCGCGGGCGCGTCCGACATCATCTGGCGGCTCGCCGCGGCGGTGCGCCCGAAACGTATCGTCGTGTGCGCGCCGACGTTCTCTGAATATGCGGAGGCGGCATCGTACTACGGCGCATGCGTGCAGGAGTTCCCGCTCTCCGAAGCGGACGACTTCGACGTGCCCGCCTCCTTCGCCAGCGCGATCGAGGGGCCGGGAGACGTGGCGTACCTCTGCAATCCGAACAACCCGACGGGGCGCCTCGTCGACCCCCGCGTGATCGATGCCGCGGCTTGCCGCTGCGAGCAGGTGGGCGCGCTGCTCGTCGTGGACGAGTGCTTCCTCGGATTTGCGCCCGACGCCCGCGAAAGGAGCGTGGCCGCACGCGCCGCGTGTTCGCGCCATGTGGCCGTGCTCTCCGCGTTCACCAAGCTCTACGGAATGGCGGGGTTGCGGTTGGGATATCTGATTAGCGGAAACGCCCAACTCATCGAGGGGATTCGCCGGGCGGGGCAGGCGTGGCCCGTCTCCTCGGTCGCCGAGGCCGCGGGCATCGCCGCCCTGGAAGACGTCGAATACGTCTCGCGCACGCGCGATGTATTGGCGGGCGAGCGAGCGTGGCTTTCCCACGAGCTCTCCTCGCTCGGGCTTTCCGTCGTGCCGTCGGATGCGAACTTCCTTTTAGTCCGCACGCCGGCGAAAGACATCCCCGAGCGCCTGTATAAACAGGGGGTTTTGGTCCGCACGTGCGACTCGTTTTCGGTACTGTCCCGTTTCTGGTGCCGCGTCGCGGTGCGCACGCGCAAGGAGAACGCCCGGCTTGCGATGGCGTTCAGCCGCGCGCTTCGGGCGGAAGGCGCATCGGGCGAAGGCGAACCCGACGAACGGGGCGGCGCTTCTTGCAGTGACGCTATGGCGGGCGCGGATAGCCGAGGCTCGGCGAAGGAGGTCGATACCCGTGGGTAGGGCGAAGCCCATCATGATCCAGGGCACCATGTCGAACGCGGGGAAGAGCCTGCTTGCGGCGGGGCTGTGCCGTGTGCTTTCGCAGGACGGCCTGCGCGTGGCTCCCTTCAAGAGCCAGAACATGGCGCTCAACAGCGGTGTCACGGCCGACGGGCTCGAGATGGGGCGCGCCCAGATCATGCAGGCCGAGGCGTGCGGCATCGCGCCCGACGTGCGCATGAACCCCATCCTGCTCAAGCCCGAAAGCGACCACCGAAGCCAGCTCATCGTGGCCGGCAAGGCGCAGGGAGCCTTTGCTGCGAGGGACTACTTCGCGCGAAAGATGGCGCTCATGCCGCAGATTTTGGAGGCGTTCGATTCGCTCGCGGAGGAAAACGACGTTATTGTCATCGAGGGCGCCGGCAGCCCCGTCGAAATCAACCTTGCCGAAAACGACATCGTCAACATGGGGCTCGCGCGCGCCGTGTCCTCCCCCGTGCTGCTCGCGGGCGACATCGACCCAGGCGGGGTGTTTGCCCAGCTCTACGGCACGGTCGCGCTCCTTGCGCCCGAGGATCGCGCGCTTTTGCGGGGGCTTGTGGTAAACAAGTTCCGCGGCGATGTGGAAATCCTGCGCCCGGGTTTGGCTCCGCTCGAGAAGATGTGCGGGGTTCCCGTCGTGGGGGTCGTGCCGTATCTTACGCTCGACCTGGACGACGAGGACTCGCTCGCGCCGCGCCTAACTGCCCACGAGGCGCGCGGCGTCATCGACGTCGCCGTCGTGCGCCTTCCGCATCTGTCGAACTTCACCGACTTTGACCCGCTTTCGCGCGTGCCCGGCATGGGCGTGCGCTACGTTTCCTCGACGACCGATCTGGGCCGACCCGACCTGGTGGTGCTCCCCGGCTCGAAGACCACGCTCGACGACGCACGCTGGCTTGCGGCTAGCGGCATCGGAGCCTGTGTACGCGCGCTTTCGGGCGCGGGCACGCCGGTGCTCGGCATATGCGGAGGCTACCAGCTTTTGGGAGACGAGCTTTCCGACCCGCACGGCAGGGAAGGCGCTGGCACCGCGCGCGGGCTCGGGCTCATCCCTGCAAGTACGGTGTTCAGGGAGGAAAAGCACCTCGCCCAGTCGGAGCTGCGCATCACGGGCGCCCAAGGCGCGTTCTCGGTGTGGAACGGCATGACGGCGCGCGGGTACGAGATTCACGACGGCGAAACGACCGTCTCCTGCGCCCCTGCGGGCATGATTGGCGGCAAACCAGAAGGCGCGGCCTTCGGAAACGTGTTCGGAACCTATCTCCACGGCCTGTTCGACGAACCGGGGGTGGCGCTCGCCCTCGCGCGCTCGCTCGCGCGCATGCGCGGCCTGCCCGAGAGCGTCGTGGGTGCTGAGGGCGCGGTGTCCGCGGCCGATCACCGTGCGCGCGAGTTCGACCGCCTGGCCGACTCCGTCCGCAGGGCGCTCGACATGGAGTATGTCTACCGCATTATCGAGGAGGGCGTATGATCCACGTGTATCATGGCGACGGCAAAGGCAAGACCACGGCGGCGATGGGCCTCGCCCTTCGCATGCTCGCCGCAGGCCGCCGCGTCGTCGTCGTGCAGTTCCTGAAAGACGGCGAAAGCGGGGAGGTGCGCCTGCTCGCCGAGCATTTCGGCGTGCCCGTGTTCGCGGGGAAGGCGTCGGACAAGTTTACCTGGTCCATGACGTCGGAAGAACTTGCCGCGACGCGCGAGCTGCACGATGGGAACCTCGCTTCCGCGCTCGCCGAGCTCGAGGGCGCGCAGGAGGGGCTGCTCGTGCTCGACGAGGCGCTCGACGCGCTTTCGAAGGGGCTTGTCGACGAGGCGCTCGTGGACCGCGCGTTCGATATGTCCGCGCGCGGCGTCGAAGTAGCGCTCACCGGACGCGCGCCTTCCCGCAAGATCGCGGAGAAGGCCGACTACATAACCGAGATGCGGTGCGAGAAACACCCCTACGAGCAGGGGATATGTGCAAGGGAAGGAGTGGAGTACTAGATGGATTCCAAGGAGATGGCGCCTGGGGACATCGAGCGGCGCAGCTTTGAGATCATCACCGAAGAGCTCGGCGGCCGCACGTTCCCGCCGCTCGAAGAGCCCGTCGTGAAGCGCGTCATCCACACCACTGCTGACTTCTCGTACGCCGATTCCCTCGTGTTCACCCATGACGCCGCGCACTGTGCGCTCGACGCACTGCGCGCAGGGGCCACGGTGCTCACCGATACGAACATGGCGCTCGCAGGCATAAGCAAGCCCGCGCTCGCGAAGCTCGGCTGCAAGGCCGTGTGCTACATGGCCGACCCTGATGTCGCCGCGGCTGCGCGCGCCGCGGGCACGACTCGCGCCGTTGCGAGCATGGACAAAGCTTGCGGCATCGAGGGTCCGCTCATTGTGGCCGTCGGCAACGCTCCCACAGCACTTCTGCGCCTCGCCGAGCTCATGGACGCGGGGAAGATCACGCCCGCGCTCGTCGTTGGGGTGCCGGTCGGGTTTGTGAACGTGGTTGAGGCGAAAGAGGAGCTACTCGCGCGACGCGTGCCGGCCATCGTCGCGAGGGGTCGCAAGGGCGGCTCGACCGTGGCGGCCGCCATTATGAACGCGCTGCTCTACCAGATCACGCGCACAGGCGGCCCGAAGTGACGGCGCCCGCATCCGCGCCGGCGCTGCGCATCTTCGCCGGCACCACCGAGGGCCGCCTTCTGTGCGAATGGGCGAGCGGGGTGGGCATCCCCGCCCGTGCCTACGCGGCAACCGAGTACGGAGGCGAGCTTTTGGGCGAGCTTCCGGGCATCGAGGTGCATGCGGGCAGGCTCGACGAGGCCGACATGGAGCGCGAGCTTTCCGGCGCGCGCATCGTCGTCGATGCCACGCACCCCTTCGCTACGCTCGCAAGCGGCAACATCCGGGCCGCTTCGCTCGCCGTGGGTGCACGATGCCTGCGCCTTGCGCGCCCGGTCGAGGCGCTGCCCAAAGGCGTCGTGTCGGTCGCGTCGATCGCCTGCGCGGCGCGCTTTCTCTCCGAGAACCCGGGTCGCGCGCTTCTCACGACGGGGAGCAAGGAGCTTGCTCCCTACACGTGCGTCACCGATTTCGCGGAGCGCTTCTTCGTGCGTGTGCTCCCGCTGCCCGGTGCTATAACGAAGTGCATCGACGCGGGGTTTTCGCCGTCGCACGTCATCGGCATGCAGGGGCCCTTCACCCGCGAGCTCAACGAGGCGATGCTTCGGCAGGTGGGCGCCCAGTGGCTTGTGACCAAGGACTCGGGAACTGTAGGCGGCACGGCCGAGAAGATCGCCTCCGCACGCGACGTGGGAGCGCGCTGTATCGTGGTCGCCCGTCCCGCCGAGGGAGGCGGGGCTCTTTCGCTTCGGGAAGTGGAAGACGCTCTTTTACGGGAGTTCGCGCGCTAGGCGCCCGCGAGCAAGCTCGACCCGTACAAGCCCGTCATCCTCCAAAAGCTCGAGACGACGCCCGGAACTGGCGCAAGCAGCCCTTCAATAAGTTGCGGTGAAATAGTGTCTGTTTTTGCTGCTAGATAGCATATTCAGTCCATAATTCACCGCAACTTGTTGGTGCTGGCTTACTGGTAGCGTAGGCACTCCACCGGGTTGAGCTTTGCCGCGCGGCGAGCGGGGTAGAAGCCAAAGATTACGCCGATGCCGACCGATACGGCAAACGCGATCAACACTGTCGTAATGGAGAAGCTTGGCGAGATCGTCCCGGTAGCTCCAAACTCGCTCATGATGCCCGAGCTTGCGGCAAAGAACGTGAGTCCCCATGCCAGCAGATAGCCAATCAGGACACCCAACAGTCCGCCGGTGACGCACAGCGCCGAGGACTCGGCCAAAAACTGGGCGGTGATATCGCGACGACTGGCACCCAGAGCGCGGCGGATGCCGATCTCGCGGATGCGCTCAGTCACGTTGGTGAGCATCATGTTCATAATGCCGATACCGCCGACAAGCAGCGATATACTGGCGACAGCACCCATGATGAGCGAGAACGCGCTCATAAAGGAGTTGAGTGCATCGATAGCGCTTTTCATGGATGTCGCCGATACACTGTCGTACTCATCTTCCTCCTCGATGCCCTTCATCGCGCGCACCTTGGACTCGATGGTCTTACAAAGCTCATCCATGTCCGTGCCCTCGGCGGCAAGTGCCGTCACGCTGGGGAATGAAGGATTCTCGTCGCTAAACAGGCCTGAGATGGTTTCGCGTGGCATATACAGCGTGAGCGAGCCCATGGAGTCGCTGCCGCCATCAATCACGCCTACAATCTGCACCTCGCCGTTGGACACCTTGATGGTTTTCCCCAGCGCATCCTGTTCGTTGCCGTAAAGCTGATCGGCGCCGTTGCGGCTGATGAGCGCCACGTGCGAGCCTGATTGGGACTCGGCCTGGGAATAGGTGCGCCCCGCAACGAGCTTGCTGGCCCCCACGGCGTCGAGCATGTCGCTATCGACACCCTGTGCCATGACGGTATAGCTTTTATCGCCGGTCTTGTACTCGGTATACGCGCTGTCGACAATGCCGATCTGCTCAATCTGCGGCACCAGTTTTTGAAGCTTCTCGATGTCCGACTCGGTGAGTTCTTGCGACGAATAGATTTGCACCATACGAGCTGCGTTGAGGCCCAGGCTGTTGACCAGGCTGTTTTGGATGCCGCCGATGAGCGAAGTCATGGCGATAACCGAGGCGATGCCGATGACAATGCCCAGGATGGTGAGCAGGCTTCGCCCCTTGTTGGCCTCGAGCGAGTGAAGGGCTTCCTGGATGAGATCGCGGGCGCTCATGCCACCACTCCTTTCGGCGGGTTGGCGGAGGCGGAAAGTATGGGCAGGCTATCTACGGCGCTGCGCAGGGTCCGCGGTGCATGTGGAATATACGCGCCGTCGTGAATGCGACCGTCGCGGATGGTCACGGCACGGTCGGCCTCGGCGGCGATTCCGGGGTCGTGTGTGATAAGAACGATGGTTTTGCCGCGCTTCTGGAGCATATGGAAGGTCTCCATTACAAGCGTTCCAGTGGCGGAGTCCAGGTTTCCCGTCGGTTCGTCAGCCAAAATGATGGGCGGGTCATTAACGAGGGCGCGCGCGATGGCGACACGCTGCATCTGGCCGCCCGAGAGCTCGGATATGCGGTGGTCCCAGTGGTCGACCGGTAGCGTGACGGCCTGCAGCGCGTGGACGGCGCGCATCTCGCGCTGGCTACGGGGCACATTGGTGTAGGCCAGCGGCAGCATCACGTTTTCGATGACCGTTAGGCGCGGCAGCAGGTTGAAGCTCTGAAAGACAAAGCCAATGCTCAGGGCGCGAACTTCGGTGAGCTCGTCATCATCGAGCTCGGCCACGTTGAGCCCTTGCAGGTAATAGTCGCCCGCCGTCGGCTTATCCAGGCAGCCCAGGATGTTCATGAGCGTTGATTTGCCCGAGCCCGATGGGCCAGTGATGGCGACGAATTCGCCGGGATTTACCGCCAGGCTCACGTTGTGCAGGATGTGGGCGCACCCCGCCTCGCTCTCAAAGATGCGGTGCACGTTGCGGATGTCGATAACGGGACGCATTACATGCCCTCGTCGGCAGACATACTGCCCGAATCCGCGCCGTAGCCGCCGTCAGCCGTTGCGTCCGCTCCGGTGTCCATGACGAGGGTGTCGCCATCGCGCAGCTTGGTAACCGGCACGTTGGGGTTGATCTCGTTGCCCTGGTCGTCGCACTTGACCTGTGTCTTGCCGACTACGGCTTCGTTGTCGTTTTGCGTCACGACGGTCACCTTGACGCGACGGGTTTGCTTGCCCTCGTCATCGGTCGCCACGTTGACGTAATAGTGCTCGCCGTCTTCGGTCATGAGCGCCATCGTCGGCACCATCACCACGTCGTCGAGCTGCTCGGTCACCACCGAGACCTCGGCCGTCATGCCCGGCTTCAGGCGCGCGTCGGGCGCTTCGATGAGGATGTCGACGTTAAAGGTTACGCTGCCGCCGCCGTAGCTGGAGTCGGAGTTTGCCACCGAGGCGATGGCCGTGACCGTTCCCTGACTCACGATATCGGGAAACGCGGGATACGTAACGTTGGCACTCTGCCCAACGGCGATCTTGGCGATGTCCTTTTCGCCCACCTGCACGGTCACCTTCATCTTGGATAGGTCGGCGATCTGCATGCACTGCTTGCCGCCGCTCGTATCGCTTTCGCCCATGATCATGCCGCCTGTAACCGTGGCGCCCACTTTGGCATTGAGCTCCACGATGCTACCCGAGCTCGGGGCCGTGACCGTGCGACTGGAGGCCTTGGCGTTCGCCTGGTCGAGGTTTGCCTGGGCTGATGCGAGGCTGCGCTGCGCGGCCGATACGGCGTTCGTGTCCGCTGATGCGGCGGAGACGCCAGCCGCTGCGGTAGCTCCCTCGACGTCCGTCGTTGGGGTGGCCTGCGCGGCAGCTGCGGCTTTCTGCGCGTTGGCGAGGTCTTCCTGAGCGGCTGCAACTGCACGCTGCGCCTCGGCAACGTTGCGATCGAGCTCGTCGTTTTTAATGGTCATAAGCACGTCGCCCTCGTTGACGGATTGGCCTGCCTGCACGTTGATGGAATCGACCGTGCCGTCGACAGAAGGGGAGACCACTGAGGACGAAATGGGTTTGAGCTGGCCTTTCGCCTCGACCGTTGTGGTAAACGTGCCCTCGGTCACCATGTCGGTCACAGGCCCGCTAGTGCCCTGAGGCTGCGCATTGATGACCAGGGTTGCGACAATGGCAATGAGCGCGATGGCACTTACGACGCCGGCGGCAATACTGCGTCGAATCAGCTTTTTGCGTCGACGTTCGGCACGTTTTGCCTTGAGCTTGGTATATGCCTCTTCATCGGAAATCTCGACCGTATCGTTCGTGCGTCCGCTCTGCTTGTCGGTGTGCGCGTTTGTAATCAGAGGAATCGTTTCGGTGGCACCTTCGGGCGTGCGCTCGGTATCATCTGGGCCCGGGGTGATCGTGGGGACATTCGGCATAGCGTCTCCTTTATAGAAAGAACCTCGATAATTATATGCGCCCACCGGTTGGGGCGGGCGCATAGGACGGTTTCTTTCGGAACTGTTAGATTGGTCGCAGCGGTTCCACGTTGTAGGAATGCGCGCGTTGCACTACGAGTGGACAACCACGCACAGGCCGACTTTGATGCAGTCGTGCAGTGCCTTGGCGTCGGACAGGCGCAGGTTGATGCAGCCGTGGCTGCCGCACCACTTGTACGACTCGGCGTTATCGAAGCTCTTGTCGTTTTGCCAGGTGGCATCGTGGAAGCCGATCATGTTGCCCTCAAACGGCATCCAGTAGCTCACCGGGCTCTCGTATTTGGGCTTACCGGTCTCGGGGTCCTTGGCTCCGATTAGGGTGCTGCCACCGTCGTTGCTGTTGATCTGCCACACGCCCTCGGGGGTGGCGTCTTCGCCCGGTTTGCCGGAAATAAAGTTGGCCTCCCAAACGATATTTCCGCTCTCGTCATAGTAGCGCGCGTGCTGTTCGGACAAGTCGACGTCGATATACGCCTTCCAGTCGGGCTCTCCCTTTGCGGTAAAGGTGTCGGCCTTCTGGGAGTATTTAATCTCGATTTCGCCGGTCTGCTTGTTGTTAATGGCGTCCTCGACCTGTTTGGCGAGCGAGCTGCTGTCGATGGACCAACCAAAGTCACCGCCTTCGACGGCGCACTGCTTGCCATCGGCGCGCGTCCACCAGCGAGTGGAGCCCACGGTATTAAAGCCGTTGGCGAGCTCGGCTGCCCAGCTACTGATCTGCGACGTATCGAGCGTGGGGTTGGCGGGATCGGCAAAGCTGATCCACTGCAACACGGAGCTGCCGTCGACCTTGCCGGCATCCTCGCCGTTGAGCTTGAGGGTCACGTTGACGCCCAGGAAGTTGTTGGCGGCATCGCACGCGGCCTGAATCTGATCATCGGTCAGCGTTCCATTGAGCGGCTCATAGGCATCGTTGCCGAGCTTGGAAAGATCTACGGTCTCGGCTAGCGAGGCGAGCTCGAGCTCGGCATACTTAATGACATGCTCGCGGTTGATTTTTTCGTTGGAGCGCGCCTTCTCGACGGTAAACTTGCCGGCCTGCTCGTCATAGGAGCTATTGGCCTCGAACGTGCCCGAACGCCCCTCGTTAAACTCGTCGATGGCGGCGCCCAGATCCTTCTCAAACTTCTTTTGGTCAAAGGTATCGGAGAGCATGGACAGGTCGACGTCTTGATCAAGATCGACTTCGTTGGAGGTAGCAGTTGTTTTGGTCTTGCCGCTTAAGGATTCCACAAGGCGGACCGGCCAAATAAAGGCTTCGTTGTGGTTGATGATTTCTTTTGCAGCAGCTTCGCCGTCGACGATGGGTTCATCGGACTCGGGCTGATAGGTCCAGCTAAAGTCATCTCCTGTCACGGTGAGCTTATAGTGCTTCCATGCCGAGTTGACCTTGGTGGCGGCAGACGAAGCGTTGGAGAACGAGACGTCGACGCCGGCGATGGTGGTGTTGGGGTAGGCTACCTGCGAAAACGCTACGACGCCCACGATATAGACAATGACGATTAGACCAAGGACGACAAAGAGCGTCGTCTTTTTGCCTGACTTATTGTTCTCGGTGGGCTTGCGCGCGGGGCCGCGATCGCCTCGAGCGTGCGTGGGGGGCTGCTTGGGCGCATTGCCGTTTGCCTGGCGCTGCTGACGTTGTTGACGCTGCTGTCGCTGTTGGTTCGGGCGTTGGGAAGCGTTTGCTGCACTACGCTGCTGACCGTGGCTCGGCGCGATAGGACGCGGCGACTGAACGCCGCCGGTGTGCCTGCTCGGCTGCTGCGGATCGGGAATCAGTTGAGTTCGATCGTTTTGCGACATCGTATGCATATCCTTCGATTTTCGCCTTGCGGTTCATCGTATTTTTACTGGGCTTGCATTATAGCGATTGCCCTGCTGTTTGTGGTACGGAAACGGTGGCATTCAAAAGAGGTGGGACATTTGTCCCACCTTTGAGTTGTTCTTTGCCGCTATCCGCACACCCCGCATTTTGCACAGGCCGAAAGTGCGGCCGGAGCCTGCGCGATGCCGCCCTTTGCCGTCTCGCGCAGCGTGGCCGGCAACGCGTGACCCACCGAGAGCATGACGTGTGCCATTTGGTCAAACGGCACCAGACTCTTAATGCCGGCGAGGGCGAGTTGTGCCGAGCTAAAGGCCGCTGCCACGCCGATGGCGTTGCGGTTTTGGCAGGGCACCTCCACGAGGCCGCCTACGGGGTCACAAACGAGGCCCAGCAAGTTACTCAGTGCGATGGAGCTGGCATCGAGCGCCTGCTCGGGCGTGCCGCCGAGCATCTGCACCAGCGCGGCGCCTGCCATGGCGGCGGCGCTTCCCACCTCAGCCTGGCAGCCGCCCTCGGCGCCGGCAACGCAGGCGCTTGTGGTGAGGTTGAGGCCGATGGCGGCTGCGCAGTAGAGCGCATCCATGACTTGCTCGTCGTCGAGCTGCAGGCGATCGGCGAGCGCCAGCACGCAGCCGGGCACAACACCCGCGGAGCCGGCCGTGGGGGCGGCGACGATCACGCCCATGGTAGCGGAGCGCTCGAGAACGGCCATGGCGCGGGCAACGGCGTCGGTCTGGACGGCGCCCATCAGGCTTGCACTCAAATCGTTGCAGCGGGTTGCTTCGACGAGCTTGGCCTCGCCGCCGATAAGCCCGCCGAGCGATCGCTGCGGATTAGCGATGGGGGCTGTGGTCTCCTCGCGCATGACGTCGAGCACGCGGCGCATGGCGGCGACGGCGTGCGCCTCACCGGTCAGGCGCGCCTCTCGCACGGCCATAACGGCGCCAATGCTGAGCCCCAGTTCCTCGCACGCATCGAGCAGCTGCTCGCCGTCGTCGAAGATCTCCTTTGCCGAGACGCCGGGGGAGAGCGACGAGGCAGAACCGGGGAGCTCGATAAAGGTCGCGTAATCGACATTGTCGAGCTTGCGGAGCATGGGGACGACGGTGTCGTCGGGCGCACCGTCGGTCTCAAAGACGGAGTAAGCCTGGCCACCCACTTCGGTGCGGTAGGTGCGGCAGAAGGCGATGTTCACGTGTGCGTAGGCGAGCAGGTTGGTGAGCGCGGCGAGTACACCGGGGACGTCCTTGTGCGCCACGAATAGAGTTGAGTACATACCCGAGATGTCGACGCCGACGCCGTTAATGCGGCTGATGCGCATCTTGCCGCCGCCCAGGCTCTCACCGCGGACCTGTGCCGTGGCGCCCGTGTCATCGACCATTTCGATGTCGACGGTGTTGGGGTGGATGGAGGCGTCGTCGCCCTTGATGCCAAAGTGATATTCGAGGCCCTGCTCGCGTGCGAGGTCGAAGGCTTGCTTGATGTTCTCGTCATCGGTGTCGAGGCCCAGGATGCCCGCGACGAGCGCACGGTCGGTGCCGTGGCCGCGGTAGGTGTGGGCGAAGGAGTTCCACAGGCCAAAGGTGACTTTGGTGATGCGGCCTTCCAGCAGGCTGGCGGCAACTTGGGCGCACCGCAGGGCGCCGGCGGTGTGCGATGAGCTGGGGCCGACCATGATGGGGCCCAAGATCTCGAATGCCGAGGTCGTAGCTAGTGTTTGCGGCTTGCCTGCCATATACGCTCCTGTTCTGTCCTGTCGTCCCGAGGGGCGGGGCATACTCTGTCCCGCCGTTCCGAGGGCTTTGGTATTTGGTCGCCTGCTCGGACAGTCCTGCTCGCACGGAGGCCACATTAAGTGGCCTCCGGCTCGTGCGGAACTCGCGATCGACCAAATACCAAAGCCCTCGGAACTTAGGATACATGGTAGAGGCGCTCATGCTGCAAAATCCATCAGCTGGAGACCTATTCTGTGCTCCATGTCGACTCATCTTCGCTACCGATTAAATAAAAAAGAAGTACCGGTTGGGGGCGGTACTTCTTTTTAAAGCGCTTATGTCGTTGAAACCTTGGAGGTTCTTAATTACAGGCCGCAGGCTGCTTTGAGTTCTTCGACTCGGTCGGTTTTTTCCCAGGTGAAGTCGGCGTCTTCTCGGCCGAAGTGACCGTAGGCTGCTGTTTTCTCGTAGATGGGGCGACGCAGGTCTAGGTCGCGGATGATTGCGCCCGGGCGCAGGTCGAAGGTCTTCTCTACGGCCTCAACGATCTTGTCCTCGGCGACCTTAGCGGTACCGAAGGTGTCGACCATGATTGAAAGGGGCTTGGAAACGCCGATGGCGTAAGCAAGCTCGACTTCGCAGCGGTCGGCCAGGCCGGCGGCGACCACGTTCTTGGCGACCCAGCGCGCGGCATACGCGGCGGAGCGGTCGACCTTGGTGCAGTCCTTGCCGCTAAAGGCACCGCCGCCGTGACGGCCGTAGCCGCCGTAGGTGTCGACGATGATCTTGCGGCCGGTGAGGCCCGTGTCGCCCATGGGGCCGCCCACGACAAAGCGACCGGTGGGGTTCACGTAGATGTCCGCGTTGTCCCACGGCATGTTCTCAGCGGCCATGACCGGGGTGATGACGTGCTCGATGAGGTCGGCCTTGATCTTGCCCATGTCCTCGATCTCGGCGGCGTGCTGCGTGGAGATGACGATGGTCGTGACCTCGACGGGCTTGCCTTCCTCGTAGCGCACGGTGACCTGGGTCTTGCCGTCGGGACGCAGATAGGCGAGGGTACCGTCGTGACGCACGGCGGCCAGGCGCTCGGCCAGGCGGCTTGCCAGGTAGTGTGGCATGGGCATGAGGGTCTTGGTCTCGTTGGAGGCATAACCGAACATCATGCCCTGGTCGCCGGCACCGATCAGGTCGATCGGGTCGGTGGTAGCGCCGGTCTGGGTCTCGAAGGACTCGTCAACGCCCTGGGCGATATCGGGTGACTGTTCGTGGATGAGGCTCATGACGCCGCAGGTGTCGCAGTCAAAACCGAACTTGGCACGGTTGTAGCCAATGCGGCGGATAACGCCGCGGGCGATTTCCTGTACGTCGACGTAGGCCTGGGTGCGAATCTCGCCGGCGACGATGACGGTGCCGGTGGTTACGAGGGTCTCGCAGGCGCAGCGGACGTTCTCCACGTTGGCAGGCACGCCGTTGGGGGCGATGTAGCCCTGCTCCTGGAGCTCTATTTCTTTGGCGAGGATTGCGTCGAGGACGGCGTCGCTGATCTGGTCGGCGATCTTATCGGGATGACCTTCGGTCACCGACTCCGACGTAAAAACAAAGGACCCGTGTTGGGGCGGGATGGAACGAAGTTCTTCTGACATGATTGTCCTTTCAAAAACGTGTCCCGGCGACCGTTACCATTCCGCCGGGCTCTCTATGCAAGGGCTCATCATAGCGCGTAAATCAAATATTCACACCCTTTCCGCACCTACTCATTGGGGACAGACATAAATGACCAGCCTTAAACTAAGAACGTCTCCAACGACTGGTCATTTAAGTCTGTCCCCAATGAGTAGGTCGGTGCCCTTTGTGCGGAGGTTGCTTTGATGCTTTATACTGGTGCGGTTAGACATCCATCCTGCAATCGAGGAGATTTCCATGGCATCAGACGTTCGCGTCCGCTTTGCACCCTCACCGACGGGCAAGCTGCACATTGGCGGCGCCCGCACCGCTATCTATAACTGGGCTTTCGCCCGTGCTAACGGCGGCACGTTCATCCTGCGCATCGACGACACCGACCCCACCCGCTCCACCGACGAGAACACGCAGATCATCCTGCGCGCCATGCGTTGGCTGGGCCTGGACTGGGACGAGGGTCCCGAGGTGGGCGGCGATTTTGGCCCCTACGCCCAGACCGAGCGCTTGGACCTGTACAAGCAGGCCGCCCAGAAGCTTTGGGACGAGGGCAAGGCCTATCCCTGCTTCTGCACCAAGGAGCAGCTCGACGCCGACCGCAAGGCCGCGCAGGAGCGCAAGGACCCCTTCCAGGGCTATCAGCGCCGTTGCCGCGATCTTGATCCCGAGGAGGCCCGCCGCCGCATCGAGGCCGGGGAGTCCTACGTCCTGCGCATCAAGGTGCCCGAGGACCGCGGCGACGTCGTCATCCACGACGCCGTCCACGGAGAGGTGACCTTCGACGCCAAGGAGCTCGACGACTTTGTCATCTTCCGCTCCGACGGTACGCCCACGTATAACTTCGCGACCGTCGTCGACGACGCCATGATGAAGATCACCCACGTCATCCGCGGCGACGACCACCTGTCCAACACCCCGCGTCAGGTCATGGTCTACGAGGCCCTCGGCGCTCCCGTGCCCACGTTCGCTCACATCTCCATGATCCTGGGCGCCGACGGCAAAAAGCTCTCCAAGCGCCACGGCGCCACCTCGGTGGAGGAGTACCGCGACGCCGGCTACCTGTCCGACGCCTTTGTCAACTACCTGGCGCTGCTCGGCTGGTCGCTCGACGGCGAAACCACGATCATCCCGCGCGATGTCCTGGCCAGCAAGTTCTCGCTCGACCGCATCTCCAAGAACCCGGCGACCTTCGACCCCAAGAAGCTCGACTGGGTCAACGCCGAGTACATCAATGGCATGTCCGATGCTCAGTTTGCCGACGAGATCATGGTTCCCGAGCTGCACGAGGCGGGTCTCATCGAGGGTAATGTCGAGTACGGCGAGGATTGGATCGACGCGCTTGCCGCCATCGTTAAGCCGCGCACCAAGATGCCGGCCGACGCCGTGACCGTCGCCGCTCCCATCTTCGCTACGGCCGAGACGCTCGAGTATGACGAGAAGTCCGTCAACAAGGGCCTGGCCAAGGAGGGCATGGGTGCCATTCTGGATGCCGCCAAGGGCGCGCTCGAGGGCGTGGACGAGTGGACGGCTGCCAACATCGACGCTGCGCTTGAGCCGTTGCCCGAGCAGATGGACCTTAAGAAGCGCGTGGTGTTCCAGGCCGTGCGCGTCGCCGTTTGCGGCAACATGGTGAGCCCTCCGTTGGGCGAGACCATGGCACTCGTCGGCCGCGACGATTGCTTGGCGCGCATCGACCGCGCCCGCACGATGGCGCTGTAATCGCTGCGCAAACGTATGTATCCGAGCCCCGTTCACCCGAGCGGGGCTCTTGTTTCTGTAGACGTATGGGATAGGAGGTGCTGGGGCCATGGTCGAGCAACTTTCGCTGTTTGGTTCGCCGGAACCGGAGGAAGCTCCGAAGTCCGCGGCTCCTGCCGCCGCCCCGGCGCAGCCCGAGCCCGCACCTGAGCCCATCGCCGCCTATGCGAGCGTGGTTCTCGACATCCCAACGCGTGCGCTGTCCGAGCCGTTTGCCTATGGCATTCCTCAACCTCTTGCTAGCGAAGCGCAGATCGGATCAACGGTCCTGGTCCACTTTGGTAACCGTGCCGCCGCGGGCTATATTGTCGACATTGCGCCTGAGCTGGGCGACCTACAAGGCAACATCGCCCTCGACCCCGCACGCATCAAGCCCATCGAGGCTATCCTCAGCAAACCGCTCTTTACCGCCGAGGCTGCCCGTATCGCACGCTGGATGAGCCGCGAGTACGTCGCAACGCTTTCCGAGTGCCTGCGTTTGTTCTTGCCCCCGGGTGGAAGCCCGCGCGTGGTCAAAGGTGACGACGGCGTGTGGGCCGTTGAGCGCCCCGCCGTCAAACCCATCCAAAACCGCTGGGTCATGCTCACGCCCGAGGGCTTCGACTATACGCCGCCCAAGACCGCGGTCCGCCAGCGTCAGCTCATCGAGGCGCTCCAGTGCGGCCCGGTCACGACGCGCGACCTCAACCTTCTCTATAACAGCATGTCGGCGACCATCAAGGCGCTCGAAAAACGCGGCGTCGTCGTGGTGGAGGAGCGTCGTGCGTGGCGTGGCTGCAGCGAGCAGACCACGCTGTCCTCGGCAAGCGGCAAGGCGCCGGTCTCCCTTACCAACGGCCAGAAGCAGGCACTCGCGCAGATTGAGCGCGCCCGTCTGGACGCTCATGGCGACGTGGTGCTGGTCGACGGCGTCACCGGCTCCGGCAAAACCGAGGTGTACCTCTCCGCCATCGAGCGCGTGCTGGCGGCCGGCCGTTCGGCTTGCGTGCTGGTGCCCGAGATCTCGCTGACGGCCCAGACCGTCGGCCGCTTCCGTTCGCGCTTTGGCGAGACGGTCGCCGTGTTCCATTCGCGCCTTTCGGCCGGCGAGCGCCTGGACCAGTGGGATATGGTCGCCAGCGGTGCGGCCCGCGTGGTCGTCGGCGCCCGCTCGGCGCTCTTTTGCCCGCTCAGCGACCTTGGTCTCATCATCATCGACGAGGAGCACGAGACTAGCTATAAGCAGGGCTCCAGTCCGCGCTACCACGTGCGCGAGGTGGCAGCCGAGATGGCGCGGCGCTACCGCTGCCCGCTCGTGTTGGGCTCCGCCACGCCATCTGCCGAGTCCCTCGACCGCTGCCGCCGTGGCACGTATAACGGTGCCACCTGGACGCGCGTCGAGATGCCCGAGCGCCCGGGACACGCCGTGTTGCCCACGGTTCGCATTGCCGATCTGCGTCGCGAGTTCTCGCACGGTAGCCGCTCCATGTTCTCAAAACCGCTTATAGAAGGCCTTGAGCGTGTGGTCGAGCGCCGCGAGAAGGCCGTGCTGCTGCATAACCGCCGTGGCTTTGCGCCGTTCCTGATGTGCCGCGAGTGCGGCTGCGTCCCCACCTGCAACCACTGCTCCACCGCGCTTACGTATCACGAGCGCACACACACGCTGCAGTGTCACACATGCGGTTCGTCTTGGCGCGTGCAGCCCTATCCGGCGGCCACGAGCCGTTGCCCCAAATGTGGCAGTCGCTACCTGGCAAAAATGGGCCTGGGCACTCAGCAGATCGAGGACGCACTGCACCAGATGCTGCCCGACGACGTCGCCATCATTCGCATGGATGCCGATTCCACGCGCGGCAAGGACGCGCACAAAAAGCTGCTCGAGCAGTTCGATGCCGCCGATTGCGCGGTGCTGCTGGGCACCCAGATGATTGCAAAGGGCCTTGACTTTCCCGAGGTCACGCTGGTGGGCGTGGTCAATGCCGACTTTGCGCTAAAGCTGCCCGATTTTAGAGCGGGGGAGCGCGCCTACGATCTGCTGGAGCAGGTTGCAGGCCGTGCCGGCCGCGGCGATCGCCCCGGCGAGGTTATCATCCAGACCTACCTGCCCGAGGATCCGGTCATTCGCGCCGTCGCTGAGCACGACCGTTCGATCTTTACCGACTACGACCTGGACCAGCGCCGCGACGCGCTGTACCCGCCGTTTGTTCGCCTGGTCAACATTTTGGTGTGGTCGGCGAACCGAGACGACGCGCAAGACTACATCGGGCGTATTGCAAAGCTTCTTAAGCGTCGTTGGCATGCCGCCGCGCCCGACTTTTTGCGGGCGGGGAGTGCCGTGCCGCAGGTGCTGGGCCCGGCTTCGTGTGTAATCGAGAGAGCCAAGGACCGTTACCGCTTCCATCTGCTTGTGAAGTCGCCCGTGGGGTACCATGTCTCTGATGATATCGACGCCTGCCTCAAAGAGGTGGGCTCCGTGCGCGGCGTGAGCGTGAGCGTTGACGTCGACGCCTATGATTTGATGTAGCAACTCGAAAGGATGGCCATGGAAGCCAACGGAATCGTACTGTCGCCCGACCCTCGTCTGCGCCAGGAGTGCGCCGTCATCGAGGAGATCACCCCGGCGATCGAGGCGCTTGCCGAGAAGATGAAGAAGATGATGTTCGAGAACGGCGGTTGCGGCCTGGCTGCCCCGCAGATCGGCGAGCTCATTCAGCTTGTCACCATCGACTGCGACTACAGCGACAAGAACGACTACGATCCGTACGTGCTCATCAATCCCGTCATTGTTGAGCAG
The DNA here is from genome assembly GCA_900544135.1 of uncultured Collinsella sp. Taxonomy (GTDB): domain Bacteria; phylum Actinomycetota; class Coriobacteriia; order Coriobacteriales; family Coriobacteriaceae; genus Collinsella. Next base: position 77,482 of record UQTU01000005.1, read on the forward strand.
AGCGACCATCTGGTGCCCTTTAGCGAGGGTTGCCTTTCCATTCCTGGCATTAGCTGCGAGATCGAGCGTCCCGATCATGTCGTCGTCGAGGCGTACGACCTGGATGCCAACCTGATTCGCTACGAGGCCTCGGGTGACCTGTTCTGCGTGTGCCTGCAGCACGAGATCGATCACCTGCACGGCAACACCATGTTCGAGCGACTGAAGCCGATGCAGAGGATCAAGGCAGTCAAGGAGTACCAGGACGCCCTGGCCCGCGGCGCTCGACCGGGTGAGACGGAGTAGGTCCCACCGTCCCCGGTGCTGAGCGCCCACATATCATCCCGTGCTCAAACATTCTCGCTTCGCTGCGAAACTGCGCGCGGGACGATATGTGGGCGCTCAGCACCGGGGACTGCGTTGTTCTGGCTCGGTTCGCCCGGGTGCCGTTGGGCCAGGGAGGGGCGTCTTCGCTGATAGTCTTTGTTGAGAGGGAGCTGCTTTTATTGCGGCTCTTTCTTTGGTTTTGGGTATATTTGTTTTTGTTGGACTGTTCTGGCGGCTGGGTGCGTTTGCGACCTGGAGCGCTTCTTTTGTAGCCGTCTCGGCTCGTTATTGAGAGGAGACTAACTTTTATGCGTATTGTGTTTATGGGTACGCCTGATTTTGCTGTGCCTTCGCTGACTTCGCTTGTTGAGGCTGGGAACGAGATTGCGCTTGTTGTTACTCGTCCTGATGCTGTTCGTGGGCGTGGTAAGAAGCTGGAGCCGTCTCCTGTTAAGGCTAAGGCGCTTGAGCTTGGGTTGCCGGTTGTTGAGGCTAATCGTATGACGCCTGAGGTTGCTGAGGCGCTTCAGGTTGCCCAGGCTGACATTTTCTGTGTGGCTGCCTATGGCTGCATTTTGCCCGATGAGGTGCTGCATATGGCGCCGCTCGGCATTGTGAATGTTCATGCGTCCTTGCTGCCTCGTTGGCGTGGGGCTGCTCCTATTCAGCGTGCCATTCTTGCTGGTGATGAGGTTGCTGGCGTTTCCATTATGCGCATTGGGCATGGCGTGGATACTGGTGCTTATTGTGCTCAGGCTTCCACGTCGGTTGCCGGTAAACATGCTGAGGCGCTGACCATGGAGCTTGGTGAGCTGGGCGGTAAGTTGCTGGCCGATACGCTTCCCTTGCTTGCCGATGGCTCGGCTGTCTGGACTGAGCAGGATGAGTCGCTTGTGACCCATGCTGCCAAGATTTCTAAGCAGGAGATGCGCCTGGATCCGCACATGGCGGCGCTTGATTGCGTGCGTCATGTGCTGGCCTCGTCCGATACCGCGCCTGCTCGTTGCGTGATTGCCGGCAAGACTGTGCGTGTGCTCGATGCTGCGCTGGCCGATGTTTCGCTTGGCAAGGGCGGCGTTGACGTTAAGAATAAGCGTGTTTTCCTTGGCCTTTCCGATGGTGCGGTTGAACTGCTCGAGGTTAAGCCCGATGGCAAGCGTGCCATGGCCGCTTCTGCTTGGGCTGCTGGGCTGCAAGGCGCCGATCTTATCTGGGGTGTTTTGTCATGAGCAAGCTGTCTCCCGCGCGCAAGCTTGCACTCGATGTGCTGATGGAGGCCGATCGCCGCGGCATGTATGCGCGCGACGTGCTGTCCTCTCGCGCATCGGCCAAGGCTATTGACCAGCGCGATTCCGCTTTTGCAGCTCGCTTGGCGCTTGGTGTGGCCGCCACGCAGGGTATTTTGGACGAACTGCTCGATCAGTTTCTCGATAAGCCTAAAAAGGTTGCGCCGCGTGTTCGCATGGCGCTTCGTATCTCGGCCTTCGAGATGCTTTATCTGCATACGCCTGGTCGCGTTGCGGTGAGTCAGGGCGTTGAGCTGGTGCGCAGCGGAGCTAAGTCTGCCGCCGGTTTGGCCAATGCCGTGCTGCATAAAGTCGCGGACAACGTTGAGGACTTTGCCACGGCGTCCGATGTAGATGAGTCTGAGCGACGCCTGGTTCGTCTGTCGCGCCTGATGGGACTGCCGCGTTGGCTGTGCGCTCGCATTATGGCATCGTTCGACACGCCAGAGGGTGCGCTTAACTTTGCCGGCAATCTGGCCCCCGCGCCACTGGCCCTGCATGAGAACGCCTTTGCGACCAAGCCCGATCCGTATATCTCGCAGCTCGTCGCGCCTGTCTTCCCGGGCTGCCATGCCCCGGTTGATGCCCAGGTTACCGTTGCTTCGGGTGTGTTTGAGCGTGCTGCCGCGGTGGCGTCTGATCTCAACGCGCAGCTTATCGCCACGGCTGCCACGCGCCCTGGTAGCTGCCTTGAGATTGGTGCCGGTCGTGGCACCAAGACCTATGTGATGATGTGTCAGGCCAAGCGTGCGGGCTATGAGCGTCAGCATACGGCGCTCGATCTGCATGATCGCAAGTGCGATCTGAATCTCGCTCGCCTGCATAAGGCCGGTATTCAGGGCGTTCGTACGGTTTCGGGTGATGCTTGCGAGCTCGATGAGGTTCTCACATCGTTTGATGCCATGCGCGGTGAGCGGGTCAAGTTCGATACCGTGTTTATCGATGCGCCGTGCTCGGGCACCGGAACCATGCGTCGTCATCCCGAGATCCCGTGGCGTCTGACCGAGAACGACGTTACGACTGATCTGCCCAAGCTGCAGCTGACGATGCTCAAAGAGGCTGCCGCGCGCGTGGCTGCCGGCGGCGAGCTCATCTATGCGACGTGCTCGGTCTTCGACGAGGAGAACACACAGGTGGTGGACGCGTTCCTTGCTTCTCCCGAGGGTGCCGGCTTTAGCGTGGCGCCGCTTTCCGAGGCGCAGATTCTGCAACTTCCTGAGTTTGATCAGGCCAAGAAGCTGTTAGCCGTCCGTCAAAACGACCGTGGCCTTTTCCAAAGTGTGCCGGTAAACGCCGACTCCTACGACGGCCACTTCTGCTCCCGCCTGGTCCACAAGTAACTACTAAGTTGCGGTGAAATAGGGATTGAATAGCGGCTTCTACCCGCCAAACAGTCCTTATTTCACCGCAACTCATAGAGCTACCTGCAACACAAAGAATCAGCCCCGCGATCGGAGTTGATCGCGGGGCCGCTTGTCACTAGTGGCTATGCGGGCAATTGGCGCAGCAGCCGCTGGTGGCGTTGGTGCTGGAGCCGCCGCTTCGCTGGTCGGTGTTGTAGAAACCGCTGCCCTCAAATTTAATGCCGCTGGCCGAGAACGTCTTGGATGCCGGGGCACCGCAGCTGGGGCATACGACCTCGGGCGTCTCGGACATGGGGTGCTCAACCTCAAACACGTTGCCGCAGCTCGTGCACTTGTAATCGTAGCGCGCCATAATACTTCCTTTTCAGCACAAAGCGGGCAGATCGCTCTGCCCGCAAAAATTCAAACAGCTGTAACTGTACCCTATATCGGGGGTTTTATCACGCTTCGCCCCAGAATCTATGGGTGCTGCGCAGGAGCTTCGCAGTTTTCTGTTCGGCCGCAGCAATGTCGGCCTCCTGCGCCTGCCATGTCCAGTTACCCGTGGCCACGCCCGGCACGTTCATACGTGCATCGTCGCCCAGCCCCAGCACGTCCTGCAGCGGCATCATAACGAGCGGAGCATCGCTGGCCAAGGCGTTGCCCATGAGCTCGCCTGCCAATGCAATGCCGCTCGGCTCGTCGCCGCCCGCAAAGGAGCGCGTGCACCAGCCGGCAAGCGTCGAGGTATCGTGCGTCGAGGTGTACAGGATCTTGCCCGGTGTGGGATGAATTCCGCAGCGAACGTCGTAGTTGCTAAACTCCAGTACGTCCATGCCGGGGAAGCCACAGGTCGAAGCCATCGCGCGAACACCAGGCGTCAAATAGCCCAGGTCCTCGGCAATAAAGTTGAGCGGACCCAGCTCGTCGTAGGCCGTCTGGAACAGGTCCTTGCCCGGGCCAGCCAGCCAGCGACCGTCAGAACAGGCCTTGCCGGCGGGGATGCTAAAGTAGCTGTGGAAACCCAGGAAGTGGTCCAGGCGCACGCGGTCGTAGAGTGCGAACGCACGGCGCAGGCGGTCGAGCCACCAGCGATAGCCATTCTCCTTCATGTGATCCCAGCGGAAGGTGGGGTTGCCCCAGACCTGGCCCTCGGGTGCAAAGTTGTCGGGCGGCGCGCCCGAAATCTCAATCGCCTTACCGGTGTCGGACAGCCAGAAGTTTTCGGGCTCGCTCCACGCATCGGCCGAATCGTCCGACACATACATCGGGATATCGCCGATGACCTCGATGCCCTTCTTGTGTGCATAGTTCATGAGCTCGCACCAGGCAAGGTCAAAGCGGTACTGCATGTACGCCTGCAGCTCGGCCTCGTCGTGGAAGCGCTTGTCATCGATCAGGTGCTCGTTGTAGCGTGCGACATCCGCCGGCCAATCGTGGCGCGACTCGCCCTCAAAGTGCTTCTTTACCGCCATGTAGACGCAGTACTTCTCGAGCCAGTCGGCGTTGCGATGTTTAAACGCCGTGTACAGCGGGTCGGCATCCTCGCCGCCGCGGGCCTTCCAGGTGACGAAGTCGGCGGCCAGCTCCTCGTGGCTCTCGGGCAGCAGGTCGATATTGCCTGCAAAGGCCGAGGGGCCGGCATAGGGGGAGCGGAAGAAGTCCGTAGGATTGACGGGCAGGACCTGCCAGTAGCGCATGCCCATGGCGGCCAGGTGGTCGATAAAACGACGCGTGGGCGCACCGATTGTGCCGGGCTTGCCGTCATCGGTCGGCACCGAGGTGATGTGGCATACGACGCCCGCGCCGTGGTCGAGCGGCTCCTGCAGGCGCTTCTCGGCATGGTGATAGATGATCGAAGAGCCCAGCGGGTACAGGTCGAGCGTGACGGTACCGTTGTGGATTTCGCACTCGTGGCCGCTGATCACGTCGCTTGCGCATTCGCCGAGCGCCGGGATCGTCACGCAGTGCGAATTGCGCAGGCTGCGGTTGATGATAACCGTCGCGGCCTCGCCGTCTTTGCCCGTGCGGGTGTAGGCCAAGACGTCGTCGTTGAGAGCGAAGGCCTTGATCTCGCCATTGACCATAAAGGGTAGCGCGCGGCGCACAGCAGACGAGTTCTTAACGATGGCCAACGTATCGAAGTCGTGGAGCTGGTCCTTGGTCGGCAGGGTACGGCGATTGCCCGGATCGGTGAGGCCCTCCAGGCCGTACTCGTCGCCATAATAGATCGAGGGCACTCCTGGGAAGGTCATCTGCATGAGCGTTGCCAACCAAAAACGGCTCTTGGCCAGGCCCATCGAGTTCTCGTCCAGGCGCCATTTGCTGCGCTCGCTCTCGGGCAGCTGCGACTCGTCGGGGCCACCGCCGAGCACCGAGATAATGCGCGGGCGGTCGTGGCTCGAAAGCAGATTGAGCGCGCAGGCCAGTGCCTCGCGCGGGTAGTTCTCGCGCAGGGTCTCGATGTCCTCAGCAGCTTGATAGGCATTCTTGTAGCCCATCAAAAAGCCGATGACCATATCGCGGAAGGGGTAGTCCATGGCAGAGTCGAGCTCAGAGCCCTGCAGATAGCGGCGCAGGTGGCCATAGCTGATCTTGTTGGAGGCGTCCTCCCAGACTTCGCCGAGCAGCAGCGCATCGGGTTTCTCGGCGAGCACGGCCTTTTTGATCTCGGCCAGGAAGTCGTCGGAAAGCTCGTCGGCCACGTCCAGACGCCAGCCATGGGCGCCAGCGCGCAGCAATTTGCGGATCACGCCGTCCTTGCCCAGGAGCCGCTCGCGCACCAGTTCGGAGCTCTCATTGATGGCGGGCATGTTGCCCACGCCCCACCAGCAGTCATACGAGCCGTCCTCATGGAAGTAAAACGCATCGCGCCACGGCGAGTCCTCGCTCTGCCACGCACCGACACCGGGATAGTTACCGTAGCGGTTAAAGTAGATCGAATCGTCGCCTGTGTGGTTGAAGACGCCGTCCAGGATGATGGAGATGCCCAGCTTCTCGGCTGCCTGGCACAGCTCGGTAAAGTCCTGCTCGGTGCCCAGGATCGGGTCGATCTTGGTGTAGTCGGCCGTGTCGTAGCGGTGGTTGCTCGCGGCCTCAAAGATGGGGTTGAGGTAGATGGCCGTAAAGCCTAGCTCGGCAATGCGGGGCAGGTCATTTTGGATACCCTTGAGCGAGCCGCCGTAAAAATCCCAGGTCTTGATGGAGCCGTCTTCGGCACGCTCGTACTCGGGCGGTTCGTTCCAGTCCTCGACCATGCGGCGCTGGATTCCTTTGCGCGGTTTTTCAACTTCGGCAAGCGTGCGTTCGCGCCAGTTTTCGTCGCGTGCATAGCGGTCGGGGAAGATCTGGTAGACCATGCCCCGCTCGTACCAAGCGGGACGGTTCTCGCGATGCTTATAGACGGTAATCTGGAAGGACGGAACCTCGGCGTAGTTGTAGGTCACACCCTCGCCACCGGTGCGACCCTGCGGTGCGCCCAAGCGGACCTCGGGCTGGCCCTCGATGTTGCAGATAAAGCTGTACCAGATAAGACGGGGCTCGGTGCACTCAAGCTCTGCAGTAAATATGCCGTCGCCCTCGTGCGTCATGGGATACAGAGACTCACCGATCTCATCGACCCAGGTGCGCAGCGTAAGCGTTGCCTGGTTGGGATCGGCATCCTCCAAAATCACCGATAGCGAAACGGAAGTTCCGGTGGTCACAGCGCCAAACGGAGTGCGAAACTGCGGTAGACGGCTGTTGTGAATCAATCTCATAATTCGGTCCAGTTCAATAGAATCACGGCCTGCGGGCCATGGGCTTTACGCACAGGATGTAAGTATATCTGTTGTACATAGGCTGTATAAACAACTTCCGTTTACCATCGGCGAACGGTTGTCCTAGAAAAGCGTTTTACCGTTCAAATTATCGCGATATTCAAATGTGCCTATACCGATACTATTTGTAGCCAAACAAAAGTAACCCGGTTTACTACGACGAATTGAATGATCTCAACCAGGGTCATTTTGGTGATATTAAAACCGCAGGTAGAGGCGTTGCCAATTTCGTAGATTACCCGCCGTGGTCGGCTGGAGCCATTTTGTCGTAGTAAACCGGCCCTCTTTTTAATAGAGAAGTTCAACCAAGAAGAGGGCGCCTGGTTGGGGCGCCCTCTTTTGCTTTGAGGATTAAGTTTTAATCGTCCGGATTAGTGGCGCTTGCGGGTGGCCGTTGCCTTGCGGACGGAGGTCTTCTTGGTCGGAGCCTTTTCCTCAGTCTTAGCGGCGGGGGAGACCGGGGTCTCCTTGGCGGGCTTGGTCTTTGCCGTAGCCTTCGGAGCGGTCTTGACCTCTGCGGCCTTCGGAGCAGGCTCGGCCTTTACTGCGGGCTTGTCCTCGGCCTTAGCCTCTGCCTTGGGAGCAGCAGCCTTGGTCGTGGTCTTTTTGGCCGTCGTCGTAGCGCGCTTGCGCGTGGTGGTCTTGGCGGCCGGCTTTGCCTCGACAGCTGCCTTGGCCTTGGGCTCGGAGGGTGCCTCCTCGACCTTGACGGCGGACTTTGCGGCGGCCTTCGCGGTCGTCTTCGCGGCGGCCTTCGTCGTAGCAGCCTTGGTCGTCGTCGACTTCGTAGCCGTGGCCTTCTTGGCGGTCGTGGTCTTGGTTGCGGTCGTCTTCTTGGCTGCAGTCTTGGCCGGAGCCTTGGCGGCCGGCTTGGCCTCGGCAGTCTCGGCCTTTACCTCGGGGGTTGCCTCGGCCTCGGCGGCTTTCTTGGAAGCGGCGGTCGTGCGCTTGCGCGTGGTCGTTGCCTTGGTAGCGGTGGTCTTGCTAGCAGCGGCCTTCGTGGTCGTAGCCTTCTTAGCCGTCGTCTTACGAGTCGTGGTCTTCTTTGCCGAAGGCTTTGCAGCGGGCTTCACCTCAGGCTCGGGTTCGGGAGTAGCTTCGATCTTCACCTCAGGATCGGCCTTAACGGGCTCGGCTTCAGCCGGCTTCTCCTCGGCCTTGGGGTCCTCGTCAGCAGCGGGCTCATCGACAGCTGCAGCCTCTACAGCCGCCGGCCTCTCGATCTCCGGGTGCATAAAGAAGTACAGGTCCAGATACTTGTCGGCCGAGCGCGTCCAGCTAAAGTCCTGGCTCATGGCCTGCGTGACCAGCTGGTTCCAGGCATCGCGGTTGTCCCAGAACAGGCGAGCCGCGCGGAACACCGCGTCGCCCATCTCGTCGCCGTTAAAGTTGCTAAACGAGAAGCCCGTGCCCTCGCCGGTAAACTCGTTGTACGGCTGCACGGTGTCCTTCAGGCCGCCGGTCTCGCGCACGATGGGCAGCGTGCCGTAGCGCATGGCGATGATCTGCGACAGGCCGCAGGGCTCAAACTTCGACGGCATCAGGAACATGTCGGCTGCGGCATACATGCGCTGCGACAGCGCCGAATCGAACTCGATACGCGCGGCCATGGTGCCGGGGTACTTGTCCTGGAAGTAGCGCAAGCCGTCCTCGTAGTCGCGGTCGCCGGTGCCCAGCACGGCCACCTGAACGCCGCCGGCCAGAATGCGGTCGAGCGCGTACATGACCAGGTCCATGCCCTTCTGACGCGTCAGGCGCGTGACCATCACCATAAGCGGGCGGTCGTCGCGAACCTCGAGTCCCAGCTCTTCCTGCAGTTTGGCCTTGCACACAGCCTTGCCGGAGCGGTTCTCCACGGTGTAGTTGGCGGCAATGCGTTTGTCAGTCGCCGGATCAAAGCCCGCGACGTCGATGCCATTCAAAATGCCCTGCAGCGCGTACGAACGCTCGCGCAGCACGCCGTCCAGGCCCTCGCCAAACTCGGGCGTCTGGATCTCGTTGGCATAGGTGGGGCTCACCGTGGTGATGGCGTCGGCATAGCGCAGCGCGCCTAGCATGTAGTTGATGCTGCAGGCGTCGCAACGCAGCTGTGAGGCGGCCGCGGGAATATGCGCCACACCCAGGATGTCCTCCATCACGGTGTCGCTAAACTGGCCCTGGAACGCCACATTGTGGATCGAGAACACGGTCTTGACGCGGTCGTACAGCGGCAGGCCCTGGTAGAACTCGCGCAGGAACACGGGCGCCAGTGCCGTCTGCCAGTCGTTGCAGTGCAGGATGTCGCACTCAAAACCGGCCGGCAGGTGCTGCAGGCTCTCGGTGATGGCCTTGGAGAAGAACGCAAAGCGCTCGCCGTCGTCAAAGAAGCCGTACGGATGGTCGCGTGCAAAGTAGCGCTCGTTGTCGATGAACATATAGGTGACGCCGTCGTGCTCGAGCTTCTCGAGACCGCAGTACTCGTTGCGCCAGCCCAGGCTCACGTAAAAGTCGGAGAAGTGCTCCATCTGCGCCTTGTACTCGTCCTTGATGGTGGCGTACTTGGGCACCACCACGATGACTTCGGCGCCGGCGCGCACGAGCGCCGCAGGCAGCGAGCCCGCCACGTCACCCAGGCCACCGGTCTTAACAAACGGTGCGCACTCGGCCGAGGCAAACACGATCTGCATCTTTTTGCTGGAATCTGCCATATTGTCTCCCATGTTGCAATTCGAGAATAGCCGCCTGGCGCTAACCGGGCGGCTATTCTACATGTTACGAGCGATGTTGCGGTGCCAACGTTAACGTACGATGGTGGTGTCGGAAGTTAACGGAGCCTTGCCCAGCACCAGGATGTTCTCGGGCGTGCCGCGAAGTTCGGTGTTGGTGGGGACCACGTTGTTCTTGTCCAGGATGGCATTCTCAACGCGTGCGCCGCTCTTGATGATGCAGCTCTGGTTGATGATCGAGTTGGTCACCGAGGCGCCCTCCTCAACCACGACGCCGCGCGACAGGATCGAGTTGCGCACGGTGCCCTTGATGATGCAGCCGGCCGAGATGATCGAGTTGCACGCGTGGCTGCCGGTCGCATAGCGCGAAGGCGGCACGTCGTGAGCCTTGGTCAGGATCGGGCGCTCGGGGTCGAAGAGCTGGTCGGCCACGGTCTGGTCGAGCAGGTCCATGCTGCGGCGATACAGCGACTTCTCGCTAAACACGCCCACGACCTCGCCCTTGTACTCATAGCTGCACACGTCGATGTTGCCAAAGTCGCCCTGGAGTGCCTCGAGCAGGTCCAGATAGTCAGCGGCCTGATAGTGATCGATGATCTCGAGCAGCGTCTCGCGGTTGACGATGCAGCAGTCCATAGAGGCGTTGTCGCCGTACACGACGCCGGCGCTCACGCCCGTCAGGCGGCCGTTCTCGTTAATCTCAAGCTTGGTCTCGTCATCGACGTTGCGCGTGGCCTTGCAGTACACAACGGTCATCTGGGCACCGGAGTTCTCGTGCGCCTCGATGATGGTGTTGAGGTCCATGTTAAAGATGATGTTGGTGCCCATCATCACAACGTAGGGCTTGTCCGAGCGCTGGAACAGCGTCTTGTTGGAGATGATGTCGCGCAGCAAGAAGCGCATGCCGCCCTTGGTGGTGCCATACGCGTTGCCGGGCACCATGAACAGGCCGCCCTTCTTGCGGTCCAGGCCCCAGTCCTTGCCCGAGCCCACGTGGTCGATCAGGGAGCGGTAGTTGCCGGGCATGACGACGCCGACGGTCTTAATGCCGGCATTCATCATGTTGGAGAGCGGGAAGTCGATCAGGCGGTAGCGGCCCAAAAACGGAACGGACGCAATGGGGCGGTCCTTGAGCAGCACGCTGCCGTAGGTCGAAGAGTAGTTAGCGGTGATATAACCGATGGCCTTGCGATTGATCATCGGATCATTCCCCCTTCCCGATAACGACGTCATTTCCAACGACGGCCGTATCCTTGGTGGTATCGACAGAGCCGAGCTTCACGCCCTCTTCGACCGTGGAGTTCTCGCCCAAAATAGCGCGGCAGATGTGCGCACCGCTCTTAACGTGCGCACCCGGCAGCAGCACGGAGTCCTCGACCACGGCGCGCTCCTCGATGATGACATCGGTCGAAAGGATCGAGTGGCGTGCGGTGCCGTAGATCTTGCAGCCGTTGGAGACCAGGCAGTCGTCCAAGCGGCCGTCCGGACCAATGTAGTGCGGCGGACGCGTGGTGATGTTGGACATGATGGGGAAGTGCTTGTCGAACAGATCGAACTCGGGGTTGTTGCCCAGCAGGTCCATCGAGGTCTCGTGGAAGCTGGCGATGGTGCCGACGTCCTTCCAAAAGCCGTGGAACTCGTAGCTGTACAGGCGCTTGCCCTCGCCGAGCAGCTTGGGGATGATGTCCTTGCCAAAGTCATGGCTCGAGCGCTGGTCCAGAGCGTCCTCCTCGAGTGCCTCGATCAGCACGTCGGCCGAGAAGATGTAGATGCCCATGGATGCGAGGTTCGAATCGGGCTTCTCGGGCTTCTCGGTGAACTTGGTGATGCGGCCGTCCTCGGGATCGGTCGTCAGGATGCCAAAGCGGCTGGCCTCCTCCCACGGCACGGGCATAACGCTCACCGTGAGGTCGGCGTTGTTTTCAATGTGCGTCTTGAGCATCTTGCGGTAGTCCATGCGATACAGGTGATCGCCCGAAAGAATCAGGACGTACTTGGGGTCGTTGGCCTTGATGTAGTCGAGGTTCTGCGTAATGGCGTCGGCCGTGCCCGCATACCAGGCGCCGCCGGTCTGCGTCTCGTACGGCGGCAGGATCGACACGCCGCCGTCGCGGCTGTCAAGATCCCACGCCTCGCCAGAGCCCACGTAGGCATGCAGCAGGTAGGGGCGATACTGCGTCAGAACGCCCACCGTGTCGATGCCCGAGTTGGAGCAGTTGGAGAGCGAAAAGTCGATAATGCGGAACTTGCCACCAAAGCTAACCGCCGGTTTAGCGATCTTTTGGGTGAGTGCCCCCAATCGGCTACCCTGTCCTCCTGCGAGGAGCATCGCGATGCATTCTTTCTTACTCATCGATTTCTCCTTCTGTCATCGATGTTCCTAAACCCATTAGCGACGGGCGCGGCGCAGCGTCGCGCCCGTCGAGTAATGCCGTGCTGGCAAAGGGAGCTCGCGCGCCTTTACGCGTGCCAGATCTCGTCGCGGTACTCGCGAATGGTGCGGTCGCTCGAGAACCAGCCGCTCGAGGCGGTGTTGAGCAGGGCCTTGCGGTTCCAGGTCTCCTGGTCGCCATAGCTGCCCGTAAGCGCCTCCCACGCATCTACGTAGCTGCGGAAGTCCGCCATGACCAGGTCGGGGTCGTTGTTGTTCATGAGCTCGTTGTAGATGCTCTCAAAGTTGCCCGAAAGACCCGCAAAGGTGTTGTCCTTGAGCTCGTCCATCACGCGGCCCAGACGCTCGCGATCGTTGTTGAGCGTATCCCATGCAAAGTAGCTGTTCGATGCCCAGAGCTGCTCGACCTCGGGGGCGGTCAGGCCAAAGATGGCCTCGTTCTCGCGGCCAGCCAGGTCGGCGATCTCGATGTTGGCGCCGTCGAGAGTGCCCAGCGTAATGGCGCCGTTCATCATGAGCTTCATGTTGGACGTGCCCGAGGCCTCCTTGCCGGCCGTGGAGATCTGCTCCGAGATCTCGGCGGCGGGGTAGATGAGCTGGGCGTTGCTCACGCGGAAGTTGGGGATAAAGCAGACCTTCATGACCTCGTTGACGCGCGGGTCGTTGTTGACGACCTCGGCCACCGAGTTGATGAGGCGGATGGTCTCCTTGGCAAAGGTATAGCTCGAGGCGGCCTTGCCGCTAAAGATGAAGGTCGTCGGCGTCACGTGGAAGTTGGGGTCGGCGATGCGACGGTTGTAGATGTCCATCACCTTCATGATGTTCATGAGCTGGCGCTTGTAGGCGTGGAAGCGCTTTACCTGGACATCGAAGACGGTGTTGGGGTCAATGACCAGACCGGTCTCGGTCTTAACGTAGGCAGCCAGGCGCTCCTTGTTGGCGCGCTTGGAGGCACCTACGGCCTTCAGGAACTCGGTGTCGTCCTTAAACTCCTTGAGTTTCTCCAGCTCAAAGGCGTCCTTAAGCCAGCCATCGCCAATGGCCTCGGTCACGAGCTTGGCATAGGTGGGGTTGGCCTCGGCAAAGAAGCGACGGTGCGAGATGCCGTTGGTCTTGTTATTGAACTTCTCGGGCGTCAGGGCATAGAAGTCCTTGAGCACGATGTTCTTGATGATGTCGGAGTGAATCTTTGCCACGCCGTTGACGCTGTGGCTGCAGATCACGGACAGGTTGGCCATGCGAATCTCGCCGTCCCACAGGATGGCGGTCTGGCGCAGACGCTCCTGCCAGCCCTCCTGCGTGGTGTCGAACGACTCGTGCCAACGACGGCTGATCTCGTCGATGATCTGGTACACGCGGGGGAGGAGCTTGGAGAACGTGCCGATGGGCCACTTCTCCAGAGCCTCGGGCAGGATGGTGTGGTTGGTGTAGCTCACGACCTGCGTCACGATGTTCCAGGCGTCGTCCCACTCGAGCTTCTTCTCGTCGATGAGGATGCGCATGAGCTCGGGCCCGCACATGGCGGGGTGGGTGTCGTTGGTATGGATGGCCACAAACTGCGGCAGCAGCTCCCAGCTCTCGCCGTGCTCCTTCTCAAAGGTGTCGAGCAGGCTGTAGATGCCGGCCGAAACAAACAGGTACTCCTGCTTCAGGCGCAGCAGACGGCCGTGCTTGCCGGCGTCGTTGGGGTAGAGGATGGCGCTGATGGCCTCGGCCTCGGCACGCTCGGCATCGGCCAGGGCGTAGTCGCCGCGGTTGAAGGCCTCAAGGTCAAAGTGCTCCTCGACCGGCTCGGCGGCCCAGACGCGCAGCTTGTTGACGGTCTCACCGGCATAGCCCACCACGGGGATGTCGTAGGGGACGGCCAGGATATCCTGCGTGTCTACCGTGCGGTAGAACGTGCGGCCGTTCTCCTCAAAGCCTTCAACATGGCCACCAAACTTAATGGTCACGGCCTTGTCCTGACGACGGACCTCCCAGGGATAGCCGTGGGTGAGCCACTCGTCGGTGGCCTCAACCTGGCTGCCGTTAACGATCTCCTGCTTAAACAGGCCGTAGCGGTAGCGCATGCCGTTGCCGTAGCCGGCAATGCCCTCGGCTGCCATGGAATCCAGGAAGCATGCGGCCAGACGGCCCAGACCGCCGTTGCCCAGCGCCGGATCGGGCTCTTGGTTCTCGATGACGGACAGGTCAAAGCCCATGTCGTCGAGCGCCTCGGCGACCATGTCGCGCACGCCAAAGTTGAGCAGGTAGTTGTCGAGCAGGCGGCCGATCAAAAACTCGATCGAGAAGTAGTAGACGCGCTTCTTGCCCTCGGCGGCCACACGGGCGTCACTCTTGGTGGCAACGGTGCGCGCCTTCTCGGCCACGAGCTTGGCCAGGGCGTTAAAGCGGTCGAGGTCACTGGCGGCCTCGACGCTCTTGCCGCTGATGCTCATGACGGCTTCGCGATAGAGCTCGGTAAACTCCTGTTTGTTGTCGAAGATCTTATTCATACGTTCCTTTCCCCCGGGGATATTTCTCCCGGAACGGTTATGACTTGTATCCTACGCCCCTGCGGGGCGGGTAATTACAGCTGTAACGGCTTTGTTACGCATCCTTGGCAGACGGCTTAACAGAAGCAGACTTGGCCTTGGTAGCGCCCTTTTTGGTAGCCGGCTTCTTGGCTGCGGCCTTAGCAGCGGGCTTTGCGGCAGCCTTAGCCTTCGCCTTAGCCGGAGCCTTCTTGGCTGCCGCGGTCTTGGGCTTCACCGAGGACGTGCGCTTGCGCGTCGCCTTCTTGGGCTCCTCGACCACGGGCGGCTTATAGCTGCTGGGGCCGCGGCGTTTAAGCACCACGCCAGCCAGGCCGGGTACCTTAATCTCGATGGAGTCCATCTGCCCGTTCCAGGGATAGGGCTCGCTCGAGCAAGTGTAGGGCTCTTCGCCGGCGTATCCGCTGCCGCCAAACTCGGGACGGTCGGAATCGAAGATGACCTCCCAGTCGCCCTCGCGCGGCACGCCCACACGGAAGCTCTCGTAGCTCGCCGGGTCAAAGTTGATCAGGATCACCAGATCGTCATCAATGTCCTCGCCCTGACGTACAAAGCTCACGATGGACTGCTTGGAGTTGTCCGCGTCGATCCAGGTAAAGCCGTCGTCGGTGTAGCCGCGCTCGTACAGGGCGGGCTCGGCGGTGTACAGGTGGTTGAGCGCCTTGATAAACGCCTGATGGTGCGCATGGGTCTCGTACTGCTCGGTCAGGAACCACTGAATGGACTCGTAGTAGCGCCACTCAATAAACTGGCCGATCTCGTTGCCCATAAAGTTGAGCTTGGCACCGGGGTGCGTCATCTGGTAGAAGGCCAGCGTGCGCAGGCCGGCAAACTGACGCCACCAGTCGCCCGGCATGCGGCCGATGAGCGAGCACTTGCCGTGCACGACCTCGTCGTGGCTCAGCGGGCAAATAAAGTTCTCGGTAAAGGCGTACATGATGGAGAACGTGAGCAGGCCGTGGTTGCCGGGACGCCACGGAAAATCGGTCTGCATATAGTGCAGGGTGTCGTTCATCCAGCCCATATCCCACTTGTAGTGGAAGCCCAGGCCGCCGTCCTGCGGCGGATAGGTCACGAGCGGCCACGCGGTGGATTCCTCGGCCATCATCATCACGTCGGGGTAGTGCGCCTCCACAGCGCAGTTGACCTGGCGGATAAACGCGCTGGCGTCCAGATCCTCTTCGGTACCGTATTTGTTGAACTTCTTTTGGCCGGGATCGTCGATGCCAAAGTTGAGGTACAGCATGCTGGACACGCCGTCCATGCGAATGCCGTCCACATGGAAGTTCTCGAGCCAGTACAGCACGTTGGATACCAGGAAGGAGCGGACCTCGCCGCGGGCGAAATCAAACTTGTGCGTGCCCCAGTTGGGGTGAATCTCGTGCTCAAACAGCATGTGGCCGTTGAAGGTGGCAAGGCCGTGGGAGTCGGCGCAAAAACCGCCGGGCACCCAGTCCATGATCACGCCGATGCCTGCCTCGTGGCATGCATCGATAAAGTGCATGAGCTGCTGCGGGTTGCCGTAGCGCGACGTGGCGGCGTAGTAGCCGGTCGTCTGGTAGCCCCAGGAGCCATCGAAGGGATGCTCCATAAGCGGCATGACCTCGATATGGGTATAGCCCATATCGCGCATGTAGTCCACGAGTTCAACCGACAGATCGTCGTAGGTGTAAAACTCGCCGCGCTGCGCGGGGAAGGGATCCATGGGACCGGGGTAGTTGCCGTACTCGTCGGGCTCGCCTTGCGGCGCGTCGCCGTGGCGCTTCCACGAGCCAATATGCACCTCGTAGATGTTAAGGGGCTGCGACATGTGGTTATGGCTGGCGCGGCGCTTGAGCCATGCGGCGTCGTTCCATTTGTAGCCATCGAGGGTCCACAACACACTTGCGGTTCCCGGAGGGCACTCGGCCTTAAAGGCATACGGATCGGCTTTGTAGAGCTTTTCGCCCTCGTTGGTTTCGATGAGATACTTATAGAGCTGGCCCTGCTCGGCGCCAGGAATAAAGCCTTCCCAGATAGCGCTCGTGTGCACGGGCACCAGCGGGTTGGCTTGCTCATTCCAGTCGTTAAATTCACCAATGACATGGACGCTCTTTACGTCGGGCGCCCAAACGCAAAAACGCCAGCCGCGCGTACGGTTCTGCGTGTCGGGGTGCGCGCCCATCTTTTCCCAGCTGCGCTCCCACGTACCGATGCCAAACAGGTAGACATCGTCTTTGGTGAGCTCCGGTGCGTGCGGGGCGGCTTTACGGGTAGCAGGCTTTTTGGTTGCTGGCGTTAGCTTTGTATCGCTCACGTTTGATCCCATCATGACGCGGCAGCGTGTTGCCTTGGTGACTAGATGCGAAAGGTCCAAGGCTGCACGAATCGAAGGGACGGCGATAGTTCTATGATTCGTTCCACCTCGCGTGCTCGGTGGAACTTTCGGCAAAAACTACGATAGCACCTGTACGTTACTTTTATGAACGAAAGAGGATTTGCGGGGGCGTTTAATCGGTAAGCGCCATGTTTATACCACTGGCAGAATTGCCGTGGTAAAACTCTTGACAGTTTTACCAATTAGCGTTTCTAGATTGTTAGGTTGACGTTTGGTAAAACGTTTTTAGCAGGTTGTTTACCCTTTGACATCGAAAGGTTTGTTTATGTCCCAGACCGCCGCCCACAATGTCGCTTTTATTTTCGATTGCGACGGCACACTGGTTAATAGCACCCCCGTTTGGGCCTATGCCCAGCCCGAGTTATTGCGCCGCCACGGAGTTGACGTGACGGTCGACGATTTTGCACAGTTTGAGCATTTGTCGCTCGAGGACGAGTGCCAGGCCTACCACGACACGTGGGGCATTGGCGCGAATGGCGAGGAGCTGTATCGTGAGCTGAGCAATATTCTGATCGATGGTTACTCCAAGGTGCCGCCCTGTGAGGGTCTGCTGGCGTTTTTGAAGCAGGCGAAGTCCGCCGGCATTGCCATGTGCGTGGCCACGTCCACGCCGGCCGAGCTGGTTAAGTCTGCGCTTGCGGGCGCCGGTCTCGATGCCTACATGGAGCTTGTGACCACGACGGGTGAGGCGGGACGCTCCAAGCAGTTCCCCGATGTGTACGAGCTGGCGCTGCGCCGCCTAGAGGAGCGTCACGGGCACAAGTTTGAGCGCGCGTGGGTGTTTGAGGACGCCGTCTTTGGCCTTAAGAGCTCTGGCACCGCCGGTTTTAAGCGTGTGGGCATCTATGACCCGCACGGCCGTATGAAGCGCGACGAGGTTCGCGACAACTGCGACATCTTTATCGATAGCTATGAGGACCTGGATCTGGCCCGCGTGCTTTCGTTTAAGGGATAGGCGAGGACTGTGGCTTGCAAGGTATTAGTGGTCTGTGGCTCGCTCGTGGTGGCGAGCGCGGATCTGTTGCGTCAACTGGCGGGGGAGTGCGACCACGTTGTCGCCGTGGACCGTGGGCTCGACGCGCTGCTGGGCGCGGGACTGGGCTGCGACGTGTATGTAGGAGATGCCGACACGGTGAGCGATGCCGGCCGCGCGTTGGCCGATGCCGCCACTGACTTTGAAGTTGAGCGCCATGAGCCGTACAAGGACTATACCGATCTGGCGCTGGCACTCGATTCCGTCCGCCGTCGCTGGCCGGGTGCCGAAGTGGTTGCGACCTGCGCCACCGGCGGCCGTCCGGATATGGCACTTTCCGTACTGGGGTTGCTCGCAGGCTACGAGGATGCCCCCATCTGGATTGCCGAGGACAAGGTGGTCGCCCGCATCCTCCACGCAGGTGAGTCGTGGACCATCGAAGGCGCCGAAGGCAAGACGTTTTCCATCATCGCCATAGCCCCAAACACCGAGGTAAGCGAACACGGCCTAGAGTGGGAACTGGAACACGCCTTCTTGGGCTTACTAGCCGACACTGGTATCAGCAACATCGTAAGAAAAACAGCAACGATAACCGTCCACCAGGGAACGGCAATCGCCTACCTTTACAAGTAGGGTGACGGCCCGTGAGGGTTTTCCTGGGACGGAGCAGCAAACCCAAAATTTCCTCTTGCATCCCCAAAGACATTCCCCTATAGTATCTCCTCGTCACGGGGGCGTAGCTCAGCTGGGAGAGCGCTTGACTGGCAGTCAAGAGGTCAGGGGTTCGATCCCCCTCGTCTCCACCATCGTGAATGCAAGGCCACTCGAACGAGTGGCCTTTCTTATTTTCGAGCTCCCCAACAAGCTGCACGCCAAAAAGTTGTGCAATAACCTGCTAATTATTTAGATATGTTGTCCAACATTAACTAAATCGGTTCCTATCAAATACTTGTGCTAGGATAATTCGAGTCACATGAGTTCAACTGTGCCGCAGGTTCCATTAAACCTCAAAGCGCAGGGTTGATCAGCATCCGGCCGTAACGGCGGTGCCAGAAAAGCCACGAGCTCCAATAAAGTAGTCGTGCATTTTTGTTTGATTAAGCTTTCATTTGATTTAGTCGCATTCAAACAAATTGTTTGCATGGCAAAACGCAGCAGTCCTCAGCTGTTTGCGTGCGGTTCAGTTTTTTACTTGCTTGACTGGTTCGCACGCAGCCAGCTGAGGTTGTAAGTTAATTTGTTATACACGCTTGCAATCTCAGCGCTGCTTTTATACATACCGTTCACGGTGGGGCAGAGCCACGTGCTTGTCTAACTGGGCTCAGGGTTTGAATATGGAGCGCCTTCGCGCACAAGCGCCCTGGCGTAGCCATACCCAAACCCCGTGAGCCATACGTAAGACAGCAAGGGGGTGGTGCTCGTGTGGTATGTGATCCAAGTCACTAACGGTCGCGAAGACGTTATGCGCGAGCGCATCGAGCGCATGGTGCCGGCTGGCGTCATGCAGGAGCTCTTTTATCCCCAATATCAAACCGAGATCAAGCTACACCGCGAATGGGTCAGCACGACCAAGCCGCTCTTTCCCGGTTATCTCATTTGCGATACGGCGGATCCGCGCACCGTGCAACAGTATTTGCTGCGCATGGACGACTTTGCCCGGGTGCTTTCCCAGGACGGTCGGTTTGTGCCGCTGGCAAAAGAAGAGACCCAGCTCATTGGCAGCTTTACCAATAGGGGAGACCGCGTGGTGCCCATGAGCGAGGCTCTAAAGGATGGAGACCAGGTCGTAGTAACGGCAGGCCCGCTGCTGGGGCACGAGGCCCTTATCAAAACCATTAACAGACGCAAGAGCACTGCCTTTTTGGAGCTCGACTTGTGCGGCCGACGCGTAACCACCCGCGTTGGCCTTGCGGTGCTTTCAAAAGAGCAGCGCGTTATGCGCAATCACAGAAGAGCGATCGCCTAGCTGCAAGCTCGCAAGCGGACGACCGAAGGCAAAAAGTATCAGGGGAGGGGCTCTTGGAGCCTACGATGATGACCATGGCACAGGGCGCGCGGGAGACGCGCACGGCCGCCACGGCGAATTCCGTTACTGCCGCAGCCGGTGCTGCGGGGGATTACCTTACAAACGAAGATGCGTACAAGATGCTGCGCAGTGCCAACTCCGGCGTGAAGCCCGAGCTTGGGCACAGGCTCTACCGCGTTGTTAAGCGTACGGTGGACATTGTCGCCGCCGGCGGAGCCCTGGTGTTGCTCTTTATTCCCGGGGTAATTCTGAGCGTGGTCATTTGCATAAAGAGCCCGGGCGCCAGCCCCCTATATTCACAGTGGCGCGTGGGCCGCGTGCGCAAAGACGGCACGTTCTACCTGTTTAAGATCTACAAGTTCCGCAGCATGGTTCCCAACGCAGACCAAATGCTCAAGGACTTGCAGGCCCAAAACGAGGCCACTGGCCCCATGTTTAAAATGAAGCACGACCCGCGCATTATTCCCGGTGTGGGTAACTTCATTCGCAAGCACAGCATCGACGAGCTGCCCCAGCTCATCAACGTGTTCTTGGGCCAAATGAACCTCATTGGCCCGCGCCCCGGCCTGCCGCGCGAGGTTGCCCTGTACAGCGAGCACAACATGAAGCGCCTGGCGGTAAAACCCGGCTGCAGCGGTCCTTGGCAGGTAATGGGCCGCAGCTACCTGGGCTTCAAAGAAATGGTTGAGCTGGATCTTCGCTATATAGAGAATCGCAGCCTGCGCCAGGACCTGCGGTTGATATTCGGCACGCTGAAGACGATGTTCTCTGGGGAAGGTGCCGTGTAGCATGCGCATCGCCATGATAGGCCAAAAGAGAACGGGTTCGCGCGAGGGCGGCGTAGAAGTGGTGGTAGGCGAGCTTGCTCGCCGTATGGCAGACCTTGGTCACCAAGTAACCTGCTACGACCGTATGGGCGAAGGAGCTCCTTCCGAGCCCTACGAGAAGGATGGCTACCGCATCGTTCCCGTAAAGGCTCTGGACATCAAGGGGCTCTCTGCGCTCACGAGCAGCTTTGCCGCAACAAGGGCCGCCATCAAAGACGGGGCAGACGTAATTCACTATCACGCAGAGGGGCCGTGTGTCCCCCTTCGTTTTGCGCGTTCCGCGGACATCAGGACCGTGGCAACGATCCACGGCCTGGACTGGCAGCGTGCAAAATGGGGCGGCTTGGCTTCCAAGTACATCAAGTTCGGCGAGGCGACGGCGGCCAAGTGCGCGGATGCGCTCATCGTGCTTTCCCGGGGCAATCAGGAGTACTTCAAGGAGGCTTACGGCCGCGAGGCTACGCTCATTCCCAACGGCATCACTCCCGAGGCGGATCTTCCCGCGAAGGAGATCTCCGAGCGCTTGGGGCTCACCCAGGGCTCCTATGTCCTCTACCTCGGTCGCATTGTGCCCGAGAAGCGACCGGAACTGTTGGTGGAGGCGTACAAGCAGGTAAAGACGGATAAGCGCCTGGTTATCGCGGGCGACTCCTCCGATACGGACGACTACGCCGTGGCGCTCAAAGAGGCTGCCGCGTCCGACCCCCGCGCGCTCTTTACCGGCCACGTTGAGGGCAACCTGCTCTCCGAGCTGTACTCCAACGCGTATTGCTACGCGCTCCCCTCCGACGTTGAGGGCCTGCCCATGAGCTTGCTGGAGGCCATGTCTCACGGTGCGGCATGCGTTACCTCGGATATTCCCGAGTGCGCGGATGTTCTGCAGGGTTGCGGGCTCACGTTCCCACACGGAGACGCGGGGGCGCTGCGCGACGTGCTTGAAGGCCTGATAGCGGATTCTGCCCAAGCGGAGAGGCTGGGCGCCATGGCACGTGACCGCGCGATTAATGGCTATGACTGGAACAGCGTCGTCCAAAGGACGCTTGCTTTGTATGAGGGTGTTGCGTAATGAAGATCCTTCTTGTAAATAAGTTTCATTGGCGCAAGGGTGGAAGCGAGACGTACTACTTTGCTCTTGCCGATGGTCTTCGCGCTCTTGGGCATGAAGTTGCCTTCTTCAGCATGGAGGATGAGCGTAATGAGCCGACTGAGTGGTCGCGTTACTTTGTAACGAATCGCGACTATAACGGACCGAGCTCTATTGTCGATAAGGCGAAGGCCGCGCAGGCACTTGTGTATTCCAAAGAGGCGCGCGAGAAGTTCGATGCGCTGTGCCGTGAATTCCAGCCCGATGTAATCCATCTCAATCTCACTCATAGGCAGATTACGTTTTCCATCTTGGACGCTCCTTGGCTAAAGCAGCATCCAACGCCGGTTGTGTATACCTCGCACGACTTGATTCTTGCTTGCCCGAGCTATCTTATGCTTGATTCCGAGGGCAACGTTTGCGATTCGTGTCTCGGGGGTCATTTTGGCAATTGCCTTAAGAAGAAGTGCGTAAAGGGTTCGATCGCAAAAAGCGCGTTAGCGGTGGCTGAGGCGGAGTGGCTTAAACGGCACAAAACCTATTCACGTCTCGATCGCATCATCTGCCCGAGTGAGTTCATGCGGAACAAGTTTATTGAAGCGGGGCTTCCCGAGCGTCAGCTTGTCCTCATGCGGAATTTCCTGAATCCCGATTCGATGTCACGGGAAGTTGCCAACCAAAATAATGAAGATCCCTACATGCTGTATCTGGGACGCCTTTCTCGCGAGAAAGGCGTGTTAACGCTCGTGCATGCTTTTGAGAAGGCGGCACCGGTGATCCCTGATTGGCGTCTTGTTATTGCAGGCGATGGCCCTGAATGTGATGCTGTGAAGGTCAAAGTTTCCGCAATGCCAAACGAAATAAGCTCGAGGATTGAGCTGGTTGGATATAAAACCGGTGACGCCCTGCGCGGACTTGTGAATCGAGCCACTCTGGCGGCTGCGCCGTCAGAGTGGCTCGAGAACGCGCCATATGCGGTTCTCGAGGCACTCGCCGCGGGCAAGCCCGTTATCGGTACGAACATGGGCGGAATACCCGAGCTGGTACGTGAGGGTGAAACGGGCTTCCTGGCTGAAGCCCACGATGAGGCAGGACTCGCAGATGCAATCCGTAGGGGTGCGGCGGTGGCCGCCGATCCTGCGGCTTACGCCGCGATGAGCGCGCATTGCCGTTCATTCGTGGCAGAGAACTGTAATCAAGAGAAATACATCCGGAATCTCGTCTCCCTGTATCAAGAACTAATTGACCGGAAGGTGGTGGCCTAACCCATGGCCGAGAAGAAACTCAACGGAACCGTAATCGTAACGTACCGCTGCAACGCGCGCTGCACCATGTGCAACCGCTACAAGGCTCCCAGCCGTCCGGAGGAGGAGCTCTCCCTCGACGTGATCAAGAAGCTCCCGCGCATGTACTTCACCAACATCACCGGTGGCGAGCCCTTCATCAGGACCGACCTTGCGGATATCGTGCGCGAGCTGTACAAGAAGTCCGACCGCATCGTCATCTCCACCAACGGCTTCTTCACCGACCGCATCATCGCCCTTGCCGAGGAATTCCCCCAGGTGGGAATCCGCATCTCCATCGAGGGTCTGCAGCAGACCAACGATGAGATCCGCGGTCTCCAGAACGGCTTCAACCGCGGCTACGAGACGCTCAAGAAGCTCGTGGAAATGAAACACCCGGACGTGGGCTTTGGCATGACGGTGCAGGATCGCAACGCTGCGGACTTGGTGCCGCTGTACAAGCTTTCCGACGAGCTCGGCATGGAGTTCGCCACCGCCAGCCTGCACAACAGCTTCTACTTTGTCGAGGCGAAGAACATCATCAAGGACCGTCCCATGGTGGCCCAGAACTTCGAGGACCTGGTAAACGAGCTCCTCAAGTCCAACGAGCCCAAGAAGTGGTTCCGCGCGTACTTCAACATGGGCCTCATCAACTACATCTATGGGCAGAAGCGCCTGCTCCCGTGCGATATGGCGTTCGACACGTTCTTCATCGACCCCTACGGCGACGTCATGCCCTGCAACGGCACCAAGGAGAAGCTCGTTATGGGCAACCTTAACGACGAGTCTTGGGATGAGCTGTGGGAGAGCGCCCAGGCCGAGAAAGTGCGCGGCTGCGTGCGCCACTGCGACCGCAACTGCTGGATGATCGGCTCCGTGTCTCCTGCCATGCACAAGTACATCTGGAAACCCGCGTCGTGGGTGCTGGCGCACAAGCTCAAGCCCGGCAAGAAGTTCGACATGCACGAGCTCCCCATCGTGCGCGACTACGAGTC
Source organism: uncultured Collinsella sp. (assembly GCA_900544135.1). Taxonomy (GTDB): domain Bacteria; phylum Actinomycetota; class Coriobacteriia; order Coriobacteriales; family Coriobacteriaceae; genus Collinsella. The sequence goes on from UQTU01000005.1 coordinate 101,431, forward strand.
GGGCAAGGTGACGAAGGAGGAGCTGGACGCTCTTTCCACCTGCGACATGCACGCCGCGATCAACGACGGCCTTTCCGATGCAAGCCGAGCCGACGCGCACGTGTACGAGACTGAGGAGGCGCTGTAGTGCAGCCGGGTGGAAAAATCGAATGCAAAAATTCAGAAATAGCGGTTGCTCGATATCAATCGGAGGAAACACGTGAAAGTATCCTGCATAACCAGGCACGCAATCTCTAATTATGGCTCCCTGCTCCAGGCATATGCGACACAACGAGCGGTAGAGAGCTTGGGGCATGAGTTCGAGATTATGGACTATGTACCTGCTTGTGAGGACGTATCCCAGCAGGTGAGGACGCTTCTTTCGACAAAGCCGTCCTGGAACGGGAACCCGTTGAAGAAGTCTGTCTACAGACTTCTGATGGAGCCTGAGACAAGGGTGGCGGGCAAGCGGTTTGCGCGTGAGCGTTCCCAGCTGCTTAAGATGAGCCCTCACTATGCATCCCTGGAGGAGCTGAAGGCTAATCCGCCCAAGGCCGATGTCTATATGACTGGAAGCGATCAGGTGTGGGGTCCCATCAGCTCGGGCGCATACGACCTGTCATACGCGCTTGAGTTTGCTCCCGAGGGCGCAAGGCGCATCTCATATGCGGCAAGCTTTGGTAAGAAGAATATCCCGGATAGCGTGCGCCCCAGGTTTCTCGAGGACCTTCGAGCATATGAGGCCGTGTTCGTACGCGAGGATGCCGCGCGCGAGCAGCTTGCCTCGTGGGGCATAGAGGCCGGACAGGTTGTCGATCCCACGCTGCTGCTTGATGGCGAGGCGTGGAGAAGGATGGCGGCACCTGCCCCGAAGGGCGAATACATCCTCGTCTACCAGATTCACAGCGACCCGACGGTGGGGCAGTACGCCGTGAAGGTTGCCAAAAAGCTTGGCTTGCCCCTGATACGGATCTCCGCAAGCCTGCACCAGGCCTCACGCGAGGGCAAGTTCAAGTGGCTGCCGACGCTTGCTGAGTTTCTCTCGTATGTCGACAACGCAGCATGCCTAGTCACGGACTCGTTCCACGGTACGGCTTTTGCCATAAATCTCAATACGCCGCTGGTAGAAGTGCTGCCCAAGAACGGAACCTCGAGCAGGAACGTGAGTATTCTGCGACTCACGGACCTCACGGACAGAGTGATTCAGAATCTAGATGATGTCGAGTTAGCATCCAAGCAGATTGACTTTGGTCGGGTCAACGATGTGATGGGTGCGGAGAGGGAGAAGTCCCTAGCGCAGCTCAAGAGCATGATTGAGGAGTAGGGCATTGTCAAACGTTGGCACTAGGACGGTATGCGAGAAGGATATGTGCGCTGGCTGTATGGCCTGCGTCGATTCATGCCGACATGGAGCGATTGCCATTGAGGATACGATTGAGGCGTATAACGCCCGTATTGATCCTACAAGGTGCGTGGGATGTGGACTGTGCGAGAAAACGTGTCCCCAGATGGTATCCCCATCTTCGTTGCGTCCTCTCGAGTGGCTACAGGGGTGGGCGAAAGATACATCGCTCAGAATGTCATCTTCGTCCGGGGGTCTGGCTACGGCCATCTCGGAGGCGTTTGTGGCGTCAAATGGATTAGTGTGTTCATGTGCACAGGAGGGCGGTGAGTTCCGGTTCCACCTCACTTCTGATGCGGATTACTTGAGGAGGGCCCAAGGCTCCAAATACGTCAAAAGCAATCCGCTTGGTGCGTACCGCGAGGTTAGGGAGGCCCTGCAAGGTGGTCAAAGGGTTCTCTTTATCGGCCTTCCTTGTCAGGTTGCTGCGATGCGTAACTTCGTTGGAAGCCGTTTAGCCGATTCCCTTTACACCATCGACCTTATCTGTCATGGTTCACCGTCCCCCAAGGTCCTGAGCCGATTCTTGGAAGAGATAGGTAACAACCTGTCTAATGAGCTGAAACTGGACTTTCGAAAGAAAGTCCAGTTTCAGCTCCGCTATCGCGGAGCTGAAACTGTGGGTAGGACGGGTGTCCGCGATCGCTACTCGATTGCCTTCCTCTCTGGTTTACCGTATACGGAAGGCTGCTACTCCTGCCGCTACGCCAAGGGTGATCGTGTCTCCGATATTACGCTTGGCGATTCATGGGGTAGCGAGCTTTCTGATGAGGTCGCGAACGGGATATCCCTCGCACTTGTGCAGACAGACAAGGGTCGAGAACTGTTAGAATTGACGGACCTTGAGCTTTTGCCGGTTGATCCTGGTCTAGCTGTGGCCAACAATGAACAGCTTCAACGTCCTTCGACGAAGCCTATAGAAAGAAATACCTTTATGGACGGCTTTCGTAACGGGGTACGGGTTAACCGACTCGTTCTCAGGGCGAGGCCAAAAGACTGCGCCAAGTACTTGGTCAAGGATATACTGCTTGCACTGGGTTTGCTCAGGGGTTAACACATCGAGAGCGTTTGCTTTAGGCATTAATGATAAGGTAATCCATATGTTGAGTAATTCCAAGGTGCCAAAGTGCGTCGTATTAATGGCGTCATACAACGGCATCCCATTTATTTCAGAACAAATTGACAGCATTCTCTCGCAGGCTGAAGTTGACGTACGTCTTTTTGTCCGTGATGACGGGTCATCTGATGGTACTCGTGATCTTCTGCAGCGCTATGCAGATGAGGGCAGTCTGACTTTGTTAACAGGAGAAAACCTAGGACCTGCTTTAGGGTTTTTGACGTTGTTGCGGAATGCTCCCGAAGCTGATTACTATGCGTTTTCCGACCAAGATGATATTTGGGATAGCGATAAACTGATAACTGCGATTAAACAGCTTAAGAAGCAGGAGAATTTGGCTCTTTATCATTGCAATTCAAGACTTGTAGATTCAGCTGGTAATGAGATGGGCCGGTTAACCTATGGGCAACAAAGGTGCATATCTTATCGAGATAACGACCCTCTCAACCAGCTTTGCATTGGGTCACCTATGGGATGTACGCAAGTATTTGATAGGCGTATTTGGGAAGTTGTTTGCTTGCATGAGCTGCCCCATCCCGTCATCATGCATGATAAGCTGATAGCTAATCTATGCGTGCTGCTGGGTTATCGGATTGTTTTCGATGCTTCTCCTCATATGGGATATCGCCAGCATGGTCGTAATGTGGTCGGTGTGAGTACTGATTTACCATCTAAAGTGATTGAGAAAATCAATAGTTTTTGTCATCCGCGAGAGATTACTCTTGCAAAGCAAGTTACTGGACTTCTTTCAACTTATTCCGACTGCATTCTTCCTCCAGAGCGTGCTCTTGGAGAGTTGGTATCGAAAATGGACGCTTCTTTCATGGCTAGGTGCAGGGTTTCTTTCTCTTCGAGGCTGAATTTCGGCAGTCTACAAGAGGGCCTTTTCAATAGATCTCTCCTCTTGTTTGGGAAGCGATGATATGAGTAAAAGCATCCCCAAACCGCACAATAGTGGGTACGTCCTAGCGCTTGCCTTTTGCGACTATCTCAAGGACAAGACCGGCACCCCAAAGGCTATTATGGCGAGTCAGCAGGCCATGGCGTCGCACGGCATAAGTTACGTCTATCTCCACTCGGTTAAGAAGACCCTGTTCAGGGACGACCAGATGCTATTTTGCGAATTCGGGGTTACGGTCGACGGGGTGGAGGCTGGTGTTTTCAGTATTGCCCAGGTGTGCGAGGCCCTTTGCAGCTGGCAAAAAAGCGGCTTCAGCCTTCTTGAGCTTCATATCCACCACCTTCTGTACGTGAGCCTTGAGAAAGTCTCCGAACTGCTAAAAGTTACAGGCAAAACACCGGTCAGGGCCTTTCTCCACGACTATTACCTGTGTTGTACAAGCTATAACCTCCAAAATAGGAGCGGCTTTTGTGACAGCTCAAGGCTCGGCGACGCTCCCTGCGAGAAATGCCCCCACTTCAGTAACAGCCTTCGTGTGGAGTCGAAGATCCAAGGGCAGTTTGACTCCATCAAAAATCTCCGTTTTGTTGCACCTTCGACCTATACGAAGAATCGGTTTCTCTCATTCAGGCCCCAATACGAGGGCCTTGTTGATGTAATACCGCACCAAAAGCTGCTTGGAGAGTATCTGGGCAACAGACGTCCTCTGAACGCAGGGGAGCGCATCAGGGTTGCCTTTCTGGGGATGCCGAGGAAGACAAAGGGCTGGGAGACCTGGCTTCGCCTCGTATCTGCGGTCGATGAACAAGAGTACGAGTTCTTCGTCTTCAACAGCTCGAACGATATGTATCCAGGGATGAACAAGCGGTTTGTCGAATTTGATGAGAAGCACCCAAATGCCATGACCGACTCTCTCAGGGAGTGCGAGATTGCCATCGTTGTCATGTGGCCATCTTGTCCAGAGACCTATAGCTACACCTGTATGGAATCTTACTCCGCAAACGCTTATACGATTTCGAGTGCATGTGCAGGCAATGTCGCCGACTTTGTCGTTGAGCATGGGTCCGGTTTGGTGCTGAATAACGAGGAGGAGCTAATCGGGCTGTTTAGGGATAAGAGCCGGCTTATCAGGGAGGTCAATCGTTTCAGGAGCGGAAAGCCTGGTCCGCTCGATCTTGTCGATTCAGATGAGATCGTAGACCTGCTTCCATGCTCCTCGGTAGGTCTCAACACGGGAGTTCACATGCACACGAGGCTGATTGAACGTGTGCTGCTGGAGGTACTCAATGCAAGATCATAGGCATGCGAGGCTCGTTATAAATAAAGCGGAGGAGCGGGCTGGTCGAAGAGGTCGTTGGTATCTCCCTAATAAGCAAGGCGTTCTAACCGTTTGCATGGGTGACCTGGCGGATGCGACGATCGTTATAGGTATCTTGGCGCAGGTTTTCTTCCTTGAGTACTATGGTCTGGGGCGATACCTCAACTGGGTAATTACCGGCATGATTTGCGTGAGGGCGCTCTTCTCCGGATGGAAATATAGCGGTAGAGCGCTACTACTTGGGCTGATTACCGTTGCAGGGTGGCTGTCTGGTGCCCTCTTGGGTGGCAATATGGAAACGTTTAGGGCGAATATTTTGCTGCTCCTCTACCCGTTTGTCTATACGCTTTACTTCTTTCTTTTGGTCACTAACAAGAGGGATTTTCTTCTTGGACTCTTTGATGCAGGTTTTCCGGTCTTCAACGCCATATTGCTTCTCAATATGGCGATCATGTTTATCCAGTACTCTACCCATGGGATGATCGCTGCAACAACGAACGACATCAGTTACTTCGAGGACAATATCTCCGGCCTGTTCTCTTATGCGTCCGTCCATGCGGTGGCCCTTTACACTTCATTCGTCGTGCTCTACAACTTCGTCTGGATTAGGAGGCTTCGGGGTCCTCTCTGGCCATCCCTTGCCATCACTTACAACGTCTGCCTTATCGTCCTGTCCTTCTATCTTGCGACACTCAACGATAATAAGGCGCTCTTCATAATCCTTCCTCTCGTTTTAGTGATGTTCTGGCTTATTTCAGTCATGAGAGGAGAAGCGGATGTTTCGGGTCCCTTCTTTTGGCTTGTCGCCTTGTATTTTATCCTGACAATTGCATACGCCTTGGTGCCTGCGTTCCAGATCCTCGTGGATACGCAAGTGTTTGGTCTGTTCGATATGGTTGGCAGTTCAGCTTCCGTCGGTACTGCTGCCGACGGCAGTAACGAGAGGATTGCTATCATCGGCTTCGCTCTCTTGAGACCGGCTACATGGAGTCTCGGAGAGGGTCTTGGAGCCTCAAGCTTCTACGCGTCCGGGTTCATGTCGTTTAACCACTTTGGTCAAGCGGATATGGGGTCTTTCTTGATTCTCATGGGGGTTTGGGAGACGGCAGCGTATGTAGCGTTTTTCCACTCCGTGGTTAGTGAGTTTATGGAGCAGGAAAAAGGATCTAATGGCCGGATTGTTCGTTTGCTCCTTTTGCTAACAATTCTTATTACCTTTCTGTATACGCAGTGCTTTACAAGGGTGAACTGCTGCTTGTGCCTACTGCTGCTCTGTGGAGCGCTGGCTTGGTCGTGGAATTCCTCGGCTGCAGACTATTTGATTATTGATAGAGACGAAGAACAGGTTTGAACATGAAAATAGGCATTTCCACATTTACGCATGGGGACAACTATGGGCAGAGGCTCCAGAACCTTGCTGTCCAAGAAACTCTCAAACTCTCGGGTGCAGATGTCCTTACGTTCAGACAGAAGGACTCGAGATCTGCCAAATACAAGCTCAAGTCTTTGGCTTCGCTCATTCCAAAGGGGCTTGCCGTTGCCCACATCCAGAGGCATCGTTCGTTTGAGGATTTCAATTCCCGTAACATTTCCTTTAGCCGGGAGGTTATATCTGATTCCAACCCTCCACGTGACATTAAATCCTATGACTTTTTCGTTGCTGGGAGCGACCAAGTTTGGTCTCCGTATTCCCCTGACGCTAACTCCACTATGTTTCTCACGTTTTCGCCAAGAGAAAAGCGCATTGCTTTTTCGCCAAGCTTGGCAGCTCCGACGATTCCCGAGGAGAAGCGTGAGCTGTTCCACGGCTATTTCGACGGGTTTGATAGGCTGTCCGTTCGTGAGCAGAAGAGCGCCGAGCTTATAAACAGTCTGTACGGCTTAAAGGCCGAGGTGTTGATTGACCCAACACTGATGTTTGACGGCTCCTGGTGGGAAAGGTATGAAAAAGAGCCGCACTGCGGGCTTCCAAATGATTATGTATTGACGTACTTCCTCGGGAGTGCAGCTTACGAAGAGAGGGTTGCCGAAATCTGTGATTCACTTAGCTGCAAGAGGGTCGATTTACTAGGGGATGCGCGCTACTACGCCCTCGGGCCTTCAGAGTTCCTCTATGCCGTCCGTCACGCAAAGCTTGTAGCGACAGATTCATATCACGGATCAATTTTCTCGATCTTGTTCGGGAAGCCGCTGATTTATTGCCCTCGTGAGTCCACTGGTCCAGACATGAGCAGCCGATTCGACACGCTAGCCAGCGAGCTGGGTGTTTCTTTCGTTGAGCGGTCAATTCTTTCCGTATGTAATTCGGAACTGCTCGAGAGTGACTATTCAAAGGCGTATGACAGGTTGGCAGCTCAGAGGAAGATCGTTGTTGAATTCCTCGATAGATGTGGATTGAGCATTCCCTCGGAGGCCGCCCGTGGCTAGCCAGCGTAAGGCGGGCGCCCTCCTCGGCTACGCCAACATCCTCGCAAAGAACCTCGTCAACCTCGTCTACACGCCGATGCTACTGTCCTACGTGGGGCAGGCGGACTACGGCGTCTTCCAGAGCTCGAACTCCTTTGTCTTCTCGCTGACGCTCCTGTCCTTCGGCTTCTCCGAGGCCTACGTGCGCTTCTACACGCAGACGGTGGCGCACGGCGGCGAGCGCGACATCCGGCACCTGAACGGCATGTACCTCACGCTTTACGTCGCCGTCACAGCCGCGGCGGTCGCCCTCGGCATGGGCTTCTCCGCAAACGCCGGCGCGGTGTTCTCGGCCGGGTTCACCGAGGCGCAGGTCTCGCTCGCCCGGGAGCTGCTCGCCATCATGACGCTCAACGTCGCCTCGACGTTGTTCACCGTCGTGTTCAATTCCTACATCACGGCGCACGAGCGCTTCGTCTACCAGCAGACCAGGCAGCTCGTCACCACGCTTGCGACGCCGCTGTGCGCCTGGGCCCTGCTGGCCGCCGGTATGGGGCCCGTGGGCGTTGCCCTAGCACAGCTCGCGGTGAACCTCGTCCTGCTCGCCCTCAACGCGCGCTACGCCATCGTCGTGCTGGGCATGCGCTTCGAGCTCAGGGGTGCCGACTGGGGCGTCATGCGCGGCATCGCCGCCTTCAGTGCCTGGATCTTCGGTAACCAGGTCTGCGAGATGGTCAATCAGAGCGTGCCCAACATCATGCTGGGGGCCATCTCGGGCGCGACTGCGGTATCTCTGTTCGCGGTGGCCGTGAACATCCGCCAGGTCTTCTACTCGCTCTCCACCACGATGTCGAACGTCTTCATTCCGAAGGTCAACCGCATCGTCGCCACCTCGGACGACAACGCCGAGCTCACTCGCCTTATGACGCGCGTGGGCCGCTACCAGATGGTACTGTTTTGCTGGGTGTACGGAGGTTTCGCTATTCTCGGGAAGTTTTTCGTGACGAGGTGGGCGGGCCCGGGCTTCGCCGAGGCCTACTGGCTCGTGCTCGCCATGACGCTACCCGTCATGGTGCCCCTCTGTCAGAACGTCGGCATCGAGATCCAGAGGGCCAAGAACATGCACCACGCCAGGAGTCTCGTCTACCTTGCGATGGCGGTCGGGAACGTTGCCTTCACCGCCGCGGCCGCCCCGGCGCTGGGGCCGTGGGCCCCCGCGATCGCCTATGTCGTCAGCATCGTGCTCGGCAACGGACTGTGGATGAACTGGTACTACCAGAAGCGGGTCGGTCTCGACATGCTCTTTTTCTGGAAGCGGAACCTGCCGGTGCTGCTCGCCTGGGCTGCCGTCACCGTCGCCTGCCTCGCTGGCACGGCGGTCCTGCCCGTCAACGGATGGCCCGCGTTCCTCGAGTGGGGCGCCGTTTACAGCGCGCTTTTCGCCATAGCCCTTTGGCTCGCCGTCCTAACGAAGGACGAACGTATCGCGGTCGTCTCTCGTCTCCCGTTCCTTAGATAGGGTCCATCATGAATGATTCCGAGAAATCCCCGAGGGTCGTCTCGCTTGGCGACCGTTGCTGCGGCTGCGGCGCGTGCGCTGCCCGCTGCCCCAAGTCATGCATCTCCATGGAACCCGATGATTGTGGCTTCCTACACCCCACCGTCGACGCCTCCGGGTGCGTAGGCTGCGGGGCGTGCGACGCCGTATGCCCGGCGCTCAACGCCCCTGGGGAGGACGGGTGCGAGTTCGCCCTCTGGGCGAAGGCTCATGACGTCGGCTTGCTCGATAGATCGTCGTCGGGCGGCGTGTTCGGTCTACTCGCCGGTGACGCTCTCTCGCGCGGCGGTGTTGTGGCGGGCGCCGCGTGGACGGACGGTTGCCGCGAGCTTCGTCACGTGCTCGTGGAGGACAGGCCGGCGCTCGGCGCCGTTATGCGCTCGAAATACGTTCAGAGCGCGGTTGGCCGCGGCGTCTTCGAGGGCGTCCGCGCTGCCCTGCGTGAAGGCAGGCCGGCGCTCTTTGCCGGTACTGCATGCCAGGTGGCTGGCATGCGCTCATACCTGGGGAAACTCGCCGACTCTGACCTCTTCCTCGGCGTCGACGTCATCTGCCACGGTGTTCCGTCTCCAGAGCTCTGGTCGCGCTGGGTCGACTACCGTGGTGAGGCCTTCGGGTCGGACGTCTGCGACGTCAATATGCGGAGTAAGACAACCGGATGGTTGTCTTACTCCGCTATGTACAAGCACATAGCGGAGAAAGACAACACCGGGGACACCGAGTCCCAGATATTCGGCAAAGACTGGTACATGAAAGCGTTTCTGGCCAATGCGAGCCTTCGTTCGTCCTGTCTGGCATGTCCAGCAAAGCGCTCCAGCGGCGCCGATATCACGCTTGGTGATTTCTGGGGGTTCCAGAATACCCATCCCGAGGTCGACAACTCCAAGGGCGTATCTGCCGTCCTATGCAATACCGAGAAGGGCGTGCGGGCATTCGAGGCTATTTCTGGGCTTACTGCAAACGGTCCGGCGACGCTTGATGGGGTAATCGCGGGCAACCCTAGCCTCGTCCATTCTGTCACGCCTTATCCAAAGCGCGACGAGTTCTTGAACGACGTGTCTGCCGGGCTTTCCATCCCAGATCTCATGGACAAGTGGGATTTCCGTCCCACTCTCTGGCAGCGTGTCCGCGGCAAGCTTGGTGGTATTAAACGACGACTAAAGAGACTCGTTGGAAGGAGAGCCTAGATGGCCAAGGATCGCTACCTTCAAGCTCTTCGTGGGCTTGCGATTTCCGCAGTGGTGCTTATCCACTGTCTTCCTCAATGTGCCGCGTCGGTCGCCATTCGCCCATTCCTCAACTTTTCTGTTGCGTTGTTCTTGTTTTTATCCGGTGTTCTTACCGACGAGCGCAATTTTAATGCGGGGGGGGGTCTTCGACGCCGCATTAGCAAGGTTGCCGGACCTTATGCGTTCTGGAGCGTTATCTATCTTGCGGCGTTTCCCGCCCTTCATGGGCGTCTGGGTTTCTGGCGTTCGCCGTGGGCTCCATATCGGCTCAGATGTACTATCTATTGGTCCATTCACAGCTTGTGCTGCTTACTCCGGTACTGTTCAGGCTCCTTTCACGGTATAGGTTCTTTGTCTATTGTGTGACACCGGCTTGCTTGCTTCTAAGGGAGCTCGCTGCCGTTGCCGGTATCGCATTGCCTCTAATACAGGTTTTCTGCCCCATGTGGCTCATCTTTTATGTTTTCGGTCTCGACTGGAGGCGTTGGGCTGCGCTCATTGAAGGACGAACCACTCAGCTTGTTGCAGTGCTCTTTATATTTTTAATAATTCAGGAGGTCGCAGGCTTCTGGTGGTATTTGACTGGCGATTTCAATATGGCCACAACTCAGCTTAAGCTCGGTTCTGCCGCGACCTCTTTAGCTGTGATCGCGCTTCTTATGGCGGTTCCGGGATCATTCAAGTCGCGATTATCTTCTACTTTGCTTGTTGACCTTGGGAACGCCTCTTTTGGAATCTACCTCTGCCATATACTTGTTCTCAAGGCCGTTTGGAAACTGCTTGGATTATTCGTCATTCCACTTGGTGTTTCGACATTTGCTGTTTGGGCGCTAACTCTTGCCGGATCTTATTCGCTTGTATCACTTTGCGGTCGTTATTTGCCCGAACGAATTCACATCATTGTGGGATTATAAATTGATTTTCGATACTGGCGCTTTTCATAGCGTTGAAGCAAAGTGAGTCCATTACCAACATTTGGCACGCGATCATCGGTGAAGATACCGGACTTCCTGTTTTCGAACGAGAAGATGACTTTTTACTCAAAATGGCTGATTGGATTAACCAACCTGAAATAACCGGAATCAATCTCCCTTGGTCGAGCATTGAAAAATGGAAGGGGCAATTCAGGTAGCCATATTCCGCAGTCATTACCTTGCCTATTTCGTTAAGAATGAGGGGGTTTAGCAAAATAGGATACCCAAGTCTTATTTATCACTCGATCTAAAGCGCATTTCGATTGTAGAGGACAGATTAAATGAAAGGCATCATCCTCGCGGGAGGGTCCGGCACGCGACTGTACCCGCTCACGCTCGTGACCTCCAAGCAGCTGCTGCCGGTCTACGACAAGCCCATGATCTACTACCCGCTGTCCACCCTCATGCTGGCGGGCATCCGGGA
>UQTU01000006.1 GCA_900544135.1 uncultured Collinsella sp.
CGCTCGACCTCTCCAAGCTGGAGTCCGCCGGCTTCCACATGCCCGACTGGGAGGAAGAGCTGGGGGAGTACCTCAAGACGCTCTAGTCGCTATTTATATTGCGAGGGTAAAGGCCGCCGTTCTCTAACGGCGGCCTTTCTTGCGCCTAGCGTAAAGTCCTGCCGCGACAAGAGCGGCGGCGGTCACCAAGCTAATTGCAAGCCCCGCAGATGCTGTCGAGGGCAGCCTCACGTGGTGGTCGTAGAGGAAGTCGAGGCAGGCCAGTGCATCGGCCTCGGCCTCCCTGCTTGACCGTTCTAGGTATCCAAGTCGCCCTCTTCTTCGTGATCGTTGTTGCCCAACTCAGGAGTCTAGGAATGATATTCTCGGTTGCAGCTGGTATGATTGGGAGGCGAGTCGCAGGTTGCCGCTAACACAGGCTGCGGCCATGGCGATTCGGATAGAAAACAGGTCGGGCCATTTGGTGAGGGGAGTCGATTGCTACGGTGGATGAGACGAGGACTGACGGGGATTCCGCATCCGCCCGCACGGATCTCTCCGAGGCGCTACGCGAGTCGAAGGCGATGCGGCTTAGCATGGCGAAGGCCCTGAGCGAGTCCGTCGCATATACCGAGATGATGCATAAGACGTCAGAGGCGGTTTGCGCCAGCATGGCGCCGGCCCTCGCAACTTTTGCCGACAGCATCAAATCCATTACGGCGGACGTCCGCCTCGACTCCATTCGTGCGGTCCTCGATTCCATCAACTCCAGCGGCTGGCTCTCTTCCTATCGAGCCTCCGAGGTCGAGAAGGTTGTTTCCGCCCAGCAAGAACTTCTTGCGGCATGTATGGTCTCGATCCAGACGCCCGCCATTCGGGACATGGTGGACCGCTTTGCGTCTAAAGACTACTTCGGCGTCTACGAGAGCCTTGCCAACAGCCTTTCTGGGCTGACCGTCAGGGGTCCCGACATCGCCCTCCTTGGCAATGTCGGCGGGCTTGTCGATTCCCTCGGGGATTTTGGCTATGGCGGCTCGATACCGCGTGGTGCCAAGACCTTCGTGAGAGAACTCAGCAAGGCCTCGCTCGAGCGGCTCTCCGTTAGCGAAGATGTCTCGGTTGACATCAGGGGAAAGAGGTTGCTTGCGGCGGACGCCGAGACGGACCCCGGGGCCTGCAATTGCGTCGGCGATGATTCCGGCGTGGTATCCGCGAACGTTCGCTCGTTCAACGTCCTGACCTCATCCCTGTCCTTTCTTGAGGGGCTGTCCGAGGTTGACATGATGAAGCTTCAGCAGCTCTGCTCGGATGACCCCGCCTTCGCAAGGGATTGCAAGGCCGGTAGGGTTATCTGGGAGACGGTTCGCGACTGGAAGGATGCGATTTCGTTCGACAGACCGGTCTATTACCATGCTCGGCTGAAACCCGCAGGGACGGCCCCGTACCTCAAGGACGACATGGCCAAAGCGCCCCGTCTGCTTGTGAAAGCGGGAAGGTTTAACGGCCCGCAGAAGGCTTACTACTACTTCTCCGACACAGAGCACGGCGCGATGCAGGAGATTGGGAAGCACGGTTCGGAGGACGAAGCCCAGGTCGCCGAGATAGAGGGCAAGCGCGACGTCCGACTCATCGACCTTTCCGGCGTAGGCCGCGGGACCAACTACTTTCTGAAGTACCTTCGGTTTTCATTCACCAACACCGACCAGGTCATTCCGCCGGAGTACCTCGTTCCGAACTTCGTTGCTCAATGCTGTCGCCATGCCGGCATCGACGGAATCAAATACTACGGCAGCAAAACGTACAGCAACTACGTGGTTTGGGATGATGACTTATTCCGTATCGCGTCCATGCGCGTGGTTCCCATCGAATAAGGCTAATTGACAGCTGGATTCGATGCGGACGGATTCTGCGACGAGCTCATGTGCGCGCTGGGGGAGATTACAAGCTACGTCGGCGTGGTCGACCATGGGCGCTAGCCCCCTCTACGGGTAAATGAGCCGATTCTAGCGAGTGCATTTTACAATGTGGGGAGATTCGTCGTGTTCGGTTATCCTTCGTTAAAGGAAGGGCTGTGGAACGGCGTGCGTCGATCTGACTCTTTATAATTGAGGCGATAGAGGGAGAGTGCCGCAGTGAAAGCCTTAGTTTCCATACATCCAAGATTCGCACGACTCATTCTGTCGGGAGAGAAGAAATGCGAGTACAGGAGAAGGCTGCCGGCAAAACCGATATCGGGTATCGTCATCTACGCAACATCTCCCGTTTCGAGGATCATCGGCGAGGCGGGGGTGGAGGCCATGCCCTTTTTAGAAAAGGGGGAGCTCTGGCGGCAGACGTCTTCGTTCGGGGGGATTTCCAAATTCGAGTTCGAGAATTATTTCTACGGCATGGAGATGGCCGGCGCGTTGCTGTTGTCCCATCCGGTTGCGTATGACCATCCATTTCCAATAGAAAAGGTGGGTCTCGTTAGGCCGCCGCAGTCGTTTTGCTATCTGAGTGAGGAAGATGAATAGCTTCGCTTTTTGGTGCCGACCTAACGAGGGCGGCGGAGAAGATCGCGTCGACGGCCGGGGTATCGAGGCGATGGTCAACATAAATCTCTGGATTGCGGATAGCCTGGAGCACGGGAAATCGAGTACAACGGCATTCGATTTCGGCCTGATGCTATCGTCCGCCTGCTCCGATGGTCAGGACGACGGGAAAGCGGGCGATACTGCTCAAGGCGACGAGAAATCCGAAGACCTGAAGGGAGACGTTTCGATTCTCGATTCTATCAAGGGAATATCCCTTTACTGCCCCTTCAAAATAGATAAGAGCTGCTTTTCTGATTTGATGCCGAAGCTGAACAAAGAGACCCTGGGCGCGATATTCAACGATCGGTGCCGCGTTTCCGAAGTCGATTTTACCTCACGCTATGTCGAGGTGAATCTTGCGAACGATGAAAGCAGGGGTCCGTTTCTCCTTTTGTCGTGCGACGCGCTGAAGTTCGAAGAGTGCGACGGCGGCGCGGCAACCGTCATCAATATAGATTTCCCCCATATTGCGAGAGAGGTTGGCGGCGAGTCCCGCAGGGTTTACGTGAGATTTCGCTTACACATCGATCAAAATAGCGGCTTGGCCAAGCGGAACGACTCTCGCGACAGGTTGTTTACCAGCGCGTTCAGCCGGGAGGAGGCGATCGATCTCAGGATCAACGACTACCGGACGCTGAGCGATGAGATGAGGGAGAAGGTCGACGGCGTGGACCCGGGCGCCTATCCTCTCAAATCCGTTATCGTGCACACCCTCCTCATGGCGCGGACGAGCGTTGCCGTTGAGTCCTTCGAGGACCTTCACGAAAAACGTCTGCTGGAAGGGGATAGCGTCTGGGGAGGCTACCTGCCAGAGGGGCTCTCGGCCTCTGACGTGGTGGCATGGCATTGGAGGAAAAAGATCGACAGGCCGGGGGACGGTTACAAGATGTACCTCAAGCTGAGCTATTCGGTGTGCAATTGGGGTACGATCGCCCTGTACTTACTCTTCCTGACTGCGTTTTCCGTGTTTACCAACGTACTTGCGACCGTGCTCTGCGATTTGACTCGGCTTGGGGCAATCGGAGCTGCTGGCGCCAGCCTCGCGGCGTGCGTCGTTCTCCTCGTTGTGTTCGGTGTGTTCAGAGTTCGGAAACCGCTTGGCCGACGTTTTCGGTCCTGACGCAATGGTATTCTATATCTGAAGAGAGAGGAGGGGTCGTCATGGAAAGACTGAAAATCGTTTCCGTCGAGAGCAAGACCGAGGTAGGGCGGCTACACGCAATTTGCCGCGGCAGCTTCAAGCGGTATTATCCGGGGTTTGATGGATGGTATCGTGCGAAGGTCCTCCCGGGCATCGGATCCTCCAGATGGGTGCTGAAGGCCATCTCGGGAGACAGAATGGCCGGCATCTGTATCGTCAAAGACGACGGCGCGGAAAAGAAGATTTGCTCGCTGCGCGTGGACGCCAACCACCGCGGACGGGGAGTAGGGACTGCGCTGATCGTGGCCTCCATCGAGCTCCTTGATGATGAGAGGCCTCTTATAACGGTTCCCCAGGAGGTAATGCCGTCCCTATCTCCCCTGCTTGAGAAATTTGGGTTTGAGGCGATGGCGGAGTATCGGAACCTTTACCGGGAGGGTGCCAGCGAGTTTTTCTATAACGGTACCCTTGCGTCCAGCACCGGGATTGCCGAAACGTTTGATGTGAGGTCGTCTCTTGATCTGGTGTTTCGATAGTTCCGTCGAATGACAAAACCTAGAAAGATGCAGGCCGCTGATTTCGGGTTGATGTAGGGCAGGGTCCAGAAATTCTGGACCCTGCCTAGTTTTGGGTTGACCGCGCGATAAGGAGCGCCTTGGCTTTCGCTACACCTTGTTGTTCTGGGCTTATGGGGCTAAAGCGATCGACGAGTGACTGCAGAACAAGCCCGATGACCTGTTCAGGGCGATGCTGCTCGAGCTCATGGAGCTGCGCTACGGTTCGTCCTCAACCATCTTCTGCACGCAGTACAGGTCGAAGGACTGGCACGCCAGACTGGGCGGCTGGGTTCACGCCGAGACGATCATGGACAGGATCGTGCACGGCACCGTCTGGCTTGAGATGGGAGACGTCAACATGCGCGACATATACGGCTGACGGTACTGAACGGACACCGGCGGTACCGATTCACGATACCGCCGGTACAGTCCAACAATGTTCGCGGTACGCAATCGCGCAAATACTCAGTCAGACGAAGTGATGCTTACGCCAACTTTGGGGACACGATCCTCAAATATGGGAAAATATTCGCATTGTATTTTACTGAGATTTGGAAGGCTTGCGATTTGTCATTGGGATGCGTTCAGCCAGGTGTCGGGGATCCATATTGGTTCGAGTGGTATGTCGGTCTCGACTACGTAATCTCCATGTTTGAAAAAGACGGCGATATTGAATCCGTTACATTCCAGAAAGCTGGTCTCGAAGGAGTTGACGATGTCGTCGTTCGTCGCTCGCATGGGTTACCTATGGTATGTGTCCAGGTAAAGCACAAGAAAATGTCAACATCTAGCTCAAGCAATTTGACGTTTGGTGCGCTGATTTCGGAGAGGGAACCGAGCGAGGGAGGTGCCTCAAAGAAGTCCCTCTTGGCTTCTCTTGCAGCAGGATGGAAGCAAGTTGTAGAAGAAGAGGGTAAAAGCCCTGAGATTGTTCTGTATACGAATCGCGAAATGGGTCCAAACATGAGCGATGGAGTGTACAAGGGCAAGGCTTATAAGAGGCTTGCGCTTAATAAGTTTTGGAGTGAGGTGTCCGCACAACTCGAGTCGGCCACATCATTTTCCAAAATTGTTTTTCCTGATTCGAACCTTGAAATCCAATGGAAAGAATTCGCAGAATCGACGAAACTTGACGAGGCCGATATTCTGCCCTTCCTAAAGAACCTTACATTTGAGACGGGGGCTCCATCCTTAAACGAAAAGGAGACTGAGCTAGTAGGCAGGGTGAGAGATGAAATATGTGCAGGCTCTCAGGAACTCGCCTCGAGGGCCTTCGATGCTCTGGTGGCAGAACTCAGGAGATGGACAACAGCTGCCGGAAACAACGTTGTCACTGCCGACATTGCCCAAAAATGCATTTGCAAGTTGAACCGAAACCCTCTTGAGAAGCCGATCAAGGTTCCCGTTCCCGTTCCGGTTTTTCCAAGCAGGGAAAGAGTATGCTCATCTTTGTGCGAAAAGCTGAAATCGTCCAGTAGCAAGGTGGTCTTTCTCCAAGGGCGCCCTGGCTCTGGAAAAACGAGGCTGGTCAGCTGTCTTTGCGAGAGGATGGACCCGCATCCTGTCAGGTTCTACGCATTCAAGCCTTTGGATGTTGATGACTTCAACTATTCACCCGATGCCGGCATCGTTTCCCCTAAGGACCTTTGGAGCACCCTCCTGAATCAGCTTCGGGAAGTACCTGAACTAGCTGGAGACATGCCCCACATACCTATTGTTAACGAAATCTGCACTGAAGACGAGCTTCGGGGTGAGGTATTGAGGCTTGCTGAGGCGCTTTCGGATAAACGGGGATGTAGGACGACTATCGTCATAGATGGTATCGATCACGCAGCGCGAGCCAAGGAAAAGCTAACCTTCTTGAAGCATTTGCCTTCTCCAGATTCCATCCCAGAAGGTGTTCGAGTCGTTGTGTCGGGTCAGCCTGCTAACTCGTATCCCTCCTATCCCCAATGGCTCAAGAGAGAGCATGCAGGTGTTGAGGTGATGGACGTTCCCGATCTTGATTTTGATGATATCTTGATGCTTCTTACGGAAAGGGCAAGCCTCTCCAGCCATGAGAATCTGGTCTTAGCCAACGAGATCGTAAACATGACCAAGGGGAACACACTGTCTGTGGTGTATGCCGTGCACACCGTCGCCAAAGAGGATAGCTGTGACTCCGCTATTGAGAAGTTAAGGTCGTCAGGTCTTTCGGACAATGTTGAAGAGTACTACGAATCCATCTGGCAGAGGGTTAACGAAGAGGTCCAGTGCCATCATGGCGGCGGATCAAACGCGTTGAATCTAATTGTTTGCTCGATGCATCTCTTCGATGGAGCCGTCTACCCAAGGCTCCTTTGCAAGGCATTCCCTGATGACTTCTCTGGCGAGCATGTGGTAATAAGGGACATTTCTACGCTCCTCCCATTAATGAGGACCTGTGCTGATGGGTCATCGCGCCCCGTGCATAACGACTTCAGGCTCTTCGTGAGCGCTAAGGCTTTGATGCCCGGCATGGAGGGATATCTGGACTATGCTTCTAATAAGCTCGCGGATGCTGCTTTGGGAATGGAGGGTGACGTGGTCAGGTCGTGCTACGCCATCCGCCTGCTTGCCAGCGCAGGGCATGTGGAGGAGTGCATCGACCTGTTCGACACATCATACGTAATCGACGCGGTGGCTCACGGAGTCCCTTGGCAACTTCTTCGAGAACAGGCGAAGACGACATATGAGTTGGCATGCGAGTCTAGAAATCTTGAAAAAGTATTTAAGGTCCAACTTGCGCTGACAACGCTATCTCAGATAAACGAACATTTCGAATACTGGCTCGAACGCAGGCCTTTTCTCCATCTTGAAGCCTTAGTGGGTATGGATTACGTGGTTCCGCCTCTTTGCGAGAATACGGCCGATCAATATGCAACGATGCTCGACAGGTGCTTGTGGCTGTCGAAGGAAGCGGGATGCGCAGAACTGAGCAACGAGCTTTATAATATCTGGCTTTCGGGCCTCACCCCCGCGAAGGCGGCAGAGATACTGTCTAGAGCAGATGGGGATGATGGGCGGTATAGGCACGAGGACGGCCCGTCAAGGTTCATGTCTTCGTGGGGTGCGTTCTCCGCTGCACGTGGGCATAGCTATGACGAGCTTCGCATTAATCACAGCCCCTTACTCGACACAGAATACTTGCTGTCCTGTTTCAGGGATGCTTACGTGAGGGGTACTCTTGAGTGGGCCACAGCAGAAGACAGCGTTTCTGAAAGGATAGCCGAAATCCCGATTTCAGCAGATGCCACCACGAACATGATGAGGGATGTATTGTCCGGCGCACTTTCTGCTTCGCGTGTTGCACGATGTATTCTCTTTTCATGGCTTGCGCGTTACTCATTCGAGTGGGAGCTTGGGACGTTGGCCTATGCCCTTTGCCTATCTGAGGGAGAAGCCGTGCCTGAAGCAAAGAGAGAGCGACCGCTACTGGCTCCGAGGGAGGGTAATGTCTACAACCAAGATTTTTCGCTTGCCCTGTTTGCCGAGGCATTTATCTTCGGTTTTGAATCTGTCTGCAGCGGCTTCGATTCTTTTGTGTTGAGCGCTCAAACGGCAACTGACTGGATCGACGGTTCCCATAGGGAATACCTGCCGTTCGTAAGGACGCTAAGAGCCGCCGTCTGTCTTGGATATTCCATGGGGCACGATAAACCCATACTTCCGGGAACCAAAGAGGCTCTTGTGCTCGAGGAATGGACCCAGGCCCCGTCTTGCCCAGGAGCGCTCGTAATCGAGACGTGCGCTGTTCCCTACATGGTCTTTGTAGCTGAAAGAGGAAGGGCTCTCTGCGCGCGGGCGCTTGAAGAGAAGAGTCTTGATAGTTTTATCTTTTCTAATCACGCCCTCTGTACGAAGCTGCAGATACTTAATCATCTTCAGAGGGCTGGCAGCGCCCTTCCAGGGAAATACCTTCTGAAAGAGTATGGACCCGACGGTTCATTCTTGCTGGCATCCCAAGAAGCTGCGCAGATTCACGGCCTGCTAAAACCCTTGCTTCTCACTTACGATAAAGAGCTCGCAGTGCATTGTGATGAGGCCATCCTCTTCGGTTCTGCCAGATTTACCGATCACAAGGACTACTCCCTGTCCAATCTGATTGAATGCTTCGAAGCGCTTTCTGACCTTGGCGCGGTGACAGAAGCCCAAGCGCTTGAACTTCTTGAGCTGGACAACGCTGCAACTTTGTCAGGATACAACAGAATGTCGGATGCGTTGCTGGAGGCGGTGGCACATTGGGCAATAAGCGTGAGCCCGTCGCAGCTGTCGATGATTCGCTCTTGGCGGAAAGAGTACAGATATGACTATTCCCTCATAGAGTGCCAGCTGAGGGCTATGCTGATTCGGGCGGAGTGCCTGAATGACGTGCTTGCGGTTTTTGCCGGCCTACTTGGGCATGCGCCATGCTGCTCAACAGAAGACATGAACGGCATCCGTGGCTATCTTGAGATTTGCGGCAAAAGGGCGGAAGAGCTTGGATGCAAGCTCGATTTCTTCGATGCAGTATCTGAAATAAAGAATGCCATCAAAGATGCTCCAAAGCACAATCCACCTCTGCCTAATGCCGGTAAAGCTTCTTCAGGTGGCCAACAAGATTTCGGACCCCTTTCGGACTCTGAAGTAAAGGAAGCCGCCTTCCGTCAGAAGATTGATTGCTGGCATTGGGAACCCGTTGCTGAAGCGTGCGCAGAGCTAGAGAGGCGCGGATTCGATAATGACGAGATCTACAGCAGTCTTGCGGAGTCGAGGGGCTTCGCCCTTTCAAAAGAGGGATGGGTTCATCACTCCGCAGCTCTTACACAGCTTGTCGATGGCATAGCAAGCTATGCAGACGATGATTCGTTTTACAAATTTCTTTCGTATCGAAACGAAGGGCTGGATCGATATGGCTTCGGATCGGCGTCGAGCGATATCGCGTCTGCCGTCAGGGTCAGGACGAAGGCAAAGAGTCCCACCCTTTTTGAGACTATATTTGAACTCGAATGCGACAGCAAAAGAAGATGGATAACCTGCAACGGCAGATGTAATCCTCCAGTCTTGGAGAAAGAAGTTCGTAGTTTGCCGGAACCTGCTTCATTGCCAGAGCTAGCGACGGATATCCTTCTTGATTCTATCGTCCCGCAGGATCCGCATAGGCTGGAAAACGCAGTGAGGGGAATCTCATGGGGAGGGCTGCACGTGCGGGGGATAATTAACCGTGTATGTGTGGCGTTGCCAACAATCGACCCCTTCGGACGAACTCTGCTGGAGAAGGTCCTCGACCGTTGGATGCGAGTCTGTCCAGAAGAAGACGATATCCTAAATTGCCTCTATGGGATCTTCGACGCATTGACGAGGGCAGATGAAGCTTGCGTCCTTTCATTTGCGACGAGAGAGCCCGGGATTATTCTTAAGTCTGATGTGGATGCCCCAGTGCCTACTGGGAGTGGGAGCTCAAAAATCCCGTCTCTCATAAAGAACTATCTTTCGACGGTTCGTCTCTACTGCAATGATGACTGCGCCGATATAAAAGACGATATCGAGTCATTTGCTGAAGGCGAGGCGGCGCTTTTCATCAAAAGGTACATGAGAAATGACGAGACTATTCTCCCTATTGGCCGACTTGATCACTACTGTCAGGAACTCCTCTATGCCGAGATGTGTCGTGGCCGTTGGCGGAATGTTCCCGGCTTCATTTCAGCGTCGATGCTCGTTGACCCGGCTGATGCATGGGTTATTTCTCAGCTTCCCGTCTGCAAAGACCTGTCTGCGTTCGGGGTATCTGAAGCTATCGCCTTTTTCGAATCAGGCGACATGTCCGCCGGGGCTAGTCTTGTCCAAAGCTTGCCCATGTGTGAACTAAACGAGGGAGAAGCATATCTGGGATGGAAATTGTACATACCATACGGAAGCGGGATGGAATACGAACAATACGGCACGGCTCGAATATCACCTTTGGGTTGTGAACGCCCCGATAACGTTATCGATAGGGAGTTCGGGTGCTATGGTCTCCAAATCTATAGAGGAGGGGGAAGAGCGTCTCGCGTCTCTGATGGCAGCGACTCCTTATGTAATGCGCTGGCAGGTTGTATAACCATGACGTTTTGCGACTGTCAGGTGTTCCCTTCTTTTGCTATGAGGAAGCTCGGATTTGAGCCTCTGCCCAAAAACCCTATGACTTGGGTTGATGAGGAGGGAAATAAAATTGCTTGGTTTGAGCAATATATATTTCCTGTCGAGAAAGGATATCGTCCTTCCGCTTATTACCGGCAGCCTCGATTATGGCGCTGGGATTGTGATGTGGAAAGGATTGAGAAGGCAGCTTGCAAAAGAGGGTTTAGAGTTTACTGGGCAATTGAATCCAGCATGCATGTAGATCAAATAAAAGAAAAGCATGACATGCTCGAACTCGCAAAGCAGAAGTCTCCATTCGAAAAAGAATGCGAGAAAGATTACACAGACGGGATTCAACGCTAGTCCGTTTTGTTGGTGATTGGCTGTTAATAACCGCAGGTCAAACAAACTGTGACAAATTTTCCCAGTAGTCCGACGACCCCTCACATCATCCGAAGATGAGGGAAAGCCGGCGCGTCAACACGCTGTCGAGTCGTCGGCGTCGAGGAAGCCGCGCGAGCGCGGCGCCTCGCGATGGGAGCAGAACGCCTCGACCGCGCCCCTTTTGTCTAGTCTTGCTGCCCTTCGTTCTGATGGCTCTTTTCGTTGATGCTTCATCGGCCTTTTCGTTGACTAGCCACTTTGACCATAGCGGGCACTTCTCCCAGCCGTCTCTGAAGCCCATGGCTCGCCATTCCTCGCGAGGCAGCCTCTCTTCCATGAGATCGAGGAGGCGCGACCTCCATGAGGTGTCCGGCGCGATGGTCTCGAGCATGTAGCAGAGCACAGTGAGCGTGCCGAACATCTTGTGGTTGCCGACCTCGTGGGGCTCGTGCCAGGCGGTGTCATCCCTTGGAATCATGGGTTTGGTGCCAATCGTCTTGTTCCAGAGGCGACCATGGTGGGCGCAGCAGTTCCTCACAGTGTTGAGCGCAACGAGCCAGGATTCGGCTACCTTGGCGCTGACTCCGAGCTTGCCCGCTGTTATCCCTCGCGCTCGAGTTTGCCGACGAGTTCTTCTCAGTCTGCCATGAGGCCGCGCGAGATCAGCAGGTCCGCCTGCTCGTCGTAGGCGAGGCTTAGGATTTGCAGAAGAGCTTCTGATGGCAGCTTTCTGGCAAGGACGGGGAAGGCCTAACGCCTTGCCCGGGCTCCATCCAGCTCCGCCGTGCAGCTCTCGAGCACGCACCTCACGGCGGCCATCTCCGATGTTCCGCCTCCTCCCAGGCGACGTCGTGCTCAGCCGCGGCCCTGAGCACGACGGAGACACCGGCCTTCGACGCATATAGCGCGGCGGTGATCGCGTTGAGCGACAGGTTCGACGACCTCAGCCTGAGTACCTCCTTCGCCGGTATCCTTCTTGCCATGATCCGTTCCTTTCTCTCGACTACCGGTATGGCTCTCGAACATGCAGGAAGCGGACCGGTAGGGCGCGGGCGTAGATACGAGCGGCACTCAAGCGCGCCGCGGGCGGTGCTGAAGGGCAATATCCATGTTTTTGGATGGCGGTATTGAAGCGCGCTACAGGTGGTACGGAGAAAGACGATTACTCAGGCTATATCCGGCGAGATCAACGATATCGCAGCTGTGAATAACCTATTTACCGCTTTCTCCCTAGCTCTATGCTGCAATTTTATTGTCGTTACCCTTATGTGTCTCAAGCGTATTGACGTGTGCTATCAAGTTATTTCTCGTTTTTAGGGGCGGAAGTAGTAAGGGGGGAGGCATCAGTCAGCTTCGACTACGTTAGTAGTCGTCTACTGTGGACGCTAAGCAACTGCTGGCGAACTACAAGGACGTGCCCCAGAACCTTATCGAGGTCCTTGCAGACGCCAACCGCACGCGCAAGGACTTTGTGGCCGACGAGGTGCTGGAGATGGTGTGGGACCGCCTGTGCGAGGGCAAGTCGAAGCCGGTCGTGAGCGTGCAACGCGTGACGATGAAGTCCAACCCGACAACTTCCGCGCGAGCTCAATCCAAGGTGTCATGAAGCGCGTGAAGGCCAAGGGCGTGCCCGTGGTGGTCTACGAGCCCACGCTGGACGCGCCGGAGTTCTTCGGCTCCGAGGTGACCCACGACCTGGAGGCCTTCAAGGCCGGCTGCGACGTGATCGTCGCCAACCGCTGGAGCGACGAGCTCACGGACGTGGCGGACAAGGTGTACACGAGGGATCTGTTTAAGAGGGAATAGGGGAGAGCTGACGGCTGCGGCGACTCTGTCCTTGTGCATAAATCCAATTATTGAAAAGAGGGTGTATCGGTGCAAACCGATACACCCTCTTTTGGTTAAACAAGTCCCATTAGCCTTTGATTACGCTTTTATAGATATACGTACGTTCTCCGGTCCTACTCTTCAATTACCACCTCAGGGAGCCGAATCTGGATTAGGTGTTAAAGCAAATATATATTGGAAGGTAAGACTGATATATTCTCGTCAACGTCTTTAATGAGCAACCTTTGCTCTAGAAGAAGTTTATGCATGAGATTCTTTCCATGGTCTTTATTGTCGAGTGTGCTTCCATACTCATACAGAAGATGCGATATGCGTGAGTACAGATCTTCTCGAATTGCCTGCTCATCAACTGTTTTATCTGACTTGTTTGGATATTTTTTGTATAGAAATACAAGCTTAGTAACTCCACCGTATAGATTGACGGTGTCAAAAATCGATTGGAAGTAGGAATAGTCAGCCCGAGAAAGCGAGTGTCCGAATATCTTGATGAAACGGGTATTGCTGTCGCAGAGTTTTGCAGTTTCGCTTTCGTATGGCACTAATGACATAAGCCTATATGTTTTTGTAAACGGCACCGCCGGATGGTCTTCAGCGACGTCTTTTCCGTCAATGCCAAATATTGTGTCCGTTTTGTCCAGTGAGCCATGAATATTCCGGGCAGCAACAATTCCCAGCTGCTGATCTTCCGATTTTAATGGGGTTGTATAGTTAAAGTTTAAGATAGATGTTTCATAGTTCTTTTGCTGGGCCTTATTAATGCAGGCATTGCGAATGGCTGCATAATACTCCACAGCCTTTTCCCTGTATTTATTGTTATTATCGACTTGTTTTTCTAGATAGCTCGTTATTATCGACTTGTTTTTCTAGATAGCTCGCAAAGATGTGCTCGTAATCTTTTAGTGAGGTTAGAAGGAAATGGGTGAGCTCATCCTGGGAAACGTTTTCCTTACCCAGACTAGTTGAAACGTAATTGTATACGGCGTTATCTGGATGTTCAGAACGATTTGGTTTTGACGGATCAATTGTCCACACCAGTTGCTCATACATGTGGTCCAATCTTGAACCCAAGTCGTCATCATGGAACACATACGCTGAAATAAGGCTTTCTATATTGCACCACAATGGGTCGTTTTCACCGATTTCAGAAAGAATGACATCCCAGACATTTCTTTCGTCCTTAGGGATCGATTCAATTGAGCATGCTGCGTTCATCCTATTGCGATAAAAATCTGAGAACTTTGACTTCAGTCCGCAGGTCAAGTCGAATCCATTTCCAAGAATTATTAGTTGGTGCATTATTTAAATCCTTCAATCGTAGTGAACTCCGTGAATAGCTTCTCAACTATTTACCCGATTACTAAGGTGTTGCTACAACGGTATCCAACTTGCGAGGACACGACATGGGGCGTCATTGAGGAAAGGTTTTGGTAACTTGATATTGTCAATTTCCCTGTGCTGCTAATTTTGGAATCAGCGGTCGGCATATTTGCCTAACGTGAATCTTCCTTTCACCGACTGGCAAAACGATTTACACCTAATTTTGGGGTTCGTTTACAGCTAATTCGTTCGCCACTCGCCTGATCTCGCTACACTAATAACTGCTGCTACCAGGTAGTTTTCTGGCGCAGTTTCCAATGGCTCTTGCGAAGATCGGAGCGGTTATGTTTGCCACCGCGTTCCACACTAGCCGACACTACATCCTGTTTACTGCCATGGCCTGCCTATGCGTTTTGCTGGGCGGGCCTTCTTATGCCGCGGGCGCGGACAGCCTGTTCATCGCGGGCGCCACGCACTACGAGCCGGGTGTGTCGGGCCCCGGTTGGGCCTGGACCGATGTCGACCATCTGCATCTTAACGGCTACACGGGCGAGGCCATCGGCGCCGACGGCGAACTGGTGGTGACGCTTGTGGGGGAAAACTCCGTGACGGAGTCGCATGGGCCCGATGCGGACATCACGCTGTGCGGCATGGAGGTGTGGGGCAACCTGACGCTTCGCGGCACCGGGACCCTGGCGGCGACGGGCTCGCAGAGCGGGATCCACGTCTCGCAGGCGCTCGTGGTGGACGGCTGCACCCTCGATGCCCAGGCGGACGGGGCCGATATTACAGACGAAGCGGTTGCCGGCGTGATCGCAGGCGACATGGCCGTGCGCGGCGGCGGGCGCGTCGTTGCCGCGGGCGCCGGGTCCGGAGCGGGCGTGCGCGCCTACGGCGTGTATCTGCAGGATGCGGACCTTGGCGATGGTGCGGCCGGCTGTCGGCTTTCCGTCGATGCCTCGTGGCTCGATGCAACCGGTGACGATGGCGGCGTTGCGTGCCTGGGTGGGTCGCTTGTGTCAACGCGGTTTGTGACGCCTGCTGGCGGGGTCTTTAGTGCTAGTGGTGTGGTGGATGCCGCTGGGGACGTGGCCGCGCATGTGGTGATTGAGCCCGATGTGGCCACGCCGCCGGCGGGGGAGACCGACAGGGGCGAGGTTCCTGGCGATAGCGCGGACAAGTCTCCCGCCGATGCTACCTCCGCTGCCGGAGAGCCCACCACAGGGCCCACGGCAAATCCGGCGCTGAAACCAGCGGCCGCGACAACCAAGATAACAACGACAGTAACCAAGACCACGGTCGCCAAAGTCCCCAAGCCCAAAGCTGCCACCGCGGCAACTGCGGCACTCCCCAAGACCGGCGACAACAACTGGATCGTCGCCTCCTTTACGTTTTTCTTGCTTGGAACAACGCTTCTAGCCGCCGCATATCGCTGCTGAGGCGGCGCAACGCACTTAGCTGCAATACAAAAACTCTGTTGAAGCTTTGAGGGCAACGCTTCCGGATAGGGAGCGTTGCCCTTTTCGCTTGCAACATCTGACGTACTAGCCATATGCGTTTTCGCGCTGGGAATGGAGCCAAGTACCTTTCTTCAAATTATGATCACCCCTAAAAACTCTGTTCCGAACTACGCCTAGCTTACGTTTATTGACTGTGAGATTTAGATACGCATGGAACATGCATGGGCGACATGCGCACTTGATTGGAAGCATTTTTTGGGGTGTCGGATGAAGTTGACAATCAAGGGAGAAAGCCGCTGACGTCGAGGTTGTCAGCAATGAAGTTAGGCGCCAATTAGTATCTAACCCGCATCGAGGAATGGGATTAACATAGGGATGAAGAAGTTTTGCTAGAGAGGTTCATATCACATGGCTCATCGCCCGAGATGAGCCATGTGATATGAATGTTGGGCGATAGGCAAATCGCCCGGACAGCATAGGAGGTGCAATTGGAACGCATAGTCACGAAGCCGACCAAAATCGATCTCCATATCCATTCTGCTGCAAGTATCGTCACAAAGGACAAAGGCAAGAAGCAACTTGCCGATTGCGACAAAGACCATGTTAATGTGCTGCTTCGCGGTTTGGAGGCTCATGGCATCAACATGTGCGCAATCACCGACCACGATTGCTTTGACAAAGACCTTTACTTCACTTTGAAGGAAAAGGAGGGGAATGGCTGCCTGAACAAAGTTCTTCCTGGGATTGAGTTCAGTGTGTCCATTCGCTCAGGAGACGAGGAGCCGACCGTCGTCCATATCGTAGCGATCTTCGATGACCAGCGCCCCGATTTGATTAACGGGATCGCCGAGGTCATCTGTGACGAGAACGGGAAGCCGCGCTACGACGATCTCGATAGTAGTGCTTTTACCGAAGACTGCTTCGCCAAGGTCCTGAGGGACATCGGCCTCAACGCAGTCCTCATCGGGCACGAGAAATCGGCCGGGCAGGAAGCGAAGCGAGACGTTAGCAGTCTCGGCGCGGATTGCGCCAGCGAAGTGATTTTGACCGAGTTTGTCGATGCGGTCGAAATTCGCAACAAGCGGCGAGAGCTCGACATCAAGAGACTCATCGAGACCTATCCCAAAGATGCCGTCCCGTTTGTTGTCGGGAGCGATTGCCATGATTGGGCGACCTATCCAGGGAGAGAAGGCGGTGAGATTTCGTTCTCCAGCCTGAAATGCCTACCAACTTTCGAAGGTCTGCTCATGGCGATCACCGACCCCTCGAGAATCAAGGTCGGCGACTGCTCGTTCTTCAGCGCCAGCTCTTCGAAGCTCGATTCGCTTGAACTCTCAATTGACGGCAAGTGCTTTGACATACCGCTTTCGCCCGGAATCAATGCGATTATCGGCGACAACTCCATAGGCAAGTCGATGATGATTCACCGCATAACCGGTTGCCGGCATGTGGGCGATTCCAAGTTGGCCGACGGATACGAGGCCTATTGCGCGAAGGAGGGCATAAGCGTCGATACTCTTCTCCCAGATGCGGCTGAGTTCAAGTTCGACGATCAAGACAGCGTTCGTAAAACCCTCGAAGAGCTGCATTCGGGGCAGGGACAAGACGATTATTTCGGTAAGTACTTTCAATCCCACGTTGATGTCAGCTCAATCAAAGAATCGCTAAAGCGCTTCTTCGACGAGTGCGTTGTCGCCCTCGAGTCGAAAGCGTGCTTCAACGATGCGCTTCGTCGACTTGATAAGCATGAGGTGGTTTTGCGCGACCTGCCAAAGTCCGAGAAGTTTACCATCTCCCGATTTTCGAAGACGATCTCTTTTAAAGAGATCGATGACCTCTGCTCTAAGTTGCTCTCCTGCAGGAGCGACCTTGCCAACGCAATGACAGATTACTCGAAACTTTTTAAAGAGATGGGGCTTGAGGCTGCCGAGGCCCATGCCGATGCAATGGAGGCGATGGACAGGCTTCTCAAGCTTGTCGAGAAGCATAGGCTAGTCTACGAACGCGACGACGTGAAGACCCGAGCGGTCAAGAACGCTGCGAGCGAGGAACGCAGGGTTCTTTCGAAGAGGAAGACTGACGAGCAAAAAACTATCGATGATTATTCGGCGACCCTTGACGATGTCTCTGTGAAAATTGCCAACGCAGTGTTGCTTGCCGCAAAGCGCTGCGACAGGAAGCTCGAGTATGCCGTTCCTGTTGACATTAGGGTTCCTAATCCTATGGGGAAATTCATATTTGTCTCCGAACTCACTTCTGGTAGTACCGACATAAGCTACTGCAACGACGTCTTTGGGGAGGTGTTCAACAAGCCTAAGCTATCGCTTCTGCTAGATGGCATTCAGTCCGAGACCAATCTGACTACGGAGGAAATAGCTGCAGCGGTAACAGGTGAAAAACCTTCCATGGCGACGTGCTACGATCAGATTCGCAACAAGCTTCATGCGGTGGTTGACCGTGTAACCGAGAGAAGGAAAATCACTAACAAGTCCATTGGCATCGACGCTGAACCGTCGCCTGGTCTGTACGGGACCCTGTACTTCGATCTTTTGGCGGAGGAAGACACTAAATCAGGGGTCTACATTATCGACCAGCCAGAGGATCAAATCTCACAAGTAGCGATTAAGGAGCACGTCCTTGGCGCCTTTAAGAGGATGAGCGCCAACCGGCAGGTACTGATGATCACGCACAACCCGCTCTTTGTCGTAAACCTCGACGTCGATAACGTCATTGTGCTCGCGCGCGGACAAGATGGGAAAATTGACGTGAAGAGTGGGGCTTTGGAATACGAATGCGACGACTACAAGGTGCTCGACCTTGTGGCCAAGACTGTTGAAGGAGGAGCTGACGTTGTTAGGAAACGACTCAAACGCTATGGCTCAGAAGGCATATAAGGTCGGGCTGAAGGATGGGAAGATCGCGATCGAGGGTGTTGACGACTTTTCCATTGATATCGAAGACCCGAAGCTGAACGTAGGGAAGTTGTACTCGGCCCTTTTCGCTGGAATCGACGAACCTACAACGATTTCCCTCGAGCCCGCGACAGAACTTAAACAGGATCGCAAAGCCTTCTCTTTCTTTGAAAGCTTGAAAAAGATAGTGGACGGCGCTTGCGAAAAGATGAATCCGGGTCTGGCTGATATCGCCAAGAAGGCTGAAGGGCTCGACGCCGACGACGAGGCAAAGCGGAGTTGATGACCTGCTGCTTGTTCGCGAAAGCCAAGGGCAATAGGGGCTTGTATGGATACTTCTGTTTGCGATAAGCGCGATTGGGCGTGAATACAAGTGAATTGTCTAGGGGAATCTGGATTTCTAGATATGTACGGTCAAGATTGAGGGCCTAATTAAGGCCAAGTTTTATCCTTCATATTTCGAAATCCCAATCATTTCCTCCGTTGCTTGGGTATACTTACATCAGAAATTGGTCGTAGGGCGCGACCAACGGAATCAAAAGAAAGCCCACTGAGAAGATTTTGGTCGTAGGGCGCGACCAACGGAATCAAAAGAAAGCCCACTGAGAA
This sequence comes from uncultured Collinsella sp., assembly GCA_900544135.1. Classification (GTDB taxonomy): domain Bacteria; phylum Actinomycetota; class Coriobacteriia; order Coriobacteriales; family Coriobacteriaceae; genus Collinsella. Next base: position 18,898 of record UQTU01000006.1, read on the forward strand.
GATGCCTTCAATCTCTTTGGGTTGGAGGCATTTTCTTTTTCGGAGGGTCTGCATGAATTCTAAAATCGTCTTTTTGACAAACTCGTTTTACCAAGATCATCCAAACCCGCCGTTCAAAGAGATGGAACAAAAGCAAAATCGTCCTTACATTGTCTTTTTGGTCGAAATCGAGGGTCATACGTGGGCCATACCTTTTCGCTCGCATATTCGCCATAGGCACGCATTCTTTACCGATGCCAAAAATAAATGCGGAATTGATTATTCGAAAGCCGTTGTTGTAGACAAGCCAGAATATATAGATCAACAGGTGCGTCCACACTTGCGCCAGAACGAATATGAAGCTCTTCGCGGAAATGAATTCGCAGTTCAAAAGGGATTTGAAAAATATATCAAGCTTTACAAGCGGGCTGTTCGATCGGGACATCCGCGCTATCAATCGCTTATCAAGTATTCTACGTTGCAGAATTATGATTTGTAGCCAAGTTGGAGCATAGTGGATTCAGGCTCCGCCGTATGCTTAAATCATATTCACACGATAATTTGAGGAAGGGACGCTATGTGAAGGCCACAAAGCGTCCCTTCTTTCCCCGCTTGGCAGCCGGGGCCAGGCTCTCAGTGCGTCGAGCCTCGGCTGGGTCTGGACCGAAGCCGACCACCTGGAGCTTAACGGCTACGTCGCCCAAGACAAACATAACGATCAAGACTACGGTGACCAAGACTACGCTGCCCGCGTCCTCCAAGCAAAGAGCCGCCACTGCGACCGTAGCGACGATCCCCAAGCCCGCAGACAACAACTGGATGGCCGCTTCCTTAATGCTTTTCCTTCTTGGAACAGCGCTCCTGGCTGCCGTATAACGCTGCTAATTCCCCGTTTAGTGAGACCAGGGGAGAAGTGAATGCAGCCATTGCAGAAGTCTTTAGCCTTCTACTAAATCAAATTCTTAGAGATTGGTGCCGTATCAGCTATCGCTGCGACGGCACTATTATGTTCAGCTCGACTGCCTCTCGATCTATTACCGATGTTGAGCCTTATACCCCATCTGCCAGAGCGATAAGATAATTGCAATTCAAATACTGCCGTTTATAAAGCTCCATTTGGATCCAATTGCCTATATCACTGGAGTCATACTATGAGGAACTACTATCAAATCAAAACCGTCGCATCGGCCCCTCCAAGGAGGCTCATCCCGATCGGAAAAGTCATCAGCGCTACTGGTCTTGTATTGGTAATTGTCAGTCTCATTTCCGCTCTGTCATCGAGTGCCAACATATATGGTTTGCTTTCTTTTCTTTTCTTGCTCTTTGGCTTGTTCTTTTTTGTGGACGGGCTCCTTCTTGTTATCACAGCATCGAAGCAACAAGAAAAACTACTGGGGCTACGCCAATCGCTCCTAGAAGATGATCCTCAAATCGTCGCAAGCGCCGAAGAGTTTATGGCTCAGCGAAAGTCCCTGACACAGCAAGGCGAAATTACTGGCATCTTCATTGTCCATAATGCAACCAAAGATCTGTACTACGTAGGCCAAAGCGCAAAAGCGATTGACCGGGCGGCCATACAGTTTCTCGGTAGGGGCAATTGCGATGTGTATGCCGACTACAAGTACGGCGACTCATTCAGCGTGCGCATTATCCCGCTGTCAGAAAGCGGCTACGAAAGTCTCAATGAGCTCAAACGCACAGCGATACAAGCGCTCGAGGCTGCTGGCAAGGAGCTATATTGAGGACGAATGTTAGGATAAATGAAATGGCAAGTTCAAATAACACAAGCAACAACGAGAAATTAACGCCGTCCGTCGAAGAAACGCTTCTTAACGAATCCGGCTCGATTGCCAGGGTCAAATCGTTCTCATGGATTTGGTTTATCAATAAGGAACGAATCCACGACATAGATCCCGTCCAATGCGGCAAATGGATGTTCTTCTTCTCTCCATTCAAAACAGCCCTCATGGACGACATTGTCGGAACCGCAGTTCTTGATGGCGTCGTCGTAGAAGCCAAATACTCGAATCCCGAAACGCTCATCGCGGCAGGATTGAAACAAGGTGTCTGTTGCTTTTACCTAAACGGCAACGATAGAGAAAGCCATAAGAGGGTACTGAGCTACATGCTGGAAAACGGGCTGATCAGGAAGACAAAGACCGGAAAGCTTTATAACATTTCGTTCAAGTTCGACTCTGAGACCTATGCAGGAAAGTATAAGGGGAGCGGCTTCTCCGGAAAGATAAAGCTCGCGGATTTCGTAGACCTGGAATCGGGAGAGTTTATTTAGGACAGCGGGCGGAATGATGAACTAGGCGCCATGAGAACTCGGTATCCTCGGCATTGGCGCTCTCAAAAACCTTACACTGCAGCATCGAAGACCTCGTCTGGCAACCTTGCGTACGCTCTTGCCAAAATAGCGATTCTGATAGCACAAATTTATTTTTAGAATCACTCTTGGTTTCAAAAATAAAAAAGGTCAAAGGCTCTAAACCTCTGACCTGATCTTTAGATGGTGGGCGATACAAGATTCGAACTTGTGACCCCATCCGTGTGAAGGATATGCTCTACCCCTGAGCCAATCGCCCGTCGCCTTTCGGCAAAAGAGATACTAACATAGCCGCACCCGGTTTTCCAAGAACTTTTTGCCTTCGATTTTAAATTCGTGACCATTCGCAACGACTCGTTGGCTACATCCAACTTTTAACGCATATCCACCCTGCAGACGTCATCGAACGTTTTCCCCAAAATGATTACGTTCATTCGTTGAATTATTCACTCTATTAGCGAGCAATTATGGAGACAGGGACCCTCAAGCTCTGAGCAAGCACCTGCGGTTTTGCTGCACACTTCATCTATTTAGCAAAACCCGTCAAGCTTTTGGTCAGTATTTGGTCAGCTCCCGGTACTTACCCGCATGAAGTGCACCTAGATAATCGGACTCGCAAGCCGCATGGCTCACGCCCGATACTAGGGGAGGCCCATATGGACGAGATCATCTGCGCAAACACCGCATTCCGCTACTGGCGCTGCCCACCGCAGGTGCGCGACCTCTACCCGCGCCTGCCCAACTCCGATGACGGCTGGCGTGCCCTGTCCCGATCACCCTTCGTAACCGACGTCCTCAAGACCCCGATTACCGCAGTTGCTTCACCAGGTTGTTGTAATCACCACTCGGGATTGCGCTCCACTATTCGCTGGGAAGGGGCATCGGATGCCAGCACAACAATCGACACTCATTTAGGCTTTAGTGTCACTAATCCGCTTAACACGTTATTTACTATGACACGCTTTGTGTCCCCAATAGATCTCGTACTAGCTATGTACGAACTTTGCGGTTGTTTTTCTGTTTTCGAGCCGACTCCCGCCGCCGAAATGCAATTAAAAATGGCGGCAAAAGAGATTCACCAGAGCAGTACGCAAGATCTATTCGAACTTGATGAAGGCGAAGACCAGGCACCTTGGAAACGGGTTTATGCCCATGTAACCGTAAAGGCCTCGGAAAACGAAGGACAAACGGACCGGCATGAGGATAGTAGAAAGGTTACGAAGCTTAAAGGAACTTCTCTCTGGATGAGAAAGCCACTCATCGAATTAAGCGACTTGCATCAATTCGCCGACAAGGTCAAAAGTCAAATGTGGGGAAAGCAGTTCTATGATGCCGCTCAGCAGGTTATCGGCATTGCCGCGTCTCCGCTCGAGGTTGCAGGAATCTTGCTTCTAAACCGTCCGCGGCGTCTTGGCGGCGCGGGCTTCACGAACGTTTATGCCAACGACTTGACCCCACTTTCCATATCGGCGCAAAGCATTGCAGGTCAAAAGGTCTGCTACGGCGATATCGTGATCGTAAATCCGATTCTTATGAAAGGTGCAATTATCGAAATCCAAGGTGAAATCATTCATGGCTCGGGTGCAATACTTGACCACGATGCGGAGCGCATGACTGCGTTGCAGAGCATGGGATTCGATGTATTCTTGGTGACTCACGATATGCTCAACGATTCAAAGCAGCTAGACACCATAGCCAGAAGCGTCTGCGACCGTTTAGGGATTCGCTATAAAGCCAAAACTGAAGCAATGAAGTCCGCCGAGACGCGACTGCGAGCAAATGTTTTGTGCAACTGGTTAGAAATCGGAAATTAGCTGCGACAAGGCATTTGAACAAGCATATTTGCCTGTTAGTGAATTAGTGCCATTTCAAAACCATGCCGGATTACGGGGCTCAACCCAGACCGGCCGTCCATGCCCTGCATTTAACTAAATGCACAAGCCTTCTACCTGCGGTTTTGTTTCCACTAATTCCGGCATGCTCGGTGGTCCCCGGTCTAGCCCCGTAATCCGGCATGGTTTTGAAATGGCCGAGTGGGCGAAAGCGCGATCGGCACCAATAATGGGACCGTCGCCGGTGGAGTAGCAGCCCGGCGCATGGCGGACCGCACTCCGAGAGCGAAAAGCGGCGGACGGCGGAACTCGAGATGTCCCCGGGGGGGCGCTGGAAAGGAGGGCGGCGCTGCCGCCGCTCTCCCGCGGGGCGCGCCCCGCGGGCTCAGCCGGGCATCGAGGGGCCCCGACGCCCTGGGCGCGCGTCCGCACCGGCCCCGCGGGCTTAGTCGGGCATCGCGGGCCCATCGCTCTCGAGTCCGTCCCGCATCCGCGCCGCCGCCCCAGGAAAGTTTTTCCAAAATTGTCCTTGCATCGGCGGGGGAGTTCCCGTATAGTACTTTTTCGCACGGGGGCGTAGCTCAGCTGGGAGAGCGCTTGACTGGCAGTCAAGAGGTCAGGGGTTCGATCCCCCTCGTCTCCACCCGAGCAATGAATGAGGCTCCAACGCAAGTTGGGGCCTTTTTTCATATAGGCACACAAGGTCAAAGGCGGCACCATGATCCTCCTGGTCGACAAGATCGAAAAAAGCTTCGGCGCACGCGTCCTCTTTAGCGGCGCGTCCTTCCAGATCAACCCCGGCGAGCGCTTCGCGCTCGTGGGACCCAACGGCGCCGGCAAAACCACCATGCTCAAAATCATCATGGGCATCGACAGCCCAGACGCCGGCCAGGTCCAGTACGCCAAGGACTGCCAGGTAGGCTACCTGGAGCAGGAAACCAACCTGGAGCACAAGGACACCACCATCCTTGCCGAGGTCATGGCCGCCGCTAAGGAAATCCGCCGCATGGGCGAGCGCGCCAACGAGCTGCAGGCCCAAATCACCGAGCTCTCAGAACAGGGCAAGGACGTCGACGCACTCCTCAACGAGTACGGACAGGTCCAGGACCGCTTTGAGCACCTGGGCGGCTACGAGCTCGAAAGCAACGCGCGCAAAATCCTGTCCGGTCTGGGCTTTAAGGTCACCGACTTTGAGCGCCCGTGCTCCGAGTTCTCGGGCGGCTGGCAGATGCGCATCGCGCTGGCCAAGCTCTTCCTGCGCCACCCCGACCTGCTGCTTCTAGACGAGCCCACCAACCACCTGGACCTCGAAAGCGTCCAATGGCTGCGCGGCTTTATCGCTAACTACGACGGCGCCGTCCTCATCGTCAGCCACGACCGAGCCTTTATGGACGCCTGCGTCGACCACGTCGCCGCTCTCGAGAACCGCCGCGTGACCACCTACACCGGCAACTACAGCAGCTACCTCAAGCAGCGCGAGGACAACCTGGAGCAGATGCGCGCCAAGCGCGCCGCCCAGGAGCGCGACATCGCCCACATGCAGGTCTTCGTCGATAAGTTCCGCTACAAGCCCACCAAGGCAGCCCAGGCCCAGGAGCGCATCCGCAAGATCGAGCAGATCAAAAAGGAGCTTGTCATCCTGCCCGAGGGTCACAAGCACATCGACTTTAAGTTCCCCGATCCGCCGCGCTCCGGCGACATGGTCGTGGGCCTCGAAGGTGTATCCAAGTCCTACGGCAACAAGCACATTTACAGCGACATCGACCTCAAGCTCTACCGCGGCGAGCACGTGGCGCTCGTCGGCCCCAACGGCGCCGGCAAGTCCACGCTCATGAAGATCCTCGCCGGCCTGGAGCCTCCCACCACCGGCACCCGCGATCTGGGCACCAACGTGGGCGTGGCCTACTACGCCCAGCACGCGCTCGAGGGCATGACCGAGTCCAATACCGTACTGCAAGAAATCGACACCGTCACGCCCAAGTGGACCGAGCCGCAGCAGCGCAGCCTGCTGGGCGCCTTCCTATTTAGCGACAACGACGCAATTGAAAAGCAGGTCCGTGTCCTCTCCGGCGGCGAAAAGGCGCGTCTGGCCCTGGCAAAGATGCTCGTGGCCCCCGAGGCGCTCCTGTGCCTGGACGAGCCCACCAACCACTTGGACATCGACTCGGTGGACATGCTCGAGAACGCCCTGCAAAACTTCCCCGGTACCATCGTGCTAATCAGCCACGACGAGCACCTGGTGCGCGCCGTGGCCAACCGCGTGATCGACATCCGCGATGGCAAGGTCACGGTCTATGACGGCGACTACGACTATTACCTCTACAAGCGCGAGGACCTCGCGGCCCGCGCCGCCGCCGAGGCGGCAGGGGAGGACACACCGGCCACGACCAAGGCAGCCAAGCCGACCAGTTCCGCCCAGCCCAGCGTCGCCGCCCCCAAGCCTGCCGAGGGCAAAAAGACCAAGGAGCAAAAGCGCGCCGAGGCCCAGGCCCGCGCTGCGCTCAACAAAAAGCTCAAGGGCGTGCGCAACCAGCTCAAGAAGATCGAGACGGAGCTCGATAAAAAGCGCGCCCGCTATGACGAGCTTATGGAATTGATGGCAAGCGAAGAGCTTTATGCCGATCAAGATAAGTTCAATGCCGCGCTGGGGGAATATAACGGCCTTAAGCAAGAGCTTCCCAAGCTCGAGGATGAATGGCTGGAGCTTTCCACCCAGATCGAAGAGGAGACCGCGCGTGAACTCTCGTAAAGCCACCGCCGTGGCGATGAGCATCATCGCCATCGCGTGCCGCATCTGCGGCATCTTTATGAGCGCGATGACCGTGCTGCTGTGCTTTAGCGGCCTCACCGCCAAGCTGCAGATCGTGGGCTTTGTCGTTGAGCTTTCGCGCGCCCTGCCGAGCGCCATCGCCGGCTACGGCGTTATCACCTCGCCCTTTGGCGGTGTCTTCCGCTTGGATTACGCCATCGTGGCCGTCATCCTGTTTGTGGCCGACTACCTGCTTACGCGCGCCTCGCGCCGCGTCCGCTAGGGGAGTGACATGTCCAGCAGCTACCTCATGAACCTGCTCGCCAGCGCCGCCGCCGTCATCGTGGGCATCGTGATCCACGAGAGCGCGCACGCCGCCGCGGCCTGGGCACTCGGCGATAAGACGGCCCGTTCGCGCGGCCGCGTCTCGCTCAACCCGCTCAACCACATCGACCCGTTTGGCACCATTCTCTTGCCGCTGCTGATGCTCGCCGCCGGCGGCCCGGTGTTCGCCTTCGCCAAGCCCGTGCCCGTCTATCTCAACAACCTCAAGCACCCCAAGCGCGACGAGGTCCTGGTGAGCGTGGCCGGCCCCGCATCGAACATTGCGCTGGCATGCCTTGCGGCCGCTCTCATGCACGCGACATACGGCAACCTCTACACCAGCATGTCCTTTGCTGTGGCTTCCCAAATCATGAACTTCGGTGCCACCTTTATTGTGGTCAACCTGTCGCTCGCGTTCTTTAACCTCATTCCGATTCCGCCACTCGACGGCTCGTCGATCATCGTGCCGTTCCTCAAAGGCAAAGCGCTCTCTAACTACTACCGCCTGCAGCAATACGCCATGCCCATCCTCATCCTGGTGCTGTACCTGTTGCCTATGTGGACCGGCATCGACGTGATTGGACGGTATTTCGACGTTACCGTGTATCCGCTGGCCGAGTGGCTGCTCAACTTCGCAATCGCCGGCATCTAAGGTAAACTTACAGGTCGACCGTGCAAAACGGTCGCAACATGCACCCAAACCGCGCCGCGAAGGCGCCGTCAAAGGAGGTCGAAGATGTCGTATCGCGTGTCGACGCAGGTCTACAGCGGACCGTTCGACCTGCTGCTGCAGCTGGTAACCCGCCAAAAAGTTGATATCGGAGCCATCTCGATCAGCGAGGTGGCCGAGCAATACCTGGCCGAGGCCGAGCGCATCGAGGCGCTGGACCTGGACGTGGCGAGCGACTTTTTGCTGGTCGCGGCAACCCTTTTGGACATCAAGGCCGCCTCGCTGGTGCCCCAGGAGGCCCCGCGCAAGACAGACGACGATGACGAGGATGACGATGAGCTCGAGGAGCTCAGTGCGCTCGACGGCGACGCCCTGCGCGAGGTCCTGATCCAGCGTCTGATCGCCTACAAGCAGTTTAAGGGCGCGGCGGCGGCGCTTGGCGCGCGCATGCAGGCCGAGAGCCGCATGCATCCGCGCGTGGCCGGCCCCGACCCCGAGTTTCTAGGCCTTATGCCCGACTACCTGGCCGGCATCACCCTGCGTGGCCTCGCCGTCATCTGCGCCGACCTAGACGGCAAGCGCCAGACCTTCCTGCTGGAGGCCGAGCACGTTGCACCGCATCGCGTGCCGCTCGACCTGACGGTGGCCTCGGTCGACCGCTTTACCATGGCGCACCAAACCTGTACCTTCCGCGAGCTGCTGGACGGCGACGCCACCACCGAGCAGCTCGTCGTCACCTTCCTGGCCATGTTGGAGCTTGCCAAACGCGGCTCGCTCACGCTGAGCCAGGACGAGATCTTTGGAACCATTCAAATCAACCGCTTCGAGAGCGCCGAGGCATACGTGCCCGGCGAGGGCCCCGAGCTCACCGAATAGGAGCGCCAACCATGTCAACCCTTTCCACGCTGGAGGCAAACAGCCTCAAAGGCGCCCTCGAGGCGCTGTTGCTGGTGTCGAGCGACCCCGTGAGCGCACCCGCGCTGGCAGGTGCGCTGGATATCGCCCCGGGCGAGTGCGCGTCGCTTTTGGCCGAGCTCAAGGTTGAGTACGAGGAAGCCAACCGCGGCTTTCAGCTGCGCGAGGTCGCCGGTGGCTGGCGCCTGTTTACACACCCCGCCTACCACGACGTGGTCGAGGCCTATGTGCTGAGCTGGGACACGCAAAAGCTGTCGCAGGCGGCGCTCGAGACCCTGGCCGTCATCGCCTACCACCAGCCCGTCACGCGCGAGGTGGTCAAGGGCATCCGCGGCGTCAACTCCGACGGCGTCATCGCGTCGCTCGTGGACAAGGGTCTGGTGCGCGAGCTCGGCCGTGACCCCGAGCGCGGTCAGGCCATCATCTACGGCACGACCAACGCCTTCTTGGAAAAGTTCGGCCTGCGCTCCACTCGCGACCTGCCCGATCTGGAGCAGTTTGCCCCCGACGAGCAGTCGCGCCAGTTTATCCGCGAGCGTCTGAGCGGCCGCAGCATTCAGTCCACGCTCGAGGAGCAGGCCGAAGACCTGGACGAAGAGCGCGAACTGATCGATACCGATGTTGAGGACACCGATGGCGATGAGCTTCTGCCCACCGGTGACACCTCGGAGGATATGCATGACGAGGACTAACGAAGCAGGGGAGGCGCGCATCGCAAGCGCCATGGACACCGCTGCGCCCACAGGCGACGACCAGCCCGTCTACCCGCACACCATGCGCCTGCAGCGCTTTTTGGCGCGCGCGGGCGTGGCGAGCCGCCGCGGCTCTGAGGACCTGATGACCGCCGGCCGCGTGACCGTCAACGGCCAGGTCGCGACCGAGCTGGGTACCAAGGTCGACGTCGACCGCGACCATATCGAGGTCGACGGCATGCCCGTCAAGCTCAACCAGGGCGCCGTGTACCTGATGCTCTACAAGCCGTCCGGCTACCTCACCACCATGAGCGATCCGCAGGAGCGCCCCTGCGTGGCCGACCTGGTTCCCCGCGACCGTTTTCCGGGCCTGTTCCCGGTGGGCCGTTTGGACCGCGACACCACGGGCCTATTGCTCTTTACCACCGACGGCGACCTATCGCAGGACCTGCTGCATCCCAGCAAGCACGTCTACAAGACCTACCAGGCACTCGTGGACGGCTACCTGACCGATCGCGACTTGGAACCACTCCGCCGCGGCATCGAGCTCGACGATGGCCTGTGCCAGCCGGCGATCTGCCGCATCATCAACGCGCGCGAGGCCGAGGCCGTGGCCCCGCAGGGCATCAAGCCCGGCACCACCGCCGTGGAGGTCATCATCCGCGAGGGACGCAAGAACCAGGTCAAGCGCATGCTGAGCAAGATCCACCATCCGGTGATCCGCCTGCACCGCTGCAACTTTGCCGGCCTGGAGCTCAAAGACGTGGTCAAGGGCTCATGGCGCGAGCTCACCGACCGCGAAGTGCAGATCCTGAAGGCCGGCGGTATCCCGCCCAAGCAGGCCGGCTCCAAGCGCGGCGCCGCGCCGGCGACTAACACCGCGAGTCGCACGCGTCACCACGGCAGCCACGGCTCCGCGCCCAAGCGCAACACCTACCGCGAGCGCTACACGAGCTAGGCAACCCGCCAAGCCCCAGCGCCCGCGTCCCATACCAGAACGTCAACCACCGAAAGGAAGCATTGCATGATCGTTGCCATCGACGGCCCCGCCGGTTCCGGCAAGTCCACCATCGCCAAGGAGATCGCCCGCCAGCTGGGCTTTAACAAGCTCGACACGGGCGCCATGTATCGCGCCGTCACCTTCGCCGCGCTCGACCGCGGCATCGACCTGGACGACGAGGCGGCCATCGAAGCCCTCGCCGAGCAGATCGAGATTCGCTTTACCAACGGCACCGGCGAGGACACGCGCCTGACCATCGACGGTGCGGACGCCTCGGCTGCCATCCGCACCCCGCAGGTCGACGCCAACGTGTCCAAGGTCTCGGCCTACCCAGGCGTGCGCGCCGCCATGCTCATCCACCAGCGCCGCGCCGCCGAGGACCGCGACATCGTCGCCGAGGGTCGCGACATCGGCACCGTCGTGTTCCCCAACGCACAGGTCAAGGTGTTCCTGACCGCCGACCCGCGCGAGCGCGCCCGTCGTCGCGTGCTGCAGCGCCACCAAAACGACGCCCAGCCGCTCACAACCGAGCAGCTCGAGGCCGAGGTCGATGAGACCCTCAACGCCCTCAAGCAGCGCGACAAGCTCGACAGCAGCCGCGAGGTCGCGCCGCTCGTGCCCGCCGAGGACGCGGTGCACGTCGACTCCACCGCCCACACCATCGACGAGGTCGTCCGCATTATCGAGGACCTCATCAACCAAAGGAGGTAGCCCATGCGCCTGTTTAAGCAGACGCCCGAGGATTACTACAACGCCCCCTACGACGAGTTCCCGGCGCTCATCCGCGGGACCGTCGCCGTGGTCATGGGCATCCTGTGGGTCTTCTCCAAGCTCATGTGGCGCTGGAAGGTCGAGGACAGCGACTTGCTGTTTGAGCGCCAGGAAGGCCGCGGCAGCGTGGTCATCTGCAACCACACCTCGATGGCCGAGCTCCTGGCTGTAGAGACGGCACTGTTCTTTGGCGGCCGCCGCATTCGCCCCATCTTTAAATCCGAGTTCGCCAAGAGCAAGATCGTGCGCTGGGCCTTTAGCCGTGTGGGCGGAATTCCCGTCGAACGTGGCACCGCCGACATGAAGTGCCTGCGTGCCGCCCAGCATGCGCTGCAGCGAGGCGAGGACGTCCTGATCTTCCCCGAGGGCACGCGCATCCGCTCGCGCGAGATCAAGCCCGAGGTCCACGGCGGCTTTGCGCTCATCGCCCAGATGGGCAAGGCGCCCGTCAACCCACTCGCCATCTGCGGCTGGTCCGATATCACGCCTGCGGGCAAAAAGCTCATGCGCCCCAAAAAGTGCTGGATCCGTGCCGGCAAGGCCATCTCGCTTTCCGATGCACCGGCCGAGCTCAAGCGTAAGGAGCGCCTGGCATGGTTTGAGTCCGAGGCCATGAATCGTGTCTACGCCATGCGCGATGACATGTGCGCCGAGCACCCGGGTAGGTTCTAGCTATGGGCGAGGAAGTCATGAACACCGTCGAGGCTATGCCCGGCAAGGCAGACGCCCCCACCATCGAAATCGCCGCCCACGCTGGCACCTGCTACGGCGTGCAGCGTGCGCTCGATATGGCCCTGGCGGCCGCCCCGCAGACGGGGGAGAGCACCCAGGTCCACACCCTGGGCCCGCTCATCCATAACCCCATCGTGGTGCGCGAGCTTGCCGAGGCGGGCGTCGGTCTGGCCGAGACCCTGGACGACGCCGCATCGGGCACCGTGATCATCCGCGCCCACGGCGTGGTGCCGCAGGTCATCGATGCCGCTCGCGAGCGCGGCCTCGACGTGGTCGATGCCACCTGTCCCTACGTCAAGAAGGTCCACGTGGCCGCCGAGCGCCTGGTACGCGAGGGTTATCGCGTGCTCGTCGTGGGCGAGCCGGGCCACCCCGAGGTGGAGGGCATCCTGGGCCATGCCGGCGATGACGCGCAGGTCGTAAGCTGCGCCGCCGATGCGGACGCGCTGCCGCTCAAGGGCAAGGTGGGCCTCGTTGTGCAGACCACCCAGACCGCACAGAACTTGGCCGAAGTCGTGGCTGCCATCACCCCGCGCGTGCAGGAGCTGCGTGTGATCAACACCATCTGCGCCGCCACGAGTGAGCGTCAACAGGCAGCAGCCGCACTTGCCAACCGCTGCGACTGCATGGTAGTCGTGGGCGGCAAGAACTCGGGCAACACCCGCCGCCTGGCGCAGATTTGCGCAGACGCCTGCGAGCGCACGTATCACATCGAGGAAACTTCCGAGCTCCAGGCCGCGTGGTTTACCGACGCTCACCACATCGGCATCACCGCCGGAGCCTCCACCCCGCAAGAACACATCGAACGCGCCGTCACGCGCATCAAGGAGCTTTGCCGCTAATCATGGACCAGACCGTACCCGCATACGCCGCCGAGGTGGCCGATTACGGGCGCAGCCGCGACCCCGAGCCGGGTGAGGGCGCGCTCGTTAAGAACGTGCGTCCCGAGTCGCCCGCATGGGATGTGGGTATCGAGCCGGGCATGCGCGTGCTCACGGTCAACGGTGAGGCGCTCACCGACATGATCGTATGGCTCTGGGAGGCAGACGACGACACCGTCGAGCTGGAGGTTTTCGACCCACGCGACGGCACCGTCACACCCGTTGAGCTCGATCGCTTTCCCGGCGAGGACTGGGGCTTGGAGTTCGATGGCCCCATCTTCGATGGCATGCGTACCTGCGTAAACGCCTGCGTGTTCTGCTTTATGACCATGCTGCCCAAGGGCGGACGCTCCACGCTCTACATCCGCGACGACGACTACCGCCTGAGCTTTTTGCAGGGCAACTTCGTCACGCTGACCAACCTTTCCGACGAGGACGTGCAAAACGTCATTCAACGCAATATGAGCCCCATGAACGTGTCGGTCCACGCCGTGAGCCCCGACATCCGTCGCCGCATGATGGGCCGCAACGCCCAGCGCGGCATGGACGTGCTCGAGGCCATCATGGCCGCCGGCATCGAGATTCACGCGCAGATCGTGCTGTGCCCCGGCATGAACGACGGCGAGGAGCTGGAAAAGACTCTGCGCTTTTGCGAGGAGCACGAGCAAATCACGAGCCTGGGCATTGTGCCGCTTGGATTTACCAAGCATCAGAACCGTTTTAGCTGGTCCTACAGCGACAAGCCCGAGCTGGCGCGCGAGACCATCGCCATGATCCGGCCCTTCCAGGACCGCGCCTTCGAGCGCTTTGGCCGCCACACCTTCCAGATGAGCGACGAGTTCTATCTGGACGCCGGCATCGAACCGCCCGAGGCGGACTTTTACGACGGCTACCCGCAGTACTACGACGGCATCGGCATGATCCGCTCCTATCTGGACGAAACCGACAACGTGCTCGCCGCCGATGCCGAGCGCCTGCGCCGCGTTCGCGAGGCAATCGCCGCCCGTGGCCAGCGCCTGCTGTGCCTCTCGGGCGCCAGCGCGCGCGATACGGTGGCGCGTTTTGTGGAATCGCCGCAGGGCCTTGCCGGAACCGTCACGGCCATCAAGAACCGTTACTTTGGCGGCAACGTGGACGTGACCGGCCTCATCGTCGCCTGCGACATCTTGGAGCAGCTACCGCAGGACCTGTCGGGGGTTATGCTCTTTGTGCCTAAGCTCATGTTCAACGCCGACGGAATGACCCTTGACGAGTATCATCGTGACGAATTACTCGCAAGCCTTACCGGTCGCGGCGCCGAGGTTCATGTGGTATCGACCATGCCGCATGAGCTGCTCGATACCCTGGAGCATATCCTTGGCATAACGCCCGCCAATTCAACTATCCCCACTGACCCTACCCATTAAAGGAGAGCAGATGAAACCTATCGTCGCCGTCGTCGGACGCCCCAACGTGGGCAAGTCCACGCTCGTCAACCGCCTGGCCCAGACCTCGGACGCCATCGTCCATGAGTCCCGCGGCGTCACGCGCGACCGCTCGTATCACACGGCCGATTGGAACGGCCGCGAGTTCACCATCGTCGACACGGGCGGTATCGAGCCGCTCAAGAGCGACGACGTCTTTGCCACGTCCATCCGCGACCAGGCGCTTGCCGCCGCCGAGGAAGCTGCTGTCATCCTGTTTGTGGTCGACGGCCGCACCGGCGTCACCGAGGAGGACGAGTCGGTCGCCCGCATGCTCAAACGCTGCGACAAGCCGGTCTTTCTGCTGGTGAACAAGCTTGACAACCCCGACCGCGAAAACGACAACATTTGGGAGTTCTATTCGCTCGGCATCGGTGAGCCCACGCCGCTCTCGGCCCTGCACGGCCACGGCACGGGCGATCTGCTCGACGACATCGTGGCCCTGTTGCCCGAGGAGGAGGACGAGGTCGCCGACGAGTTCCCCGATGCGCTGAACGTGGCCATCATCGGTCGCCCCAACGCCGGTAAGTCCTCGCTGTTCAACCGCATCCTGGGCGCCGACCGCTCCATCGTGTCCAACATCGCCGGCACCACGCGCGATGCCATCGACACCGTCGTCGAGCGCGACGGCAAGCACTACCGCATGGTCGACACCGCGGGCATTCGCAAGAAGAGCACCGTGTACGAGAACATCGAGTACTACTCCATGGTCCGCGGCCTGCGCGCCATCGACCGCGCTGACGTGGCGCTGCTCGTCGTCGACGCCTCCGTGGGCGTTACCGAGCAGGACCAGAAGGTCATGGGCTTGGCTATCGAGCGCGGCTGCGCCATCGTGGTGCTGCTCAACAAGTGGGATCTGCTCGATGATGACCGCAAGCGCGAGGCCTGCATGGAGACCGTCGACCGCCGTCTGGGCGTTATGGCTCCCTGGGCCCAGTACCTGCGCATCTCAGCCCTGACCGGCCGCAGTGTCGAGAAGATCTGGGCGATGGTCGACGCCGCCGAGAAGACGCGTTCGCAAAAGATCAGCACCTCGCGCCTCAACACGTTCCTCACCGACCTGCGCGAGTTCGGTCACACCGTGGTGGACGGCAAGCGTCGTCTGCGCATGCACTACGTAACCCAGACGGGCGTCAACCCGCCGACGTTTACGTTCTTCGTCAACCACAGCGACCTGGTCAACGACACCTACCAGCGCTACGTGGAGAACCGTATGCGCTCGACCTTCGATTTTTCCGGCACGCCCATTCGACTCTTCTTTAGGAAGAAGGAGCAAAAGGATGCATAATCCGATTCTGCTGACCGCCATCTGCGCCGTGGTCTCGTTCTTTATCGGAGCGATTCCGTTTGGCTTGATCCTGGGCCGCGTGTTCAACCACACGGACATTCGCAAGGCGGGTTCCGGTAACATCGGCACCACCAACGCCCTGCGCGTGGCCGGCCCCAAGGTGGCCGCGCTCACGCTGCTGCTCGACTGCCTGAAGGGCGCCATCTGCGTCATTATCGCGCGTCCGCTTATCGCCGATCTAGGCTATGGTTTTCCGCCGAATATCATGGCGCCTGGAGCTCCCGGCGACTGGATGCTCGGCGTCATCTGCCTGGCAGCGGTGTGGGGCCACATCTTCTCGCCGTACCTTAGCTTCCACGGCGGCAAGGGCATCGCGGTCGGTCTGGGCGTAATCCTCGCATGGTACTGGCCCATCGGACTTTCGCTGCTGGGCATGTTTATCGTGGCCGTTGCCATCACCAAGTTTGTGTCGGTGGGCTCGCTTGCCGCGGCCATCGGTCTTCCCATCGCCGTCTGTGCGGTCTTTCCGTACAGCAGCCTGGGTCTCAAGTTTTGCATGGCGATGATCGGTATCACCGTGGTGTGGGCCCATCGTGCGAACATCAAAAAGCTCATGACGGGCAAGGAGTCCAAGCTCTCGTTTACCAAGCGCGTCACCGAACCCGACGATAAGTAGGAGAGAGTCATGAATGTTGCGCTGATTGGCTCCGGCTCCTGGGGAACCGCCGTCGCCGGCCTTGCCGCCGCGCGAGCCGAGCACGTGACCATGTGGGCCCATAGTGAGCAGACGGCCGCTGGCATCAATGGCGAGCATCGTAACCCCCGCTATCTGGTGGACTACGAGCTGCCCAGCAACGTCGTTGCCACGACGGACCTGACGCAGACGCTCGACGGTGCCGAGGCCGTCATCTTTGCCGTGCCCTCCACGCACCTGCGCAGCGTATGCCATCAGGCAGCACCCTTCATCGCCGCCGACACCCCGGTACTCTGCCTCACCAAGGGTATTGAGCCCGATTCCGGCCTGCTCATGAGCGAGGTCATCGCCAGCGAGATTGGCAACGAGGCGCGCGTGGCGGCGCTCTCCGGCCCCAACCATGCCGAGGAGATTTGCCGCGGCGGACTTTCTGCCGCCGTCATCGCTAGCAAAGATCCGCAGGTAGGGGAGACCTTTAAGGACCTGCTCCTATCTACGGCCTTCCGCATCTACCTGTCGCAGGACATGACCGGCGTCGAGGTATGCGGCGCCATGAAAAACGTCATCGCTATCGTGTGCGGCATTTCCGCCGGCTCCGGCGCGGGCGATAACACGCTCGCCCTTATCATGACGCGCGGCCTGGCCGAGATCAGCCGCCTGGTGCACGCCCGCGGCGGACAGGCCATGACCTGCATGGGACTTGCCGGCATGGGCGACCTCATCGCCACCTGTACCTCGGAGCATTCGCGCAACCGCACCTTTGGCTACGAGTTTGCCCACGGCGTGTCACTCGACGAGTACCAGGCACGCACGCACATGGTGGTCGAGGGTGCCGTTGCGGCCCGCAGCGTCAGCGAACTCGCCCGTTCACTGGGCGTAGACATTCCGCTCACCTTTGCCGTGGAGCAAACGCTCTACAACGGTGTTACTTTGGATAGGGCGCTCGAGATTCTTACCGACCGCGTCCCCTCTCAAGAGTTCTACGGACTCACTGACTAGCACAGAAAGGCTACTACCATGGGTTCCATCAAAATCGCTCCGTCTGTCCTTTCGGCCGATATGGCCAACCTCAAGGGCGAGCTCGACAAGATCGCCGGCGCCGACTATGTGCACTTCGACGTCATGGACGGTCACTTTACCGGCAACCTCACCTTTGGCGTTGACATCCTCAAGGCCGTCAAGCGCTCCACCGACGTGCCGGTCGACGCGCACCTCATGGTGTCGAACCCCGACGAGACGGTCGATTGGTATGCCGACGCCGGTGCCGACATGATCACCGTGCACTACGAGGCCTCCACGCACCTGCACCGCACGCTCACGCATCTGCAGCAGCGCGGCGTCAAGGCCGGCGTGGTACTCAACCCCGCCACCCCCGTCTGCGTGCTCGAGAGCATCATCGACGTTGTCGACATGGTGCTGCTCATGAGCGTGAACCCCGGCTTTGGCGGCCAGAGCTTTATCCCCGGTACCATTGCTAAACTCCACGAGCTTAAGGCCATGTGCGAGCGCCACGGCGTGTTGCCCATGATCGAGGTCGACGGCGGCATTTCTTCCAAAAACATCGCCGAGGTCGTCAAGGCCGGTGCCAACGTGCTCGTAGCCGGCTCCGCCGTATTTAAGTCCGAAGATCCCGCCGCCGAGGTTGCGCTGCTGCAGAAGCTGGGCAACGAGGCCGCACAGGAGGCATAAACCCCTATGACCGCAGGTCAAAACCGCATACCCGTGAATCTTGACTATGCTGCCTCGACGCCCATGCGCGCCGAGGCGCTCCATGCGCAGCGCGAGTACGACGATAGCGAGCTTGCCGGCGTCAACCCCAACTCGCTGCATTCGCTCGGCCGCAAGGCCGCTGCGCGCCTGGAAGTGGCGCGTCGCGAGATCGCCCGCAGCTTTGGCGCGCGCGTCCGCCCGTCCGAGATTATCTTGACCAATGGCGGCACCGAGGCAAACCAGCTGGCGCTCCTCGGACTTGCCGAGGGCGCCCGTCAGCGCGACCGCAAGCGCAACCGCGTGATCGTGTCGGCGATTGAGCACGATTCGATCCTTGACAACCTGCCGCTGCTGCGCGCCGCCGGCTTTACCGTCGATCTGGTGCAGCCCTGCCGTGCGGGCTACATCGAGACCGCCGCGCTGAACGACTTGCTCGGCGACGACGTCGCACTCGTGAGCATCATGGCCGCCAATAACGAGACCGGCGTGGTGCAGCCCATCCGCGAGCTGGCCGCCGCCGCGCATACCGTGGGCGCCCTGTTCCACACCGATGCCATCCAGGGCTACTTGCATATTCCGCTCGATGTCACCGAGCTGGGCGTCGATGCTATGACCGTTGCCGCGCATAAGATCGGCGGCCCTGTGGCATCCGGCGCGCTCTACCTTAAGAACCGCACGCCGCTGCGCCCCCGCATCTTTGGCGGTGGACAGGAAGCCGGCCGTCGCGCCGGTACTCAGGACCTGCGCACGCAGCTCGCCTTTGCCGCTGCCGCCTGCACGCTGACGCCCCATGTGGCCGAGGAGCGCGAGAAGCTGCAAGCCCTGTCCGATAAGCTCTACGCCACGCTTACGGCCCATCCGCGCATTCACGCCACCATGGGTGACTACGCACATGCCGACCGTCTGCCCGGCATGGTATCGATCTACATTGACGGCATGGACTCCGAGGAGCTCATCATCAAGCTCGATGCCGCCGGCTTTGAGGTATCGGCAGGCTCGGCATGCTCGAGCGGCAGCATGGACCCCAGCCACGTTTTGAGCGCGATGGGCATTGGCCGCGAGCAGGCATTGGGCGCACTGCGTATCTCCTTCGATGACCGTGTGAATCCGGGCGATCTGGACGACTTTGCCCAGACGCTGCTCTCGATCGTAGGTGCCGCATGATCGTCGCCCAACTCGAGCGCGCCCTGCTTGCACGCTATCCTAAGACGGACGCCGAACCCTGGGACCACGTAGGCTTATCCGTTGGCGACCCCGATGACGAGATCCGTGGCGTGGCCTGTGCGCTCGACGCTACCAGGGACAACGTGCAGCGTGCCTTGGAAGCCGGAGCCAATGTGTTGCTCACGCATCATCCCGTCTATATTAAGGCACCCGAGGCATTTTGCCCGCCCAGCGCGACGCGTCCCCAGTGCAGTGCGGCGCTCTACGAGGCGGCCCGTTGTGGGGTGAGCATCATCTCGCTCCACACCAACCTGGACCGCTCACACGGGGCGCGCGTATGCCTAAGTACGCTGTTGGACGCCGTGCCCGAAAGCTCGCTGGAACACGTGGACGACCCCGAGGCCTGCGGCCTGGGAGCCCTTGCAACACTCAGCGACCCCTGCAGCCTACGCGACCTTGCCGCGCGCGCCGCCACGGCGTTTGGCAGCGACCCGCGCGTGTGGGGTGAGACCGATCACCCGTGCCGCACCGTCGCCATTCTGGGCGGCTCCCTCGGCGACTTTGGCGAGCTTGCCATCGCCGCGGGCGCGGACCTTGTCGTGACGGGCGAGGCGGGCTACCATGTGGCGCAAGATCTTGCCTTGCGCGGACTGCCGGTGATCCTGCTCGGCCATGACCGCTCCGAGGAGCCGTTCGTTGATATCTTGATGAACTCTGCGGTTGACGCCGGGGTTGACCCCCGTCATGCGATTAAAATACTGAACCCTTGCCAATGGTGGACTGTGACAAAAGGAGAGAACTTATGAGCGCCGGCGCTACGCTACTCAAGCTGCAACAGATCGATTTGGAGCTCGCCCGCAACAAGAGCGAACTTGCCAATATGCCGGAGCTCAAGGAACTCGCTTCCAAGCGCAAGACCTACGTTAAGCTCAAGTCCGAGATGACCAAGCTCTACGCCCAGCGCAAGGACCTGGATATTGAGCTCGACGATCTCAACACCACCGAGATTCAGACCAATAACGCCATCGAGGCCGCCAAAAAGCGCCACGTTGACGGCTCTGACTACCGCGAGGTTCAGGACCTGGAGAACGAGCTCGCCACCCTGGCCAAGCGTCTGGACAAGATCGAGCACACCCGCAAGGACGTCGTCGTCGCCCACAAGGAGGCGCTCGACCGCGAGGCTCGCGCGCAGGCCATCATCGCCAAGTTCGAGGAGGGCGTGAAGGCCGATACCAAGGCCGCCCGCGCCAAGGCCGCCGATCTCCAGGCTCAGATTGACGCCGCCACTAAGGAGCGCACTGCGCTGGCTGCCACGCTGCCGACCGACGTGCTCACCGATTACGAGCGTCTGCTCAAGCAGTTCCGTGGCCTGGCCGTCGAGACCATCAAGGGCAACATCCCCACGGTCTGCCACACCGCGCTGCAGGCGTCGTCCATGAGCGACCTCAACCACGACGGTAGCGAGATTACGCACTGCCCATACTGCCACCGCCTGCTCGTGCTCCCCAGCAAGGAAGCCTAACGATGACGGCGGCACCCAACAATTCAATGCAACTTGAGGGAAAAACGATCCTGCTGGGCATTACCGGCGGGATCGCCGCCTATAAGTCGTGCAATATCGTGCGCCTGCTGCAAAAGCGAGGCGCCCGCGTCAAGGTCGTCATGAGCGATCATGCCACCGAGTTTGTCGGGCCGCTTACCTTCCGTGCACTCACCAACGAGCCGGTCGCGGTGGGCCTGTTCGACGATCCCTCCGACCCCATCCACCACATTTCGCTGGCCCAGGAGCCCGATCTGGTGGTCGTGGCGCCCGCGACGGCCAATATCATCGCCAAGATGGCAAACGGTATCGCCGATGACCTCATCTCCACTACGCTGCTTGCCACGCCGCGACCCATCGTGATCGCCCCGGCCATGAACAACGGCATGTGGAAGGCGCCGGCCACGCAGGCCAATATGGCCATGCTGCGTGACCGTGGCATCCATGTGGTAGGACCCGGCAGCGGCTACCTTGCCTGCGGCGACGTGGACACGGGACGCATGAGTGAGCCCGAGGACATCGTCGAGGCCGTCTGCGAGGTGCTGAACCCCGTCCCGCAAGACCTGGCAGGCAAGTGCATCGTGATCACTGCCGGTCCTACGCACGAGCCGATCGACCCCGTGCGCTTTATTGGCAACCGTTCGTCGGGCAAGATGGGCATCGCCCTGGCGGGGGAGGCCGCTCGCCGCGGTGCTGCGGTTACGCTTGTGCTGGGGCCGACATCGCTCGATGTTCCCCGCGGCGTGGGGTGCGTGCGCGTGCAGACCGCCGCAGAGATGCTGCAGGCGGCGCTGGGCGCCTTTCAGACGGCCGATGCGGCCATTTGCGCGGCAGCCGTCGCCGACTACACCCCCGAAGCCCCTGCGGACCACAAGCTCAAAAAGGCCAACGAACGCTTGGATTGTATCGAACTGGTCGAGACGGTCGATATCTTGGCTGAGCTTTCGCGCCAGAAGGGCGAGCGATGCGTGATCGGATTTGCGGCCGAGACCGATAACGTCGTGGAGTACGCTCAGCGAAAGCTCGCCCGCAAGGGTTGCGATGCAATTATCGCCAACGATGTATCGCGCGCCGATTCGGGCTTTGGAACCGACACCAACAAGGCTTGGATCGTGAGCACAGCGGGTACGCAAGAACTTCCCGTGCTAACAAAGCCCCAGCTCGCAGATACAATTTTGGACTTGCTTCAAAATTTGTAAAAAAGTTCTTGCACAAGGGCAAAGTTTCGGGTTAATATACTCCCTGTTGCGAGCGAGAGCAGAGCAACAAATAAAAGCTTCGGGACGTGGCGCAGCTTGGTAGCGCACTTGACTGGGGGTCAAGGGGTCGCTGGTTCGAATCCAGTCGTCCCGACCAGAAGTTTGCAGGTCAGGCACCTAGTGCCTGACCTTTTTTGTTTTAAGCAATTGCTTAATTGTGATTAAGCAACAGGGTGCCAAAAATCTACCTACGCGATAATCGCCTTTTGCGGCTACTTGCGCGTTTTGCACGCGCTTGAGCCGATTTATTAACGCGATATGAATCTACATACGCGTAGCTGGTATACAACCGAGAACGGGCCGCATTTATCGCGGCGATTTACATAGATTTAGCAACTGTAACGAACAAGCGTGTCGCTGTATTTATTCCAGTAGTTAACTTGATCGGTGGACAAGTGGGCTGTTGCAACGAAAAGCCAACCAGGATGGGCTCTATACGAGGACGCCGCAGGGTAATTGCGAGGGGAGGGTGGCAGGCGCTCTGAGAGCCGCTGTATGACCCCATGTCTCCTTAACTCGATAATTTGTGTTTCAGGCCACGAATAGGTCGAGCAATTGCCAAAAGAAAGGCCCATGCAGGATTGCACGAGCCTTACATCAGATCAAATATGAGCTAGAAGCACCAAGCAGGGCAGACGCAACACCATCTTGTCGCAGCCTCTGCGAGCGACATATCGCAGTCGAGGTAGACATCGAGGAAGTCGTCAGATCCCGCACAGGGGGACCGCGATGGTGGCCACCGCGCCGCCCGAGGGGCTGTTAGCGAGCGAGACGGAGCCCCCGTGGGCGCTCGCGGCCTCGGAGGCGACGTGGAGGCCGAGCCCGTAGTGGCGGCCTCCGTCGCGCGAGGAGCGGGAGGAGTCGTCTGTGAAGAGGCGCTCGCAGCCGCGTTCGAGGGCGGCGGGAGAAAAGCCCGGTCCGTCGTCGGCAACCTCGATGACGAGGCGCCCGCCCGCGACGTCGCAGGAGACAGCCACGCGCGAGCGCGCGTGCTCGGCGGCGTTGGCCACGAGGTTCGCGGCGGCTCGCGCCAGGGTGGTTCGGTCGAGCGGGGCCTCGGGCGCGCCCGCGACAGCGGGGCCCGTGGCCGCGTCGAGCGTCACGCCTCGCGCCCGGGCGATCTGGGCGGCCTCGGCGAGGACCTGCTCGCAGAGCTCGGCCGGCCGCATGGGGGCCCTCTCCGCCCCGCCGGACCCGCGGGAGGCCTCGATGAGCAGGCGCACGTAGCCGTCGAGCCTTTCGACGCTGCCGGCTATGTCGCGCGCGGCGGCCGCGAGGTCGGCGTCTTTCTCGTCTTCCAGCTCCTCCGCCACGAAGTCTGCGTTGGCGCGCAGCACGGTGAGCGGCGTCTTGAGGTCGTGGGCGAGTGACGCCACCTGCTCGCGCTGCCCCCGCTCCGCGGCCCAGCGGGCCTCGAGCGACTCGGCGAGGGAGGTCCGCATGGCGTCCATCGCTGCGAGGACGTCGTTCACCTCGCGCACGTTGGTGCTGCCGACCGCGAAGTCGAGCTCCCCCGCGCCGACGCGCCCCGCTGCCTCAGCGAGCGGCGCCATCTTGCGCGAGATCACGCGGCTCGCGCGGCGCGCCACGAGCGCGAGCGCGAGCGCGCTTCCCGCCGCGGCGCCGACGAGCATGAGGCTCTGCGGGTTGGGAAGCAGGCCGGCGAGATTGCGCGAGACCCACTGCGGCAGGTACTCGCTGACGAGTGCGCAGGCCCCGCCGCCCTTGAGCGGGAACGCGGCGTAGGTGAGGCCCGAACCCCCGCCCTCGATCTCCACTGTGCCCGGATCCGCGGCGAGTGCCGTACGGGCCATTTCCGTCGCGTCCTCGAGCCGCGAGCTCTCGAGGTCAGTCATCAGCACGTGTCCGTCCTTGTTCAGGATGAGGTAGCGGTACGCCGTCGGCACGTCCTGCTGCCCGCAGACGCCCTCGCGTGCCAGGCCCTCCGCGACCTCGCGCGCATTGGCCGGCCCCCAGCTTGCCTCGTAGACGAAGCCCGCGTCGATCGCCGCGGAGAGTGCCATGAACGAGGCGAGCCACGCCGTGGCGACCGCCGCGAACGCGTAGGCGAAGTAGCGCGCGATGACGAAGGAGAGCGGCATGCCCCCGCGACCTCGCGCCCCGGTCCTCAGAGCTGCCACTTGTACCCCATCCCCCAGACGGTCGCGATCGGATCGGCGCCGGCCTCGGAGAGTTTCCTCCGGGCGCGGCTGACCTGCATGGATATGGCCGCATCGTCGGCGTCGCTCTCCCAGCCGAGCACCGCCTCGCGTATCTGCGCGCGGCTCATGACCTGCCCGGGGTGGCGCGCGAGGTACTCGCAGATGGCGTACTCGGTGGGCGTGAGCGGCACGGTCTCGCCGCCCACGGCGAGGTCGCGCGCCCCGAGGTCGATCCGCACCTCCCCGAAGGAGAGGGCGTGCGAGCGCGGCCGGCGCTCACGGCGTAGATGGGCCGCGACCTTGGCGCGAAGTTCCGCGGCCCCGAAGGGCTTGCGGACGTAGTCGTCGGCGCCCAGGCCGTAGCCGGCCACGGCATCCTCCTCGGCCACGCGCGCGGTCAGGAAGACGATGGGCCCGTCGAAGTCCGGGCGGATCTGCCGCACGAGCTCGAAGCCGTCGAGCCCCGGCATCATGACGTCGCAGAGCACGAGGTCGAAGCGCGAGAGGTCCATCCCCGGGACCGCCGTCGGGTCCGCCGCCCTGACGACCTCATGGCCGTCGCGGCCGAGGACGCGCGCGAGCGCGTCGAGG
This sequence comes from uncultured Collinsella sp., assembly GCA_900544135.1. Classification (GTDB taxonomy): domain Bacteria; phylum Actinomycetota; class Coriobacteriia; order Coriobacteriales; family Coriobacteriaceae; genus Collinsella. The sequence goes on from UQTU01000006.1 coordinate 43,643, forward strand.
ATAGCCCGTTCATCATCCACTGCCAGTATCCTCGCCATGTTCGACCTCCTGAAACTTCCGTCGGAATTGTACTAGCGCCGCGCTCAGCGGTCCAGAGCCCTGCGCGCAGCCGCGGGCGCCCACATGGCGATCTCAGGGTTGGGCAGCACGTGGTCGGCGATCGAGCGCAGCGCCGACCCCCAGCCGGCGTCGAGCAGGGCATTCCCGCCCAGGACGAGCGCTGCGGAGAGGAGGGCGAGCACGGCGGCGAGCGGCCTCCTACGCATCTGCCCTCCCGTCCTCGAAGCGGCAGAACCAGGCCAGAAGGACGGCGTCGGCTGCCAGGGTGAGCACGAGGCTAGCGAGCGCAGTCGTGAGGAGAGGGCCCGCCGCGCGTGCGGCGTCGATGAAGGCCTCCACCCCGAGCGACCCCAGGCGCGCGGGCCAGGCGAGCGGAACCCAGCTCAGGGGCGTCGCCAGGGCACCGGTGAGCTCGCCGGTCATGAGGCCGTGCGCAAGTCCGCCCACTGAGAAGAACGCGAGGAGCATCCCCGCCGCGCCGGCGCCGATGGCGGCGTTGCGGCCGAGGCGCAGGGCCACGCCGAGCCCCAGCGCGTAGAGGGGCAGGCTGCCCAGCACGATGCCCGCCCAGGCGGCCGCAAGCGGAGCGGGCCCGAGCGGCAGGCGCCCGGCGACGGCGAGCACGGCCCCGAACACGCCGAGCGCCACGGCCAGCGCGCCCGCGCCGAGCGCCGCAAGGGCGAGCAGCTTCGCCGCGACGGCGCGCCCGCGCGAGGGGACCGCCGTGAGGTTGGCGAGGCGCCCGGCAGCGCGCTCCTCGTCCACGGCGAGCCCGCAGACGATGGCGGACATGAGCGGCATGAGGGCGCCGAGGAACTGGGCGTAGGCGTCCGCGCCCAGCGCCGGGTCCCATCGGGTTACGGAGAAGTACTCGCCGCAGGCAAGACCGGCTGCCAGGCCGCAGACGAGGTGCACCGCCGTGAGCGGGGAGCGAGCCAGGCGCAGGGCCTCGGAGAGCAGGGCCCGCGGGAGAGTCATGCGCGGCGTCGGGTCGGAGAGTCGTGTCATGGCCATCACCTCTCCTCGGAGCGCGCGAACCAGGCCGCGCCCGCCGCCGTGAGCGCGGCGAACGCGAGCGCGCAGACCGCAAGGCCCGCCAGCGTGAGCATGCCGTCCGCCGCGAGCGCCCCGCCGAGCGCCATGTCCGCCGCGAGTGGCTCGCCGCTCGGCAGCACGGGGATGAAGCTCGTGGGGATGACCATGCTCGCCGACGGCGGAAAGAGCTGCGGCAGCGGCACCAACGACCAGGCGAACCCACCCACGAGCTGCACGGCGAGCGGGCAGAAGATGCCCGCGAGCATGCCGAGTCGCGCCGTGAGGAAGAGCCCTGCGGGGATCATCCACGCCGCGGTCACCGTGTTGGCGAGCGCGCAGAGGAGCATCGTGAGCGTGCCCGCGGCCGTGAGGCCCTGCGAGGAGAACGCCGATCCCGCGAGGTAGATGCCGAAGACCACGAGGTTCGAGAGCGCGCAGAGCGCGAGGCACCAGAGCGCCTTGGCCCACCAGGCGCGCCCGAGCGGGCAGCCCAGGCCCAGAAGCCCACGCATCCGCGTGCGAGCGTCCGCCCGCGCGACGCACGCCACCACGAGCGAGAGAGACACGGGCAGGAAGAGCGCGTACCAGTAGTTCCACGCGCTGAAGATCTGCACGCCCCGGTAGGGCATCGCGCCGAGCAGCGGCATCGGCAGCGCCATGAGCACGGCCAGGCGAACCGGTGCCGCGTGGCGCGACTTCAGGGCCTCGGCGCGCAGGCCCGCGAGCAGGCCGCCTTTCTCGCCCGTCATGCCGCCACCTCCCCGCGTGCTCGTCGCCCTTCCCGGCAAAAGCTCATGAAGAGTTCCTCGAGGTCCTGCCCGGGCCGAAGCGCATCCTCGTAGGCGAGGCGCCCCCCGCAGATGATGCCGATGGTGTCCGCCATCTGCTGCACCTCGGAGAGGATGTGGCTCGAGACGATCACCGTCGTGCCCGCAGCCGCGAAGCCGCGAATCTGGTCGCGCAGCTCCTCGATGCCGATGGGGTCGAGGCCGTTGGTGGGCTCGTCGAGCACGAGCAGGCGCGGCCGGGCGATCAGCGCCAGCGCGAGCCCCAGGCGCTGTCGCATGCCCATCGAGAAGCGCCCGGCGCGCTTCTTCCCGGTGTCCGCGAGGTCCACGGCGGCGAGCACCTCATCTATGCAGCTCTCGGGAAGGCCCAGCAGCGTGGTGCGCACGCGCAGGTTCTCGCGCGCGGTGAGGTTTGGGTAGAGCGGCGCCTCCTCGATGAGGCTGCCGATTGCGTAGAGGTCCTCGCGGCGCCAGGCGTGCCCGGCAAAGAGGATCTCCCCGGCCGTCGGCCGCAGCATCCCGCAGATCATCTTGAGCGTTGTCGACTTGCCGGCGCCGTTGGGGCCGAGCAGCCCGTACACCTCGCCCTCGCGGATTTGAAGGCTCACGTCGGCCACGGCGTCCTGCGCCTGGTCGCCGCGACCGAAGCGCTTGGTGAGCCCGCGCGTCTCGAGCATGTAACCCATGGGTTTATCCTTTCTCTACCGGGCGCGCGGGCCGAGTCACCGTACCCGCGTGCCTTACCTTTCGGGTTCACCATCAATGGTGGGACGCGTTTCTAACGAAGCCGTAACGGCCGTTGGGGTCTTATATATGTCTGGACTCTCTATGCTTACGCTGGATAGACATCGCCAGAACGGGTATAGTATCGAAAGTTTTGTCGTTTACCAGCGGGGGAGTCCTGTGGGCATCAAAAAGAAGATCAAAAAGGAGCTTATCGGCACTTCCGATTACCCGTCGAATAAGATCTTCACGATCTCCAATTTCATTACCTTCACGCGCCTGATCCTCACGCTGGTCTTCCTGTACCTGTTTGTGACGGACAACAACCGTGTCGTCGCCATCGTCATCTATGCCATCGCGGCCTCCACCGACTGGATGGACGGCCAGATTGCCCGCATGACCAAAACGGTCTCGTGGCTCGGCAAGGTTATGGATCCCATCTGCGACCGTGCGCTGCTATTTACCGGCGTACTGGGCCTGGTGGTCCGCGGCGAGCTTCCCATCTGGGTCTGCGTGCTCATCATCGGCCGCGATATCTATCTGGGAATCGGCACGCTTATCGTGCGCCACTATCACCGCCGTCCCATCGACGTGGTGTTTCCCGGCAAGATTGCCACGGCGCTGCTCATGACCGGCTTCTCGCTCATGCTGTTGGGCTTTCCCACCGTGGATGGCTGGCATCTGTTGCCTGCTACGTTCACGGCCTTCCCGGGTCTCAACGGCAGCCCGGTACCGCTTGGCATCTTCTTTGTGTACGGCGGCGTCATCTTCTCCATGCTCACCGCTGTCATCTATTCCATTAAGGGTGGAGCGGCCATTAAACAGGCTGTCGCGCATCCCGAGGACGAAGACATCGACTTTCTTAACCCCGAAATCGAAGACTAAGCCATTGGGGTATGATTACGTACAGTTCATTCTTTGCGGCATGTCCGCGTTAAGTTAGGGGTTGTCATGGACAACATGGTTAACAATATGCCTCAGAACGATAAGGCCTCAGACGCCACCTGCGTTTTCCGCGTTCCTTCGAGCGATGTCACCGTTCCCGACCTCATGGCCAACGTGCGCATCACCGCGCCCGTCTTATCTATCGTCAAAGGCCCTCAAACCGGTGCAGCCTTTGAGCTCGAGGATAATGTGACCACCATCGGCCGCGATCCCGCTAACGGCATCTTCCTCAACGACATGACCGTGTCGCGTAGCCATGCGCGCATTATTCGCGAGGGTCTGGGTGCCCGCATCGAGGACCTGGGCTCGCTCAACGGTACGTGGGTTGACGGCGCTATCGTCAACGGCGCACCGCTGCACGATGGCTCTTCCGTCCAGATCGGTACGTTTACGCTCATCTACCACGAGAGCACGCCGGAGCGCATCGAAACCGGTGAGTAGGGCATGGCCGAACGCAATTATCTGAGTATCGGCCAGGTCGTCAATCTACTTCGAGGCGCATACCCCGATCTTTCGAACTCAAAAATTAGATTTCTCGAAGATGAGGGGCTCATCACCCCTCATCGCACGCCTAAGGGCTATCGTCAGTACTCCAAGGAGGACGTTGACCGCCTGGAGGTCATTCTGCACCTCCAGAAGACTCGCTACATGCCGCTCAACGTGATCAAGCAGCGCCTGGAAAACGCCACGGACCTGTCTACGCTCGCCTACGAGGTGGGCCTGTTGTCCGATGTTCCGCTCAAGACGGAACCCAAGGAGACTAAGCAAAAGCTGCATCCCATCGAGACCATCCCCGATATGCTCGGCGTCGAGATCTCGTTTATCCGCTCCCTGGCCGAAAACGACCTCATTCGCATCATCAAGAGCCCGCAGAACCGCGAGCTTGTCGATGGTCGCGATTTCCCGATCATCCGCTATTGCTCCGAGCTTTCGCGCTTCCATATCGAGCCGCGCAACCTGCGCCAGTACGTATCGTCCGCAAACCGCGAGTCCTCGATGTTTGAGCAGGTTCTCGTGAGCATGCTCGGTATGGATACTTCCGACGACGAGCGCGATGCCAAGCTCGAGCGTGCATTTAAAAAGCTGCATGACCTCACCGAGGGCGTCCATACCGCTCTGCTCAAGAACCGCGTATTTGAGTCACTCAACGCCGTGGTGGAGGATGCCGATATCGATGCCCTCGACGAGGAGATCGCACGCTCCGAGTCAACCAAGGCCAAAAGCGAAGAGGCATCTACCTCCGCGGTCCCCGTGCGTGAGGAATCCCTCGTGCAGCCGCTCAAGGTTGTCGCCCCCTCACGCGCCGGCACCGCCAGCGCGGCCAAATAGACGCTGCTACAAACCAGCCTCCCCTGAAAGGTCATGCCATGTACGACTTCGAATCTCACATCGTCGACATCCCCGACTATCCCGAGCCCGGAGTCGTCTTTAAGGACATCACGCCACTCTTTGGTAATCCCGAGGCGTTAAAGGCCATGGTAGATGCCCTGGCCGAGCATTTTGCCGGCATGGGCATCACCAAGGTTGTGGGTCCCGAGGCTCGCGGCTTTATGGTCGGCGTGCCCGTGGCCGTCGCCCTGGGCGCCGGCTTTGTGCCCGCACGCAAACCGGGCAAGCTGCCGCGCAAGACGGTGAGCGAGAGCTACGAGCTCGAATATGGCACCGACTCTATCGAAATCCATGCCGATGCCATTACCTCTAAAGATACCGTGTTGATTCTGGACGACTTGGTCGCGACGGGCGGAACCGTCGAGGCAACAGGTAAACTTGTGCGAGATATGGGCGCAAAGCTTGTGGGTTACGGTTGTATCCTCGAACTTGCGTTTCTTAACCCGCGCAAGAAGCTCACGCCTTCCAACGAGGACGTCGAGCTCTTTAGCCTGGTAACGGTGGACTAGCCGCTACCCTTAGATACCGGAAAGGAAGCTCCATGCGCACAGCAAATACGCACAAAAACATGGCACGCTGCGCTGCTACGGCAACCCTCGCTTGTGTTTTGGGCCTGGGCCTCGCGGCTCCGGCCTATGCCGATACCGCATCCGACCTTGCCGCTGCTCGTACCAAACTCGAGCAGATCGGCACGCAGACCCAGCAAATTCATGAAGAACTCTCCGCGCAGACGCAGGAGCTTGATCAGACCGCAGGCGAGATCACGCAAAAGCAGCAAGAGATTGCCGACGGCCAGGCAAAGCTTTCGAGCTACGTTGCCGGTGAGTACAAGACCGGCGGTCTGAGTCTCCTTCAGGTTCTGACGGGCGTCGACGATCTGGGCGACATGCTCAACCGTCTGTTCTATTACGGCAAGGTTTCCGACAAGCAGGCCCAGACCATTCAGGATGTCAAGGACCTTAAGCAGCAGCTCACTGATAAGCAGGCCGAGCAGGAGAAGAACGTCGCCGCGACGCAGAAGAAAGTCGACGAGCTCAACGCCCAGCAGGCAGAAGCCCAGAGCATCGTGAACTCCCTAGATTCTCAGCTGCAGGCCGAGCTTGCCGCCGAGGCTGAAGCCAATGCCGCGCTGCAGGCTGGCATAAATGCCAGCACTGCCGAAAAGGCCACGGTGAGCAAAGACACCGCCGGTACGACCGAGAACACCAACGATGGCGGCAATACGCCCGCGCCCACTCCTACGCCCGCTCCGGCCCCTACGCCGCAGCCCGCCCCGGCTCCGGCTCCGGCGCCGACGCCTTCCGCACCGAGCCAGTCTGTTGACGGCGGCTCCGTTGTTTCGCGTGCCTACAGCAAGCTGGGTTGCGCTTATTCCTGGGGAGGCATTGGACCGGACAGCTTTGACTGCTCCGGTTTTGTAAGCTACTGTCTCACGGGCCGCTACTGCCGTCTGGGCACCACCGGCACCTTCATGGGTTGGACCCGCGTGTCCGACCCGCAACCAGGCGATGTCGTGGTTAACTCCTACCATACTGGCATCTATATCGGAAATGGTCAGATGATCCATGCTTCCGACTACAAGACGGGCGTCATCATCAGCTCCGTCGCAGCCGGCATGAACAACAACTACATTTTCGTGCGCTACTAAGTCACTCTGTATAGCAAACGAATGTGAACCTCGTGGCCTTTGGGCTGCGGGGTTCATTTATTTGTGACCGTGCTCCATACATAATCCCAATGAGCTAGTTTTCAATACTAGATGCACGTTTCAAAGGTAAGCAAGATGGCTATAATAAATGAGAAACATCTAGAAAGGACCCTCTATGAGCTGGGCACTTATCTCCGATTCGAGCTGCAACCTCCGCGATTGGCAACCGACCGCGCCCCATACCACCTTTGCATTTGCACCCCTTAAAATTCGAGTGGGGGAGCGCGAGTTCGTCGATGACCTCACGCTCGATGTTCACGAACTCAATTGCGCCGTGCAGGCGGAGTCGAGCGCTTCTTCGAGCGCCTGTCCGAGCGTAGGCGAGTGGACCGAACTCTTTAGGCTTGCCGACAAGACAATTTGCATGCCCATCTCCGAGGGCGTCTCGGGAAGCTACAATGCCGCCGCCACGGCACGCGATTTGGTTCTTGCCGAGGATCCGAACCGTCAGATTCATTTGGTCAATTCACGCGGAGCCGGCGGCAAAATGGACCTGATCTTCCTGCTGTTCGACCGCTATCTCGCAAGCAATCCAGACGTCTCTTTTGAGGAAGCCTGCAGCTATTTTGATGAGCTGGAACTGAACAGCAAGATCCTCTTTAGCCTGTGCAATTACGAAAATCTCGCCAAGGCCGGACGTATTCCCAAGGCAGCTGGGGTTATCGCCAATAAACTCAACATTCGAGTTTTAGGCACGGCAAGCGAGGCAGGGGAGATCAAGCTCATCGGTCACACCCGTGGCGAAAAGAAGATGCTTGGAAAGATTGTCGACACCATGGAGGCCGAGGGCTTTACCGGCGGCGAGGTCGTAATCGACCATGTCGAAAATGAGGCGGGCGCCCAGGCACTTGCCAGCCGCATTGTGGAGCATTGGCCCGGTTCCAAGACCATCATCATGCCCTGCAACGGACTGGATTCATACTATGCCGAGATGCACGGGCTCATTATCGGCTACGGCATGGGCGTTGCTTCGGGCCGATAAAATCCAACTAAACAAAAACACGGGCGGGACAAAGTGTCTGATGACTCTTTGTCCCGCCCGTCTTGTACGTCGGCTAGCTATTAAACCCGTTGAACTTTAGGTAGCTCATTAGATACGCCTTCGATACAAAAGACGATACCGCGCTGCGTACGAGCAGCGACTCGCGTGTGACCTGATGAGCCGTATCGGGTACAGGAACCTGCTCAATGGAAAAAGCCGCACGAATCGATGCCTCGAGCTGATCAATCACATAATCAAAGGCGGTCGGTGCATCGTAGCTCAGGCGCTGAATGTTAAAGAGCGCCTGCACCGCAGCGATGGGCAGCACCTGCTTAAAGATACAAATGGAGATGAGACGCGCAATCTGCTCGCGACCATATTGCTTTTTAACCGGAGCGGGAACAAGGCCGACCTTTACGTAGTTATTGATCATCGATGGCGTAATGACGGGCTGCTCCACACAAATCGAAAGCGGCTCCATCCACAGCTCGATGTACTCAATGACCTGGTCACGGTAGAGCGTTACATTCGGCAACTGGTTATAGCGCGGCAGACTGAGCGTATTGAGTTTGCGGACAATATCAGACTGGATAAATGCATCAGGTAGCACCGTTGGCTGAATATCCTCTGGGCTAATGCTAACCGACGTATCGGACATAGGAATGACATGTTTAGCGTGATTCATATGGTGCCTCCGTTCGTTTTCAATATTGTATTCTAGATTATCTAGTTTTGCATACCATAATGAACGGTATGATCGTCGGCTTTGGCTCGGGTCAGGTCGCAGGATAGCTGGCTCATTTTTTACACAACAAAACGTCCAGCGGCAACGTTGCCTCAAGCTCGTTACCGCTGGACGTTTAAGTAACATAACAACCTTACATAAGATATATTATCGTACTTATCCGCGTAGGAAAGCGTATGCGCTGGTGGCTGCTATAGCTCCGTCAGAAACAGCGGTCACAACTTGGCGTAAACGCTTGGAACGGATATCGCCGGCAGCAAATAAGCCAGGCATGCGGGTAGCCATCGATTCATCGGTCATAATACCGCCGTCGGGCGCCAGATCCACCAGATGCTCTACAAGCTCGGTATGGGGCTGCGTGCCAGCAAAGACAAAGATGCCAAACGAACCAGGATCAAAGGACTCAGCGTGCATTTCACTAGTCGCATTGTCCTTAAACGTGATTGTCGTGGGCATTGCCTCACCAGAAAGCTCAACAATACTAGTTTGGTACCTAACTGAAATATTATCTTTTGCGAGCACCTTTTGAACCACGCCATCGGGGGCACGGAACTGATCGCGGCGCAAGACGATGGTCACGCTGCTGGCGATTTCTGACAAGAACAGGGCTTCCTCGCAGGCAGCATTACCGCCACCGATAACAAAGACCTGTTTACCGCGAAAGAACATGCCATCGCACGTCGCGCAATAAGAAACGCCACGACCGCGATACGTATCCTCGCCAACAAAACCAGCAGATCGCGGCGTGGCACCCATGCAAGCGATAACGCTCGAGGCAAGCGTATCGCCCATATCGTGACGCACCGTAAACAGCGCCGCATCCGCATCGTAATCGATACCCGTAACCATGCTCCATGCAACCTGTGCTCCCAGGCCCTCTGCATGTTGCTGAAACCGCTCGCCGAGTTCGGCGCCACTCAAGAGCGGAATGCCCGGATAGTTCTCGACCTCATTGGTTGTGGCAATCTGTCCTCCCGACATACCTTGCTCAATCACGGTCGTCGTTAGGTTGGCGCGAGCCGCGTAAATGGCTGCAGCATAGCCCGCAGGCCCGCCGCCGATAATCGCAACATCGATCGGCTGATGAGTAGTCATGAAGAGACCTCCTGTCGAAAGATTGGCGTTCTTTGCGCTCATACCCAAATTTATGCGAACGTGACACTCATGCACTACAATGATTCTCTGTGAAACAAAGATGAAGGGGAGATATCGATGGATCAGACGCAGACGAGCGATGACGCTCCCCTGCTCACGCACAGCACTCCCCAATCGGGACAAACCACGCTCTTGGCTCAGCAAAAACCTCTCGTGACTATCGTGCACGCCTCGGTCGGCTCGGGCCACAAGGCCGCCGCAAATGCGATTGCGCAGGCATTCGACCACATCCGCGGCACCAATGGCATCCCCGAGGATGTTGAGATTGAAGTGCTCGATATCCTTAATTTTGGACGCATAAAATTCGACGGCAACAAAACGGCCGCCTCGTTTACCGGCGCCACGCGCCCAATTTATGACTTGACCTGGCGTTATACCCTTACCGGACACCTGCTTTGGGGCGGTGGCACGGCATGGTCGCGCATCATGTTCCCCGCATTTAACGAATACGTTCAAACTCGCAGGCCCATTGCCGTGGTAGCCACACATATCACGGCAGCCAACGTCGCCGTCGGCGCGCGCGTCATTACGGGCATCGACTATCCCGTCATTTGCGTACCGACCGATTACGAGGTCGAGGGTTGGTGGCCCCATAAGGACACCGACCTATTCTGCGTAGCAAACGAGTTTATGGCCGAAACACTCCGACCCCGTAAGGTTCCCGAGGCAAAGATCCGCATTACGGGCATCCCCATTCGCGCCGGGTTTGATACGGACTACAACCGCGAGGAAGAACTCGAGAAGTTCAATCTCCCCACAGATAAGCTCGTTGTGCTGGTGATGGCCGGCGCCAGTTTGCCTCAACCGTACGTTCGCTTTCGCGCGGAGATGGACCGCACCCTCCCCTTCCTGCGCAGCTTCGAGGACATGCACTTTGTCTTTTTGCCGGGCAAGGATGCCGAATATGCCACCCGTCTCAAAACGCTTTTCGATGCCATGAAACTCGAGAACGTCACGGTTCTTGACTACGTCGATGACATGGCAGCGCTTATGCACGGCTGTGACCTGGCAATCCTCAAGTCTGGCGGACTCACTGTTACCGAATGCCTGTGCGCACACCTGCCAATGATCCTATTGGGCAAGTCATATGGCCAGGAAAAGGCCAACACCACCATGCTCACCGGCATGGGCGCCAGCATGCATGTCACCACCGCACGAGAGCTCATCGTGACGTTGCGCCATCTCCACGATCATCCCGAGTCGCTCAAGGCTCTGCTCATCAACGGCGAAGCGCTGCGCCGTCCACATGCAGCCGAGGATATCGCCATCGCAACCATGGAACTTGCAGGCAAACCCCAAAAGCGCAAACGAGCCTTCTGCCGCTTCTACTGGGGCGAAAAACCAGCGCATATCCGCTAGCGTCTAAATGTCCGCTTACCTGTGGGAGGCCCCTATATATCATCCCGTGCTCAAACATTCTCGCTTCGCTGCGAAACTGCGCGCGGGACGATATATAGGGGCCTCCCACAGGTAAGCTGCGTTAACCGTACTAGTAGCAATACCAGATTCCCCACCACTAGAATCTGCAAAGGCGAAACCGGAAAATATAAATATAGATAGCCGACGCGACAAAGGGGGCGTCACTTTGTCGCGCCGGCTAACTAGAATCTAAAACACATTCCTAGTTAGGATTTGCAAGGATGTAATCCAGCTAATGGAGAGTCGGAACAACAAGCAAGTCGTAATTATATTGATGAGGCCTATCGCGCAAGTCGAAATGCATATTCAAGCATGTGGCCTCTCACCCGGGGCCCACACATATCGTCCCGCGCGCAGTTTCGCAGCGTAGCGAGAATGTTTGAGCACGGGATGATATGTGTGGGCCCCGGGTGAGAGGCCAACCCTACATCTTGAAAATGATTAAGCAACGCCGCTGGAGCCGAAGCCTCCGTTGCCTCGGTCGGTTTTGTCTAGTTCGTCTACCTCTACGAGATTGACCGTGGGAACTTCTTGGATGACGAGCTGCGCAATGCGGTCGCCTTTGTTGATCTGGATATTGTTGGTGGGATCCAGGTTGATGAGGATGACCTTAAGCTCACCTCGATAGTGGGCGTCGATGAGACCGGGCGTGTTGACTATAGACAGGCCTTGCTTAATGGCTAGGCCGCTGCGGGGTTGGACAAAGCCGGCGTAGCCATCGGGCAGCGCAATGGCCAAGCCAGTGGAGACCAAACGACGCTCAAAGGGCTTGAGGGTGCAGTCTTCGTTGGCGCGGAGGTCAAGACCGGCATCTGTGGGGTGAGCGTATTTGGGAAGCTCGACCGTGGGATCGAGTCGCTTAATGTTAACGGTAATGTTGGACATGAAATCACCTTAGCTTGTCGAGCTCTTGCAAAAACTCGTCGACGTCTTTGAAATCGCGATAGACCGAGGCAAAGCGAATGTAGGCCACCTTGTCGATCTTGGCCAGGCGCTTGAGCACCATATCGCCCAGTTCGTGGGACGTTACAGCCGTCAGCGTACGCGAACGCAGCTCCACCTCGATATCATCGATGATCTCGTTGAGCTTTTTCGTATCGATATCGCGCTTAATCGTGGCGCGCATCAGGCCGACCAGCAGCTTGTTGCGATCGAACCGCTGCTTTGACCCGTCGGATTTGATGACCTCGATGGGGTCTTCGCAGCGCTCGAACGTCGTAAAACGATAATTGCAAGAACAACACTCGCGGCGACGCTTGATAGTGTTGTTCGATTCCTGCATACGGGAATCGACAACGCGGGTATGTGCCTTGCCGCATTTGGGACAGCGCATGGTACCTCCTCCTAAACGATAACAAGGGTACCATGCGACCGAACCGAAATCTTACGAACGAGCCGGAACTTTCAGAACTGCACCAGCATCAAGAGAGCCGCGATCGAGGTGATTGACGCTACGAATCATGTCGGAAGTCTCCTGCGTGGAAAGACCATCGATGGGATGCTCCTGGGCAAGCGACCACAGGGAGTCGCCCGACTGCACGCGAACCGTCTCGTAGGTAACGTTGGCTACGGAATCGGCATATGCTGCTTGACGAGCAGAAAAAACTGACGTGGCGAGCACGAAGAACAGGGTGAACGCTACAGCAATAGAAACAATCGTCGAGGCCTTTAGGGCAACAGGAGCCAAAGCAACGGACGCACGCTGGGTGCGAACGGGTTTAGTGGCCACGGCCTGAAAATGAGAGCGTCCGCCCTTCACGACCGTAAAGGCAGGCGAAGCAGGCGCCTCAAGCTTAAGAGCGAGGTTTCCCTGGACCATATTAGCTGCGTTCATTCTGTTCTCCTCTCGTTTGTTTTGACGAGAACTGTTTTATCAAGCCGCGGGGACAAAAAAGTCTAGCGCAAGAACGAGTGTTCGGTTATTATTATCTTCGAACAGTTGTTCCTGTCAAGCAAAAATAGAACATTTGTTTGGTCTGGGTAGAGAGGAATCCCTGATGGCTCGCAAAATTACCAAGCGTCAGCAGCAAATTTACGACTTCATCAAGGAATATCAGCAGGAGAAGGGCTATCCGCCCAGTGTGCGCGAGATGGCTTCGGCTGTGGGCCTGTCCTCCCCTAGCACCGTACATGCGCATCTCTCCGCGCTCGAAGCACGCGGTCTGCTCAAGCGTGACGCCACGAAGCCTCGCGCCCTCGAGCTCTTTGACGAGGATGGATCTTCCGTCTCCATCTCAAAGTCCGATGAACCCACGGCACCCCGCGGCACCGTATCACTACCTCTCGTGGGCCGCGTCGCCGCGGGGATTCCCATCCTTGCCGAGCAGAATATCGAGGACACCTTTACCATCCCGACCGAGATCGCAACGGACCAGGGGTCCTTTATCCTCGAGGTCCACGGCAATTCGATGATTAACGTTGGTATCTATAACGGCGACTACATCATCGTTCGCGAGCAGAAGAGCGCCATGAATGGTGAGATTGTCGTGGCCATGATCGATGGCGCCGCAACAGTCAAAACGTTCTACAAGGAGCAGGGGCGCGTTCGCCTGCAGCCCGAAAACGACACCATGGAGCCCATCTACGCGACAAATCCCACGATTCTGGGCAAGGTCGTCGGTTTAATGCGCCGGTTCTCGTAATGCGAAAACGTATCACCGTCTTTGATACCATTCGCGGGTTTACCATGCTGTCGATGGCGGGATTTCATGCCTGCTACGACCTTGCTTACCTATATGGCTGGAATATGCCTTGGTTTACCCAGACCATCTTCCAGGACATCTGGCGCGCCAGCATCAGTTGGGTATTTTTATTTATTGCCGGCTGGATGTGCACCCTCTCGCGCAACAACATCAAGCGTGCCGCCAAATATGCCGTTGCCGCTTTAGTTGTATGGGTCGCAACGACGCTCGTCTCGGTCGATGACTCGGTGAACTTCGGCATCATTTTCTGCATGGCGGCGTGCACCGCCATTGTCGCGCTCGCGCGCCCGGTTCTCGATAGGGTGCCGGCAGTATGGGGTATAGCGATTTGCCTCATACTCTTTGCCTGTACCTGGAGCATTCCCAAAGCGGACTACCCTATCCCCTATCTAGCTTGGCTGGGTTTCCCAGGTCCAGACTTTGTCTCCGGTGATTACTATCCGCTCATACCCTTCTTATTTATGTACCTCACAGGCTTCTTTGCCGCACGCACGGCTCAGAAAGCAAACTGCGAGGCACCAGCATGGGCCTATGAAAATCCCATCCCGGCGCTCGCAAGCCTCGGACGCCATGCACTGCCGTTCTACCTGCTTCATCAACCGGTTATCTTGGGTGTACTGGAGCTGATTTATTCCGTTCGGTAACGCTCAAGACGTGGTGCGATACGGGCCGGAAGCTTTGCCACAATACGAACGCCGTCCTCGAGGTATTCCTCGTGCAGAAGGGTTCCCTGTTCGTGCACGAGCGTGATTAACGCGCCCTCTCGATACGGGATATCGGCCGAGAGCAACACGTCCGTAGCGGCCGCTTCACGAGCGATACGGTCGACTAAGTCATCAAGACCCTCACCCGTCTGAGCCGAGAACAGCACCGCCTCGGGATAGCGCCGGCGAAAGCTCAAGCGATCGACGCTATCGAGCAGATCAATTTTATTGAACACGGTAAGCGTCAAGCGCTCACCGGCACCGATCTCGTCAAGGACACGATCAACCGCCTCAAGCTGACGCTCGTAATCCTCATCGGAAGCGTCTACAACTTTAAGAATCAAATCGGCGCCGAGCACCTCGGAAAGCGTAGATTTAAACGCGTCGACCAGGCCATGGGGCAGCTTTTGAATAAAGCCGACGGTATCGGTGATCGTCATGCCACGGCCACCGGGCAAACGGTACGAGCGCGTCGTAGGATCGAGCGTGGCAAACAGCTTATCCTGCGAAAGTACCGTGGATCCCGTCAAACGATTAAGCAACGTCGACTTGCCGGCATTGGTGTAGCCAGCCAACGCCACGCGAAACGCCGGCGATTCAATACGGCTTTTCGATTGCACATCACGACGTTGTTCAACCTGTTTCAGTTCGCGTCGAAGAGCTGCGATCTTGTTACGAATTAGGCGACGGTCGACCTCGAGCTGGCTTTCGCCCTGGCCAAAGCGCGAGCCAATACCGCCACGCGTCTGTTCCTTAGCAAGATGGCTCCACATACCTCGCAGACGAGGCAGCAGATACTGCAACTGTGCGAGCTGCACCTGCAAGCGACCCTCACGAGTCTGGGCATGAAGGCCAAAGATATCCAAAATCAATGCCGTACGGTCAATAATCTTGACCGGTTCGCCCACGGCTTTCTCAAGATAGGACTGCTGCGAGGGCGTCAGGTCGTCGTCGAAGATAACAACATCCGCATCCATGCGATGCACCAAACCGCACAGCTCCTCGACCTTTCCGGAGCCGATAAACGATTTGGGATAGGGCTTGACCAGGCGCTGAGACAAGCGGGCAACGCATTGGGCCCCAGCAGTGTGGGCTAGACGCTCGAGCTCGTCGAGCGAACGGTCGAGCGGCCAGGCGTTATCGCGCCACTCAACACCAACCAAGATGGCGCGCTCGGGTTCAGGCGCCGTGGGGACCAAAGGGAAACGAGCCATTAGGCAGCCTCGATGCGATGGTAAATATCATCAACGACCTCATCGATCGTAAACTCATCCATATCGAACCACACGATGCGATCGTCACGCTTAAACCAGGATAGCTGGCGCTTGGCATAGCGACGTGAGCGCATCTTGATAAGCTCACGAGCCTCATCCATGGTAATAGCGCCACGCAAGGCATCAATAATCTCTTTGTAACCGATTGCCTGCATCGACGTGAGTGCATCACCCAGGCCCTGGTCCATCAGGCCGCGGACCTCATCAACCAGCCCCTGCTCAAACATAAGGTCGACACGCAGGTTAATGCGCTCATAGAGCACTTCACGGCTACGCGTCAGACCAAACCACAAGGCATGATAACGCTCGCGCGGAACACTGAATTTCGACTTCTGCTGGGCATACGACACGCCGTCATCGTGCATCTCGAGCGCACGAATCACACGACGCACGTTATGGGGATGAATCACGGCAGCCGATTCCGGATCGCGCTCAGCAAGCAGTGCATGCAATGCTTCCTCGCCAATGCGCTCGGCAAGCTCTTGATAGCCCGCACGGCGTTCGTCCTCGAGTTCCCCCGAAGGAAAATCCATTTCATCGAGTGCAGACTTGAGATACAGGCCCGTACCGCCGCAAAACACCGGAAGACGTTGCTCACCAAGCAAACGCTCGATATGCGCCCGAGCATCAGACTGATAGAGCGCAGCAGAATACGCGACGCCCGGATCCACGATATCGACAAGGCGCAGGGGCACCGAGCACTCCTCGGGCATCATCTTGGCCGTACCAATATCCATGCCGCGATAGATCTGCATCGCGTCACACGACAGCACTTCGGACGAAAGACGATCAGCCAGGCGATCGGCAACATCGCTTTTACCGACCGCCGTCGGACCGACGATCGCTACAGCAGAAAGGCTTGCACCAGGAGAAACCATTAGCGAGGCTCACCCACGACGGAGCCAGACAGATACCACGTCTTGGCGACATCAACATCAACATCGACGATCTTGCCGATGAGCTGATCGATGCTATAGCCAGCAGGAATCGGCGCATGCACCGTCTGGTTCTTGGGGCTCTTGCCCAAAAGGACAGCGTCGTTCTTCTTGCTCGTACCCTCAATAAGTGCAGGTACCACGGTGTGAAGCTCGCCCTGGTTATACTCGTGCGCCGTCGTCTCGATAACCTTGACCAAACGATTAAAGTGCTCAAGGATAACCTCATGCGGGGTGGGATCATATATCTCAGCTGCCGGGGTACCGGCGCGCTTGGAGTAAATAAACGTGTAGGCTTGGGCATAACGCACCGTCTCGGCAAGCGAGAGCGTCTGCTCAAAGTCTTCCTCGGTCTCGCCCGGGAAGCCCACGATGATGTCGGTCGAAAGGGCAATATCGGGCATACGGTTACGAATACGATCGACCAGGTCCAGATAATCCTCGCGCGTATAACGACGATTCATCTCTTTAAGAATGCGCGTGGAGCCCGACTGAACGGCCAGGTGAAGCTGCGGCATAACGGCAGGCGTCTCGGCCATAGCATCGATGGTCTCGGGCAGCAGATCTTTGGGATGCGAAGAGGTAAAGAAGATACGCTCGACACCCGTATCGCCCACGGCGCGCAGCAGATCGGCAAAACGCGGCTTACCAAAGAGATCGCGACCGTAGGAGTTAACGTTTTGGCCCAGCAGCGTAATCTCGCGCACGCCCTGACGCACAAGCCCGGTCACTTCGTCGACAATCTCCTCGAAGGGACGGCTCTTCTCGCGACCACGGACGTACGGGACGATGCAGTACGTGCAAAAGTTGTTACAGCCTGTCATGATGGGCACCCAGGCGTGATACTGCGTCTCGCGATGCCACGGCATGCTCATGGCGTCGGTATCCTCATGCTCATTCGTGCGGATATGGCGCTTGCCATCCAAAAACGCCTCGGAGATAAGCTCCGCCACGTGAGCAATGGAATGGGTGCCGAAAATGACATTGACGTTATCAACGTTGGTGAGCAAGCCCTCGCCATCACGCTGGGCGATGCAGCCGCCCACAGCGACCACGCGCTTACCTGAAGGTGAAGGAGGAAGGCTCTTGCAGGAATTGCACTGACCATACAAACGCGTATCGGCAGCCTCGCGCACACAGCACGTCATGAACACGACAATATCGGCATGCTCGGGATCGAGCGCCATAAGACAGCCATACGAATCGAGCAAACCACTCACGCGCTCGGAGTCGTGCTGGTTCATCTGGCAGCCGAATGTGCGGATAAAGTAGG
The DNA here is from genome assembly GCA_900544135.1 of uncultured Collinsella sp. GTDB lineage: Bacteria > Actinomycetota > Coriobacteriia > Coriobacteriales > Coriobacteriaceae > Collinsella. The sequence goes on from UQTU01000006.1 coordinate 61,480, forward strand.
TTTTACCGGCAAGAATATCGCGTACGGAACGCTGGTCCATGAGCTTACATCCTAACGATGGTATCGACGGGGCGCATAGGTGCTACAAGCGTGCAGATGGCTCGCTTACGCAACAGGCTTAACGTCGTCCATGACGACGTTATCCATAGCAGCCCGATTAATCTGGTGAACGTAGATAGAGAGACGAATTGCCGTGCGCGACTCCCCGTTAATGAGAATGTCAGAGAACACCGGCGCGCAGGAGACATCAAAGCCGGTCGGAATCAGAAAGCCGCGCGCAATGGCGACGGCCTTGATGGCCTGGTTGACGGCACCGGCGCCGACGCACTGAATGTTGACGGGGACGCCATCTTTGACCATGCCGGCAATGGCGCCGGCAACGGACGCGGGCGATGATTTGCTTGATACCTTCAGGCAATCCATGAAGAAACTCCTGCGTTTAAAAGTACGTTTTAACTGCAATAACTGTATCGTACCGAGCGGACTCGGTAAAGATTTTATTCCTCTTTGGCAAGATCGAACGTCACCGTGATGCGATCACGCGAAACGCGAATCTTAGGGTCGCCGCACAGATTGAGGTAATACCGGGCAGCGAGATCGTTAAAGTCACGCTCGACCGCACGCGAAAATTGCGCCATATCATCCTTGGCGATACGAAGACCTCGACGGTCCTTGGCAAGATCGACGGGTGCCGGCGCATGCGAGGTAGAATCGCGCTCGCGCAGCAGGCGCGCGGTCACGCCGCGAACGGGCTTAATCTGACCCGACAGAATACGGTGGGCAGTGCGCTCGGACATCTCGAGACCCAGCCCAGAGCAGATCCGGATAAAGTCCTCGGCATCCGAGGCAAGGCCCAAACGATCGATAACCGGAAGCTCGCACTCGTCGTCGATAAAGAGCAGGCGTGACGTATCAAGACGACTCGAAGCCTGAGCGTACAGGGTCGCAGCGATCTCGGACGGGGAGCCCAGATACACATCGCAGCAACGCAGCTCCTCAAGGGCAAACTCGCAGGCTGCGCGAATGATGTTGTGGGGGCCGCGAGCACATACATAGCGGCCGTCTTCGTCTTTAACCGCTTGAGGCCAGCTCGACTGGTCGGCGCGCTCACCCAAGCGATCGGTAGCAACGCACACCTTAAATGCGGAACCCAAATCGACGCCCGATGTAACAACGCGTGCCTCATCCGTGTTCTGCTTGATAGAGAACAGCGCCATACCACGACCGTGAACACCCCAACGGTCCATTTTCATGCTCTCGAGCTTGGAGGTGACACGGGCATCGAAGATACGCTCCTGCATGTCCTGCGGCACGCCCGAACCGTTATCCAGGAAGAGGAGGGTGCGAACACCCTCCTCCTTGGTCGTGGCAAGATAGACCTTATCGGCTCCGGCATCACGAGCATTACGCAGCATCTCGATGACAATGTCCTCTACATGCTGAATGTCATGCTTGGCCTGACGGCGCTCGGCCTCCGAAACGCGGAGGCGGACATACCCCTCGCCAAGGTTTTCCTCGACGCGAAGGTTGCCCTCCCCCGACATCGACGCGATAAATGAGATGAGCTCGTTCGCGTCGTTCATGTTATTTAGCGATATCGACGGCACGGCTCTCGCGAATCACGACAACGCGCACCTGACCGGGATACTCCATCTCTTCCTCGATCTGATGAGCGATATCGTGCGCAAGCACCGTGGACTGGGCATCGGAGATCTTGTCCGGCTGGACCATGACATGAACCTCGCGACCGGCCTGCATGGCATAGGTACGCTCGACGCCGTCATGTGAATTGGCAATCTCCTCCAGCTTCTCAAGGCGCTTGATGTAGTTCTCGGCAGACTCTCGGCGAGCGCCGGGACGAGAGGCGGAAACGGCATCGGCAGCCTGGACCAGGACGTCGAGCACCGTGTTGGGGTCGACATCGGCATGATGGGCCTCGATCGCGTGGACGATAACGGGCTTCTCGCCATATCGGCGGGCAAGCTCGGCGCCAATGACAGCATGCGGGCCCTCAACGTCGTGGTCGATGGCCTTGCCCAGGTCGTGCAGAAGACCGGCGCGCTTGGCGGTCACAACATCCAGACCAAGCTCGGAGGCCATCACGCCGCACAGGTCGGAAACCTCAAGCGAGTGCTGCAGCACGTTCTGACCAAACGAGGTGCGGTAGCGCAGAGCGCCCAGGGTCTTGACAATCTCGGGATGCAGGTCGTGGATACCGGTATCGAAGGCGGCCTGCTCGCCGGCCTCGCGCACGCGCTGCTGAACCAAGTCTGCGGCCTTGTGATACATCTCCTCGATGCGGGCGGGGTGAATACGGCCGTCGGCAATGAGGTTCTCAAGTGCAACGCGGGCAGTCTCACGGCGGACTGGGTCGAAGCTCGAAAGCACGACGGTCTCGGGGGTGTCGTCAATCACGAGGTTGACACCGGACACCTGCTCAAAGGTGCGGATGTTGCGACCCTCGCGACCGATGATGCGGCCCTTAAGGTCATCGGAGGGAATATGCACGGAAGTGACGGTAACCTCGGCGGTATGGTCGGCGGCGCAACGCTGAATCGCCAGAGAGAGAATCTCCTGGGCGGTCTTGTGGCACTCGGCGCGGACCTGCTGCTCGGACTCACGGATGATGGTGGCCGCCTCGTGGGTAACCTCGCCGCGGACCTTGTCGAGCAGCTCCTTGTGAGCGTCCTCGCGCGTAAGGTCGGCAATACGCTCAAGCTCGGAAGTCTGCTTGGCGCAGAGCTCCTCAAGCTCGCGAGAGCGCTTCTCGACCTGGCCAGCCTGGCTGGACAGCTGGTGCTCGCGCTTATCGAGCGCATCGTTGCGACGATCGAGCGATTCCTCGCGCTGCATCACACGATTTTCGAGCGTGCGAATCTCGCTCTTACGCTGCTTGTCCTCGGCCTCGGCGGCCTGCTTGTTCTTGATGATCTCTTCCTTAGCCTCGAGCAGAGCCTCTTTTTTGAGGGTCTCGGCCTGACGCTTTGCATCACCGATCAGGGACTCTGCCTGCGCGTGTGCCGACTGAATCTTTTCGTCGGCCTCGTGAAGACTACCCTGCTTGGCGGTGCGCATGTAGGCAATGGCGGCGATGGCACCCAAAACGAGGCCAACGAGCGCTGCAATGATAGGCATGCTCACTCCTTTTTATGGATTCGTTACACAGCAAAGCGAACCGTCCTTACGAACGGCTCGCGACATTTGAGTAATATGGGCACAGCTTATGCGGGTCGGATACAGATAAACATATAAACAAACTCATCACAGATGAGCACATATCACAAAGCAAATGACGGTAATTATCCTACGTTGAACCGCAACAACTGTCAAATAAACGCACCCGGCACGGCGCCAATCGAGCGGTGAACGGCAGGGGCGTAACAGGTGCACGCTTACACGGCACACTCCTCGCTTAAAGCATCGAGACGTGCCTTAACGGCATCGGCGGCGATGTGATACGAAAAACCCTTACCCATCAAGAATCTGACGAGCTTTTCGAATGCACGGACCTCGGGGACGCGACGTTTAGCGAGCAAGGCCGAAGCGCGGGCCAAGTCGTCATCCACGGCAAAATATGCCTCGGGATACCCGGGGATATCGTCAAGCACGACATGACGACGCTTGAGCTCAACCTCGATCTTGCGCTGTCCCCAGCCGCGACGTTTGCGCTCTTCGATAAAGTACGAGCAAAAACGGTTCTCGTCCAAAAACCGATACTCGGTCGCTCGAGCAACCGCAAAATCGATCGCGGGCTGTCGAAAGCCATAGCGAGCCAACTTATCCCGTACCTCGCCCGTGGCATGATCGCGACGCGAAAGCATCTCGGTCACCATGGTGAGTGCACATTTGCGTTCGATAAGCTGCACCGCCTCGCGAAAGTCATCCCAATCACAGGGAAGATCGGGGCGGTTCTTAACGTACAGGCGCGCCACGCGCACGGGAATCCAAATGGAACGTTCGAAACCGCCCTCAAGATCGCAATCGATATGCGCGCAGGGCTTTTTAGACGCATAACCGCTCGAGAACGAGGAGGCCACCTTCTTATCGGGAAAGACGACCGTAGCCTCGGTCACCGTATACGACATGTCGGCATCCGCTACTCGTCGTCATCGTCGAGCATCGCGGAGCCATCGATGGCGTACAGCTCATCAAACTCCTCGGGGGCGGGCTGATCGGTCAACTCAACCTCGGAGGGGGCATCATCGTCATACTCAAGACCGCAGGCAAGGCGAACCTTGTGCTCGATCTCGTCAGCGCAATCGGGATGTTCGCGCAGGAACGTCTTGGCGGCCTCGCGACCGTTGCCGAGCTTATCCTCGCCATAGGCAAACCAGGACCCCATCTTTTTGCAGATGCCGCACTCGACGGCCATATCCAGAATCGAGCCCTCTTTGGAGATGCCGGTGCCGTACATGATGTCAAACTCGGCCGAACGGAACGGAGCCGCCACCTTGTTCTTAACGACCTTGGCACGAACGCGATTGCCGATAACCTCGTCCTTGAGCTTGATGGTATCGATTTTGCGAATATCGATTCGCACGGAAGAGAAGAACTTGAGCGCACGGCCGCCCGTGGTGGTCTCGGGGTTACCGAACATGACGCCGATCTTCTCGCGCAACTGGTTAATGAAGATGCAGGTCGTGTTGGACTTGGAAAGCGAGCCGGCGAGCTTGCGGAGTGCCTGGCTCATCAAACGAGCCTGAAGGCCCACGGTCGTGTCACCGATCTCGCCCTCAATCTCGGCACGCGGAGTCAAGGCGGCAACAGAGTCGACGACGATGGCGTCGATGGCACCGGAGCGCACAAGCATATCGACGATCTCGAGCGCCTGCTCGCCCGTATCGGGCTGGGAAATGAGGACCTCGTCGATATCGACACCGATGCGCGCGGCATAGGTGGGATCAAGCGCATGCTCGGCATCGATAAATGCCACGACGCCGCCCATGGCCTGCGCCTCTGCAAGGATCTCGAGCGAAAGCGTCGTCTTACCGGAAGACTCGGGGCCATAAATCTCGACGATACGGCCGCGCGGCACGCCGCCGATACCCAAGGCGGCATCGAGCGCCAGAGAGCCCGTCGGAATAGCCTCGACCTCGAGCTCGGGACCGCCGTCGCCATACCTCATGATAGAGCCCTGGCCGAACTTCTTCTCGATCTCGGCCTTGGTGGTGGCGATCATCTCATCGCGCTCTTTACCCGTCGTGCGTGCATGAACGGTACGTACGGGACCTGAATTCTTGGCCATGAATAGCCCTCCTCTTAACAACCTGAAACGATAATAAACGAACGGCTGTTCGTGGTCAACCGTTCAGATTCATCATATGCACCCGTACATTCCAAAACCCGACCAAACGCCGACCAATCACCGACCAAACGCTTGACCATGCCAATCACAAATACGACCACTCGAACAAATTTAGGCCATATACCAGCTAAAACGGCAAAATCGTCAAAGGTCCCTATCTCCACAATTAAGGGGCCCTAAGGCCCCTTAAACCACGTCTATTCCATAGAATTGAGCACGCGGACAATGCGCTCCAAAGCCTCCGTGACCGCATGGGCCCGAACGCGCGACCGATCGCCCTCGTAATGACAGCGCGCAGACTCGACAACCGGCACTCCCCCATCGGCCGGGCGATACGCCCACCCAATATAGAACGTACCGGCGGGGTCTTGCTCGGTGCCACCACCGGGCCCAGCGTAGCCCGTTGCGCTCACGGCTATATCGCTCTGATAGAGGTCAAGCGAGCCCGCGACCATCTCACGCGCCGTCTGGTGCGACACGGCGCTAAACCGATCGAGCGTTTCCTGCTCGACGCCAAGCACGCGATGTTTGATCTCATCGCAGTAGGTCACCGCACCGCCACGAAGCACCGCCGAGGCACCCGGGATATCGGCAATCGTCGAGGCGATCATGCCCGCCGTCAGCGACTCCGCCGTCGACACCGTCACACCACGGGCGCTCGCACGCTCGACGATATCGCGCGCCAGCTCCTCGTTATGTGCGGAAATCTGCTCAAAAGAGTCCGTCATACCCACCAGGACCTAGACCGAAAAGACGATCTTGCGACAGTTCCAGAAGTACTGGGCGCCCGAGATAACGGTCAGGACAACGGCAACAGCGTACAGGAAGCGTGAGACGCCATAGACACCGAGCAACAGCTCCGCAGGCCCCAACTGGAGGCCGGTCATAGCAAAGACGCACAGGTAACCGCAGATGGAGACCATCGTCGTCGCCGTCTTGTACTTGCCGAGCTTATCGGCGGCAACAACCACGCCGGCCGCACTCGCGACCATGCGAAGAGCGCTCACCAGCAGCTCGCGGAACAGGATAATGAACACGGACCACACGGTCACCGCGCCAAAATCCAAGAACAGCAGCAGGGCCGAGAACACCAGCAGCTTGTCGGCGATGGGGTCTAAGAACTTGCCGAAATCGGTGATCTCGTTACGCGAGCGCGCCAGATAGCCGTCGACCTTATCGGTGCACGACAGAATCACATACAGAATGAAGGCAGCGGCGGCGAGCGGGCCGTCGAAGGTGCTCCAGTCCGTACCGGCAACGCTCGCGTGAGACAGGGCCGAGACGATCATAAACACCGGGATAAAGACGATGCGAACGCACGTCACGATGTTGGCGGGCGTCCAAACACTCGTCAGTTCCTTATTACTCTCGTTTGCCACGACGCTCTCCTACTCCACAACATGACCGATAAGCTCATAGCAGAAGCTATCGGTAAACTCGACGGTCAGAATATCGCCCACGGACGCCTCGCTGGCGTCCAGATGCACCGCGCCATCGGAATCGGGCGCCTGGAACCAGGCGTGACCGATCAGCTCGGCGCCGTCCTCAGTCTCTTCGATGCCATCGACGATCACCTGGGCGCGCTCGCCCACATGGGCCGCCGTGGCGGCAAAACCGAGCGACTCGGCCAGATCCATGGCCTCCTGGGCACGCTCGAGCTTGACCTCCTCATCGACCTGGCCCTCCATCTTGGCGGCCAGACTGCCCTCCTCACGCGAGTAGGCGAAAACGCTCGTGTAGTCAAAGCCGACGGTGTCCATAAAGTCGATAAGATCGCGAAACTCGTCGTCGGTCTCGGTCGGGAAGCCAACCATGGCCGTGGAGCGAATCACAATACCGGGGATGCGCTCGCGAAGGTCGCGGAACAGATCCTCGAGCTCCTGGCGCGAACCGGAGCGACGCATGGCCTTGAGGATGCGCGCATCGCAGTGCTGTACGGGGATATCGATATAGGGCAGCACCTCGGGCGTATCGCGAATCGTCTCGATAAGCTCGTCGGTCATGCCCTCGGGCTGCAGATAGAGCACGCGGACCCAGACGTTATGCGGGCGCACAGCCTCGGCGACGGCACGCAGCAGCTGCGCCAGATTGCGCGGCGAGCCCTCGGCGAAGTCCTCGTCGGCAAAGTCGGTGCCCCAAATGCCCGTGTCCTGGCCGATCAGCACGATCTCGCGCACACCGCCGGCAACCAGGTCGCGCACCTCGGAGATAATGCTCTCAGCATTGCGCGAATGATAGCGACCGCGAATGTAGGGGATCATGCAGAAGCTGCAAAAACGATTGCAGCCATCGGAAATCTTGACGTAGGCAACGGCACCCTCGACAGTACGCTTGACCTGCGGGATATAGGCCGCGATCTCGCGCTCCACGCCAAGAACGTTGTCGATGACAGATACGATACCGTCTTCCTCATCGGCCTTCACAAAGGCAGCGACCTCGGGAAGCTCGTCGGGCAGGTCATCGCCGTAACGAGACGGCACGCAACCGCACATGACGATGGGGCAGGCGCGAACGCCGTCCTGCACCTCGTTAGCGAGCTCGAGCGTGGTCTCGATGCTCTCGGACGTTGCGGAGGCGAGGAACGAGCACGTGTTGACGATGGCGATATCGGCATCCTGCGGATCGAATGCTTCCTCGTAGCCCGCAGCGGACAGCAGCGAACGCATGCGGTCGGTATCGACCTCGTTCTTGGCGCAGCCAAGCGTGATATAGAGTACAGAACCCAACGGAGTATCCATGTTGGAGAGCGGTCCTTTCGAAAGAATTAGCGGTAATTTGTAAACTGCAGCGGCTGACCGTAGTCCTTGTCGCGCAGGAACTGGATCACCGTCTGAAGCGCGTCCTTAGAGGCCGAGGTAACGCGCAGCTTATCGGCCTCGATGGTCACCTTGACCTTGAGCTTTTGATCCTTGATGTCCTTATTGATCTTCTTGGCGGTCGCTTGGTCGATGCCTTCGACGATATGGCCGAGCACGCGCACGGTACCGCCCGAAGCCGCCTGCGGCGCGTCCCAGGAGACAGCCTTGAGGTCGATGCCGCGTTTGATGAGCTTAGAGCTCAGCACGTCGATGATCTGCTTGGAGACGAAATCGGCCGGGGCATTGATTGTAAAGAGCTTGTCGCCCTTCGAAAGCTCGATGGTGGCGCCGGAGTCCTTGAGGTCATAGCGCTGAGAGATCTCGCGGGTGGTCTGCTGGAAGGCGTTATCGACCTCCTGCATATTGACCTCGGACACAACGTCGAAGCTGGAATCTTTAGCCATGGTTCTTCCTTTCGGTACGGGGAGCCTTAGTAGCTGTCGTACGAATAGTCATCTGAATCGTTTGCAGTCTGGCCGTCGGATGCCGTGTCGGTACCGTCGGTAGACTGAGGGTCGGTGCCGTCGGTAGACTGGGCGTCGGTGCCGTCGGCAGCATCGGTGCCGTCGGTACTCTCGCCATCCTAGGACTCTGCGGTCTCCTTCTTGGGAACGGTAATGGTCACGCGCGCCACACCCGATGTCTTGGTGTCGTAGCGAACCTTTTCACCGTTCTTGGTAACCGTAACATCGGAGGGCTTGGACGTGGTGATCTCGATCGAGGACTCGGGCGTGTACTCCTGCTCAAAGGGACCGGTTGCCTGGGCGCCGAAGACCGATTTACCGTCGACCTTGACCTCGATCCAGGCGGTCTTGCCCTTGGCAACGGAGACCTTGACCTTGATGACCTCGTCCTCTTTCTTTTTCGCATTCGCCTTGGCGGCATCGGAATCGGCAGAATCCGTCGCCTCGTCGGTGCCTTCATCCTCGTCAACAGATTCGGTCGTCTTGGAAGACTTCTTGGTCGTCGTCTTGGTGGCCGCGGGCGTCTCAGGCGTCGACTCGGGTGCAGAAGAGCCGCAGCCACGCAGGAGGACCACGATGAGCAGAATCAACAAAAGCGCCACGGCACCGATGCCGGCGTAGATGATGCGCGGATCGAGTCCATTGTTCTGGGGGGCACGTCCACCGCCGCGTCCGCGATTAGAGCCACCGCGACCGTTTACCTGCGGCATACGGCCGCGACCGCTATCGGGACGACCACGATATCCGCCTTGGCTCTGCGAGCCGCGCTGACCCGAACGCGGCGCAAGCTCGCCACGGTTCTGATAGCCACGCTGGCCAGAGCGAGGCGCCGAAGAGCGCTGCCCGTAAGGCTGCGATTGAGAACGGAGGCGCGGCGTCACCTGCGTGGTATCGGCGTCGGCATATCCACCGTGGGAACGCCCGGCAGAAACTCCGCGATAACCACGACCGGAGTAGCCACCGTCGCCGTAACCGGCGCGGGGATCGCGACTCAACCCGCGAGCGGCGGGAAGCGCACGATCATCCGGCATGGGCGTACTGCGAAAGCGATCTCGCTGAGAACGAATCTCCTCGCTGGAGCCCGTCTCGGTGATATAGCCCGCCTGCGGAGGGCGCTGGCCGTACCGCGTCGAGCGACCACCCTGAACCATCAGAAAGCGTCCGTTATCGACCGACGAACGCGAGTTAACGTAGCCGGCAGCATCCTGAAAACGACCGCCCTGCTGCGAGGTCTCGCGTTCATATGCCATGAGGTCATCAAAATAAGCGTTGACGACCTCGCGCGGGTTAAGCCCCAAAAAGCGAGCATAGCTCGAAATCATGCCCTGCGCATAGCCGCGCGGAGGCATCGATGCAAAGTTACCGGTCTCGAAAAACTCGATGATCTGCGGCCTGATTTTGATGGTGTTGGCGACCTGCTGGATGGAAAGGCCCATCCGGCGACGCTGCTCGAGCAGCATGTCACCAAAGCGTGCAGCCATCAGAATCCTCCAAACTCACGATCTTCACGTGCCATCTCGGCGTCGACAGACTCCAACGCGGCGAGCCCCTCCTCGTCCAGCAGGACCTCGCGCGGCTTGGAACCATCGGGCGGGCCGACGACACCCTTTTCTTCCAGCATGTCCATAATACGCCCGGCGCGCGCATAGCCAACCTTGAGGCGGCGTTGCAGCCCAGATGTGGAGCCCAGCTGCGATTCCACCACAATATGGGCGGCCTCCCAGATAAGCGGGTCGTCATCCTGCGGCTCGGCAACACCCGTGCGAACAATGCCGCCGCCACCAGCCATGGACATGGAGGCGGGCGCCACGGCAGAGAGAATCTCCTCATGGTAGTCGGGCTCGCTTTGCGACTTAACGAACTCGACGATCTCGTTGATCTCGTCGTCCGAGACAAAGCAGCCCTGGATACGGCGGGGCTTGCCCCAGTCGACTTTTGAGAACAGCATGTCGCCCAAACCAGTAAGCTTTTCGGCGCCCATCTGGTCGATAATGACGCGGGAATCGATGCCCGTAGCCACGTTAAAGGCAATACGATTGGTGATGTTGGCCTTAATAAGGCCCGTCACCACGTTGGAGCTGGGGCGCTGCGTAGCCACGATAAGGTGAATACCGGCGGCACGGCCCAGCTGGGCGATACGGACGATCGAGGCCTCGACATCCTTGCCGGCTACCATCATCAGGTCCGAAAGCTCGTCGATGATGATGACCAGATAGGGCATCTTTTGCGGCGGGTTATCGTAATGCTCAAACTCGCCGGCGGCCTGCTTTTCGTTATAGGTCGAAATCTTGCGAACGTTGAGGCGCTCGAAGACCTTCAGGCGACGCTCCATCTCGGACACGGCCCACTGCAGCGCACTGGCAGCCTGCTTGGGCTCGGTCACCACGGGCACATAGAGATGCGGCAGACCGTTATAGCCCGCAAGCTCGACGCGCTTGGGGTCGACCATGATAAGGCGAACGTCCTCGGGAAGGGCGCGCATGAGCAAGGTCGTGATGATGGAGTTGATCATGACCGACTTACCAGAACCGGTGGTACCGGCAATCAGCAAGTGGGGCATCTTAGCGAGGTCGGCGACAACCGGCGTGCCCTCGGCATCGCGACCGATGGCAAGCTCGAGCGGGCCACCCTTCACATAGGGCAGCACATCGCCCAGGTTGACATTTTGGCGCTTGCGATTGGGGATCTCGATGCCCACGAGCGAGGTGCCGGGAATCGGCGCGAAAATGCGCACCGACTGGGCGGCAAGCGAAAGCGCGATATCGTCCTCGAGGCTCGAGATCTTGCTCACGCGCTCGCCCTCACCGGGCTGCAGCTTAAAGGTCGTGACCGTGGGGCCGGCAATCCAGCCGACGACGCGAGCGCTACGGCCAAACTCGAGCAGGGTAGACTGCAACGACTCGGCAGTCTGTTCCAGTTCCTTATCAGAAGACGCGGAGGACGCCGACTGCGGATTGGCGTGCAGGATTTCGAGCGGCGGGAGCTTGAGGCCGTCCTCTTGTTCGCCCTCGACACCGGCAGTGGTACCGTCCGCTCCCCCATCGGTGGCTGCAACAGGAGCAGCGGAAGCCGTGGGGGCGGAGGCATCGGAAACCTTGGGATGCTTTAGGAAGTCAGGGATCTGCGGAGCTGCCGAAACGGGATTCACGGCAAATGGCGGCTCTGACTCGTCAGCCTTGTCCGGGTCGTCTTCCATCGAAAACTGTCCGGTGACCTGTCCTGCGTTGGCGCGGCGACGCGGCAGCAAGGTGGTCTTGGCGGTCTCGAGCGGAGCCTCGTCGTAATCGTCATCGCCCTCAGTGAGTTCAATTTCGCTATCGGACCAAGACGGGTCAGGCTCGCTCGTGTTGAGCTTGGGCGCGGCCTTGCCCTTCTTGGCATGGCGACGCGGCAGCAGCGTGGTCTTGGCGCGCTCGGCCTCCACGGCCTCGGACACGTCGACAAACGGGTCATCGTCCTCGTCGTCATCCAAAACCGGGTCGGCATCGCCACCCATGAACGTGGTCACCGCGGCGTCAGCCCCCTTCTGGCGCAGAATGCTCAGGTGCGGACGGGCAACGCCGGGAACCGACAGGGCCTCTTCATCGCCCCACGGGCTCGCGTTGACATCGGCACGACGGCGCTCGGCAAAATCGGCAGCGCGATCACGTGCGGAGCGCAAAACGCCACCCACCGAAAAGCCAATGATGACCAGGCCAACGACGACAAGGCCCAGCAAGACAACCATAGCGATAGGTTTACCCAGGGCGTTTTGCAAGGCACTTGCGATAAAGGCGCCAATGTAGCCGCCCGAGGCGGAAAGGTTCTGCGGCGTAAACATGAGGTCGCACGAGTCGGTCGTACCCGGAACCATCAACGATAGGATAGAAACAATGGCCACAAAGACCACGGCACCACCCGCGACCGAGCGAATGTTGAGCGGCGAGTCCTCACCCAAAAAGAGCGTGGCGGCAAACAGCAAGATGACGATCGGCAGCACGTAGGCGCCCAGACCAAAGCCGAGGTGATAGAAACCGGCAACCGCAGCTGTCACGGGTGCCGTTGCCGGAGAAATCACGGCAATGAAGGACGCAATCGCCAAAACGGCAATGATAACGCCGGCGATATCGCGATTGGCCGAAGGCTCGACCAGGGGTTCGAACTCATCGAACTCGGACTCGTGGCCCTTATTGGCACGCAGATGGGAACCGGCACCCTTAGCAGATGCCGGTTGGTTGTTGGATTTGTTGCCTTTGGCGTTTTGTGCAGATCCGCGCGCCAAACTAAACCTCCATGACGACTGGGATGATCATCGGACGGGTGCGCGTGCGGCTCCAGATAAAGTTGGAGAGCGAATCGCGCACGGCCTTGCGAATGGCATCGGAGCCGCTACTGGTAAAGCTAAACTTGCCCTTCTCGATCGTCTTCATGATGGCTGCGGAGGCATCCTCGGAGAACTGGTCGTCGATGGCAAACGAAACGCCGCGGCCCGAGAACTCGATAGCCTCGATCTTCTTGTGCTTGAGCGAGACGATGGCAACAGCCGTGACCATACCGTCGTTGGCGAGCTTTTGGCGATCGCGAAGGACGATGGGGTCGGTGTCGCCGATGCGCAGACCGTCGACATAAACGACGCCGGACTCGACGGGCGCACCGCGTTTGACGATACCGCCACGCATCTCGAGCGTGTCGCCGTTATCAAGGATAAAGATGTGATCGTCCTTGATGCCCATCTTACGGGCAAGCTGGGCATGGGCGCGCAGATGCACGGCTTCGCCGTGAACCGGCATAAAGTAGGTGGGCTTGGCCATGGCCATCAGAAGCTTGAGCTCCTCCTGGCTGCCATGGCCCGAGACATGGACGAGGGCACGGGACTTATCCCAGACGTCGCAGCCAAGCTTGGCCAGGCTGTTGACGACCTGCTGAACTGCCTTCTCGTTGCCGGGAACGGGAGTTGCCGAGAGGATGACGGTATCGCCCTCGTGGATAGAAAGCGTCTTGTGCTCGCCGTTGGCCATGCGGGACAGGGCCGACAGCGGCTCGCCCTGAGAACCGGTGCACATGACGACGATCTTATCGTCGGGCAGGTTATCGATATCGAAGGCATCGATGATATCGGCATCGTCGATGTTGAGATAGCCAAGCTCACGCGCCACGCGGGTGTTGGTGAGCATGGAACGTCCGGTCACGACGACCTTGCGGCCACACTTGCGGGCGGCATCGCAGATCTGCTGCAGGCGATGGATGTGGCTCGAGAACGACGCGACGAACACGCGGCCCGGCGCGTTCTTGATGGCGTGCAGCAGGTTGGGGCCGACCTCGGCCTCGGACTTGGTAAAGCCAGGAACCGTGGCGTTGGTGGAGTCGGAAAGCAGCAGGTCGATGCCCTGCTTGGCAAAGCGGCTGATGGCGGCATAGTCGGGCGTGACGCCGTCGATGGGCGTCTGGTCGAGCTTAAAGTCGCCCGTGTGCATAACGGTGCCCTGGTTGGTGCGAATAAACACGCCCAAAGCACCCGGAATGGAGTGCGTCATGGAGAAGAAGTCGAGCGAGATGCCACCGAGATTGACGTGGCTGCCGCCCTTGACCTCACGGAACTTGGGCGCGCGAATGCGGAACTCGGAGAGCTTACCCTCGATAAAACCGAGCGTCAGCTTGCTCGAGAAGATGGGCACCTTGTTGTTGAGGTCCTGCAGCAGGTACGGAAGCGAACCGGTGTGGTCCTCGTGGCCGTGGGTGACGACGATGCCGCGGAGCTTCTCCTCGTTCTCCAGGACATAGGTGTAGTCGGGAAGCACCAGGTCGATACCGGGCTGGGAGTCGTCGGGGAACATGAGGCCGGCGTCGACGAGCACCATGTCGTCGCCGCACTCGAAGACCGTCATGTTCTTGCCGATGCCGTCAAGGCCGCCGAGCGGAATGATCTTCAAGGGAGATGATTTTTTAGCTGCCATAGGTTCGTGTGGTTTCCTTTCTTCGAAACGGGTCTGGAACAACCGACGGGGCGCTTCTGGCAAACCGACCGCCGGGAACGTACAAACATGCATCACAGAGTCGATGCAGTAACCACAGTATGATACCCATTTGCCCACCAACAGACCACCCATGCATCAAAGCCCCATCTGAACCGGTCTATCCCGCCGGTCTGGTCTCAGCGGCCCCGGCACGGGCTAAGTTTCCTGCTCTACAGTCCTGCTCACGACGGAGGCCACATTAAGTGGCCTCCTGTTCGTGCGGAACTCGCGATAAACTTCATCAGTGCCCGCCCCACGGGAAACCTGCCAAAACAAGACAGGATTATTTTGGTCGGTTTTATCTGGAAGATGCTGCTGCGGCTATCTACAGATCTGAAATCTGACTACTGAATAGACCGTCTAACTAAATAGCAAGCGGCATTAACCAGCCCTTTTGCTTGCGCCCGGGAGGGCCGTATATGAAGTTTATCGCGAGTTCCGCACGCAAAGGAAAGCACTTAATGTGCTTTCCGTCTTGCGCAGGACTGTAGAGCAGGAAACTTCATATGCGTCCCTCCCGGGCGCAAGCAAAAGGGCGACCCCTGTCCGGAGTCGCCCTTGTTGAGCTGCTTATGCGTAGCCGTTACTCGGCGTCGTGGTGACGGCGGGGTTTGCGGCCTCCGTTGTCGCCGGGACGGCGCGGACGGTCGCTGCGCTCGGAGCGCTCGCGACGCGGACGCTCACGGCGCTGGAAGTGCTCGCCATCGCCCTCGGAGGAACCCTCAGAGCGAGCCGGGGCCTCGGGCTTGTCGAGACGATCAAGCGAGATCTTGCCGCGATCGTCGACCTCGATGACGACGACCTTGACCTCGTCGCCCACGTTGAGAACGTCCTCGACCTTCTCCACGCGGCCCTTGGCGACGCGGGAGATGTGCAGCAGGCCGTCCTTGCCAGGCAGCAGGTTGACGAAGGCGCCGAAGGGCTGGATGGAGACCACGCGACCGGTGTACTCCTCGCCCGGCTCGGGAACCTTGATGATGAGCTTGATGCGCTCGACGGCCTGGTCGACGGACTCGCCGGTGCCGCCGACAAAGACGGTGCCGTCCTCCTGGATGTCGACCGAAGCGCCGGTCTCGTCCTGGATACCGCGGATGACCTTGCCGCCGGAGCCAATGACGTCGCGAATCTTATCGGTAGGAACCTGGATGGAGACGATGCGCGGAGCGGTGCTGCGTGTGGTGTGGCGCGGCTCGGGAATCACATCGAGCATCTTCTGCAGGATGAAGGCGCGACCCTCCTTGGCCTGCTGCAGGGCGCGGGCCAGGATGTCGAAGGTTAGGCCGGTGGCCTTGTTATCCATCTGCAGGGCGGTGATGCCCTCGGTGGTGCCGGTGACCTTAAAGTCCATGTCGCCCAAGAAGTCCTCGAGACCCTGGATATCGGACAGGACCACGGTCTTTCCCTCCTCCTGGATCAGACCCATGGCGATACCGGAGACCGGGCGCTTAATGGGCACGCCGCCGTCCATAAGGGCGAGCGTGGAGCCGCAGGTCGAAGCCATCGAAGAGGAGCCGTTGGACTCCATGACCTCGGAGACGACGCGGATGGCGTAGGGGAACTCGTTCTCGTCGGGGAGCACCGGGAGCAGAGCGCGCTCGGCAAGGTTGCCGTGACCGATCTCGCGACGCTTGGGGCTGCCCATGCGGCCGGTCTCGCCGGTGCAGAACGGCGGGAAGTTATAGTGGTGCATATAGCGCTTGCCCTCGGTGGGCTCGATGGTATCCAGACGCTGGCCCTCGTTGAGCATGCCGAGCGACAGGACGGAGAGCACCTGGGTCTGGCCACGCTGGAACAGACCGGAGCCGTGAACGAGCGGCAGGTAGTTATCCTTCACCATGATGGGACGGATCTCGTCTGCAGCACGGCCATCGACGCGCTCGCCAGTCTCGACGACCATGGTGCGCATGGCCTTCTTCTCGAGCTTCTTGAGCGCCACGGGGATCTCGCGCTCCCAAGCGGCCTGCTCCTCCTCGGTAAACTCGGCGCGGATGGACTCCTTCAGAGCCTCGACCTTACCGATACGAGAGAGCTTGTCGGCGTCGCGAAGGGCAGCTGCCATCTCGTCGTAGTGGGCAAAGATGCGCTCCTGGACCTCCTCGACGGGCTGGTCGAGCGGGTACTCCTTCTTGACGATGGGGCCGTTGACCTGCTCCCACTCGGCGACGAACTCGTCCTGGGCCTGGCAGAAGGCAGCAAGGGCCTCCTGGCCAAACTTCATGGCGGCGAGCATGTCGTCCTCGGAGATCTCCTCGGCGCCGGCCTCGACCATCGAGATGAAGTCGGCAGAGCCGCCCAGCTCCAGGTCCAGATCGGAGTTCTCGCGCTCCTCGTAGGTGGGGTTGACAATAAACTCGCCAGTCTCCACGTTACGGCCGATGCGCACGCAGGCAAGCGGGCCCTCGAAGGGCACGCCACCGAGCGTCATGGCCAGGGAAGCACCCATGACGTTGATGACGTCGAAGGGGTTGACCTGGTCGGCGACGAGCGAGGTGGCGACGATGTGCACCTCGTTGCGGAAGCCGTCCGGGAAACTCGGGCGGATCGGACGGTCGATCATGCGCGCGGTGAGCGTGGCCTTCTCGCTGGGACGGCCCTCACGCTTGAGGTAACCACCCGGGATGCGGCCAGCGGCGTACATCTTCTCGTTGAAGTCGACGGTCAGCGGGAAGAAGTCGTAGTTCTTGCGCTCCTTGGAGACGACCACGGTGTCGAGCATCGTGGTGTCGCCCTGCTTGACCAGGCAGGCGCCGGTGGCCTGCTTGGCAAGCTCGCCCGACTCAAAGGTGTAGGTCTTGCCGTACAGCTCAAAGGTCTTGGATACGAGTGTCATTGTTCTCCTTTACCCCACAGGCCCCTTGCCTGCGGGCTTCTCATGTGACGCGGGCCCCCTGCCCCCGCCACGCTTCAGAGCGTGATTGTTCGCGCCCTTACACAAAAAGAGCGCCCCGCTGCGCAGGACGCTCTTAGCATGTACAAATCCTTACTGGATGTTGTCGCGGATGCCCAGAGCCTTGATGAGCTCACGGTACTCGACGATGTCGTTCTTCTTAATGTAGGAGAGAAGACGACGACGACGGCCGACGAGCATGAGCAGGCCACGACGGGTGTGGAAGTCCTTCTGGTGGGACTTCATGTGCTCGGTCAGCTCCTTGATGCGCTCGGACAGGATGGCGACCTGAACTTTGGGGTTGCCGGTGTCGACCGGGGTGTTACCGAACTGGGCAGTCAGCTCCGCCTTGCGCTCTTTGGAAACAGTCATTGTTTCACCTTTCGTTTCTTGTCGCCCTCGGGCGACGCTATTCGCCTCGGACTGGGAAGCCGCCGGTGGAGCGAGCATCCAAGATCGAGGTACCAACAGGTCGGTATGTTACCACAAGCAGCCCACGCCTGCGCATCATCACCGACCCAACATGAATTCCATCGCACGGAGGCGCTGATCGGTATGAGTTGCCGCCCAGACATGCGAAAGCCCCAACAAAAAAGCGGCAGTATGGGGATCAACCCTCTCGGCCATGAGCGCATCGAAGGTCATGGACATGAGGGCGCGCAGCCACGCGACCTCACCGGTCGACACCAGCTCGGCACCCGGAACGCTCGACGCACACGACCCGCACATGAGACCGCCCGCCTGGGGCGAAAAATACGACAGCATGGGGTCTCCGCACAGCACGCAGGCCGAAAAATCGGGTCGGTAGCCAACGTGCGACAGCAGCTTAAACACATATGCCGCCACAAGTAGATCCATGTGCGCCGTGTCGAGCCCGCTGCCCACCAGGGCAAGCGCTCGCTGCGTGATGGCAAAGGTAAACGGGTCCTCTGCGTCCTCAAACGAGCACACGCGCGCGACCTCGGCGATTGCGCTTGCGGCGCAAGTCGTCTCGTAATCGGGCGCTGCGCCGAGCGGCGCCTCCATAAGCTCGGCCTGCGAAACCACGTCAAGCGACCGTCCATGCGCGAGCAGCATATCGACGGTACAGAACAGCTCGCAGCGCGCAGCCAGGCGCCCACCGGGTTTGCGGGCGCCCTTTGCCACGGCGCGAACCTGCCGACCCCGTTCGTCAAGCATCGTCAGGATCAGGTCCGTCTCTTTGAGCTTCGTCTTGTCGAGGACGAGCGCCTTCGTGCGATATGTCCGGGAGCCTGCCATGCGCGCCGCGCGTCCTTAGTCCTCGGCGTTGTAGCCAAAGCGGCGAATCTGGGCCTCGTCGTCACGCCAGCCGGCCTTGACCTTCACGTCCAGCTCCAAAAAGACCTGCGTGCCAAAGATGCGCTCAAGATCGCGGCGAGCGTCGATACCGATATGTTTGATCATCTCGCCGCCCTTGCCGATGATGATGCCCTTTTGGCCCTCGCGCTCGACGTAAATGGTAGCGTGCACGCGCAGCACCTTCTTGGTCTGCTCGAGCGCATCGCAGATCACGCCAACGGAGTGCGGGATCTCATCACGGGTGCGGCGCAAGACCTTCTCGCGCACAAACTCGGCAACGAGCGTCTCATCGGAAGCGTCGGTACCCATGTCCTCGGGGAACCAACGCGGACCCTCGGGCAAAAAGTGCGCAACGGTCTCGATAAAGGCATCGACGTTGAAGTTCTTGACCGACGACGTCACGATCTCGTCGTCATATTCCATAAGCTCGTGGGCGGCCTTAAGCTGCTCCATGACCTGTGCGGGGTCGGCCTCATCGGCCTTGGTGAGCACCAGGACCTTCTTGGAACGGGCATTCTTGACGCGCTCGGCAACCCAGGCGTCTCCCCTGCCGATCGGCTTGGTGGCATCAATCAAAAACGCGACGACATCGACATCGTTCAGCTCGAACAGCGCGCTCTTGTTGAGCTCGGACCCCAGGCCGTCCTTGGGCTTGTGAATACCCGGGGTATCGACAAAGACCAGCTGGTAGCCGGGGCGATTGACGACGGCGCGCATGCGACGGCGGGTGGTCTGGGCCACCGGCGAGGTGATGGCAACCTTTTTGCCATAGCAGGCGTTGAGCAGCGTGGACTTACCGGCGTTGGGACGGCCGACCAGGGCCACGAAGCCGCTGCGAAAACCGGGTTCCACGTCGCCAAAACCCGCGAGGCTCTCATCCTCGTCGCACAGGGCGTCGAGCTCCTCGTCGCTCATGCCCTCAAACGGATCGAATTCCTCGACTTCCTCATAGGCCTCGGTCGCCTTAGCATCCGGGGACTCGTCGTCCAAAATTTCATCGATAGGCTGCATATTGTCGGACATGGGAATCCCTTTCTAAATAAAGCCGAGCGCGTGGGCAAATACCAGCAAGCCCACAATCGCGGCGGTGATTGAAAGTACGTAAACCGAGGCGGCGGCGATGTCCTTGGCGCGTTTTGCCAGCGGATGGAGCTCCTGGGTCGCCAGATCGACAATGGCCTCCATGGCGGTATTGCACAGCTCGCCGTGAATCACCAGGCCGCAGCAGATGATAATCGTTGCCCACTCGGCAATGTCGAGCCCCACGATGCAGCCGGCAATGACGGTGCACACGCCCGCTACGAGCATGACCTTAATGTTGCGCTCGGTCTTGACGGCGGTGACGAAGCCCTCCATGGCGTAGGAGAACGACTTTAAAAAGGACGGATGGTCCTTGTTCGATCCGGGAATCATAAACGGCTCCTAGTCGTGGGCATGATTGGTGATGGGGCCGACGTGAACGAGTTTGGGGTCCTCGCCGCGCTCGAGCGCCAGATCGCGCAGGATAGCGTCCTCGCGGGCCTCCATGACCTCGGCCTCCTCGTCCTCGATATGGTCATACCCCAGCAGGTGCAGCATGCCGTGTACGAGCATCAGGCGGCACTCGTCGGCAGGGCTATTGCCAAAGCCGGGGGCCTGACGGGCAATGACCTGCGGGGCAAAGATGATATCGCCGAGCTCGAGCGTCTCGTCAACGGGAATATCCTCGTCAAAGGCCGAGTCGCATTCAAACGAGAGCACATCGGTGGTGCGATCGATACCGCGCCACTCGTGGTTGAGCTCGTGCATCTCGGCCTCGTCGACATACGAAAGGGAAATCTCGACTTCACGTTCAACGCCCTCGGCGGCAAGCACAACCTCGCAGATGTGCTCCACCTCCTGCGCGTCGAGCAGCGTATCGAGCTCGGCATCGTTGCTGATCAATACACTCAACGGGACTCCTTTCGGTCGCGCGAGCGCTGCTCACGCACGTCATCATAAGCATCGTATGCCTCGACGATACGACCCACCAGGGCATGGCGCACCACATCGGCGCGCTCCAGGTGTGCAAACGCCACATCGTCGACACGGCCCAAAATCTTCTCGACATCCGCCAAGCCACCACGACGACCCACCAGGTCGCGCTGGCTAAGGTCGCCGGTAATCACGAACTTGGAGTTGAATCCAAGGCGTGTCAGGAACATCTTCATCTGCTCGGGCGTGGTATTTTGCGCCTCGTCGAGCACCACGAAAGCATCGCTCAGCGTACGACCGCGCATATAGGCAAGCGGGGCGATCTCGATCACGCCGCGCTCCATAAGCTCATCGGTGCGCTCGCGATCCATCATGTCAAAAAGGGCGTCGTAGAGCGGACGCATGTACGGATCGATCTTTTCCTCGAGGGTGCCGGGCAAAAAGCCCAGGTTCTCCCCCGCCTCGACAACCGGACGCGTCAAGATCAGACGGCCCACCTCGTGGCGCTTGAGCGCGGCAACGGCGAGCGCCATGGCCAGATAAGTCTTACCGGTACCGGCTGGACCCAGGCCAAACGTGATGGTATGCGAACGGATGGCATCCACATAGCGCTTTTGCCCGAGCGTCTTGGGGCGAATGACGCGGCCGCGATACGAAAGCAGCACGTCATCGCGAAGCGACGTAGCCTCGTGCTCACCGTCGCGCAAGACGGCCAGGCAGCGAGAGACATCGTCGGCAGACAGCGTGCGCCCGGCGGCCGCCTCGCGGAAAGCATGTTCGAAAAAACGCGCCACGAGTTCGACCTCGTCCGGGTCACCGCTCACGGCGATGCTATCGCCACGGGCGACCACGTGAGCGCGAACCAAACTCTCGAGCGCACGAAGGACGCCGTCGCCGGCGCCCAAAACGCGCGAGGGATCAATTCCCTCAGGAACGGTAAGTCTAATCTTCGAGGCTTCCATGGACCTCCCTGCGCGCATGGACCAAGCCGGAATCATCGACTCCGATGATAGCAACATCGAGCAGGCACGGGGCTGTAAGTCCACAGGTATCATCAAGACGGGCATGATGGAACGAACCGAGCGTCAGGTTGTCACCATACTCGAGCACGGCACGCTCGACAGTGCCCACGCGACGACGAGCATCGGCAATAGCGAGCTCCTGCGCCGTGTCTCGCATACGACGGCTGCGCTCGGCCATAACCTCGGGCGGCACCTGGTCGGGCATGTCGGCAGCAAGGGTACCGGGACGCTTGCTGTAGCGGAACACGTGCATACGCGAGAAACCCACACGGCGGCACAGCGCCAGCGACTCCTCGAACTCATCGTCCGTCTCACCAGGAAAACCGACGATGACATCGCACGAAAGAGACGCCTGGGGCAAGTTGGCGCGAATCATACGCACCGTGTCCTCAAAGGCCTCCGCACTATAGGGACGACCCATGCGATGCAGGGTCGCCGTACAGCCGGACTGCACGGGCAGGTGCAAAAACGGGGCGATACGCTGCGGATAGCGCGCCATAACCTTAAGCAGGCGCTCAGAGATATCCATGGGCTCGACCGAGGAAATGCGCACGTGCGCAATAGTCGTGCGCTCCATGATGGCCTCGAGCAGCTCATCGATTTCGACATGCTCGTCGGTCGTGCTCTTGCCATCGTAGGCACCCAGGTTCACACCGGTCAGCACCACCTCGGGCACGCCGGCCTCCTGGGCTTCACGCACCTGTTCGAGAACGGACTCGACGGGCACGGAACGCTCGGGACCGCGGGCCTTCCACACGATGCAATAGGTGCAGCGGTGGTTGCAGCCATCCTGGATCTTCACGCCCAGCCGCGAACGACCGAGCGCATCGACCACGTCACCATCGCTGCAGGCGGGAACGCTATCGGACTCAACGCCCAGCACATCGCAGACACGTTCGGCGACATCGATCTTAGACGGCTCGGCAATCACGCGATCCGAAAGCTCCAACAGCTCCTCGGGATGTAAATTGACCACGCATCCGGTCACGACTACATAGGGCTCGTTTGGATGGGCCAGCGCATGACGGACGGCCTTACGGGTCTTGGCCTCGGCCTCGCCCGTAACGGCGCAGGTGTTAATGACGATCAGATCGGCATCGTGGGGCTCCACCATAGCAAAGCCCAGGCGCATAAGATCAGCAGTGATACGGTCAGACTCAACCCGATTGACACGGCAGCCGAGGTTGACGAGGGAAATATGGGGTGCGAGCACGCGGGCTCCTTAATCGAGGATATCGTCGAGGGCACTCTTGATACGGTCGGTCACCGACTTCTTACCGGAAGCGACGTCATCGCCCATCTCATCGGCAAAAGCACGGAGCAGCTCACGTTGCTTATTGGAAAGATTGGTGGGAACGACCACGCGCAGTTGCACGATCAGGCGGCCACGCGAACCGCCACCGCCAATGCGCGGCATGCCGTAATTATTGACGCTCACGGTGTCGCCGTACTGGGCGCCGGCGGGAACCGTCACCTTAACGACCTCGTCGGGCATAATGCCCTCGACCTCGATCTCGCAGCCGAGCGCAGCCTGCGCAATCGAGATATCGCTCACCAGGTACAGGTCGTCACCGTTGCGCTTAAAGCGCTCATGGTCGGCAACGCGCACGTTGACAATCAGGTCGCCCGAAGGCTCGCCGCGAAGGCCGGCCTCGCCAAAGCCGCTCACACGCAGCTGGCGACCGGTCGAAACGCCGGCGGGAGTATCGATGTCGATCTTTTCGTGCGAAGGCGTGCGGCCCTGACCGTCGCAGGTCTCGCAGGGATGGTCGATAACCGTGCCCTCGCCATGGCAGTCGGGGCAAGGCGAGGAAGACTGAACCTGGCCCAAAAACGATCGCTGAACCGTCGTGACGTAGCCCGTACCGTGGCAGCGACCGCACTGCTTTTCCTGTGCACCCTCGGCCCTACCGGTACCGTTGCAGTCCTCGCAAGGAGCAAGGCGGTCATAGCTGATCGTCTTTTTGCAGCCGAGCGCCGCCTCCTCGAGCGTCACCGAAAGCGAGATGGCCATGTCACGTCCGCGACGACGCTCACGACGGCTGCGGGCACCACCACCGGCGCCACCGCCAAAGAACGACGAGAACAGGTCGTCCATGCCCATGCCACCAAAGATATCGTTGATGTCGACATAGCCCGAACCACCAGGACCGTCGGCAGTGCCGTAACGGTCGTAGTTAGCACGCTTCTGATCATCGGAAAGAACGGAATAGGCCTCGTTGAGCTCCTTGAACTTGGCCTCGGCCTCGGGATCGTCCGAAACATCCGGATGTACGGTACGGGCCTTCTTTAAAAACGCACGCTTAATCGTCCGCGCGTCGGCATCCCTGTCGACGCCAAGCACCTCGTAGTAATCCCTATTTTCCGACACGACCGAATCCTTCCGACTTTCATTATTGTCACAGTGCGTCCTATACCCAAGCTGGGCCGACCGCAAACAAAGGGTTTGATGTTATTGCATTTGATACGGCGAAAGCATGGCCCGTTGCGAGCAGCTCGCGAACCAAACCGACACGAGCGCGAACATGAAGCCGTTGGCAAAACCGTTGGCAAACTGCATCGCACCGCGCTTCCACCACAGCAGGCTGCGATGAAGCACACCGTCCGAAAGCACCATGAACAGGCCCATGGTAAACGGAATAAAGCACATCACGGCAAAGGCCGAGAACACGCCCGAAATGGCCGACAGCACCAAAAACGGCGCCACAATGCCCATCAGGTAAAAGCCAGTACGAGCTTTGCCTTCCAAGCGCTCGGCCTCAACATGGGCGCGGCCGACCAGGTCGCCGCCCGCGGCACCGTTAGTGCCAGCATGGCCCATGCCGCTAATGCGGACCTCGTCGCCATCGTGCGTGCCGGCAGGAAACTCAATCGTCTGCTCGGAGGTCACACGGACACGGCCGCTGCCACCGCAATCGGGGCAGGGGTCGGCCACGACCTTACCGGAACCGCCGCACTCGGGGCAGACCGACTGGAACGTGCCCGCACCAAACAGGAAGGACAGGTCGACGTCGATGTGGCCGCGGCCACCGCAGCTCGGGCAGGTATGGGCATGCTCAGACGAAACGGAGCCCGAGCCGCCGCAGTTGCTACAGGTATCGAAGCGCGTGTAGCGGACGGTCTTGCGGGCACCGCCCTTGGCCTCCTTGGCGTCGAGTTTGATATCGACGACCACGTTGGCGCCGTTCTCGGGATTGTAGGCAGCCTGGCCGCGACGCTGCTGGCCCCAGGCGCCACCAAAGGGAAAGCCGCCCTCAAAGGGATTGCCATAGCCCGTGCTGCCGGCGTAGCCGCCACCATAGGGCGAAGCCGTAGGAGCACCGGCAAAGGGATTGCCAGAACGCATGGCGTCGTAGCGCGCACGTTTTTGTTCATCCGAAAGCACGGCGTAGGCCTCGGAAACCTCTTTAAACTTTTCCTCGGCATCCGGCTCTTTATTGACGTCCGGATGGAGCTTACGGGCCTTTTGCTGGAAGGCCTTTTGAATATCACGCGAGGTGGCGTCCTTGGAGACACCCAGAATCTCGTAGTAATCTTTTTCGTTCATCGTCGCCATGCGCGGCAACCTCCTGCTCACAGCAGCGTATATATTCCGGTAATTCTACCCGAGCGGCCTAAGCTAGATCCCAAAACAGCTCGAACAGAACATTTCCATCGAGCCAGCCCAGATGGGTCGGCGCCAGACGGGCACAGGAGCAGCCAGCGATGACATCGACAGAGGCGATAGGCCCCGCATGGGTATCACCGTGCTCGGGCACCCAAGTGGCAAGCCCAAGCTCAAGAGCGCGATCACAAGCCGCTGCCAGTTCATCGGCAGGGATGACACGAGACGCGCGAACCAACAGGTCGGAATCAACACCGCGCGTCATGCGACAAGCGAGCATCAGGTCCTCGGCCGCCGCCTCGCGCCGCGACAGATACTCGGCATCAAACATCGTCGCGGCATCGTCGCGTTGTACCAAACGCACGCGGTGAAAGTCACCACGGGGAGCCACGCCGGAAAACAGTCCAGCCAAGCGGTCGAAATCCTCGTCGTCGAGCATGCCCGCGGCAGAACGACCCAGGCCCAGGTAGCCCCGACCAGTCCAGTAGGCGATATTATGGGCACATTCATGCCCATCGAGCGCGTAGCTCGCCACCTCATACGGATGGTAGCCGGCCGAACTCAGCCGCTGGCGCGCAACGTCCATGCATGCGGCCTGGAAATCCTCATCGGGCTCAAGCGACTCGTCACGGCATGCCATGCGATAGAGTGGTGTGCCCTCCTCGAGCGTGAGCGGGTACACCGATACATGATGCGGCGCCGCCGCCAGCACGCCATCGAGCGTGCTCCGCCAGCTTGCGGCCGTCTGCCCGGGAAGGCCGCACATCAGGTCGCACGACGCATCGAGGCCAGCGTCCTTCACCGTCGCGATAGCCGCAAGTGCCCGATTGGCATCGTGAATGCGGCCAATAGCAGCCAGCTCGGTATTGTCGAGGGTTTGCACGCCCAGAGAGATGCGCGTGACACCCGCCTCGGCAAGCGCTGAGGCGAGCTCAGCGGTCAGGGACTCAGGATTGGCTTCGCAAGTAAATTCAACGGGTTTGCACCACATGGAGATACGCCGGGCAAGTTCCACCAAGCGCTCCCCTGCCAGCGATGGCGTGCCGCCGCCAGTATAGACCGTGCGGACCTGCGCAAGCGCCCCGGCGTCGCCAAAGGAATCGAGGCGCGCATACAACTGCTCAAAATAGGAATCGAGCGCGGCATCCAAATCACACAGAGCAAAGCTGCGCGAGTCAAAGTCGCAATAGCGGCATTTTTGAGCGCAAAACGGCACGTGCACGTACAGCGCGGTAACGGCCACCCTTAAGCCTCCAGCGGATGAGCGGGCACCGACTCACCGGCGGCAAGCGCGGCCTCGCAGGCCACCACATCGCGCTCGATATCATCGACCAGCGCCATGAACTCCTCGTACGTAGAGCAACGCACCACCTGAGCGCGCCAGGCGGCGGCATGGGGCATGCCCTTTAAGTACCAGCTTGCGTACGTGCGAGCACGCGACATGAGCGGCAGAAGCTCGTGCGTCAACGTCAGGTGCTCGCGCAGAGCCTCCAGGCGCTCGACCGAGGAGCGAGAAGGAACCGGCGTGCCATCGAGTGCAAGGGCTCGGGCATCGCCGAACACCCACGGATTGCCGTAGATGCCGCGCGCGATAAACACCGCGCTGGCACCCGAGCCGTGCAGATGCTCAGCAGCGTCCTCGGCCGAGAACACATCGCCCGAGCCAATCACGGGAATCTCGACAGCGTCGGCAACCTCATCGACGACCGACCAATCGGCCTGGCCCGTGTAGAGCTGCGTGGCGCAACGACCATGCACGGCGACTGCGGCAGCCCCTGCGCCCTCAAGCATCTGGGCAAACGTCGCGGCATTGCGGTCCTCGGCATAAAAGCCCTTGCGGATCTTCACGGTCACGGGAACATGCGCCGCGCCCACCGCTGCCTCGACGATTCTTTCGGCCAGGTCGGGCGTGCGCATAAGCGCCGAGCCCTCGCCCTTGGTAACGACCTTGCGAGCCGGACAGGCCATGTTGATATCAATCAATGACAGGCGATCGCCAACGCGCTCCTCGACGGCGGCGACGGCGCTCGCAAACTGATCGGGCTTGGAGCCAAAGAGCTGCACGCAAATCTGCTGCTCCTCGTCGGCCGGTAGCACCAGGCGCCACGTCTTATTACTGGCATAGGCAAGGCCTGCCACGCTCACCATCTCGCTGTAGGCAAGGTTGGCACCGCGGCGGCGACACATGATGCGATAGGCAGGGTCGGTCACGCCCGCCATGGGAGCCATAAGGAACGGCTGCTCGGCATAGGCGCCCAGCAGCCGCAGACTATATTCGGAAAGAGCCATAGACCTACTCGTCCACCTTGAGGATCGCCATAAAGGCCTCCTGCGGGACCTCGACCGATCCGATGGCCTTCATACGCTTCTTGCCCTCTTTCTGCTTCTCGAGCAGCTTGCGCTTACGCGAGATATCGCCGCCGTAGCACTTAGCAAGAACGTCCTTGCGACGCGCCTTGACGGTGGAACGGGCGATGATCTTGTTGCCGATAGCACCCTGGATGGGCACCTCGAACAGCTGACGCGGGATGATCTCCTTGAGCCTGTCGCACAGGCCACGGGCCAGGCCATATGCCTTGTCCTTATGGACGATAAACGAAAGCGCGTCCACCTCGTCGCCCGAAAGCAGGATGTCGAGCTTGACGAGCTCAGAGGGGCGATATTCGTTGAACTCATAGTCGAGCGAGGCGTAACCCTTGGTGCGGCTCTTGAGCTGATCGAAGAAGTCCAAGATGAGCTCGGCGAGCGGCATATCGAAGCGCATCTCGACCGATTTGCTCGTCAGGTGGATCATGTCGGTTGTGACGCCGCGGTGCTCGATGGCGAGCTGCATGACGGCACCCGTGTACTCAGGCGGGCAGATGATCTTTGCCTTGAGGTAGGGTTCCTCGATACGATCGATGCGTGTGGCCTCGGGAAGGTCCTGCGGACTGCGGACATCGATCATTTCGCCGTCGGTCTTGTAGACGTGATAGTCGACCGAGGGACTCGTGGCAATGAGGTCCAGGTTGAACTCGCGCTCCAGGCGTTCCTTGACGACTTCCATGTGCAGCAGGCCCAGGAAGCCCACACGGAAGCCAAAGCCGAGCGCCACCGAGGTCTCGGGCTCCCACACCAACGACGGGTCGTTGACGTGCAGCTTATCGAGGGCGTCACGCAGGTTCTCGTAGTCCTTGTTGTCGATCGGGAACAGGCCCGTGTAGACCATGGGCTTGGCCTCGCGGTAGCCCGGCAGAGGCTCGGGGCAGGGGTTCGAAGCCCACGTAAGGGTATCGCCCACGCGCACAGCCTCGGGGTCCTTCAGACCCGTGACCACATAGCCAACCTCGCCGACGGTCAGCGCGTCGACCGGGGTCTCGGCAGGACGCTTGACGCCCACGCCGTCGACCAAAAAGTCGCCCTTGGCCTGCATCATAAGCAGGGTATCGCCCTTTTTGATGGAACCATCGAAGACGCGCACCGTAGCCACCACACCGCGATACTCGTCAAAGTACGAATCCAAAATGAGCGCTTTGAGCGGAGCGTTTGCATCGCCCTTAGGCGGCGAAATCAAAAAGACGATGGACTCCAGCAGATCGTGAATGCCCTCGCCGGTCTTGCCCGAGACGCACACGGCATCATCGGCGGGAATCGCCAGGTCGTCCTCGATCTCGGTCTTAACCTCGTCGGGATGGGCCGAGGGCAGGTCGATCTTGTTGATGGCGGGCACAATGTCCAGATTGGCGTTCATGGCGAGCGTCGCGTTGGAGACGGTCTGTGCCTCGACACCCTGAGTGGCGTCGACGACGAGCACCGCGCCCTCACAAGCGGCCAGCGAACGCGAGACCTCGTAGGTAAAGTCTACATGGCCCGGCGTATCGATGAGGTTGAACTGATACGTCTCGCCGTCGTCGGCGTCATAGGACACGCGGACGGCGTTGGACTTGATCGTGATGCCGCGCTCGCGCTCGATATCCATGGTGTCGAGCAGCTGCGACTCCATGTCGCGCTCGTCGACGGTATGGGTGAGCTCGAGGATGCGGTCGCTGATCGTAGACTTGCCATGGTCAATGTGCGCAACGATTGAGAAGTTGCGGATGTGGGAAATGTCAATTGAAGTAATCATGCGGACTATCTTACCCGAGCGGTACAAAAAATGGAGCCTGTTCCATAAAACAGGCTCCATTTATGCGCGTAATCTGTGTAGTGTGAAATTTACAACTTAGGCGTTGATGCTGTTCACGAGCTTGGCAAGACCGGACTTGCGGTTGGAAGCCTGGTTCTTGTGGATAACATGCTTGGCGGCAGCCATGTCGAGACGCTTGGTAACGGTCTTGAGGGCAGCCTGGGCCTTCTCGGCGTCGCCCTCGGCGACGGCGGACTGGACGTGCTTGGTCAGCGTCTTGAGCTCGGACTTGACAGCCTTGTTACGCATGCGAGCTGCCTCATTGGTGCGGATACGCTTCTTCTGAGACTTGATGTTTGCCACTTCTGGAGTTCCTTTCGAGTTCCTTGCAAAAAATGTATGACACCTCTGAGACACGGTGAGGTCATGCAAGCGCCTACTATAGCACGCTCCCCCTCAAAGGAATAGAACGAATTTGTCAAATAGGCAGGTATCATCACGATTTTCTCAAGATGTTCGTAATCCAGAGCAAAAGCGCGGTCTCAGAATCGGCAGAGCCCTTGAGCGCGAGCTCCACATCGACCGCACCCTCGAGCGCTGCGACGAGCTCTGCCATCGAAAAGCGACGCGCCCAAGTCAGGTGATTCTTGACCTGCCAGGACTGGAGCTTGAGCGTTGCGGCCAGCTCACGACCCTGTCCACGCGCATCGAGCGCCTTGGCGACGATCAGCTCACGGATGCGACCGCACAGCAGCGTGTAGGTCCACACATAGCTCTTGGCGGGCAGCAGATTGAAGAGCTCGAGCGATCGCCGCATATCGCGAGCCGAGACGGCGTTGAGGAAGTCCCAGGGTTGAACCTCGGCCGTACGGACAATCCAGCGCTCAACATCGGCAAGTTCAATCTGAGGCGACTCGACCATCTGGGCAAGCTTAGCCAAGTCGTTATCGAGCATGCGCGTGTTTTCGCCCGAACGCGAGACGAGCTCCTCGGCGGCCGCCGTCGAAATCGACTTACCGCGCTGCGTCGCCATCTGCTGAACACGGCGCGGCAGTTCCCAGCGCTTGGTACCCGAGCAATCGACGATAGCCTTCTTGTCGATCTTGGCGATTGCCTTATACAGGCGCGTATTCTTGGCAAGTGAGTCGGCGATGATGAGGCAGACCGTAGTGGGGCTGGGACTCGCCAGATACCCAACGAGCGGCTCCGAGACCGCCTTGGCGAGCTTTGAGCAGCCATCGAGGATTACCAGACGAAACTCGCTGCCCATCGGAAAGGTGTTAAGCGATCCGATAATGGACTCGATATCGGGGTCCTTGGTCATGTCTCGCTCGTCGAGGTTGAACTCGACCATACCCGACTTTTCCAGACGCGCTTTCATACGCGAGACGGCGTGATCGCGCTTAACTCCGTCGGTACCGACGATCAGATATGCCGGCAGCAAACCGGTTTCGGACATTGCGCTCCCCTCCCGCAGGCCTTCGCATTCGTTCCGTGCCATTCTAGCCCAGGGGCCCACCACACGCCAACGACGTCGTCACGGTCGCTGGCATCGCATCACAAAGCCATTCGCAGTCGGTGCGACGGTAATGTCGCCGTGTTCGATGGTACACGCGAACACACCACCCGCTTCCTTAACGGCATCGATGCAGGCATCGGACGGATGGCCGTATCGATTCCCCTCACCGGCGCTTGCGAGGGAAAGCTCGGGCTTCAGGACGTCCAGCAACTCACCATCGACTGAAACCTTGGAGCCGTGATGCCCAAGTTTAAGTACATCGATATCCCCCACCTCCTGCACGAATTCCCGTTCTTGGTCGAGCTCGGCATCACCGGTGAGAAGTATTCGCAGGCCCTTACCTTCCTGAACATAAGAGAGCAGCAGGACAAGCGAGTCCTCATTTCCCTCGCCATCCACGGACTCGAATGGCCACATCACGCGGGCGCAAAATGAGCCGATGTCGACCGTATCCCCACGGCGCACCTGCCGATACTCCACGCCAGGTCGGTTCAATACCTCGGCAGGAGCATCCTCCAGCGCATCCGCCGCCACGGCAATCGTTCCGACCGAAAACTGTTCGAGCACGGCAGGCAAACCACCCCAGTGGTCCTCATCCCAATGCGTCACAAAGACGGCATCGATATGGTGCACGTTATTGCGAACCAACGCCGCCACCACGCGCTCGTCGAGCCCGCAGTCGACGAGAGCTACTGCGCCGCCTTGGCGGATAAGAATCGCATCGGCCTGGCCCACATCGAGCACCGTCACCGAAGGCGGAGCGAATCGATCCCAATAGACGTACGGAATCGCAGCCAAGAGCATCAGGCATGCAAGCCCCGCCGCCATAGGACGTGCACGGGGACGCGGCCACCAGACCAGCAGAACCGCCAGAAAACACGGCAATAGGTAAATCCACATGCTATCGGGCGGCACGCTCACGTATGCACCCGGCACGGCGGCAAACAGCTGCTCGAAGAACAGCGCGCAACGGGCGGCAATCATGGGCACAACGAGCGCCCAAGTCCGCAACGGTCCCACGAGCGAAAAGGGAGCCAGCACGATCGACACAGCGAGCAATACGCTCACAACCGGACCGATGACCGCATTTGCCAACGGAGCAATGAGCGAGAATGTACCGAAGGCAGGAATGGTAATGGGAAGTATCGCCAGTTGCGAGCACAGCGTGACGGAAAGCATGCTGGCAACGCCCGATGGCACACCCAGCTCACTCAAAGCGTAGGTCGCATAGGGGCAAAAGCACAGAATGGCAAAGACGCTGGCACATGAAAGCTGAAAGCCCATCTCGAACAGCACCGTCGGCCGCAGTAGCACAAAGATGGACATGGTTACGAAGAGTGCCGAAAGGCCGTGCCGGCGACGCCCCGCGCCGTTTACGACAAGCGTCGCGAACACCATACAGCACGCACGCACGGCCGAGGGAGACGCGCCAGTAAAGGCAGCGTAACCCACAAGCGTTATCGCCAATATCGCCCGCTGAAGGCAACGTGGGCACCGAATCTTTTGCAATACACCCTCGATTACAAACCCCACGATGGCCAAATGGCTGCCCGAGACGGCGATAAGATGCGCCGTTCCCGTCACCGAAAACCAGTCGCCCGCCGGCTGGACGCGCAGCTCGGCCGAACGACCGCAGACGACACCGGCTATGAGCGCACGCGCCGGGTCGGTCGCAGGCGCGATGGACGCAAGCAGCCCATTTCGCAGCCGAAGCAGCGGCCCCGGAGAACCCTCATCGACCGACACAATCCGAACGGCTTTAACCTTACGCGCCTCGCCTCGGAGCACGCGCGATCGTCCATATGCATCGTTCTCAAAACGTGAAACGCGACCGATAACACGCACGTGCGCCCCGACCTTGAGCTCACGATCACACGATAGGCGAACCGTTGCCAAGTTCTTACCGTCCGCGCGTGCCTCGCAGGTATAGGAATACACGTCGTCGTTTATGGATGGGTCACCCTGCACGACAAACTCGAGGCTGCTTGCCGCTCGACCATCGAGCGCCTTCGAGGCACTGAGCACATCCACGGCCCACCACGCCGAGACGACCGCTCCCGCCACGAGACCGACGGAAGCGGCATACAGCCACCGCTTCCAAGGGGCAAGCCGCGCACAAGATTGAGCCAGCACAACGAATACCGCTGCCGCAACGGGAATGGCCCATAGCGGCCCGACCGCCGGCGCCCGCTCCCTCAGCAGCGCATCAGCGGCTATGTTGAGCACCAAGACGCAGCTCATGCACATGCCGGCACACAGGGCCATCGTCCACGGAATCAGGGGCCGCGGAGGCATCACGTGCTCGCGCTCGGTCGCACTCATACGCAGATGCAATCTTTGATTTTGGCAAGCTTCTTCTCGCCGATTCCCGACACACGCATCAGATCGTCAACCGAGGCGAAAGCACCGTTCTTTGTCCGCTCATCGATAATCGACTGGGCCATGGAGGGGCCGATGCCCGAGAGCGTCTGCAGCTCTTCTGCGCTTGCCGTATTGATGTTTACTAGACCTGTTGCGCCACTAACGCCCGACGATGCGGAAGCCCCAACATCAACACCGGCTTCCGCAATGGACGCCTGCTGCTCCCCTACCGTTGGAACGTGAATCTTCTGTCCATCGACGACCTTAGATGCCCGATTGAGCCCCGTGACGTCTGCCTCGGGCGCCAGCCCGCCGGCGGCATCAATCGCCTGAGCCACCCGCGCGCCGTCCTTGAGACGATATACGCCGGGCGACACAACGGCGCCATTGACATCGACATAGACCTCTGCCGCGGCAGAAGCCTTAGTCGAAGAGCCTTCGGATGTCTTTCCGCTCGAGGCATCGCCGGATCCCGGCTCCACTAACGAGCCCGAACCATCAGTACGCTCAAACGACACGCCGCCGGCACTGCCGCCAAGGTTCGCCATTGCCAGTCCACTCGCCATCGCAATGACGACCAGTATCGCCATCACCACTGCCTTATGACCGAGCAGTTTGCCCGCCCAGCGGTCCATCTTTTTGACTCGTTCATGTTGTTCGCGCTGCGCCATAGCAAAACCTCCCAACACCATCGTGTCAGGAAAGGAGCTCCGCAACAGCCACGCCCCAAAACCGGTTTTCGCGGTCAAACCAAAAGCTGACCAAAACCTTGCGCAATAATGTCCATTTATTCAGGCAAACGTCGACAAATGAACCGTTTATCGCCTAATGCCCAGATAGCAAAAGACCGACGATGCAGGCGCATCGTCGGTCTATGCACAAATTTATTCGTGATCTTGGTAAATCTCACGCGGAGCAAGCTCCGAATGTTTGCGTTTTAAGGTCTTAGGGGCCTTGTACGTGTTGCTCTCGAAGTCGATGTACTCGGTCTGCTTAAGCAGGCGCTCGATCATCTCCTCATGATCGAACAACTCCCAGGCCTCATGCACGGCATCGAGTTTAGCGTGCGTCTCGGGACGGCGCGGCATAAACAGCGTGCAGCAGTCGGGAGCGGCCTCAGTCGAGATATCGAATGTACCGATCTCCTCGGCACGTGCGATGATCTCCTGCTTGTCCGAACC
Organism: uncultured Collinsella sp.; assembly: GCA_900544135.1. Taxonomy (GTDB): domain Bacteria; phylum Actinomycetota; class Coriobacteriia; order Coriobacteriales; family Coriobacteriaceae; genus Collinsella. The sequence continues at coordinate 96,052 of UQTU01000006.1, forward strand.
GATGAGAGGACGGAACACGGGGATCTTCACGGCCTCGTTGACGGCCATGATGTTCTCAAGCGTCTGGGAGGCAACCTGCCCAAGCGATTCGCCCGTAACGATAGCCTTGGCACCCTCGATGTGTGCAATGCGCTCAGCAACCGAATACATAATGCGGCGGTACATGATCACGCGCAGGTTGCTGGGGCAGGTAACCGAAATCTCACGCTGGCAGTCGCCAAACGGCACCACGTACAGACGACCGATCTGGACACCCGGCGCAAGCGCACGGATGATGTCCTGCACCAAATACTCGCTCGTATCGGGCGTCTGCGGACGACCGGAGAAATGCACCGGCACGCACACCGCGCCGCGACGCGCGAGCATCCAGGTCGCCACCGGAGAATCGATACCCGACGACAGCAGCGTCACGACCTTGCCGGCAGAACCCACCGGCAGACCGCCCACGCCGCGCTCAGAGCGCGCGTACACATAAACGCTGCCCTGGACCACCAGTACGTGCACCATTGCATCGGGGTCGTGCATTTGAACCTTTTTATCGGGGAAGGCCTCACACAGTACCTCGCCCACCTGACGATTGATATCGATCGAGGTGAGCTCATAGTCAGTATTGGAGCGCTTGGCGTGCACCTTAAACGAATCGAAGGAACCAAACTCGCGCAGCGCCTTCACGGCGGCGGCGCAGTACTCCTGCGGGTCGCGGTTGGTGTGATACGCCAAAGACACACGAGCAACGCCGGGGACGGTGCGGATGACACGCGCCGCCTCGTCGGCCTGATGCTCGTTAAAGGTCACGAGGATATAACCGGAAATTCGAGACACGGCGTTCACGGAAAAGGCGGCCAAGGCCGCCTTAATGTTATCCATGAGGATATGCTCAAAATGTGCGCGGTTCTTGCCCTTCAGTCCAACCTCGTGATAGTGGACTAGGCAGACGCGAGCCGCCATTTAGGCTTCAGCAACCTTGTGGCCGAGCGCCTTCTCGTAACGGGCCTCGTCGTAAGAGATGTCGCCGTCGACAATCTCGTCCATAGCCATCGAGATGGTATCGGCACCGGAAAGCCCGATGGTGATGTCATCGACATCCTGGACGGCAAGCACGCGGTTGTGCTGGCCACGCAGCATGCTATTGATGTCGCAGGCGCGCTTGGAGGCAAGCGAAGCGAGCAGGAAGCGGTTATGATCGGTCTTCTCCAGAAGATCGTCAATACAAGGCTTTACAACGGACACGGACCTCAGATCCTTTCATGCATATCGAGAACGCGAACGAGCTCATCGGTCGCGCGGTCGAGATCGTCATTCACCACGACGTCGTCGTAGCGGTCGGCAAGGGCAAGCTCATCGGCGGCGTTTGCCATACGCAGCTCAATCGTCTCGGGCGTCTCGGTACCGCGACCGACTAGACGCTCGCGGAGCACCTCAAGCGAAGGCGGCTTGATAAAGATCAGCACGGCCTCGGGGAAACGCTCCTTCACCTGCAGGGCGCCCTGGACATCGATCTCCAAAATCAGAGACGAGCCCGAGGCGAGCTTGGATGTGACCTCGCTCACCAACGTGCCGTAGCAGTTACCGTGGACCTCGGCCCACTCAACAAACTCACCGTTTGCCACGCGGCGGTCGAACTCCTCACGCGTCAGAAAAAAGTAGTTGACGCCGTCGACCTCACCTTTGCGTGGTGCTCGCGTGGTAACCGAAACCGTCAGACCCAGGTTCGAGCGGCGCTCGCGCACACGAGTGACGAGCGTACCCTTGCCTGCGCCTGACGGTCCAGAAATCACAAAGAGCTTGGAATCCTGAGCGCTCACTTATTTGGTCAGCTGCTCGAGGAGCTGCTCGCGCTGACGGACGCCGAGGCCCTGGACGCGACGAGTAGCGGAGATACCGAGCTCCTCCATGATCTTGGCGGCCTTGGCCTTGCCATAACCGGGGAGAGACTCGATGAGGGTGGAAACCTTCATGCGGGAAGCGATGGGGTCATCGGAGTTGAGCACGGACTCGAGGGACTTCTCGCCCTTCTTGATCTGCTCGCGAAGCTCAGCGCGGGCGTGACGTGCGGCAGCAGCCTTCTCAAGAGCCTGCTTGCGCTGCTCGTCGGTAAGCTGAGGGAGTGCCATTCGTACCTCCAAATAGTTGGGTTATATCTGATTCAATAATTGGCATTTTAGCACGTAGAACGTACAAAATGCCTAATCGCGGCTCCATAGGTTAGACGATACCCGCAAAAAGTGCAATATACTGCGCCCAAAGTTAAGCCCCTGACCTGCGATTCCACACAAAGGATGGGAAAGTTTACGCAGGCACAGGGGCTATTTTGTGCTAATGAGACCCAAAAGTGGTGACTTAGGGGAATCTTTTACGCGACGTTTTCGACCAGCTCGGCGACGATGGCGTCAAAGGCGGCAAGCGGATCGTCGGCACCGGTGATGGGACGGCCCACCACAATGTGGCTTGCGCCACGCTCGATAGCCTGGGAAGGCGTCGCCACGCGGGACTGGTCGCCAAGGGCGGCACCCACCGGACGCACACCCGGAGTCACGATCAGGGCATCAGGACCCAGCAGCTCACGCATGTCGTGAGCCTCCATCGGTGAGCACACGATGCCATCGATGCCGTTGGCCTGAGCAAGCTTTGCCAAGCGGGCGGCCTCCTCGGCCACGGGCGACTCGACGCCGATCTCGCTCAAGGCATCCTGATTCATGCTCGTGAGCACGGTGATGGCGACGAGTTTGGCGCGGTCCTCACGCGCCTCCTCGGCACCCTCGCGGCAGGCAGCGAGCATAGCACCCGAGCCCAGGCCGTGGACCGAAAGCAGGTCGGCACCGGCAAGCGAGGCCGAGCGGGCAGCGCCGCGCACCTGATGCGGAATGTCATGGAACTTAAGGTCGAGGAAGACCTTAAAGTCAAGGTCCTTAAAGGTCTTGACGATCTGGGGACCCTCAGCGTAATAGAGCGTCATGCCGACCTTGAGCCAGGCGGCATGGCCCGAAAGCTCGTGGGCGAGCTCGAGCGCGCGCTCACGGTCGCAGTCGAGGGCGACGATAACACGGTCGCGGGCATCATTCTCTAGCATTCGAAAGCACCCACCAGCTCGTTGATGTCCTTTACGCCCTGGGACTCGGCCCAGGCCTCGAGCTCATGCGCGATCTTAAGCGAAGCACACGGATCGACGAAGTTGGCCATGCCGACCGACACGCAGGTGGCGCCGGCCAGGATAAACTCAGCCGCATCCTCGCCAGTCATGACACCGCCGACACCGTTGATGGGGATATCGACGGCCTGAGCGACCTCCCAGACCATGCGCACGGCGATGTGGTGGCACAGCGGGCCCGAAAGGCCGCCCTTGGGCTTGGCCACGCGGGACTTGCGGGTATGAACGTCGATGGCCATGCCCTGGATGGAGTTGATGACCGAAAGGCCGTCGGCGCCGGCGGCCTCGAGAGCCTTGGCAATCTCGGCAACGTTGACCGGAGCCATCTTTACGAACAGCGGCTTATCGGTCACCTTGCGGCAGGCAGCCATAACGGAAGAGGCGCCCTCGGGCGTTGATCCCATGGCGGCACCGCCGGCGGCAATATTAGGGCAGCTCACGTTGATCTCGTAGCCGGCAGCCCAGGGGCACAGCTCGACATACATCTCGAGTGCGCGGACAAACTCGTCAACGGAGTGGCCGGCAACCTGACAGATGACCTGGCAGCCGTCCTTGGACAGCTGTTCGAGCCAAGGACCGGACTCACGGGCAAAGGCGGCCACGCCGGGGTTCTGAAGGCCCACGGAGTTGATCATGCCGCCCGGGATCTCGGCCATGCGAGGCGCGGGATTGCCGGGCCAGGGCTCGGCAGCGCAACCCTTGGTGGTGATGGCGCCCAGCTGGGAAACATCAAAGAAGTTCTGGAACTGCCAACCGTAGCCAAAGGTACCGGCTGCGGTGTTGATGGGGTTCTGCATCTTGACGCCGCCGAAATCGACGGCCATGTTCACGGTACCCACTAGAAGACCACCACCTTGGAAGCATCGAACACAGGGCCGCACATACAGGCGCCCTTCATACCGTCGACCGTCTCGACATTGCAGGTGTTGCAGGCGCCAAAGCCACAGCTCATCATGCGCTCGAGCGACACCTCGCAGTACGCACCGGCCTCGGCGGCTGCGGCGGCGACCTTCTTCATCATGACGGCGGGACCGCAGCTGGCCACGTAGTCGTAGCCGCCCTCGCCAAGCAGCTCGGCGGCAGGATCGGTGCAAAAACCGTGCGTGCCGAGCGAACCGTCGTCGGTGCACACGTTAACCGTGGCGCCCAGCGCACGGAACTCATCGACACCCACGACTTTGGAAGCGGTGCCAAAGCCCAGGCACACGTCCACATCAACACCCTGCTCGGCAAGCATGCCGGCAAGACACAGCACAGGCGGAACGCCGATGCCACCGGCGACGAGCAGTGCCTTCCTGGTGCCCTCGGGTACCATCCAGCCACGGCCACCGGGGCCCAACAGGTTAGAGGTGGAGCCAGGGCCCATCTGGGACAAACGGCGGGTATCGTCGCCCACGACGGCGTACCACAGCTCGACGGTGCCGGCCTCGGCGTCGGCGCGGTAGAAACTCAAGGGCACACGAAGCAGAGAAGACGCATCGCCGGGGACGGCGATGTTCACAAACTGACCGGGCTTGAGCGCACTTGCAAGCTTGGGGGCCGAGATAACGAGCGAGAAGATGCCGTCGGCGATCTCCCGGTTCGAGACGACCTCGAAGTCGTGCATGCGTGCAGTGGAAGGTGTGGGCATAGACGCTCCAATCCCCCATGCTGTTGCATGGTCAAAACGAACAGAAAGCGCGGCACCGCAAGGGCACCGCGCACAAAAGCGATAAGGCTATGCTAGCAGATGCAGCCGTCGGCGAGCGTCTGCTTACCGCCGACAAACACATCGGTGGCACGACCGGTGAGCGTGCGGCCGGCAAAACCGGAGTTCTCGGCGCGCGACTCGTATCCGTCCTCGCCGACCGTCCAAGTGGCGGACGCGTCGAACACGGTCAGGTCGGCGACGGAGCCCGCCTTGACCTGAACCTGGTCGAGACCCAGAATCTCACGAGGCTTGATGGCCATAAGCTCAACCATGCGGCCCATGCTCATCTTGCCCGTGTTGACCAGCTCGGTGAGCACGAGCGACAGCGAGGTCTCGAGGCCGATCATGCCAAAGGGCGCAAGCTCGAACTCGCGGGCCTTCTCCCACGGGGCGTGGGGAGCGTGATCGGTGACGATAGCGTCGACGGTGCCGTCGATGACACCCTGGCGGATGGCCTCGGCGTCCGTCTCGGTACGCAGCGGCGGGTTGACCTTGAGCGAGGTGTTATAGGTCTCGTCCAGGTCGTTCTCGGTCAGGAACATGTGATGCGGCGTGGCCTCGCAGGTAACCTGAACGCCAGCGGCCTTGCCGGCACGCACGAGCTCCAGGCCGTGGGCGGTGGAGATGTGCTGGATGTGCAGCTTGGCGCCGGTCAGCTTGGCAATCTCGATGTCGCGGGCGATCTGAAGCTCCTCGCCGGCAGCCGGCCAGCCCTCGAGGGCCAGACGGGTCGAAACCTTGCCCTCGTTGATCTGGCCGTGACCGACCAGGTCCTCGTCCTGGCAGTGGCTCATGAAGACCTTGCCGAACATCTTGCCGTAGTCCATGCAGCGACGGAGCATGCCCGCGCCCTGCACGCCGCGACCGTCGTCGGTGAAGGCGACGGCGCCGTGGGCGACCATATCGCCCATCTCGGACATGGCCTCGCCCTTAAGGCCGCGGGTCATGGCGCCCGAAGGATAGACACGGCAGTGACCGACCTCGGCAGCGCGGGACTTGACAAACTCCACGACGGTGCCGTTATCGGTGACGGGGTCGGTGTTGGGCATGGAGCACACGCCGGTAAAGCCGCCCTTGGCAGCTGCGCGGGTGCCGCTCTCGATGTCCTCTTTGACCTCGTAGCCGGGCTCGCGCAGGTGAACGTGCATGTCCACCAGGCCGGGGACGAGGTACTTGCCGGAAAGGTCGCGGACCTCGGCTCCCTCGAAGGCGAGATTCTCGCCGACCTCGGCGATCTTGTCGCCGTCAATCAGGACGTCAACGACACCGTCTAGATCGACGGACGGGTCGACGACGTGGGCGTTCTTAAGAAGCAAGGCCATTATCGGCACCTCCAAGCAGCAGATACAGGATAGCCATACGCACGCAGATACCGGCGTAGACCTGCTCCAGGATGACGGAGCGTTGCGGGTGGTCGGCCATATAAGAGTCGAACTCGACGCCGCGGTTGATGGGGCCCGGGTGGCAGATGATCGCATCGGGCTTCATGAGCTTCTCGCGGTCCTTGGTCAGGCCGAAGAGCTTGTGATACTCGCGAATCGTGGGGAACGGAGCGCCCTCAAGGCGCTCCTGCTGCACGCGCAGCATGTAGACGACGTCCAGCTCGGGCAGGACGGAATCGAGGTCGCTCGTCACGTGGTCGCAACCCAGAACCTCGGGCGCCGGCGGCAGCAGCGTGCCGGGGGCGACAGCGTAGGTCTCGCAGCCCATGATCTTAAGTGCGGGGATCAGCGAGCCGCAGACACGGGAGTGCGCGATATCGCCGACGACAGCGACCTTCAGACCGTGGAAGTCACCCTTGTGCTCCCAGATGGTGTACAGGTCGAGCAGGGCCTGCGTAGGATGGTTGTGCTTGCCGTCGCCGGCGCAGATAACGCTCGCGGGCGAGTTCTGCGTGACGATGTAGGGAGCACCGGCGTGCTTATCGCGAACGACGATGCAATCAATCTTGTAGGCGTTGAGGGTCTCGACGGTGTCGACGAGGCTCTCGCCCTTGACCGTGGAGGTCGAGGAGCCGCCAAAGTTGAGGCTGTCGGCCGAAAGGCGCTTCTCGGCGAGCTCGAAGGAGCTGCGGGTGCGCGTCGAGGGCTCGTTGAACATGTTGACGATGGTCTTGCCCTTGAGCGTGGGGACCTTCTTGATCGCACGCTCGTTGACCTCGGAGAACGCCTTGGCGGTCTCGAGGATGAGCTTGATGTCCTCTTCGGAGTACTCGGTAATGTCGATCAGGTGCTTATGGTTGAACGCCACGGTACTACTCACCTCCCAGCGGCGCGGAGCCCACATGGGAACCCGGCGCGACGTCGTTAATCTCGACAGCGGTGCGGCCGTCTACTTCCTTCATATATAGGTGCACGTTCTCCTCATGCGACGAGGGAACGTTCTTGCCGACAAAGTCCGGCGAGATGGGGAGCTCACGGTGACCGCGGTCAACGAGAACTGCCAGCTCGATGCGGCTCGGACGGCCCAGGTCCATGACAGCATCCAGAGCGGCGCGGATAGTACGGCCCGTATACAGGATGTCGTCCACCAGCACAACGCGCTTGCCGTCGACGCTGAAGGGAATGTTGGTAGCGTGGATCGCGGGAGCGAAATTGGTAGCGTAGTCATCGCGGTAGAAGCTGATGTCGAGGCTACCGAGCGGAACATCGACGCCCTCGATCTCCTTGATCTCCTCGGCGAGCTTCTTTGCCAGAAGGTCGCCGCGCGTGACGATGCCGACCAGAGCGAGGTCTTCACAGCCCTCGTTGCGCTCGAGAATCTCGTGCGCAATGCGGGTCATCGCTCGATTGACGGCGGTCTCGTCCATGATGACCGCCTTGGGGGAAGTCGTGCCCATCGATCTCCTTCCTCACATGTCTTGACTGCTGACACAGTCAAAAAAATAGATGCCCGACCGCTTAAGCGGACCAGACACCCACAGGAAAGGCTGCTCTTTGGCAGCTATGTAATTCCATGTGGGTATCTCGTACCCCTTTAATGGTCAAGGGATAGTGTAGCCAACCTCGAGCTTAATTGCGAGCATAAATACAGAGCAATCCGTAAACGTGCGCAGGCGCTCCATAAACCTATATATTTGTGGGACGAGCTTGAAAACACACGCACGAGCTGGCATAATCCCCTCTGCTGCACGCAAATCGGATCTACGTCCAGGGCCGTAGCGTGGGCACTATCGCCAAAAGAGGAATATCTCTGTGTAGATTGCGCACAGGGAGCGACTTCTGTGCTATAGTTCAGGCTTGTTTGTTAACGCGACATGTTCGTTTGTCGCCCAAGGAGGGTCAGTTATGTCCAAAGTTTGCGAAGTTTGCGGTAAGCACCCCGTTGCCGGTCGCTCCATCAGCCACTCTCACCGCGTCACCAACCGTAAGTTCCGCCCCAACATCCAGCGCGTCTACGTCGTCGTCGATGGTCACCGTCGCAAGATGAACGTTTGCTCCACCTGCCTCAAGTCTGGCAAGGTTGCGCGCTCCTAAATAAGGTCTTACCAACAAGTACCTCGGACTCTCCGGGTCAAAGACCTCGCGTTCACATAGAACTTACCAAAGGCGTTCTCCCCTACGGAGGGCGCCTTTTTTGCACTCATTGGGGACAGACTTACATGAGTGCTTTCACGCATTGGGGACAGACATGAAGCACGCATGCGACGCACTGACTGGCTCCGGCCCCTGCCTCACGCAGCATCCTTCCAGCCTGCAGTTGCCTTGGTCACGCTTGTGGCGCCGATACCGGTGATACGGGCAATTTGCTTGACCGTGAGATGTGCCCGCCTGAGCCTCAGCAGGCAGGCATCGCGTTCGGGGCGTGGCAGGGCTTTGAGCAGTGCAGGATCTATGCTCGGCAGAACTTCGCGCGCAACGAAAAGGGCCTCCTCATCAGGGATCCGCCGGCGCGGAAGAACCTCCACTGACCAGATGCGCCCGGCAACTTTCTTGAGATGCTCGCAATAGCGACGGGAGCCTCCGACAACATCAAGCATAGGGGCCGCATCACAGATGTCAAAGGGATCATAGCCCAGCTGATACGCCTTATAGCTTGACCAGCGGTACGCCTCGAGCGAGTCAAGCGCACCCTTCACGGGATTGAGATGAATATAGTCGAGCAGCTGCACTGCCTGCGTGTCCGACTCAACCGCGACCCGCGAATAGCGATTGTCAAACAGATGGCCCGTTCTTCCCGTTTTCCCATTGAAATACTTGGCATACGCCGTCAGCGCGCACTGCATTGCCTTTGAAAGGTTGTCATATGGGTCATCAACCATCAAATGGAAGTGGTTGTCCATAAGACACCAGGCCAACACCGCCACGTCATGGCACGCAAACCTGTCCGATATGTCCGATAGGAAACGATAGCGGTCGGAATCATCTTCAAAAATGATCTGTTTGGAGTTACCGCGGTCAAAGACGTGGTAATAGCCGGTGAGCGAAATTTCGCGGGCGCATCGGGGCATGGTCTCTCCTTTCAAAGCCGTACAGGCAACACCTAAAAGGAGAGAAGGAACGCGAAATGCTGAGCCTGTGACCTATTTATATCCAATCAGCAACAAAAACAGGCCCAAAACGACAAAATCGCAAATCGATGTCTGTCCCAAATGAGTGAAACCACTCATGTAAGTCTGTCCCCAATGAGTGTGGCGATGCACTGGCAGATAGTTTTAGTTAAAACGCTTCAGTTTATTGAAGCGTTTTAGTATGCCTTTTACGGGAATCTTACCGTTCGCCGAATAATTTCTTGCTATCATGCAAGACGTAGGGTAAATCTCCGATCGCAAGGAGACACAAATGGTGAAAAAGTCACCGGAAAACACTACTCCCGCAATTGTGGACAACGTAGAGGCGCTTGAGGCCAAGCTCGCTCAGATGCGAGAGGCCCAGGCGCTTTTTGCTACGTACACGCAGGAGCAGGTCGACAAGATCTTCTATGAGGCCGCCATGGCCGCCAACAAGGCTCGTATCCCGTTGGCGAAGATGGCCATCGAGGAGACCGGCCGCGGCGTTCTTGAGGACAAGGTCATCAAGAACCACTACGCCGCAGAGTACATCTACAACGCGTACAAGAACACCAAGACCTGTGGCGTTCTGGAGCGCGACGAGGCTTATGGCATCACCAAGATCGCCGAGCCCATCGGCATCGTGGGCGCCGTCATCCCGACGACCAACCCCACCTCCACCGCGATCTTCAAGACGCTGATCTGCCTGAAGACCCGCAACGCCATCATCATCTCCCCGCACCCGGCTGCCGCCAAGTGCACCATCGCCGCCGCCAAGCTCGTGCTCGACGCCGCCGTCAAGGCCGGCGCCCCCGAGGGCATCATCGGCTGGGTCGATGTCCCCTCCATCGAGCTGACCAACATGGTCATGCGCGACGTCGACATCATCCTCGCCACCGGTGGCCCGGGCATGGTCAAGGCCGCTTACTCCTCGGGCAAGCCCGCCCTGGGCGTTGGCGCCGGTAACACCCCGGTCGTCATCGACGACACCGCCGACGTACTGCTCGCCGTCAACTCCATCATCCACTCCAAGACCTTCGACAACGGCATGATCTGCGCTTCCGAGCAGTCCGTGACCGTCATCGACACCATCTATGACCAGGTCAAGGCCGAGTTCCAGAAGCGCGGCTGCTACTTCGTCAAGCAGGGTGCCGAGATGGAGGCCCTGCGTGCCGCCATGTTCAAGAACGGCGCTCTCGACCACCGCATCCCCGGCATGGCTGCCGCCAAGATCGCCGAGCTCGCCGGCATCGAGGTTCCCGCCAAGACCAAGATCCTGATCGCCGAGGTCACCTCCACCGACCCCGCCAAGGAGGAGTTCTCCCACGAGAAGCTCTCCCCGGTCCTGGCCATGTACCACGCCAAGGACTTCCAGGAGGCCGTCGACAAGGCCGAGCACCTGGTGCTCGCCGGTGGCCCGGGCCACACCGCCTCTCTGTACGTGCACCCCGCCCAGGCCGAGAAGATCAGCCTGTTCGAGCACGTCATGAAGGCCTGCCGTATCGTCATCAACACCCCGTCCTCGCACGGCGGCATCGGTGACCTGTACAACTTTGGCATGAAGCCGTCTCTGACCCTGGGCTGCGGCTCCTGGGGCGGCAACTCCGTCTCCGAGAACGTTGGGGTGAAGCACTTGATCAACGTTAAGACTGTGGCCGAGCGCCGTGAGAACATGCTGTGGTTCCGCGCTCCCGAGAAGGTCTACTTCAAGAAGGGTTCCACGCCCGTCGCCCTCGACGAGCTGGGCAACGTCATGGGCAAGAAGCGCGCCTTCATCGTCACCGACCAGTTCCTCTTCAAGAATGGCAACACCCGCGCCATCGAGGCCAAGCTCGACGAGATGGGCATCGCCCACGACTGCTTCTACGACGTCGAGCCCGATCCGTCGCTTCAGTGCGCACGTCGTGGTGCCAAGCAGATGGCTCTCTTTGAGCCGGACGTCATCATCGCCGTCGGCGGTGGCTCCGCTATGGACGCCGGCAAGATCATGTGGATGATGTACGAGCACCCCGAGTGCAAGTTTGAGGACATGGCCATGGACTTCATGGACATCCGCAAGCGTATCTTCACCTTCCCCGAGATGGGCAAGAAGGCCTACTTCGTCGCCGTCCCGACCTCTTCGGGTACCGGCTCCGAGTGCACGCCGTTCGCCATCATCACCGACAAGGAGACTGGCATCAAGTGGCCGCTCGCCGACTACGCGCTGCTCCCCAACATGGCTATCGTCGACGCCGACAACTGCATGACCGCCCCGCGCGGCCTGACCGCTGCCTCCGGCATCGACGTCATGACCCACGCCATCGAGTCCTACGTCTCCATCATGGCTTCCGACTACACCAAGGGCCTCTCCGAGCGCGCTGCTAAGCTCGTCTTCGAGAACCTGCCCTCCAGCTTCACGAACGGCGCCAAGGACCCGCATGCCCGCGAGGAGATGCACAACGCCTCCTGCATGGCCGGTATGGCCTTCGCCAACGCCTTCCTGGGCCTCAACCACTCCATGGCCCACAAGCTCGGCGCTTTCCATCACCTGCCCCACGGCATCGCCAACGCCGTCATCCTGACCCGCGTTATGCGCTACAACGCCGCCGAGGCTCCCGTCAAGATGGGTACCTTCTCCCAGTATCCTTACCCCAACGCGCTGCACAACTACGCCGAGATGGCCAAGTACTGCGGCATCGAGGGCAAGGACGACAAGGAGGTCTTCGAGAACTTCATCACGAAGCTCGAGGAGCTCAAGGACTTCATCGGCGTCAAGAAGACCATCGCCGACTACGGTGTTGACGAGCAGTACTTCCTCGACACCCTCGACGAGATGACCGAGCAGGCATTCAACGACCAGTGCACCGGCGCCAACCCGCGCTACCCGCTCATGAGCGAGATCAAGGAGCTCTACCTGGACGCCTACTACGGCCGCGAGCCTCAGGACTACGCCGTCTGCTAGTTTTAGCACGGTTTTTAACGGCGGGGGTGCACGGGTGTTTCACACACCCCCGCCGTCGCTTCTATCGCATCGTTGAAAGGATGCAACCATGCTGCTACCCGATTCCAAGACCGAGCTCGTCCGCCGTGGCAACAAGGTCGTTTACGACCTGGGCGACAAGATCGTCAAGGTCTTTAACGAGACCAAGCCTGTCTCCGACGTGTTCAACGAGGCTTTGAATCTTGCCCGCATCAATGAGTGCGGCATCCGCAGCCCCAAGGCTCTCGAGGTTTCCCAGCTCGAGAACGCCAACGGCTGGGCGCTCGTGACCGAGAAGGTTCCGGGCACCACCCTTGCCGAGAAGATGACTGCCGAGCCCCAGCGCTTTGGTGAGTACCTCGAGATGTTCGTCGACCTCCAAATCGAGATCCACGGCTACACCTCCCCGCTGCTCAACCGTCAGCGCGACAAGTTCGCCCGCATGATCGACAGCCTTGATCAGCTCAATGCCACCACGCGCTACAACCTTCAGGAGCGTCTGGACGGCATGACCAAGGAGTTCAAGGTCTGCCACGGCGACTTCAACCCCTCCAACGTCATCGTCGGCGACGACGGCCAGCTCTATGTGTGCGACTGGGCACACGCCACCCAAGGCTCCCCTGCTGCCGACGTTGCCACCACCTACCTGCTCTTTGCCCTCAACAGCAAGGATCAGGCTGAGGCCTACCTGGAGCTCTACTGCGACCGCGCCGACATGCCCATGCAGGTCGTGCGTCAGTGGACGAGCATCGTCGCCGCTTCCGAGCTCGCTCGTAAGCGCAACGTGAACGATGAGTTCCTGAAGAACTGGATCGACGTCGTCGATTATCAGTAATATCTGAGCGATTTATTTCGCATCGGAGGCACAAGAAAACCCCGCAACTCATATGAACTGCCTCCCATTTCTTGGACACAAGAAATGGGAGGCTTTTTTATGGCTGGAAACGCTTTGTACGACGTCGGGA